>CAZYFH010000007.1:0-131935 GCA_964646815.1 uncultured Vicinamibacteraceae bacterium | reverse complement strand
CCGGGTCCATCGCGTCACTCCTGCTGACAACCGAGGCACTGATCTCGGAAATCCCAGAAGACAAGAAGGAGCCGGCGATGCCGGGTGGTGGACCTCCCGGAATGGGTGGGATGTACTAGGAAGCGAGGATCGGGGACTCGCGCCAGAGCACGCGTGTCCCTTCCACGGTATACGCGAAACGCCCGGTGGGCCACGGCTCATCGGGCGTTTTCTTTTGGCCGCACGACGCGCCGCTGGCTACCGCAAATTGAAGAACAACTCAAGTCCGACCAGCACCGAGACCGGCTCACCGAAGCGCGTGCCAGGTGCGAACCGCCATTGCTGAGCCGCGGCAATCGCCTGTGCGTCGAGCCCGAACACGGGGTCAAGCGACTTCGTCACTGTGACGTCGCCGACGGTGCCGTCCGGCAGAACGACCACCTCAAGCCATACGGTACCCTGAATCTTGGCGCGCATCGCCTCGGCGGTGTACTGCGGCTTCACCTCGCGCAGCAAACGCGGTGGGGCGACGTCGTTTCCCGGACGATACACACCGCCCCCGACACCCCCACCCTCGCCGGGCCCGAGCCCGTCGCCGTCTCCGGGACCGATGCCTCCGCCGTCGCCCGATCCTCCCCCACCATCGGCACCGCTCCCTTGCGACAGCCTCGCCGCCATCAGGCCCTCGATCACCCCCGCGCGGGTCTCGTCACTGGCCGCCCTGGAGACAGCCGGGATGCGGAGCTGCTGTGTCTCCAGTAGTGGCTCCTCTGGTGCCGCGTCCGGCTCGACCAGCTCGGGCGGATCCTCGATGGGTATGCTGAGCTCGGCCTCGTCCGGCCCCTCCAGGTCTACCTGGACCGGCAGCTCGAGCGACTCGTTCCCTCCGCCGCCGCCACCCCCACCGGGCCCTTCCTCGGGAATCCACACGATCCCGTAGTTCTGGCGGTTCACTTCCACGACCTGATACACCCGCTCGGGGGTCAGGCTGAGGATGACCGCTATGATCGCCAAACCGACCGCATGGCTGCCAAGGGAGGCCATGAAGGAGCGTTGCATCCGCTCGCGGTTCGCGCCGACCAGAAACTGGACGTCGACCGGCGCAAGGTCGTTGGGGAGAATCGAGAGCGGTGCACCGGTGCTCTCACCCGTCCCGGACGCGTCTGGGAGGGCGACGTCCGCTCCGTCCGATCCGCGCACCGGACCAGTGATTGGCCGCAACGCCACCCCGCGGCGCCGGCGGCGCCGCTCGCGCGGCGTATAGGGCGTGTGCGATGGTGGAAACGGGATCTGGCCGAGTTCGAAACCGTTGGCCAAGCGAATAACCCCCGTAGCTATTGTGCCCAACCGACGCTGGATGAGCAACTTCAAAGCTGATGCCAACCGGCCGATGCCGGCGGCGCAGGGGTCCGCCCGTCTCTCAGGCCGAATCCGCGGTGGTACCCGGGGGTTCGCGGACCGTCACGAGCCGGACGTGTCCTCTATCGAGTCAGACGCGTCCTCTCCAGGCGCCGATCGCGGCATTGCCACCACCATAGGCATGCATCACCGCCAACGCGTCCGCCGCGCGCGGTTCGTCATCAATTGCCACGAGCACGCCGCCACGCGCGGTCAGTGTTTCGAAGATAAACCCGTCATGAGCCTGAAAGCCTGCGCGGCGCATTGTGGCGGCGACCCCGGTCTTACCGAGCGCATCGTCCCCACCCTGCAGCGTCCCAATCAGCGTGCCGTGGGCGAGCGTACGCCCAAGGCCCCGGATGTCGACCTCTACCTGGTCGGCACCGATGCCAAACGTCGTCTCGATCAGGCCCACGGCCTCCGGGCTCGGCTTCGCCACGATCGAGAGCGACTCGGCTGCGAAACCGCCCCGCGTCAGGGCGTCTAGACCCCGAGATGCCCACGCGGCGTCCTGAAAGACGCCAACACAGAAACTGCAGCTATCCTCTCCGACGGTCATCTGCTCCATTGCCTCCGCGAGGGTTCCAACCGCCGCAGTGTAACACTGCGAGCCTCGGCAGGATGCATCGCCCTTCGACGGGCTCGCGACGTCCCGGGCCTATCGAGGGGCGCCGGTCGAATGCAGCGGGCGTTCACCACTGGCTGCTAATGGCCTCGTCGGATAAATCAATAGTGCTCACCGGGCTGGGCATCCCGCGATGGCCGGCGCTGGACCATGCGTTAGCACGGTCACATACGATATGTATGTTCCCTCGTCGCGACTTGTCAGCCCGGCGCGGCGCGCCGGTGACGACCATTACCGATTCACCCGATACAGTTCACTAGAGTACGACACGGTCGCGGCCGACGCGCCGCGTGATGCGCACGCGATCGAGGTACTCGAGGAGTGGAATCGCGAACTTCCGGGTCACCGCATATCGGTTCTTGAACGTCGCGACGTCGATGCTCACCGCCTCCTCGGTGTCCGACTTGAGCGCCGCGACCTCTCTCCTCAGCCGTGCGAGCGCGTCCGCGTGAAACACCAACGCGTCGACCTTTTCCAGACGGCCCTCTCGCATCAGGAGCCGCGTCATGCGATCGACCACATCGCCGGCGGCAGCGGTAACGTTCGCCACGAGAGCGCCGTCGGGCGGCGAGAGGCCGGCGTCCCGAAACAGTTGGTCGAGCGCATCGCGCACGCGTTGCTCGTCCGCGGACAACGAAATCTGGTGCGAGGTCAGCGCCAGGTATCCGGTCGCGACCAGGGTTCCATCCGACACGAGCCGCTGCACGACGTGGTCGAACACTGGCGGCGCGGCGCACCGGCGGAGACGCACGCGAGCCTCTTCCCGTGGCAACCCCGGCTCCAGTGGCCGCTCTCGATGAAACGCCGTGACTGCCTTGAGCAGTGTGGACGCGATCTCGCGCACGTGGTCGGACGAGACGAGTCGATCGCGCACCGATTCGACCCATCCGTCAGCTTCGAGCCGCTCGCTGAGCGCAGCAACTCCCGCCAGCGGCATCCCTGCGCGCGTGGTCAGATCCCCACGCGAAATACCGTTGCCCTGGGCCTCCTCGATCAAGACGCGTGCGGCGCCAGCGGGGTCGTCGAGCCGTGCGAGCCGCGCCAGGCGCGCCTGTCCGAGCCACGAGCGCAGTCGTCCGCGTGGCGGCCGCGGATCGAGCACCACCCCTCCCGCAATCGTCAACGGCGGCGAGTATGCCCGGAGAACGAACCGATCGCCGCGCGTAAGGGCGACGGGACGCTCGAGGTGTAATCGGGCATACGCGCGATCCCCAGAATCGAGCTCCGCCGGACATTGCAACGCGGCGTCGTCGTCTGGCGCAGGCTCCGCGGCGGCAACGTTGGCCCCGAGCGCCACACGCGCCATCACTTCCGACGTGCCCTGATGAAATCGAACGCGGGCACCGTGTTTGAGCGCACGTGCGCTCTTCAGCATGCCGATGATGCCGTCGGCGCGCCGCGTGACCTCCAACCCACCGACCTCGGTAAGCGTGTCTCCACGTTGGAGCTCGGCGACCTCGACACCCATGAGATTGACCGCCACCCGCTGCCCAGCCTGGGACGTCGATTGGGCGGCGCTGTGGACCTGCAACCCCCGAACCCTAATCCTGCGGTCGGCCGGCAGCAGCGTCAGATCGGTATCCTTCCGAATTCGACCCGACACCTGCGTGCCGGTAATCACAGTCCCAAAACCCTTAACACTGAACGCCCGATCGATCGGCAGCCGGGCCACCCCCTCGTCCGACCGACAGGGCGCCGTGTCCGCGAGACGCGCGAGGGCTTCACGTAGCGCGTCGATTCCGGCGCCGGTCCGGGCCGACACCGGGACCATGGTCGCACTCTCGAGAAACGACCCCGCCACGAGCTCTCGCGTTTCGAGTCGGACGATCTCAAGAGTCTCGGCGTCGACCAGGTCGGACTTGGTCAGCGCCACGACGCCGCTGTGCACGCCTAGCAACTCGCAGATGTCAAAGTGCTCGCGCGTCTGAGGCATGACGGACTCATCGGCCGCGATGACCAGCAGCAGGCAATCGATCCCGCTTGCTCCGGCCAGCATGTTGCGGACGAAACGCTCGTGACCGGGCACGTCGACGAACGCCAGATCCGTCTCATCGTGCATGTAATGCGCGAATCCCAGATCGATGGTAATTCCACGTGCCTTCTCTTCCTTGAGCCGATCGGGATCGACGCCGGTGAGCGCCTCCACGAGGGCGCTCTTGCCGTGATCGATGTGGCCGGCGGTCCCAATGACGATGTGCCGCACACCAACATCATCCCACGACGGTGATTGGAGAGGTGTTCGGCTAGTAATCCGTGGTGGATGCCCTGCGTCGAACTGGGACCCGGCCGTATCCGACGCGCGTCGGGCGATGCGAGGAGGGAGAATACTCCAGTATTTGACCCTGGCGAGTCGTGGTCCAGCGATGTCCTTCCGGGATGCAGCACCGGTCGAACGCAGCAGGACTTGCACCGCGGGGGCTAGCGCCGGCGGTGGCGCCGTGGCGCGCGTGCCCCGCGCCGCGCGGAGTCCGTCGTGGGTCGTGACCGACGACGTGGTACGCGGCCGTCCTCGGATCGCCGCACCTCTTCGAGAATGTCGACGAGCGCAAGCTCAATCTGGCGACGCTCGCGGTCCACGCGCACCAGTTGCACGCAGACGAGATCGCCGAGCCGATAGGTCTTCTTCGTATTCTCCCCGTGGAGCACGTGCTGACGCTCGACGAACCGGTAGTAGTCGTCCGCCATGCTGGAGATGTGGACCAACCCTTCAACGAACTGCTCGACAAGCTCGACGAACAACCCGAAAGCCGTGACTCCGGTTACGTACCCGGTGAACTCGTCGCCGACTTTGCCGATCATGAACCGCACCTTCTTCCACTGGATGAGCTCGCGTTCGGCGTCCGTGGCCAGGCGCTCGCGCTCCGACGTGTGCCGGGCGATCTCTGGAATGTCCTCCGCCCACTTACGGCGCAGGCCGGCACTCAGCCGTCCCCCGCGGGCAGCGCGCAGTGCGCGATGTACCACGAGATCGGGGTACCGTCTGATGGGCGACGTGAAATGTGTGTAGCTCGACGCTGCCAGGCCAAAGTGTCCCAGGTTCGTGTGTTCGTAGCGTGCCTGTTGCATCGTGCGTAACATCAGCAATGCCACCGGCCGCTCCTCGGGGGACCCCTTCAGCCGCTCCAGCAACCGCTGAAAGTGCGCCGGCGCGACGGCGTCTGGTGGCGCCTCGAGTCCGTGCCCGAGCGACGCGATGAACTCCGCGAACTCCGCCACCTTTACCGGGTCGGGGGGCTCGTGCGCGCGAAACAGCGCCGGCACCGATTCGTCGTCCAGGTGGCGCGCGACGGTTTCATTGGCCGCCAACATGAACTCCTCGATCATCCGGTGCGCTACGTTGCGCTCTGCCGCCACAACGGCCTCGACGCGACCGGCGTCATCCAGTAGGAATTGCGCCTCCGGCAGGTCGAAATCCACCGACCCGCGTCGGCGGCGCTGGGCGTTCAGCAACGCGAACAACTCGGCCATCTCTTCGAACAGCGGAACGAGCCCCGCGTGGGCCTCCATCGCGACAGGATCGCGTTGGGTCACGATCGCATTGACGTCGGTATAGGTCATACGCGCGTCACTTTGGATAACGCCGTCGTGCATCTCATGCCGGACGACGACACCGCGCCCGTCGATCTCCATCAGGCACGACTGCACGAGACGATCGACACCTGGATTGAGGCTACAGAGGCCCGTTGCCAGCTCCGGTGGAAACATATGGACGGCACGGTCAGGGAAATAGACCGAGGTGCCGCGTGCGTAGGCGGCCGAATCGAGCGCGCCCCCCTCGGGGACATAGTGCGAGACGTCGGCAATGTGCACACCGAGCCAGAAGTTGCCGTTCGCCAGGCGGTCGAGCGTGATGGCGTCGTCGAAATCGCGTGCGGACTCACCATCGATAGTGACTGTGGTCACAGCGCGAAAGTCCGTTCGCCCCCGGCGATCCTTCGGGCGGACCTCCGACCCTAGCCTCCGCGCCTCAGCCACCGCGTCGGCATCGTACGCCTCGGGAATCCCATGCTTTCGCATCATCAGCCGGGTGTCGACCCCCGGCGCGTCAATGTCGCCGAGCACATCGATGATGCGACCCACCGGGGTCCGTGTCGGGGTCGGCCAGCGGGTCAGCTCAACTTCGACCATGACCCCCGGTGTCGCACCTCCTCGATCGCCGGACGGGATCTGCACGTCCATGACCAGCCGCCTGTCGAACGGCACGACGAAACCCACGCCGAAATCCCCGGCCTCGTACCGCCCGACCAGCGTGGTCGTCGCACGCTCCAGTACACGCACGATGCGTCCGTCCGCACGACCCGGCTCGCGCTGTCGTTCGACCCGCGCGACCACGCGGTCGCCGTGCATGGCCTGGTTGAGATTGGCACCGGCGATAAAGAGATCGCCGTTCATACCATCCATCGGATGGTCCGGCGTCACGAACGCGAAGCCGCGCGGATGCACTTGGACACGCCCCGTCACCAACTGCATGCGATCCGGGAGCCCATATCGATGGCCCCGGATCTTAATGAGCGCGCCACGTTCGACGAGCGACGCCAGTCGCCGGCGAAGTGTGACGCGCTGCTCGCGCGGTAGATGGAGTCGCTGCATGAGCTCGCGGACGGTCGCCGGGTGATCGATCGTTGCGCGGATCGCGTCGAGCAGGTCGTCAGCGGAGAGCATCGTTTCCCATGGGGAGCGCCGAATGCAGTGGGACGTTCGTCATGGCCTGCTAGGCGATGACCATCACCTGGAGGTCACCGACGTTCGTCTCGGTGGGCCCGGTGCGAATGAGGTCGCCGAGTGGATCGAAGAAGGACCATGCGTCGTTCGTGTCGAGATACCGGTCCGGTGGATTGAGGCCCCGGGCGCTCGCCCGCTGCAGCGTCGTCGTGTCGGCCAGGGCGCCTGCGGCATCCGTCGGTCCGTCAACACCGTCGGTCCCGACACTCGCCACGACCGCGGTCTCGAACCGCCGGCGCAGCAGCGGCACCGCCGAGAGCGCGAGCTCCTGGTTCCGACCGCCGCGGCCCGACCCGACGACCCGCACCGTGGTCTCACCGGCCGACAGGACGCAGGCGGGCCGCCGCATCTCAAAGCTCAGCCGTGCGACGTCTCTAACGTAGCGCGGTCCGGCGACCCGTGCTTCGCCGGTGACCGGCGTATCGATCGTGACGACGTCGAACCCACGTCGCTCGGCCTCTCGGCGCGCGCCGCAGAGCGCGTCGACGCGACTACCGATGATACGAAACGTCGACGCGGCGAGCCGTGGGTCCCCCGGCAGCGGCGTCTCAGGAAGCTCGCCGCGGTGCCCCCGCTCCAAGAGGCGATGGACCGACGCCGGCACCCGCGCTCCCTCGGAATCGCAGATTTTGAGCGCATCCCCATAGCTGGTCGGGTCGGGGGACGTCGGCCCGGAGCCGATAACAGCCGGGTCGTCGGGTACGGGATCGACGACGTCGGAGATCGCGAGTGTCACGACTCGACCACCCGATGCCTGCGCCAGCCGGCCGCCCTTGATCGCCGACAGATGCTTCCGGACGCAGTTCAGGCCATCGATGGTCACGCCGGCATCGAGGAGCGTTGCTGTGGTCGTTGCTTTGTCCGCCAGACTGATCCCAACGAGCGGCACCGCCAGGCCGGCCGACGCGCCACCGGAAAGCAGCACAACGAGCGGCGCCGTATCATCGACGTCCCGAGCGAACTCGAGCGCGCGCCGCCCCGCGCGGACACTCCCCTTGTCTGGCAACGGGTGGCCGACGACGAAGCGCTCAAGATCGCCCACCTCCGCACCGCTCTGCGGGCCGGCAATCAGCCCGCGGCGCCCGGCGGCCGGGAGCAAGGCGACGAACGCCGCCGCCATCGTGCCGGCCGCCTTCCCTGCAGAGACG
Source organism: uncultured Vicinamibacteraceae bacterium (assembly GCA_964646815.1). GTDB lineage: Bacteria > Acidobacteriota > Vicinamibacteria > Vicinamibacterales > UBA8438 > CAZYFH01. The sequence continues at coordinate 124,063 of CAZYFH010000007.1, read as the reverse complement.
AGGATCGGCGACCCGCCGGTGAGCGCCTGCTCGATCCGCCGATCCGCGAGCGCCCGCGACACGAGCACCGAGGCATCGGCACCGGCGATACCGGCCCGTGTGATCTCAAGGGCGTGCTGGCGGAGATTGCGGAGGGTCAGGGCGGAGCTAATGGGTCTGTTGCCGATCGGACCACGCGGACAGGCGCGTGACCCCGTCAATCTTGCGGAGCAACTGACTGACGAGCTGGTCGCCATGCTCCTGTTCGCAGAGGCGGTCCACCTCTGACATTAAGCGACCAAGCGCAAACTCGACATCGGTGATCGCCTTCTCGGAGAAATACTCGCGCTGCCACTCCAGACACTGCCAATGCTTGACGAGCTCTTCGCGGTAAAAGTTGGTTCGCACGGCCGAGGGACTGAGGGCTGCGTGGCGTTTCGCGGCGAGGAACCGGGCCAACTCGCGATTCGTCGAGCCCATTCCTACTTGGGAGTTAGTTTGGCAGGTCACCCTAGCGGTGTCAAACGCGTCTCCGTTAGCTGCAGTTAGCTAACGGCGCTGGACCATGCATCAGCAGGATCACAGACGGTGTGTCTGCTCCCTCGTCGCGCCTTGTCAGCCGGGCGCCGGTGACCATTACCGATTCACCCGATACAGGCCACTAGTCGCCAGAATTGAGCGCGCCTCTGAGCAACTCGTTGACCAGCTTCGGGTTGGCTTGCCCCTTCGTCGCGCGCATCACCTGGCCGACGAGAAAGCCCAACGTCCCTGTCTTCCCGGAGCGATAGGTCGCAACCACCTCCGGGTGTGCGGCAAGTGTCGCGATGGCCATCTCGCGCAAGGCGTCTCGGTCGGCGATCTGCGACAGTCCCTCCTCGTCGATAATCGCCTTCGCTGGGCGTCCGGATTCACACATCCGATCGAACACGATTTTCGCCGTCGACCGGCTCACGGTTCCGGCTTCGACCAGTCGGATGAGCTCGGCCAGCGCGGGGGGCTGGACACCAACGCCTCCGACGTCGACCCCCTCCGTGTTCATTCGCTGTGCGACCTGCCCCATGATCCAATGCCGTGACGCCACGGCGTCTCCCGAGGCCTCGACCGTTGACTCGAAGAACGTCGCCACCTCACGGTCATGGGCCAGCCAAGCGGCATCCTCGTCCGGAAGTCCGTATTCCGAGACGAACCGCCGCTGACGCGCGGCCGGAAGCTCAGGAAGCGCCGCGCGCACCGACTCAATCCACTCAGGCGAGAGTTGGAGCGGAGGTAGATCGGGTTCGGGAAAGTAGCGGTAATCGTGCGCCTTTTCCTTGCTGCGCATGGAGACGGTGCGTGCGGCAGCGGTGTCCCACAACCGCGTCTCATGGACGACCTCATCGCCGCGACGCGCGAGCGCGACTTGACGGTCGCCCTCGAACGTCAGCGCCCGCTCAAGGAACCGAAACGAATTGATGTTTTTCAGCTCGACCTTGACGCCAAGCTCCGCCGCCCCCACCGGCCGCACCGACACGTTGGCATCGCACTTAAGACTGCCTTCCTCCATGTTGCCGTTGCAGACCTCAAGGGAGCGCAGGAGGGCGCGGAGGCGTCCGAAACAGTCTGCTGCGGCCGCAGGGGATCGCAGGTCGGGCTCTGTCACGATCTCGATCAGCGGCATCCCGCTCCGGTTGAAGTCGAGGTAGGTGTTGACGACCGAATCGGCAAACCCGTCGTGAATCGACTTGCCTGCGTCCTCCTCCAGGTGGACCCGGGTAATACGTACCGTCCGCGTCGTACCGTCCGCCGTCAAGGCGATTGCGCCGCCACTCGCAAGAGGGTCCTCGTACTGGGAGATCTGGTAGCCCTTCGGAAGGTCCGGATAGAAGTAGTTCTTCCGCGCAAAGACCGAAATCGGATGCACGGTGCAGCCAAGCGCCAACGCGGCCCTGGCGGCATATTCGACGGCGCGCTGGTTCAGCACGGGCAGCGCGCCCGGGAGCCCCAGGCAGACGGGACACACTTGAGTGTTGGCCGGCGCGCCAAACGACGAACGACACGCGCAGAAGATCTTGGTATGGGTGAGAAGTCGCGCGTGGATTTCGAGGCCGATGACCGATTCGTAGTCCATGCCGATTGCCCTGCAAACGGGCCGCGACCAGGAACGTTGGGAACAGGTGCCGCAGCCGGGACGCCGATCGTCCCCGGCTACGCTCGCGGGCCAGCGTCGCGGACCGCCGGATCGGCCTCCGCCTCGAACGCTGTGAAGTTGTCCGCGAACATCCCCGCCAGTTTGCGCGCCTCTGCGTCGTATGCGGTGGGATCCGTCCAGGTGTCACGCGGCGTGAGCGCTTCGGTCGGCACACCGGGGCAACTCGATGGGACGTCGACGTTGAACACTGGATCGCGCTCGTACGCCACGTCGTCGAGCGCACCGGACAGCGCCGCCGCCAACATCGCGCGCGTGTGCGCGATCTTCATCCGCGTGCCGACGCCGTGCGGACCGCCGGACCAGCCGGTGTTGACGAGCCAGGCCTTCGCGCGGTGCGAAGCGATTCGCTCTCCGAGGAGCGCGGCGTAAATGGTGGGATGATGGACCATGAACGGCGCGCCGAAGCAGGTACTGAACGTCGCCTGCGGCTCAGTGAGGCCGCGTTCGGTTCCCGCGACTTTCGCGGTGTAACCCGACAGAAAGTGGTACATCGCCCCCGGTGCGGTCAGCCGCGCAATTGGCGGTAGCACGCCGAACGCATCGGCAGTCAGCATGACGATGTTAGCGGCGTGACCCGTTTGCCCTGACGGCACCCAGTCGTCAATGAAAGAAATCGGATAGGCGCCTCGCGTGTTTTCCGTGAGGGAGTCATCGTCGAGATCCATCTGGCGGGTCACTGGATCGATGACGACGTTCTCCAGCACGGTGCCGAACCGGTGGGTGGTCGCGTAGATCTGCGGCTCGGCCTCCGCCGACAGACGGATCATTTTCGCGTAACAGCCACCCTCGAAGTTGAAGACCCCCCGGCTGCTCCACCCGTGCTCATCGTCCCCGATGAGGCGGCGCGCCGGGTCCGACGACAGCGTCGTCTTACCGGTGCCCGACAACCCGAAGAAGAGCGCCACATCGCCCGCACCGCCGACGTTGGCGGAGCAATGCATCGGCATCACATCGCGCAACGGAAGCAGGTAGTTCATCACCGTGAAGATCGACTTCTTAATCTCGCCGGCGTAACTCGTGCCACCGATGAGCACCAGCTTGCGTGCAAAGTTCAGCAAGATGAACACGCCGGAGTTCGTGCCGTGCCGTGCAGGATCGGCCTGTACCGAGGGCAAGCTAATGACCGTGAACTCCGGTCGATGGCTCGCCCCAGTCGTGCCGGCAGGCCGTTCGAGAAACATGGTACGCGCGAACAGGCTATGCCACGCGCGCTCGGTGATGATGCGCACGGGCAACTGGTGCGCAGGATCGGCCCCAGCGTAACAGTCCTGCACGAAGAGATCCTTGCCGTCGACCGCCCGCATCATCTCAGTGTGAAGTGCGTCGAACCGCTCGGGCTCGAACGGACGATTGACCTTGCCCCACCAAACATCGTTCTCGGTCGAGGGTTCGCGCACGACGAACTTATCGTTCGGGGCCCGTCCAGTATGGGGACCGGTGGAACAGACAAGTGGCCCAGTTTCGGCGACGAGGCCCTCACCCCGCCGCACGGCTTCTTCGTAGAGCGCCGCCGTGCCGAGATTCCAGTACACGCGCGAGGCGCGCTCAAGTCCGTGCGCAGCCAACCTAGGTTCGTGCGATGCGTCGACAGACACTGGGATGCCTACCCTATCCGCGTCGCAGTCGCCAGTCAAACGACCGCTTATCGTTCGGACACTGTGGAACCAGTGTCGGCCGACCGATAACCAGCCACATGAACGTCGCTCGTCCTCGAGCTGTGCCGCTGATTGCACGCGCGGGCGCCGTGGTCCTGATCGCGGCGCTTGGCGCCACGTGCGTCCATCGGCCACCCGTTGTGGCGAACGAGGTGCGGGGTCACGGAACCGACGTCGCCGCCCACATACGGCTCGGCATGAGCGACGGCGGCATCGTCCGCGTGCCGCTCGAAGACTACACCGTCGGCTCGGTGCTCGCGGAGTTGCCGCTGGCTCGGGAGGTGCGAGCGGCCGCGGGACGGATGGCCATGGTCCAGACGATCCTTGCCCGCACCTACGCGCTCGCGAACCTGGAGCGCCATGCCACGGAAGGATTCGACCTCTGTGCGACAACGCATTGTCAGGTATTTCGTCCGGCCGCGGACGCGCCGTCACCGCTGCGCGCGCTCGTGGAGCGCGCCGCGCGTGACACGCGAGGGCTGGTCGTGACCTACGAGGGACGCCTGGTCCAGGCGCTTTTCCATGCCGACTGCGGTGGTGCCACGAGCTCCGCGGACTCCGTATGGGGCGGGCCGGCGCCGCCATATCTGCGTGGCGTCGACGACGCATTCTGCGTGATGCGACCCGCCACGCCGTGGCGGCACACGGCGACCGCATCGCTGGTGCGACAGGCGCTTAATCGTGACCCGAGGACCCGCGTTGGCACTCGGTTCGTCGGTGTCGAGGTAGTGGACCGGGATAGTGCCGGCCGGGCGGTCAGGGTCCGGCTACGCGGGGACCGCACGACGGACGTCCGTGCCGAGGTGTTCCGCGCCGTGCTGACGGCGAGTTTCGGCCCGCGAGCGATCAAGAGCACGCGGTTCGAGGTAGAGCGGGACCATGAGACGTTCGTATTCAGCGGCACCGGTCACGGCCATGGGGTGGGTGCGTGCCAGGTCGGCGTGATGGCCCGCGCCCGTACAGGCCATGACCCAGCGCGAATCCTGGCACACTACTATCCCGGCACGCGCCTCAACCGCCTCTCTGCCCTTCGACGGCCAGTTGTCATCGCGAACTGACGGCATCTCCCAGCTGGCGATCGGTCCCTGCGAAGACGATTGGTATCAACGCGTGCGGCCGACCAGATCGGCATCGATCCATCAGCCCGCGGTGACGTGGAATCGGTCAAGACTCATACGCGTGCACGGCCGAGGTATGATGCCCGTGACCGTGCTCCGGCAGGTGTCACGCCGCACGTAAACGGCAGGGCCGGGCCGGCGTATTGATAGATATGGGGATTTGTGTGCCGGGCGCTCGGCGCGCGTTGCGACCCCGCGTTGAGGCGGACACCCAGCTCGCGGCCGAGGTGAAGGCACTGCTGGCGCGTGGTGATGACGCGGTCGCCAGCCAGCGTTTTGGTGAAATCGTCGACCGGCATCAGCGTCGCGCCACCCGCATCGCGTATCACTATCTCCACGATTTTGGCGAAGCCGAGGACGCCGTTCAGGATGCGTTCCTGAAGGCTTTCGTCCACCTCCCCTCCTTTCGTGAGGAGTTGTTCTTCGAGCTATGGTTCACCCGCATCGTCGTCAACTGCTGTCTCGATCGCTTGAAGGTGCGAAACCGGAGGGGCCGATGGCTGGTCCCCGCGGGTGATGACGAGCGCGCGCCCGCGGAGCGGCAGCCAGCAGAGGAGCCGTCCCCCGAAATCGCATTACTGCGCCGGGAACGGCGGGCACGACTCGAAGCGGCCATCGACCGCTTGCCCGCGCGACAGCGATCGGTGGTCATCTTGAATCAGCTCGAGGGACATTCGACCCGTGACGTCGCCGGCATGTTGGATCTCAAAGAAGCGACGGTACGTGTCCACCTGTTCCGGGCGGTACGTTCGTTGCGGCGGCGCCTGCGGGGGGAACAGTGGCTAGTCGAGGCTCGCCGCGCGCGGGTGCTCGAGGCGTCTGGAGAAGGACGGGGTTGATGGCGTCGACACCCCGTGCGCTCGTTCGACGGCTCCTCACGCTGGGTAACCCCGCGCGCGGGTCTCACGCGCCGGACCACCTGTCGCTCGACGTGATTCGGGGTTCGGCGGAGCGGCCCGGCGCCAACCACGAGGCGACCGAGGCGCATCTCAGCGCGTGCCCATCGTGCGCCGATCGGCTCGCCGAGCTCACGGTCTTCCTCGAAGCGATTACCGAGGAGTCCACCGCCGCATTCGACGATGAGATCTCAACCGCGCGCCTGGCCACGGCGCGGGACCGCATCATGCGCCGCGTGGAACGCGCCACTGAGCACCGTGGTGCCGCGCGCATCTTGCGGTTCCCAATGCTCGCGCGTCCCGCGCTCGCGGCCGGCGGGCGCGTCCATCGCTGGATCGGCGCCGCGGCAGTGGCAGGCGTATTGACGGGCGTCGCCATCGGCCAGTTCGTGCACCTGCACGCGGATCCCGAACCGCTCGCCGTGCGGCACGATGAGCCGGCACTGACACCGGCCGATCCCCCGACCACGACCAGCGACGAGCAGTTCATGCAGAAGCTCGAGCTAGCACTCACGAGCCCACGGGTGTCCACGCTCGTCGCCCTTGACGAGATGACCCCGCTCATGCGTGAGGTCTCGATCAACGTACGTTAGACAACCGTGCCTTCGGTCCTATATCGCAAAGGCCTCGATCTCAAACACGTCGTCGCTGACGAGTTGGCGCGCGACTATCACAGCCAGCTCGTCGTTCGCATCCGTGATGCGAACTTCCAGCATACGGCTGGCCGTCTCACCCTGCATCTCGCGCAGGAGTTCGGATTCTGCTACGGCGTCGACCGCGCGGTCGACTATGCATATCAGACCCGCCGCCGGTTCCCGGACAAGACCGTGTTCCTGACCGGCGAGATCATCCACAATCCTCACGTCAATTCTCGCCTGCGTGCTGCCGGCATCCGGTTTCTCACCGACCCCGGCGAGGACATCGCGTCCATCACGGCAGATGACGTCGTCATCATGCCCGCCTTCGGCATCACCGTCGACCAGCTCGAGCGGTTGAATCGACTCGAGTGCACGTTGATCGACACGACGTGCGGCTCGGTACTCAATGTCTGGAAGAACGTTCGGCAGTACGCGCGCGACGGTTTCACGGCGATCATTCACGGCAAGGCCCAGCACGAAGAGACCGCGGCCACGGCCTCGCAGGCTGCGACGGTCGACGGTGGTCGCTATCTCGTGGTGCTCAACCTCGACGAAGCCGCGGAGGTGTGCGAGTACATTCGCGGACGAGGCGCAGCGGACACGTTCCGTGCCCGGTTCGGCGACGTCAGCTCTGCGGACTTCGATCCAGACCGCGACCTGCAACGCGTCGGACTGGCCAATCAGACGACGATGCTGATGTCCGAGTCGCTCAAGATTGGCGACATGATCCGGGATGCAATGGTCGACCACTACGGGGAAGACTCGCTACCCAATCACTACCGGGCATTCGAAACGATCTGTAGCGCCACGCAAGACCGGCAGGACGCGATGAAAGTCCTGCTCGATGCGCACACGTTCGACTTCACGGTAGTGATTGGCGGCTACAACAGCAGCAACACCCGCAACCTGGCGCGCATCTGTAGCGACCGCGTCACGACGTATCACATCGCCGAGCCGTCGTGTCTCCGCTCTCGGGACGAGATCCGGCACTTGCCGCAGGCGGGCGGGGTCGCCGGCTCCGCCGAGGTGTCCGCCCGCGCGTGGCTCGCACCGGATCGACCGCTCACCGTCGGCGTCACCGCCGGCGCCTCGACACCAGACAATATCGTCGGACAGGTCATCGCGAAGCTCGTCGAGTTCTCCGGGTAGCACCATGCCCGAGGTGGCCGTGTCGCCTGGGAACACGGGTCGGCCGTCTCAACGCACTCGCGTCGCGACTCCGCCGGAGCGACCGATTTATCAGTGGCGTAAACGCCACCGGTTTCGGGGCAGTATTCGAGAATAGGTGCGTGCTATCTACTGCAACGTTGCTTCGTTGCACCTGATCCGAGACCAGGGCGCGAGGAGGCTGACTATGCGCACGATTCACTGGTACGGCGCAGCGGCGTTCGTCGTCGTGGCATCGCTGTTGGCCGGCTCGTCGGAGGCCGCGCAGCGCTTCAAATGGTGGCAATCCGACGACGTCAAGGCCGAGATCGATCTAACCGAGGACCAGTCCGACGAGCTGGAGGAGATCTTCCAGGCGATCCGCCCGAAACAAAGGGAGCTCATGCAGCGCCTCGAAGCCGAGGAGGAAGAGCTCACGTCGATCATGCACGCACTCGAAGCCGACGAGTGGGAAATCGCCCTGCAGATTGACAAGGTCGAGACGGCACGCAGTGCGCTCAGCAAGACGCGCCTGCTCATGCTCTATCGAATGCACCGGGTACTGACCCCGGCACAGCTCGACGCCCTCCACGACATGTGGGAGCGCCGCCGCGGACGCCGGTCGCGGTCGCGGTCGCGATGCTAGCCGATCGACGTGAGCGCCGGTCTACGAGCCATCGGGCTGGCGGGGCACGGCGCCGCGGAACATCCTCGTGCCCTGTCGCGTCTTGACTCATAGGCATGCGGGTGCGGCATGTCCCGGCCGGCTGTGCGTGCACGCCGAACCGCGTTGGCTACCCGCGACTTGAAGGGAGGACGGTCTCCGTGAAACAGCCACGTCGTTTCTTGATCGTGTGGTTGCTACTTGGGCCTCTGGTCGTATCGGTTGGCGCCCAAACCAGCGATGATCGGATCGCGAGGCTCGTTGCGAAGGCGCGCCTGCAGGTCGGGCAGGTGATGCCAGCCGGACGCCAGTTCGACCTCACGCTGGACGACGCGGTCGAGCGCGCTCTCGAGCGCAACCTCGATATCACGCTCCAACGTCTCGCACCTCAGATCGTCGATCTGAACCTGGTCGAGCAGCAGGCGTTCTATCGTCCGACGTTGTCGAGCAACGTCAGCACGCAGTCTGCCATCAGTCCATCGTCGTCGCAGCTCGACGGCGGATTGAACGTCGAAACCGACATGGCATTATTCAACGCAGGGATTGCGCAGCCGGTACCCTGGGGCGGCGGCACCTTCGACATCTCGTGGGACAACAACCGGCGGGAGACCACAAACTTCTTCTCGAGCTTCAATCCGAGCTACAGCAGCTCACTTGCGGCGAACTACACGCAGCCGTTGCTTCGCGGCTTCCGTATCGACGGGACGCGCCAGCAACTCGCCGTCACCAGCATCAACCGGGACATCTCGGACATCGATCTCCGGGAAACGATCACCAACACCCTCTCCAACGTGCGCGACGCCTATTGGGAGCTCGTCTACGCCGTGCAGACCGTTGCCGTGCAGCAACAGGCCCTCGAGTTGGCGGAGCAGCTCGTGCGCGATAACCGCGCGCGAGTGGAGATCGGCACCCTGGCCCCGATCGACATCGTCCAGGCGCAATCGGAAGCGGCGGCGCGACGGCAAACGCTGGCGCAGGCCGAGCAGACCCTGCGGGCGTCAGAGTTGACGCTCAAGCAGCTCATTGTCGACGGCACCGAGGATGAGCTCTGGACCGCGTCGCTCAACCCGATTGACCAGGCGTCCATCATCTACACGCCTGTGGACATCGAGGCCGCCGTGCGGGCTGCCCTCGACAGGCGCACCGACCTGACGCGCGCGCGCCGGCAGCGCGACATCAACGACATCAACATCCGTGCGCTCCGCAACAGTACGCTGCCGGCCCTGGATCTGCTCGGGTCGTATCGGCTGGCCGGCCAGGGCGGCACACGCTTCAACCGCTTTGGATTTGGCGGCGACGTACAGTCCGTAATCCCCGGGGGGTTCGGCGACGCGATCGATCAACTCGTTGACACGAGGTTTCCGACCTGGCAGGTTCAGCTGCAGCTGAGCTACCCGCTCGGCCTCAGCTCCGCCGAAGCGGCCTATCAGCGGAGCCGGATCGAGCTCCAGCAAACCGACGCGCAGCTGCAGCGGATCGAGCTGCAGGTCGCCACCGAGGTAACGAACGCCGCGCTGCAGCTCGACAGCATCCAAAAGCGGATCGAGGCGGCCCTCGCCGCACGTGATCTCGCCGAGCAACAGCTCGAGGCCGAGGAAAGTAAGTTCGAGGTGGGCACCACAACCAGCTTCTTCGTCGTGCAGGCACAGCGCGACCTGGCGACGGCACAGGACACTGAGCTGCGGGCCATCCTCGACTATCAGAAAGCGTTGATCGCGTTCGACCGCGTGCAGGAGACGTCGCTCGGCGGCGCCGGGATCTCGATCATCGGAACCGGCGGCGGTGGCCGGTAGTGGCGCGAACATCCAGGGCAGCGGCTCTCAGTAGGAAGCCGGACTGACAACCATGAAGAAAGCGCTCTTTGTCGTGCTCATCCTCGCGGGCGGCATCGCCGCCTCAGGCTACTACGGCTTCCGGACCGTCGAGTTCATCCCCGACGTGAGCACGGTCACCGTCACCGAGGGAGACATCGTCGACACGGTCGGCGCGACCGGGGCGCTCGAGGCGGTGACGACGGTCCAGGTCGGCAGTCAGGTCTCCGGCATCATCCAGGAGCTCCGGGTCGACTACAACTCGATCGTCCGCGAGAACGACGTCATCATGCGGCTCGACCCCTCGTTGTTCGAGACCCAGCTCGAGCAGGCGCGCGCGAACCTCGCGCGGGCGGAGGCCGACGTCGAACGGCTTCACGTCGAGATCGACAACGCCGCCTCGCAGTTGGCGCGCGCGGAAGACCTCGCAGCGCGAGACCTGATATCCGAAACGGAGCTGGAGGCGGCGCAGGTGGCGGTCCGATCCGCGCAGGCTCAGGTCAAATCAGCCGAGGCCCAAGTGACACAAGCGCGCGCGTCGCTTAATCAGAACGAGGTCAATCTCGAGCACACCGTCATTCGGGCGCCGATCGATGGAATAGTCATCTCGCGGCTCGTCGACGTCGGTCAAACCGTGGCGGCGAGCCTGCAAGCGCCAGAGCTGTTCGTCATCGCCGCCGACCTGACGAAGATGCGCGTCATCGCGAACATCGACGAATCGGACGTAGGCCGGATCCGGCCAGGCCAGCGCGTGATCTTCACCGTCGACGCGTATCCGGCCGAGGAGTTCGAAGGGTCGGTCTCGCAGATCCGCCTCGAGCCGGTCGTCCAGCAGAACGTCGTGACTTACGCGACGGTCGTCGACGCGCCGAACCCAGACCTGAAGCTGAAGCCGGGCATGACGGCGACGATCTCGCTCGAGATCGCTCGTCGGGAGAACGTCACTCGGATTCCGAACTCGGCCCTCCGCTTCCGACCGAGCCCGGAGGTGTTCGCGGCGCTCAACCAGCCAGTACCGCCACCGCTTCAACTCGGCGGTTCACCGGGCCTGACGGCCGACGCCGCCGCCGGGGCGACCAGCGTCGGGCAGGATAACGGTGGCGAAGCTGCCAGCCCGGCTGCTGGCTCCGGCGGCGAAGGTGGTGCGCCTGGTGGAAGATTCGGAGGGTTCGGCGCCGGCCAAGATGGGGCGCCGAGCCCCGAACGCCGTCGCCAGATGATGGAACGAGCGCAGCAGATGTCGCCCGACGAGCGCGAGCAGTTCTTTGCGCAGATGCGGGCCCGTCGCGGCGGCGGCCCGGGCGGCGGGCAGCAGAGGCTACTGGCGAACGCCGGCGGTGGGTCAACGGTACCCGCATTCGAGCGGGGCGCCACCACGATCGACGCACTGTTCGCTCCCCTACCCCCAACCGAGTCGACCGGCCGCGTCTGGGTGATGCAGGGCGACCGGCTGTCGCCCGTCAACGTGCGGCTCGGGGTCACGGACGGCACGGCGTCGGAGCTGTTGGGCGTCGAGGCCGCCGCCGCAGCGGCCCAGGTCGGTCCACAAGTGGCGGCGCTCCGCGAACAGCTCACGACGCTCGAGGACGAGTCGGCACGCAAAGCGCGGGAGCAGCGGCTGGACGCGCTCGATGGCCAGCGCGCACCTGCGCCTGCGATGACCAGCGCGCTGTCGGTCGGCGCCCAGCTCGTCACGAACATCACGACGCCCGATGTTGGCGCCGAGGCGTCGGGTGCGCGTGGCGGCGGGTCGCCGCTGATTCCGCAATTTCCATTCGGTCGCCGCCGTGGCGGCCGACGCTAGGAGCGGCCGGGGTTGCGCGGCGCTGGCTGATATGGCTGTCATCTCGGTGCAGGCCCTAACGAAGATCTACTCGATGGGTGACGTCGATGTACGGGCCCTCCGCGGCGTGAGTCTCGATATTGAGGCCGGCGAGTTTGTGGCCGTCACTGGACCCTCCGGGTCCGGCAAGTCGACGTTCATGCACATCCTAGGTTGCCTGGATCGGCCGACACAGGGCCACTACATGCTCGATGGGCGGGACGTGTCCCGTCTGTCCCGTGACGAACTCGCCGAGGTGCGTCAAAAGAAGATCGGGTTCGTGTTTCAAGGCTTCAATCTCCTCTCGCGCACCACCGCGCTCGACAACGTCGAGCTTCCGCTGCTCTACGGCAAGGGAATTCGTACGTCCGAACGACACAAGCGCGCGAAGGAGATGCTGACGGCTATCGGGCTTACTGACCGCATGGACCACTTCCCCAACCAGCTGTCGGGCGGCCAGCAACAACGCGTGGCGATCGCGAGGGCGCTCATCAATCGGCCGTCGATCCTGCTTGCCGACGAGCCAACCGGCAACCTCGATTCACGGACGAGCGTCGAGGTGATGGACATCTTCCAACGTCTCAATACCGAGAGCGGCATCACCGTGCTGGTCATCACGCACGAGCGTGACATCGCCGAGTACGGGAGCCGGATCATTCGATTCCGGGACGGTAAGGTACTGTCGGACGAGGTTAACCCGCGTCGCCGCATCGCCAGCCAGGAGTTCGCGGCGCTGCCGCGGGACACGGATGACCGCCAGACGCCGGTCGAGCAAACCGCCTAACCGAGGAGCACACCTATGTCGCTGCTCATGATTCTTCGCGTCGCTCTCAAGGCGCTCGGCCGCAACAAGATGCGCACCAGCTTGACGATGCTTGGCATGATCATCGGTGTGGCGGCTGTGATCACCATGGTGGCGCTCGGCCGCGGTGCCCAACAGTCGATCGAAGAGCAGATCCAGTCCGCCGGCACCAACATGATCATGGTGCGCGCGGGCAATTTTCGGCGGGGTGGCATCAGCCACGGCCTCGGTCAATCGCCACGACTTAAAACAGAGGACGTCGAAGCTATTCGGGAGCAGGTGGCCGGCGCGCAGTATCTCGCCGCCGGCGTCCGGACGCGCGACCAGGTCATCGCCGCAAATCAGAACTGGGCGACGTCGATACAGGGTACCGACGTCGAGTTTCCACTGATCCGGTTCTGGGAGATCGATTACGGCACCTTCTTCACCCCGACGCACGTGCAGAGCGCTGCCAAGGTCGCCGTGCTCGGATCGGTCGTGCGGGACAACCTTTTTGGCGAGGGCGTCGATGCAGTCGGCTCGCGGATGCGGATCCGGAACCAGTCGTTCCAGGTCATCGGCATCATGAAGGCTAAGGGCTCCGGCCAGTTCGGCGAAGACCAAGACGACGTCATCTTCATTCCCTACACCACCGTCAACAAGAAGCTCCGCGGGCGAGATGGAACCAACATCTCGGAGATCACCATCTCGGCCGCGTCCGCGGATGAGATCGACCGCGTGGCCGCTGACATTTCCACGGTACTCCGCGTGCAGCACAGCCTGATCCCGAGCGAAGACGACGACTTCATGGTGCGCACGCAATCCGACATGATGAGCATGCGCACGCAGACGACGCAGACGATGACGGGACTGCTGGCCAGTATCGCCGGCGTCTCGCTGATCGTTGGCGGGATCGGCATCATGAATATCATGCTCGTCTCGGTCACCGAGCGAACGCGCGAGATCGGCCTGCGGATGGCGGTCGGCGCGAAGGGACGCGACGTGCTGTGGCAGTTTCTGGTCGAGGCGGTGGTGTTGAGCCTCGTCGGGGGATTGGTCGGTGTCGGCCTGGGCTTCGGCCTCTCCGCGGGCCTCACGCAGTTCCTCACCTGGCCGACCTCGGTACCAGCCAACGCGGTGGCGGTGGCGGTCGGGTTCGCCGCCGCCACTGGGATCTTCTTCGGCTTCTATCCCGCACGGAAGGCCGCGCGGCTCGACCCGATCGAGTCACTGCGTTTCGAGTAGCGCGATGTGTCAACAGTTGCCATGGAGACGAACATGAGAACGAGAACAACGCTGACGGTCCTGGCGTCGGTGGTGCTAGTGTTTGGCTCCACGGGTCCGGCGACCGCGCAGGGCATCGACTTCACCGGCACCTGGCAGCTCGACCGCGAAGCGAGCGAGTTCCCGGAATTCGGTGGACGCCGCGGCCGGGGTGGTCGCGGTCGGGGCGGTCCAGGCGGCGTGAGGGGTGGCGCTGCCACCCTGGTCATTACGCAGACCGCTGACCTGCTGACCATCGAGCAGCAGTCCGAGCGCGGCACCCGCACGCTGAGCTACCACCTCGACGGCAGCGAGAGCAGCAACGAGGGTCGGCGTGGCGATCTGACCAGTACGTCCGCGTGGGACGGATCGGCGCTCGTCACCGAGGGCACTCAGCAGTTATCCACCCCGAGAGGCGACTTCTCGATTGACATCGTTGAGCGGCGCACGCTGAGTGACGATGGCCAGACGATAACCATCGAATCGGCGCGAACGATGCCGTTCGGTAACATGACCATGACCCTGGTCTACACGAAATCGACCACGTGACGCCCATCGCGTGGGTGGCCGGAACCTCGCGGCTGCCAGGCCGTGACGTGGCCGCTCACACTGCTAGTGCCCCGTACGGCCCGCTAACCCGTCGAGCAACTCCTGCACGGTCCGCGTGGTCACGGGGTCAACCAGATCGGGGGCAATGGCGGCGAGCGGCTCGAGGACGAACCGCCGGCGCCGAAACCTCGGGTGGGGCACCGTGAGCGCCGCCCCAGTGGCGACGAGATCTCCAGCCAAGATCAGGTCCAGATCCAGCGTTCGTGGCGCGCCCGGGAACGCTCGCTCGCGGCCAGCCGCGTGCTCGATGGACATAAACGCGGAGAGCAGCGTCGCGGGCGGCTCAGCGGATGTGCCGACGGCCGCCGCGTTGAGAAACAGCGGCTGGTCCGCAACGCCTTCGGGGTTCGTTTCGATGGTCTGCGAGACGACGAGGTCAGCAAGCACACCGCGCAGACGGGACGTCGCGAAGGCGAGGTGTGCTGCGCGGTCGCCGAGGTTGCTCCCGAGCGCGACAGCGATCAAGCGTGGCGTGGCGGGCACGGCCGCCTCCCTATGTGGCTTCTTGCTGCTTCTCCTTGCAATCGATGCACACTCGCGTCCATGGGATGGCGTTCAGGCGTCCAGGGGCGATCGGCTCTCCGCAATCGCGGCAGATCCCGTATGTCCCCTGATCCATGCGCCACAGCGCCTCTTCGATGGCTTGCAGGATCTTGGCGTCGGTCTGCTTCAGCTTCAACTGGATGTGCACTTCGTTGTTCCCGCTCGCCTGGTCGGCCATGTCGCCCTGACGGGTATTGTTCTCCATGGACGTATGAAGCGGCTTCATCCCGCCCTCGGTGAAGATCTCAGTGCGCTTCCGTAGAAGAGCTTCCTTATAGGCCGCCTCGTCCATCGCCCGCGCTCCTCCGTGGCCCGTCTGGTCGCGTACCTAAACCAGCGAGTTTAGCACGCGGCGCCGCGCGCTTCTACTCCGCCCGCAACGTCGCGAGCGGCTTGCGCCGAAGAACGTCGAGACTCGACGCGACGCCCACGACACCGACGACGCCAGCTGTCAGCACGACCCCGAGAACGTTGAGGCCTGGCGCGGGCCGCCAGGGAATGTCGAGCACATGTCTGCTGAGCGTCCACGTGAGCAGCAGGGCGCCGGACGACCCGACGACGCCAGCTAGCGCCCCGAGCACACCGTATTCGAGGAGATACATCGCGGCAAGCGCCCGCGCATTCGCGCCAAGTGTCTTGAAGACCGCCGCGTCGTAAAGTCGCTGAAACTTAGTCATGGCAACGGAGCCGACCAGGATCAGCACCCCTGCCAGGAGCGCAATCGCGCCGACAACCGTGATCGCGGTCGTCACATAGTGGAGCACGCGCCGCACGGTCTTGATGACTTCGAGTCCGTCGATGACCGAAACGTTGGCGTATTGCGTCACAATGTCACGTTGCAGCCGCCCCCGCGCTTCCGCCTCCGCCGGACCCTGGAGAAACGCGATGTAGGTGTGCGGCGCCTCGTCGAACGTGCCGGGCCTGAACAGGAACATGAAGCCGCCACTGCGTGAGTCGTCCCACTCGACGGCACGCACGCTCGTCACGCGCGCCTCGACCGTGCGGCCATAGACATCGAACCGGACGACGTCATCGAGCTTGATCCCACGGTCGTGCAGGCTCTCCTCAATCGACACCTCGGGCAGTGCTGACGCCTCCGCATCCCAGAACCGACCCGCAACGACACGCTCGTTCTCCTCCAACTGCGCCCGATACGTCACGGTGTATTCGCGGCCAAAGCCCGCACGCCGCACCGCACGCCGCCCTTCGATAACGGTCTCTTCTCCGTTCACGGCGGTGACGCGAGCCCGAAGCACAGGAATCAGACGTGGCGCGGCGCCGGAGCCGCCGCTGACCCGCGCAGCGTTGAGGATCCCGCGCACGCCCTCGGCCTGGTCCTGTTGGATGTCGATGAGGAACATGTCTGGCGTGTCTTCGCGCAGCTCGAGCGCGAACGTGGCCAGCAGGTTGGACTGCACCGCGCGCACACCGATGATGAAAAAGCTGCCAAGACCGACGGCGAGCAGCACGACCCGCGTCTGATTGCCTGGACGCGTCAAATTGAGGACGGCGTGGCGCAGCGCGAACCTGTGTGTCGCGGCCAGTGGCCGGATCCCCGCCACGAGCATGCGCCCGACGAGATGCAGCGTACAGGCCACGCCCGTGAAGCCCCCGACGACGTAAACACCGACCTCGAGCGACGCGGCCTGCCACCCGGCAACGGCCACGAGCCCAGCGCCGACCAGCGCAATGACCGCGAGCCGTAGCCAATCGACGCGTGCCGCGGGCGCAGCCTGACCCTGACGGAGCAGCAGCAGCGGCTTGACGTGACGAATGTCGAGGAGCGGGACCAGCGCGAAGAGCACGGAGACGAGCACCCCCACCGTGATCCCCTGCATCATGGCAGAGGCGGTGATCCCAGTGGATACGGTTGCCACCCCCGCCGCCATGGCGGCTTGTTCAGTCAGCGACTCGGGCACCGCGGCAAGCGCCACGCGCGCGACCCCGACGCCCAGCAGCGCCCCCCCCAGCCCGAGCAGTGCTACCTGGGCGACGTAGACTACCAGCACCCGTCCGGAGGTCGCCCCGAGACATTTGAGAATGGCGACGCTCGGAAGCCGCTGCTGCACGAACACGCGGCTCACGCTCCACACACCGATGCCCCCGAGGATAACGACGACGAACCCGATCAGACTCAGGTAGCTCTCGGCGCGGGTGAGATTCCGTTCGATTCGGTTCTCGGTGCGCCGATACGATCCGACGGCCACGAACGCCTCCTCGAGATCCGTGCGCAGATCGTCGACGAGCGGGTCGACCGCCGCGTCATCGGAGAGCTTAATGAGCGTCTGTCGCTCAGCAAGGCTCGAGGAGCCAAGCAACCCGGTCTCCTCAACGGCACGGTGCGCCACCAGCACACGCGGTCCGAGGCTGAACGCGCCGAGCTGACGGCCAGGTTCCGTGACGATGACGTCTCGCACAGTGAACGCGACGTCGCCGATCACGATGGCGTCACCGATCCCCATGCCGAGCTGCGCCAGGAGATCCGGTGCCACGAGCGCGCCGTGGTTCTCGAGCAACGCCGGGGTGTAGGTCGCACCACTGCCGAGCACAACCTGACCATAGAAGGGGAACGCGGCCTCGACCCCTCGCAACTCGACCACCTTGGTCCGGATCTCCTCATCGCCCGGCAGTCGCGCCATCGTCACGATGTCGATGGTTTCGGTTTGCACGGCGTTCGGAAGCACCGCGAGCCGCTCGCGCACGGCCCGCAGCACGGCGTCGGTCCACGGCTGTTCCGTGCGGAGATAGACGTCGGCGGCCGTCAGCGTCCGCGCCTCGGCGGTCATCGCAACCCGCACGTTCTGAATCAGAGACCGCAATGCAACAATCGACCCGACGCCGACCGCGACGCAGACGAAGAAAAAGGCGAGTCTGCGCCACGACGACCGCAGTTCCCGCCGCGCCATGTTCAGGATGAATCGCATTGAGCCACCGACCGCTTACGGCGACACGCCCGACACCGGCAGGGCCAGGGCTGCCGGATCGGCCGTATCGGTTTTTCCGTCACGCATCGTGAGCGTCACTGTGGTGCGCGCCGCCAGCTCACGGTCATGCGTCACGATGACCACGGTCGTCCCCCGATGCCGATTGACCTCGACGAGCAGCTCAATCACGTGGCGACCGCTCGCGGTATCCAAATTTCCGGTCGGCTCGTCGGCCAACAGGATCGGGGGATCGTTGGCCAGGGCGCGCGCAACGGCGACGCGCTGCTGCTCGCCTCCGGACAACTGCGACGGATAGTGATGTCCGCGATCGGTGAGTCCCACTTCGTCCAACAAGGCGCGCGTCTTCTCGGCTGCGCCCGCCGTGCCGGCGATCTCGAGTGGTACGAGGACGTTTTCGAAGGCGGTGAGCGAAGGAATCAGATGAAAGAACTGGAAGACGAACCCAATCTTCTCTCCGCGGAGCCGCGCCAAGCGATCCTCGCCCAACGACGTGATATCCACACCCTCGATCAGGATCGCCCCGGTCGTCGGCGTGTCGAGGCCGGCAATCAAGCCCAACAGCGTCGACTTTCCGCTCCCCGACGGACCAACGACAGACAGCAGTTGTCCCGCCGGCACGACCAGATCGACCGGGTGCAGAATCGTCAGCGGCTGGCCGCCGCTCTCTACCGTTTTCGACACGCCCCGGAGCTCGATCATCGCCCTGCGACCGCCCCTTCCAGGTCGTCGGCCGGTCGGACCGCCAGGTCGGCCAGCAGCGGCTCCAGCGTCGTCCAGAGATGCGCCGCTACCCGCTCCGCCCCCTCGGCGTTCGGGTGGATGCCGTCACGCTGGTTCAGCTCGGGCACACCGGCGACGCCCTGCAGCAGGAACGGCACGTATGCTAGGTCGCGGGCGGCCGCGACCTCAGCGAAGACGCGACGAAACTCCCGTGTGTATGGCTCCCCGAAATTCGGGGGCGCCTCCATACCCGCAATCACGACACGAATACCCCGCGTCGTCGCTTCGTCGACGATGGTTTCAAGATTGTCACGCATCTGCTCGATGGGTAAACCGCGCAGGGCGTCGTTACCGCCGAGCGCCACGATGAGCAGGCGGACGTCTCCCTCGAGCGCCCACTCGAGCCGACTCCGCCCACCGGCCGTCGTTCCGCCGGATTCCGCGGCGCTCACCACGTCGAGCCGCCAGCCGTCACGATCCAGCCGATGCTGGAGACGTGCCGGGTACGCCTCTTCCGTGGCCAATCCGAGACCGGCCGTGAGCGAATCCCCCAGCACGACCACTCGCGGACGCCCCCCGCTCCTCGCATCGACGTGCGCCGGCTCGACGACAGCGACCGATTCGTGCGCACCTGCGTCGACCGTCGCGCTGCTCGGGGCGCATGACACTAGCGATACCGCCGCGGCCAGACACCACGGCCTGGTGGTCCGCCCCCCAGTGGCAGCTGCATTCGTCCGCCGATGCATCGACGGACTCGCGGCAACACCATCATTAGGGGACGGGCAATTGGCGCGCATCCAACCCATTCTATAGGCGCAGCCAACAGGCCGTCCCTCCCCCCCGCGCAAGACACCGCGTCTCACGGCGACGAGGCCCCGGCTTGCGGACGACGACGCCACAACCACCAATACACCACCACATTGATCGCGAGCGCGAGCGCGCCCAGCGCGAGCTGATCCGCGCGAGTCAGCGCCGTCGGATACAACACCGGCCAGAGGTAGCACTCGATGAAGTCGCCCTCATAGCTGGCCGCGCCAGCCCGTAGGCGGAGCCCCTGCTCGAGCGGCGTCAATGGACAGATCGCGCCCGACCACTCGATGGCCACGCCCCAGACGACCGCAGGCAGATGGAGCCACGCGGCGCGGGGCACGCGCCAGACGACGAGTCCACCGAGCACCACGAAGCCGACGAAGGCCAGATGCGCCACCGCCACCACATCTGCGAGCACGCCGTACGCCACCTGTGTAGTGTCCCATCGTCTAGCAGAATCAGGAATGTTCGGCTACGATCTGGTCACACCGTGGCACCTCAGAGACCCGGCCCGATACCGTACGGTGTCATCGTCGCGACCGCCGCCCTGCTCCTTGCCGCCACGGCGGCGCCTCGCATGGCGACCACGTCCCGCGGCGTGACGGCGATCGAAGGCATTGCTGTCGGTCATCACACACTTGCCGGAGGCACGACCGGCTGTACGGTCGTACTCACTGGAGCCGGCGCAGTGGGTGCCGTCGACGTGCGCGGCGCGGCGCCGGGCACGCGCGAAACAGACCTGCTCGACCCGTCGAACAGCGTTGAGCGCGTGCATGCCGTAGTACTCGCGGGCGGCAGCGCGTTTGGTCTGGCGGCTGCCGACGGTGTCATGAGCTACCTCGACGAACGCGACATCGGCTTCGAGACGGGCGCGGCGCGGGTGCCGATCGTACCCGCCGCAATCCTCTACGACCTCGGCGTCGGAGATCCCGCGATCCGTCCCACGGCCGCGTGCGGCTACGCAGCGGCCGAGCGCGCCCGCACCGATGCCATGGAGGAGGGCAGTGTCGGGGCCGGCGCCGGTGCGACTGTGGGCAAGCTCGGCGGGCCAGGCCGGGCGATGAAAGGCGGTATCGGCACGGCGCTCATCGAGTTGGCGGGGGGCCTGCAGGTCGCGGCATTGATGGCGGTCAATGCCGTGGGTGACGTGGTCGATCCAGACACCGGAGGCATCATCGCCGGCGTGCGCACGACTGACGGGCTCCGTTTCGCCGACGCGCGCACGCTGCTCCGGCAGCAACCATCGCCCACCGCGC
This sequence comes from uncultured Vicinamibacteraceae bacterium, assembly GCA_964646815.1. Taxonomy (GTDB): domain Bacteria; phylum Acidobacteriota; class Vicinamibacteria; order Vicinamibacterales; family UBA8438; genus CAZYFH01. The sequence continues at coordinate 103,219 of CAZYFH010000007.1, read as the reverse complement.
CGGGCGGCGAAAACACGACCATCGGCGTCGTTGTGACCAACGCGGCGCTCGCGAAGCCGCAACTGGCCGTCGTGGCCCGGATGGCCCACGACGGCCTGGCCCGCGCTGTGAGACCAGCACATACGCCGGCAGATGGCGATGCGATCTTCGCGCTGGCGACCGGCACGCACACGGGCAACGTCAACCTTCTGCGCGTCGGTGCCCTGGCGGCCGACGTGACGGCGGACGCCATCGTGCGCGGCGTCCGCACGGCGACCGGCATTCCCGGCTACCCTGCCGCGGACGATCTCAAGGAGAGCACGCGATGAACGCTGTCGTTCTTGCCGTCATCGGTCTGGTCGCGGTCTTTGCGGGCTACCGCTTTTATTCGAAGTTCATCGCCGAGAAGATCTATCGACTCGATCCGGACTTCGACACACCGGCGCACACGATGCGAGACGACATCGACTACGTCCCGACAAACCGTGTTGTCCTCTGGGGGCACCACTTCACCGCCGTGGCGGGCGCGGCGCCGATCATCGGCCCGAGCATCGCGGTGGTGTGGGGTTGGCTGCCGGCCTTCCTCTGGGTCGTCATCGGCACAATGTTCTTCGCCGGCGTGCACGACTTCGGCGCGATCTGGGCGAGCGTCCGCAACAAGGCCCAGTCGGTCTCGTCGTTGAGCGGCGAGTTGGTCAGCCACCGAGCCCGCGCGCTCTTCATGATCGTCGTTTTCTTCCTGCTGCTAATGGTCAACGCGGTCTTTGCCGTTGCCATCTCCGAGGCGCTCGTGGCCACACCGGCGAGCGTCATCCCGGCCTGGAGCGCCATCGTCGTCGCGGTCGCCATCGGCGTACTGCTCTACAAGGTCGGCGTCGGTATTCTCTGGCCGACCGTGGTCGGGACGATCATCCTATATGCGGTTATCTATGTTGGCGACGTCGTCCCGGTCGCGTTGCCCGCGAGCGTCGCCGGTCTGGGGCCGCAGGCACAGTGGATCCTTATCCTCTTCGCCTACGCTGCCGTGGCGTCGATGCTGCCGGTCTGGCTGCTGCTCCAACCGCGCGACTACATCAATGGGATCCAGCTCGTCGTCGGTCTCGGTATCCTGTATAGTGCGGTCCTCATCGCCAGTCCAACCGTCGTCGCGCCGGCCATCAACCCGAATCTACCGCCCGCCACCCCGCCGATCTTTCCGCTGTTGTTCGTCACAATTGCCTGCGGCGCGATTTCCGGCTTCCACGGACTGGTCAGCTCTGGCACCACGTCGAAACAGCTCAACAAGGAAACCGACGCACGTTTCGTCGGGTATCTCGGCTCCCTTGGAGAGGGAACTCTCGCCATCGTCGCTATCATCGCGGCGACGGCCGGGTTCGCGACTCTGGCCGACTGGGAGGCGGTGTATGTCAACACCGAGTTCACCGCGCTCGGCGGTGTCACAGCCTTCGTGCAAGGGGGCGCCACCATCGCAAACAACGGCCTCGGGCTCCCGTTCACCTTCGCGCAGACGCTGCTGACGGTGATGGCCGTACTTTTTGCCGGCACGACGATGGATGCCGGCGTCCGGCTACAGCGCTACATCGTCCAGGAATGCGGCACGATCTACAACATCCCGCCACTCACGAACGGCTATGTCGCCACCGGCGTGGCGGTTACCTTCTGCATCTTGCTCGCGTTCGGGGCGACCCCCCCTGGCGCACCCGTTGGGACCGGGGGCATGGCCATCTGGCCGCTCTTCGGCACGACGAACCAGCTGCTCGCCGGTCTGACGCTGCTGGTGATCAGCGTGATCCTCGTCAAACTCGGACGACCGACGCGTTACACGCTGATACCGATGGTGTTCGTCACCGTCATGGCGCTCTGGAGCGCGCTGATCCAGTTGCGCAGTCTCTACACAAACAGCCAGTACGTGCTGATGGCCATCGATGTATTGATTATTATCTGCGCGATCTTCGTCTTGCTCGAGGCCGCGTCGGCCTTGTTGCGGGAGCGGCGCGCCGCGGCGGCCACGGCGGGCACGTAGACTCCGCGAACCATGAGCTCCTCTCGTCTCGAGACGGTTCTCGAGCTCTTGCAGGAGTTCTACATTTCGCCGTATCGGGGCGCGGTCGCTCGAGCCCGGCGGGACGAGGACGACCTCTTCATGCTCTTCGTCTTCGCGGAGTTGATGGGCGTGCCGAACCCGGCCACCTATTACACCCTCGAGTTGCAACCGTTGTTGTTGGACCGCTTTCACGAGTGGCACCGACGCATGGGCATGGAGCACTCTCCCTTGGACCATTTCCGCTGCTGCTGACCGATCTCGTGGACCTGTCCGGGCACCGCATCGTGTTCGTCGGTGGCAAGGGTGGCGTCGGCAAGACCACGGTCGCGGCGGCGCTAGCCGTCGTCATCGCGGACCGTGATCGTCGATGTCTCGTCGTTTCCACCGACCCCGCCCATTCGCTCGGCGACATCTTCGGGCGCACGATCGGCGATACGGAGACCACGCTCGCTCCAAACCTCGTCGGTCTGGAAATCGACCCGGACGCCGAGGCTGAGCGGCACATCGGCACCGTTAAGCAACAGATGAAACTGCTGGTCCACCCGCGCCTCTATGCAGAGGTCGACCGTCAGCTCGATCTCGCCCGCTCTGCTCCTGGTGCGATCGAAGCGGCCCTGCTGGAACGCGTCGCCGAGCTGATGGGCACTGCCGGCGATCCGTTCGATCTCGTCATCTTCGACACCGCACCGAGCGGCCACACGGTCCGTCTCCTCTCGCTCCCGGAGGTCATGAGTGCTTGGATCGACGGTCTGCTGCGCCACCGGGAACATTCGACCCGCCTGGGCTCGATGTTGAGACACCTTGGAGGCGGGCGTGCCAAGGGCGACGACCTGTCGTTGCTGAGCAAGCCGGAGGATCATGCGGCCGGCAGCCTCGAGGCTCGGCTCAAGGCGCTGCTGCACGCGCGGCGCCGGAAGTTCGTCGTCGCGCGCGAGCGGCTACTCGAAACGGCGACAACGGCGTTTCTCCTAGTCGTCAACCCGGATCGCCTGTCGATTCTCGAGAGCCGGAAGGTTGTCGACACGCTCGACCGCTTCGACGTGTCCGTGTCGGCGCTGGTGGTGAACCGCGTACTGCCCGACGAGGGCGACACCCCGACCCAGGACGAGTTCCTGGCCGCCCGCCGCGCCCAAGAGAGCATCTACCGGCGCGAGATCGAGGCGGTGTTCGCTCAACTGCCGCGCATCGTCGTTCCGCTCCAGGCGCTGGACGTCCACGGACTGGCCACGTTGCGGGACGTCGGCCGGCTGTTGGTAGAGTGATGTGGACGCGCGGATGACTCCACTGATCGCGTCGCTGGTCTGTTTCATCGCCTATCTCATCGCGTATCGAGTGTACGCGCGCTTTCTCGCCGATCGCCTGTTCGAGATCGATCCGGCCAGGGAGACGCCCGCTCATGCCCTGCGCGACGACCTTGATTACGTGCCGGCCAACCGCTACGTCCTCTTTGGCCATCAGTACGCCTCGATCACCGGGTTGTCGCCGATGCTCGGTCCGGCCATCGCGGTCATCTGGGGTTGGCTACCAGCCATGGTGTGGATCGTCCTGGGGGCGATCTTCGTCGGGGCGGTCCACGATTTCGGCGCGCTCGCGGTGTCCATCCGCGCACGCGGGCAATCGATCGGCAAGGTGACCGAGAGCCTAGTTGGACCGCGGGCCAAGACGCTTTTCCACCTGGTCATCTTCTTTCTCATCGCCCTCGCCATGGGGGTATTCGTGCACATCATCGCGGTGCTCCTCTCTCCGCAGTTCTATCCTGAGGCGGTGCTACCGAGCGGTGTGCTGATGATCTTGGCGATTGTCATGGGCACCGCGGTGCACCGCCGCGGGTGGGGCCTCGGCGGCCTGACCGCCGCCGGATTCGTGACGATGCTCCTCCTGGTCGGGCTCGGCATCCGGTTCCCCATCGTCGGCCCGACACTCGCCCAATGGAAATGGCTACTGCTCCTCTACGCGTTCGCGGCCAGCGTCTTACCAGTCTGGTTGCTGCTGCAGCCGCGCGACTACATCAACAGCCTGCTCCTCTACGCCGGTGTCGGCGTGATGTATGCGGGCTTCTTCCTCACCAACCCCTCGTTCGTTGCACCCGTCGTCGACCTCAGCCCAGCCGGCGCGCCGCCCATCGTGCCTTTTGTCTTCGTCGTGATCGCGTGCGGGGCCGCGAGCGGATTTCACGCGCTCGTATCGTCCGGCACGACGGCGAAACAGTTGTCGAGCGAGGCCGACGCCCGGTTCGTCGGATACGGCGCCATGATCGGCGAGTCGCTGCTCGGACTCATGGCGGTGCTCGCCTGCACCGCGGGGTTCGCGACACGGGAGGCCTGGCTCGAGCGCTACGTCAGCTGGCAGACGGCCGACGGCCTCGGCACCAACATCGCGGCGTTCATCGGCGGCACGGCGCGCTTCCTCGGCGCCCTCGGCATCCCCGACCAAGTCGCGACCACATTCGTCGCTGTGCTCGTCGTGTCGTTCGCGCTGACGTCACTCGACTCGGCGACACGACTGCTGCGCTACAACATCACCGAGATGGGTCAGACCGCGCGTCTCGGAGTGCTCGGCAACCGCTACGTCGCTTCGGCGTTCGCCATCGCCGCGATCTGGTTCTTCGCGTTCTTCCAGGTCGATGGCGAATTTGCCGGCCTCGCGCTGTTCCAGCTCTTCGGGACTACCAACCAACTCATGGCCGGACTCGCCCTGCTCGCCGTCACGATCTACCTCCTGCGGCGCGGCAAACCCACCGTCTACACCGCCGTCCCGATGGTCTTCATGCTGCTCTCGACGCTGACCGCGATGGCAGGCAACTTGTGGGAGTACTGGACCACCGCGCAGTGGATGCTCCTCACGACCGGTGCCCTCATCTTCACACTCGCGGTCTGGTTGACCCTGGAGGCCTGGATCGCCGTGCGGCGCTTCCAGCGGCGGCCGGTGATCGAGGGACTGGACGTGGAGTTCGCCGAACCGCATCCCTAGTGGACTGTGGTGGAAGTCTCGCGTCGCACCGAGACCCCGCTGCACTTCATGCGCGCCTGGCCATGCCAAGGCGCGAGAAGGGCGAAAATTCCCAGTATGTGACCCTACTGCTCTTGGTCCGCCGCCGGCCATTGCGGGATGCGGCAACGGTCGGTTGCAGCGGGACTTCCACCAGCGGTAACGAGCGCCGAAGGGTCGCGCTACCGCGCTTCCCCAGCTTGCCCCAGCGACCGCTCGTAGCTCTCGAGACGCAACGCGCCGGTCTCGGTGGGATGCAGTGCTTCCGCCATGCGGATCGCCGCGACCGCAGGCTCGTACATCCCCCGCCGAAAGAACGCGCGGCCCAGCGCGGTGTAACCGTCGGCTCTCGCCTCCGGCTGGTTGGGAAGACCTATCGCCTCGGCGAGCGGGTCTGTGGCGACTCGCTCGAGCGCCACCACGTTGGCGGGACCGGTGTCCGCGTGCAGGCTCAACGGCGCGCGGAACTCGATCAGCGCGTTGTCGTCGGTATTGATCGGCGCGTCGCGTGCGAACCGCCGGGTCCCCGCGTCGCCTGTCAGGTAGTACGTAAGCAGGTCCGCGGTGCCGCGAACACCGATCCGCGCCAGGTCCGCGGCCACCGTGGGACGGCCGAGCGCCGCGTCCAGGCGGCCGACATCGACCGCGAGCGTCCCCTCGGACCCCAGCAGCACGATATCGCGGCCCGGAGTCGCCCAGAACATCGACACGCGGGGAAACACCGACGCGAAGGTGGCCACAAGCGAGCGCAGATCGGCCAACGGGAGCCCGTAGAGCTGAATCCACTGGCTGAACACGCCCCCGGGGGCAAGCCGCTCCCGGCCAGCTTCGAAGAACTCTCGCGTGAACAAGTTAGCGGCGATCGTCATCCAGGGGTTAGACGGCTCGGAGATGATCGCGTCGTAGGGGGCGCGACCGGACATCAGAAACGTCCGACCATCACCCTCGACGAGTTCGACCGCCGGGTCGGCCAGCGGCGTGTGGTTGACATGGTCGAAGAACGCGGAAGCTCGCACCACCGCGGGCTCGATCTCGACCGCCGTGACTCGGGACGGGGCGTGTCGTGTCACGGCGCCGGTCGTGATCCCGCTCGCATATCCGATCACGATGGCGGACGGTGCGTCCGCGGCGCGCGAACCGAGCCAGAGCATGGGCAGATGCCCGAGCAAGAGCTGCGTCGGCAGATCCGCACGCGACGACGCATCGAGCTTGCCGTCGATCGACATCCAGACGTTGTCGTTCGACCGCTGCCGTGCAACGAGGATGTTGGCCGTCAGTCCCTCTTCATAGTGCAGCACCTCCATGTCTCGATACTGGGCAGCGCGGAAGCCTTCGCGGGTCACCGCGTTTCCCGTGAGCTCCGACGCATACTGAAACACGCCGCTGTTCATCACGAGCGGGTCCCACGCGGGTCGTGCCAGCACGACCATCGCGATCGCGACGGCAGCGAGGCCTTGCGCGCCCCACACACGGGCGGCCGACCCGACCGACACTCGCGCGTCTATCCAGGCGGCCAACACAATGCCCGCGACGACGGCAGCAAGAACGCTCCCTTGCAGGCCAAGCCACGGGAGGACGACAAATCCGGCCGCCGTCGCGCCCACGATCGTGCCGCTGGCGTTGGCCGCCGACAGCGTGCCGACCGCGCGCCCGATCCCCTCCGGTCCCCTGATCCATAGCCTCAAGGCTAGGGGGAACACCATCCCGAGGCTCACGGTGGCTGGGAGCATCACCGCGGAGGCCACAAGAAACTCGAGCGTCGCCAGCCGCGCCAACCGCCCGACCGCAGCCCCGTCCGCGAGACCAAACGCGTGGAACCACGACGCGAATAGAGGCGGCAACCCGGCGAGGGTGTGAAGCGTGAGGAACCCCGCCACAGCACCGAGGCTGATGACGACCGTCAGAAGGCGCACCACCGGGGGGCCCGCCGCAGCGCGTACCCCAACGCGCACACCCAGAGCCGCGCCGCTGGCAAGCCCGAGGAGAAACGTCGACAGCATCACGGTGAAGGCATAGACCGATGAACCGAGCACCAACCCGAGCACCCGCGTCCACGCGATCTCGTAGACCATAGCCAGCGCACCAGACAGCGCCACCGCCCACAGCGCTAGCCGGCCGTAGTCGTGCCTTGGTCCGCTCGAAAATTGGGCAACAGGCCGACGTCGCGGCACCACGGTTGGCACCTCCACGGTGTCGGACTCATCCGCGCGTCGTCGACCACGCGCAACGCCGAGTGCGACCGCACCCAGCGCGAAATTGCAAAGCGCGGCCCACGCCACTGTGTCCCCGATCCCGAACAACGGCAGCAGCACGAATCCGGTCAGCGCGGTGCCGGCAACCGCGCCGAAGACGTTCGCGGCGTAGAGCCACCCGACCGCGCCCTCGATCCGGCGGCCACGCTGGGCAATCAGTCGGCTCAGCGTCGGCAAGGTGGCGCCCATGAGCATCGTGGGCACGATGAGGACCACGAGCGCCAGCAGAAAACGGAGCAGGCTGCCGACATAGAACGACCACGCGAATACCTGCGACATGACGGCCAACCCTGGCCGAATCACGTCGAGAATCACGGGCACGCACAATGCGCTCACCCCAACGCCGAATTCGAGCAGGCCGTAGACGAAGAGGGGATGTCGATCGATGCGGTCGACATGTCGTCCGGCGACGAGGGCGCCGAGCGCAATCCCCGCCATGAACGCGGTCAACACAGCGGTGACGGCAAAGTGGGTCGAGCCGAAGAACAGAACGAGCAGGCGCATCCAGACGACTTCGTAGAGCAGTCCGAGACCGCCGGAAACGAAGAAGAGGCCGAGGGCAATCCGTCGCATCAGTTCACCGCGCCGGCTGCGCTCGGTGGCAGGCTGGACGGCCACCACCGGTTCCCAGCAGCCATGTCCGGCCTAGGGACAAATGGCCCGGACGGGCCACTAGCGAAAAGTGATACGTAGTCGCAGCCTATGTCCAGCGACAAGCGCCGGTCCGCTCGTGTCAGCAGCGACGTACCGGGTAGTTGGCAGCGCGGCTCCGTTCACTGCCTGACGCGGGTGGCCAACCTCATTTAGTGTATACAGGCCTACTCGAGACGAGAGGTGGGGCAGACTCTAAACCCGCAGCGCTGACCGCCGTCGCCTGTTACAATGGCGGCTGAGTCGGCTTCCGGAGGTTCGAAGTGAATCCCCTCGTTGCAGTGATCATCACGGGAATTGCAGCGTTCGCCGCCCACGTGCTGTTCGTGCTCGCCTTGCGCAGCAAGTAGGCCGGCGCTCGTCACGGGGTGGCCCTCGGTGCGCCTCGTATACCGACCCGTCAGTCCGCCACTGGCGTCGCGGGCTGTCGCTACCTGACTTGGTCCGACGCCAGCGTAGCGCCAGAACAACTGATAGAAGCTGGTCTTGTTCCGGTAACCGAGCCTTAGCATCGCGCTTTCGATCTTCTCCTCCGCCTTGATCAGATCCACGGCCCGCAGGATTTTTGCTCGTGCGACGTAATTATGTACGGTCATCCCCATCTCCCGCCCGAAGACCCGGGCGAGATGTGATCGCGACATGCGCGTGACCGAGGTGAGACGCGCCAATGTCCACCGCTCGTGGACTCGCTCGTCCAGCAAGTAGGCAATGCGCCGCGCTTGACTTCCACGAACCAGTCGGCGCCGCTGCACGCCTCGCAGCGAGGCGTGCAGCTCCTGGCGGAATGGGCAGTACAGATCGGCGGTAGGTGCCGTCAGCGAAGCAGGGTCCTGCAGAATCAGTGGTATGTCCAGCCCGCGGCCTTTCGGGTCCACCACACCGATGAGCCGGGTCATGTAGTCGGCGACATCGGCCAGCGCAGCGATCACGAGATGGCTCTCCTGCAGCTACAGCGCATCGACCGCTCCGAGGAATCGATCGAGCTCCCGCAGTCAGCTATTGGGGAGGATCTCGCACAGGCAGGTCCGTAGGTTCGCCTTGAGGCCGACCACGTCGAGAATGGTCGATAACTGGTCGCCGTGTCGCAGGGGGGTCTCGGCGCAACTCGGCCGTCGACGCTCCCGGCCATTGTGAGCGTTTTCTGCAACGGCTCCATCGCTTGTTTTGCGTACTTCCGTGACACTATTCCGAACGTGCAGCCGACGCGCGGCAGATGCTCCCGAGGGCGGTCTCCGATAGAATCCCAATGCCATGCAGACTCACGCCGCGCTCGCCGGAGTCGGCGCCCTCGGTTTGCTCGCGGCAACCCTCAGCGCCGCGATGGTCCAGCCGCCGACGTCGGTCTGGAGCGGGATCTATACGGAAGCCCAGGCGGTGCGCGGCGGACCGGTCTACAAGAACGCGTGCGCCGAATGCCACGGCCAGACGCTCGAGGGGGGCGAGACCGCGCCGGCGCTCGCGGGTGATGATTTCCGGTGGGCCTGGAACGGCCTGACGATCGGCGATCTCTTTGAGCGGATCCGGATCTCGATGCCGGAAGGCAATCCTGGGAGCCTGAGCCGGAGTGACAAGGCGGCCGTGTTGGCCTACATGCTCCAGCAGAACGACTTCCCCGCGGGCGACACGGATATGCGTGATCGAGCCGCGCCACTCCGGTCGATCACCCTGGAGGCGGTCCAGCCGTAGGCCGATCAGGGGCGCCTCGTCGACGAACGACCGTGACTCCACCCGACACAGCCCACCCCGCCGTCGTCGTCGCGTCGGGCATCCGCAAAACCTACGGTTCGACCATCGCGGTCGACGAGGTGTCCTTCGATGTGCGTCGGGGTGAGATCTTCGGATTGATCGGCCCGAACGGCGCTGGCAAGACCACCACAATGGAGTGCATCGAGGGTCTGAGAACGCCTGACGCGGGCATGATCTCGGTGCTCGGGCTCGACCCCATCAGGGACGCCTACGCTCTGGCAGATCGGATCGGGATCCAGTTGCAAGAGGCACAGCTCCAGAAGCGCATCAAGGTGTGGGAGGCCGTCGACCTCTGGGCATCGCTCTACACGACACCCATCGAGGCCGACCAGTTGCTCGGCCAGCTCGGGCTGGCGGAAAAGCGCAACGCCTGGTTCATGACGCTGTCGGGCGGGCAGAAGCAACGCCTGTTCATCGCGCTCTCGCTTATCAACGATCCGGAGGTCGTCTTCCTAGACGAGCTGACGACCGGTCTCGATCCGCAGGCCCGTCGAGCGATCTGGGATCTCGTGCGCGGTATCCGTGGCCGGGGCAAGACGGTCGTTCTCACCACGCACCTGATGGAGGAAGCCGAGCGCCTGTGCGATCGCGTGGCGATCGTCGAGCATGGCCGCGTCATCGACGTCGACAGCCCGGCGGGACTCATCGGACGGCACTGCCCGGAACGCTCTGTGATGCTAACCACCGACGCCCCCGGCGCGGAGACTCGATTTCACGAGATCCCGAGGGTCGCCGCCGTCGAGTGTGACAGACCGCACTACACGATTCGCGGCGCCGGCGAGGACCTGGTCACCGACGTTATCCAGTGCTTGTCGGAGCACGGCATGCGGGTGACGGAGTTCAGGACGGTGTTGCCGAATCTCGAGGACGTGTTCTTGAAGCTGACGGGACATTCAATCCGGAACTAGGCACTGATGCTGCGCGGACTCCGAAAGCTCGCCTGGCTCGAGACAAAGATCTTCGTGCGCGAGCCGCTGGGCTTCGTCGGCACCGTCGCGATGCCGGTGCTGGTGTTCATCGTCGTCGGGCGCATACTGGGCGACAGCCTCTCATCAGCATCGGCGGGTATCGGCTCCTTCGTGCGCACCGACCTTCCGGTTCTTATCTCTATTCTGATCACGATCAACGCCGTTCTCTCCCTGATCACCGTCATCGCTATCTACCGCGAGGGCGGCATCCTCAAGCGGCTCCGGGCCACGCCATTGCGGCCCCCTACGATTCTGGTGGCGCACGTCGTCGTCAAGTTGGCCTTCACCGCGGCCACACTCACGTTGATGATCCTGGCCGGGCGCCGGTTTTATCCCGTCGATGTCGATGTGCCCGTGCTCGGTTTCATGCTGGCCCTGCTCTTCAGCACTTGGAGCATGCTGTCCCTCGGCTTCGTGATCGCCAGTATCGTGCCGACCGCGCGCTTCGCCCAGCCGCTCGGCGGCATGCTGCTCTTTCCGATGGTCGCGCTGTCGGGACTGTTCTACGACCTGGAGGTACTGCCCCGCTGGCTCGAGCTCGGCGCGCGCGCTCTGCCCGTCACCTATGCGGTATCGCTACTTCGCGGCATCTGGTCGGGTTCACCCTGGTCGGCACACCTGGTCGACGTAACTGCGCTCATCGTCGTCTTTGTGGTCTGCACCGGGATAACCACAAAAGTCTTTCGCTGGGAGTAGCCGCCGATGTCGGACGCGTCGTGGCACGCCCGCGGGCTCCTCTTCGAGAATTGCAGCTGTCAGCTGCTCTGCCCTGCCCATGTCTCGTTCAAGCAGATCTGCACCGGCGACCGTTGTCGCGGGCATTGGGCGTTCCACATCGACGCCGGGTATTACGGCGAAACGACCCTCGACGACCTCAACGTGGTCGTCGTCTTCGACGCTCCGGTCCGGATGTACTCGGGCGACTGGACCCAGATCTTCTATATCGACCAGCACGCGAGCGGTGCGCAACGGGTCGCACTGGAAGCCATCTTCTCTGGGCGAGCTGGCGGACCGTGGGCCATCCTGAGCCGTTTCGTGTCTCATCAGCTCGACTCGCGGTTCGTGCCGATACGGTTCGAGGACCAGGGCCGAGACAAACACGTGACGATCCCCGACCTCTTCGAGACGACGGTGACGGCCATTCGTGGCAGCGACGGGAAAGATGACGCTCTCCTCTCTAACCTGCACAACGTCATCCACGGTCCAGTACACGTCCTCGCGCGAGGCCGCACCCGCAGCACCAACCCGGCGGTCGCCTTCGCGAACGAGCGAACGCACGGGCTGTACTCACACTTCTCATGGGAAGTCACCGAGTGATCCTTGACACGCCGGTCGCCCCCTGGGGCGCGTACGAGATCGGTAGTGCCATCACGATCTGGATCGTGATGATGTCGGTCATGATGCTGCCGACCGTCATCCCCTGGATGGTCGCCTGCTACCGCATCGCGTCGTCATCGTCGTCGACGGCGCCATGGTCACATCCACCGATCACTTCCGGTCTGTTCGTGACCGGCTATCTGCTCGCCTGGAGCGGCTTCAGCATCGGCGCGGTGGGACTACAGTGGGCGATGCACGAGGGGGCGTTATTGTCGCCCATGGGAGCACTCCAGGATCCCGTCTGCGGTGGCGCGCTGCTTGTCCTGGTGGGCGTCTTCCAGTGGACGTCGCTCAAAGACCGCTGCCTGGCACACTGCCAATCGCCGCTCGGGTTCTTCCTCACGTCCTGGCGCGCGGGGCGTACGGGTGCGCTCCGGATGGGCGTGGATCACGGGCTGTATTGCGTCACCTGCTGCTGGGCGCTCATGGCGGTGGCATTCGTCGCGGGCGTAATGAGCCTCATCTGGATGGGCGGCGTCACGCTGTTCGTCTTCGTCGACCAGACGCTGGTGCGCTCCGCGATACTAACGCGCACGGCCGGAGTGGGTCTCGTGGTCTGGGGCCTGTGGACGCTCGCCGGTTAACGTGGGCCGGGCCACGCGTGCTCTCCGTCGCGTGGGCTTCAGGCCGTGAGCTGACCGACGCCGTGACCAGGCCGGCGCTACGTTAGTCCGAGCACGCGCTCCATGACGAGACGAGGCTCGCGATCCGGATCGTGCGCGATGCGGCTGTCATCGTTGAACAGCATCGTCGCACGCGCGCGCGCCGAATACGCCGGCCACTGCGGGAGCACCGCTGTGTTGGGGTTGCCCGTGCGGGCGAACGTGGTCCACGCGCGGCTCATCGTGCCGGCCAACCGTTCGGCCTCCGGCGTTACTGGCATGTCGAACAACCGCGTCTCGGCGTGATGGATATTGTCGAAGACGAAGCGAATCTCGAGCGCGTGCGCTGATTTCAGCACTGCGTCGATCTCCCAATCGAAGCGGTAGAGATACGCGGGCGCGCGGCCGAGATCGGCCTTCCGCCTTGCCAACTCTCGCGCGTATATCCCGCGCGGGTGATCGGTCGCGATCAGGATGAAGAGATCCCAAGGGATCGCGGTCGGATGTGCCTGCCGATACGTGCCGATGACATGTCCCGGCGAGACCTCGGTCCCGAGGCGGGCGACTATCCGAGCCGTGAGCTCAGTTGCTGTGAGATCGAGATCCGCGGGGCGGGCGAACAGCGTCTCCTCGGTCCGGTTATAGCCGACGAGAACCGGCACATCGGCCGAAATGCTGGTCGCCGTCGGATCGAACGGGTGAACCGGCAACAGCGTGCCGTCCCGGACCGGCGTGCTGGCGGTCGTCCCGATGATGCGCTCTCCCGGCTCGAACGCGGCGACCACCGTCTGGTGCGCCGTCAGGAGCCGCGCCGTCGGCACACGCTGCAGGTCTCGGACCTGCCGCGACGTCAGTCCGAGCTCGGCCAGCACCAACTCTGCCTCACGTGTGGCGTCCTCGCGGCTACGCAACCGCAGGACCGCGCCGCTCTCGATGATCGCGCGGTGAAACAGACCGGTCGCCGCCGGCATCGCGAGCAAGGTCGACACCTTTCGACCGCCGCCTGACTCGCCAAAGATGGTGACCGTGCCGGGATCCCCGCCGAACCGCCTGATGTTGTCGCGTACCCACTCAAGGGCAGCGACGATATCGAGCATCCCGACGCAGCCCGACGCCTCGAAATCGTTCCCTGCAAGACCCGCCAGATACAGCGACCCGAAGACGTTCAACCGGTGGTTGATTGTGACGACGACGACGTCGCCGCCGCGGCAGAGGTTGACGCCGTCGTAGGTCGGCGACGATCCAGACCCCGACGAGAATCCACCACCGTGCAACCAAACCATCACCGGCCGCTTGCCACCGTCCCCGAGCCCGGGGGTCCAGACGTTGAGAAAGAGGCACTCCTCGCTCGTCGCTGGCTGCGGTCGCGCCTGTGGCGCGCTCGCCCCGTAGTCGAACGCGTCGCGCGGGCTCGTCCAGAAATGCCTAGTGGGGGGCATAAACCGGTATTCGCCGCCGGTCGGCGCCCCGTACGGAATGCCTTTGAAAACGTGTACGCCACGCCGGATCGCACCGCGAACCTTGCCACGGTCGGTCTCGACCATGGGGCCCACCTCGCGCTCCTGCACAAGCCCGCGGGAAGAGGTCGAGAAGGGGCGGCCGAGAGCGTATGCGAGGCCGAGCGCGCCGAACGCCGAGACGCCGGTGAGAAAGTCACGCCGTGGCAACTGCGTCATGGTGGAGATGTTCGGGGGCGCTGCGGCCGTGAAGCTACTGCACGCGCCGCAGGATCATCACGTGCCGATCCTCCCCCTCGCGCTCGCTATCGCCCACCACAGCGAAGACGAGTGTCGCCGACGCGGCCACATCGCGCGCGGGACGGGGCGTCGCGAACGAACCAGTCAGCGTCGGGGTCGCCGGCATCGACAGGTCGACGACCTGGATCCCGGCGTTGGAGTCGGCGACAAAAACGTGCTGGCCAGCGACGGACACGCGCGACGCCCGGCCGGGCGTCTCGACGGTCCCGAGCCTGGCTGGCGCCGATGGGTCTGACACGTCGTACACCTGGACGTTGCCGCCGCCAGCCCCGACGATCAGTGTCGGCCGCGCGCCCGTCCCAGGGGCGACCTCGATGTCGCGCGGCGCGTTCGGGGCATGGACGACGCCGACCGGCTCGGGCATCCCCGGTCTGGCGAGATCGAACACGTAGAGCCCAGACGGCGAGTCGGTAGCGTAGGCCATCGACCCGGAGGTGACGACGTCGCGCGCGTAGCCGTCGAGAAAGAACGACCCGATCGAGGCGGGCGCAGTCTCCTCCGTGACGTCGATCAATACGAAGCCCTCCATGTGATCGATGATGCCCACCTTGGTGTCGGCCACCGCGCCGACCTTCGTCTGGCCCAGCGTCTTATGTTGCCCCAGCAACACCGGTCGGGCCGGGTCCGAGATGTCCACGATGCCGAGGCCGAAGAAGTTCGCCCCGATGTACGCGCGATCGCCGGAGAGGCGGAAGCCCCAGATCTCCTGCGGAAAGGTGTGTGAGCCGAGTTTCTTGGGACGCGAGGGCGCTGACACATCGTAGATGGTGAACGTGTGGCCGCCTGACACATAGGCGAAGTCGCCACGCGCGCGTACCCGCTCGACCGGACCCGGTATCTCCCCCACCGCCTCCAGGCGAAACGTCTGCGCCACGGCGCTCGTGCTCAAAAGGACCAACGCCACGACCCACCCGCCGCACCGCATCGTCCGGACCATCATTACTCCGCTCCCTTCTTGATCCGGTAGAGCTTCGATTGCGTCCTTAGAATGACGCTCCCGTGCGCGATGGCCGGTGTCGCCAACGCCATCTCATTCAGCGAGTTCTTGTACAGAATCTTGAACTCGGGTCCCGCTGCGATCACGTACGTGTCCCCGTCCTCGCTCAGCAGGAAGATCTTACCGTTGTAGGCCCAGGGGGACGCGGTGAACCCGTTCCCGATCTCGAGCCGTTGGCGGCCGTAGATTTCCTCACCGGTACGCGCATCGTGCGCCAGGAAGAACCCGCGATCTAGCAGCGTGTAGTAGTAGTCGCCGTACACGATGGCCGACGTGTTGTACGTACCGAGCAGGGGGTACGACCAGGCGATATCGTCCGACGACGTCAGCGGCCCGGGAAACCCGGACGTGATCCCCGACCGCATCGCCTCTTCGGGAAAAAGCGAGATGTCACCCGACGCACCGGGGCGCACGGCGTACACCGGGCGCAGGCCGCCACCGGGGTACCCCGAGCTGATGTAGAGCAGCCCGTGACTGGTGAACGGGGTCGGGATCGTCAACCCAGACATCCCGTGGAGTTCCCAGATCAGGTCCCCGTCCAGATCGTACGAGCGAACACCCTGCGTCCCGGCCGTGACCAGTTCGGTGCGAAGGTCGTGCTCCCAGACGAACGGCGTTGACCAGTTCTGGCCCTCCTCGTCCCGATCGACCCGCCACAGCTCTTCACCCGTGTCCTTGTCGAAAGCGGCCATGAACGAACGTGTCGTGTTGTCGTTCACTAGATACAGGCGATCGCCATGGAGGATCGGTGACGCCGCCGTGCCCATCTCGAGCAACGTGTTGTAGATGTCGATCTCGGTCGTCCAGACGGTCTCGCCGCTCAGGTTGACCGCCGTCAGCAGACCGATGCTCCCGAAGTAGACATAGACCCGACGCCCGTCGGTCACCGGCGTTTCGGACGCAAAGCTGTTCTTGAGGTGTCGCTTCATCGGCGGCGGCGCGCTGTGGAGTTCGAGCTGCCAGCGGATGCGCCCGCTGGCGAAGTCGATGTCGTAGAGCATCCACCGATGTTCATTCGCCGACCCCTCTGAGCCGTTCTCCATGCCGGGGTCGTAGAGCCCTTTGATCGGGTCGGGCTCTGCGCCGGCGCTGACGGCTGATGTCACGAAGACGTGGTTGCCTGCGACGACCGGAGAACTCCAGCTAAGACCAGGGATCTCGACGCGCCAGGCGACGTTGTCCGTCTCACTCCAACGCTCGGGTAAGATCGGGTCATCGGGAACGACACCGGCCGTCGCGCCGCGAAACTGCGCCCAGTCTTGCTGTCCGGCGTCGGCCGCCGCCCCGAGCCCGAGCACGACTCCCAGGATTATCACGACCATCCGTTGCATCGGCATTCCCCCTCCGGCATCGCACACCTCCCTCGCTTACCGGTGTTCCGGCGCACTGGTCGCCGGAGGTGCTGCGCACTACTGTACGGCTCCCGGACCGCCTGTCAAGGAAACCGGAATCGGCGCATAATAATTGGTGTCGGAGCGGGTCGGTGCGCGAGGACCCCACTCGGTTCGGCCGGTGTGGGGCATGCAACGAGCATTTCCTCGTCGATGTCGTACCGTCCGCGACGACAAGGCGCGCACAGCGCACCTCGCGGGCGCGGAGTGGGGGGCTCGCGGGTCCCCGCCCCTCGACATGGCTCGAGGGTGTCCTGAGCGTCGTCGAAGGGCACAGAGCGCCCACGCGTGGGGGGGGTCGGGGCGAAGCCCGATCCGAATTTGAGGAGCAGTCAACGGTGGATAGACGAATCATGCGACCAGGCGTCCGTATCGCGATGGTAGCGCTCGTCGGGTTGTTCACGCTGTCCGGACTGGCGCAGGCCCAGGACAGAGGCGGCCAGTGGATCGGGACCTGGAGCACTGGCCCGTTGGCGGCCGATCCTCCGGCGCCATCGGCACAGGCAGCACCGGCCGGTCCGTTTGCAACGGCGCGCCTCCAGAACCAGACGCTGCGTCAGATCGTACACACGAGCATCGGTGGCTCCGAGGCCCGCGTCGCGATCTCCAACCTCTTTGGCACCGAGGCCCTCGAAATCGGTGCTGCGCACTTGGCGCTGCGCGCCGACGGTTCGCGGATCGGGCGCGGGTCGCATCTGACATTCGGCGGACATCCCGCGGTGACGGTCGAAGCGGGCTCGTCGGTGCTCAGCGACCCGATCGCGATCGACGTGCCGGCGCTCGGCGACCTCGCCGTCGACCTCTATCTCCCGGGCGACACCTGGGGCTCAACCTCCCCCGCCACGGTCCATTCGACCGGCCTGACCACCAACTACCTCTCGTCGAGCGGCAATCACAGCGGCGTGTCCGACCTGCCGGTCGACTCCACGGTCCAGCAGTGGTACTTCGTGTCGCGGGTCGACGTGTGGAACGCGACCGCGCCGGGCGCCATCGTGACCTTGGGCGATTCGATCACGGACGGCACCGGCTCCACGGTCGACACGAACCGCCGCTGGCCGGACTTCCTTGCGCGAAGGCTGGTCGCGGAATACGGCGACCGGGCACCGGGCGTTCTCAACGTCGGGATCGCTGGGAACCGGGTGCTCAGCCACAACGCAGGCCTCGGCATCCTGCAACGCGCCGGCATTCCTGCGCCCCAGAACGATGGCCCACCGAACCCGAACGCGCTGTTTGGGCCGAGCGGGTTGTCGCGCCTCGACCGCGATGTGCTGCTGCAACCGGGCGTCACCCACGTCATCGTTCTCGAGACGACCAACGACATCGGCATGGCATTCGACGCCGACATGCCGACGGTAGAGGATCTCATCGCTGCGCATCGCACGTTGATCCAACGCGCCCACGCACGCGGTCTCGAGATCTACGCAGGCACACTAACTCCTTTCGAAGGCGCCTTCTACTGGACGGCGGTCGGAGAGGCGAAACGCCAGGCGCTGAATGACTGGATCCGCACAAGTGGCGCCTATGACGCGGTATTCGACTTCGACGCCGCCGTCCGGGACCCGGATGCGCCGACGAAGATGCGAGCCGACTATCACCCCGGCGACTGGCTCCACCCCAACGACGCGGGCTACAAGGCGATGGCCGACACGATCGACCTCGCGCTGTTCGGCGTGACCACCCACCGGCGGTCGGCCGCCGCCACGACTGGACCGCGTACCCCGTGGGGTGCCCCAAATCTCGTCGGCATCTGGGACTTTCGCACCATCACGCCGCTGGAGCGGCCCGAAGCGCTCGCCGACAAAACGGTCCTCACGCCAGAGGAGGCGGCCGCGTTTCAGCAAGCATCGCGCGAGAGCCGCAACGCCGACCGGCGCGACGGTGGGGCGCAAGCCGACGTCGAACGCGCCTACAACGACTTCTGGTGGGACTGGGGCGACGAGCTCACGGAGGATAGGCGGACGTCGCTCATCGTCGACCCGGCGGACGGGCGAATCCCCGCGCGGGTCGACGGCATCGACGAAGCGGACAACGCGCGCCGCACCGCCCGGCGGCGCCCGGTGAAGGAACGGGTCATCATCGGCGGACCCGCCCACGGTCCTGAGGACCTCGGGCTCTCCGAGCGCTGCATGCTCGGCTTCAACGCCGGGCCACCAATGCAGCCGAGCGCGTACAACAACAATATCCAGCTCTTTCAGACTCCGGACTATGTCGTGATTCTGAACGAGATGGTGCACGACGCCCGCATCGTGCCGCTCGTCGAGCGCCCGCACCTCGCTGCCGGGATCCGCCAATGGATGGGCGATTCGCGTGGCTACTGGGAGGGTGACACGTTCGTCGTCGAGTCGACGAACTTCACCGACAAGACCGGGAGCTTCTACACCATCCTGCAGTCGTATGGGACCGGTACAACCCTACGACTCATCGAGCGTTTCACGCTCATCGACGCCGACCGCCTTCTCTACGCGTTCACCATTGACGACCCGGCCACGTTCACCGAACCGTTCACCGCCGAGATTCCAATGAAGCGTACCGACGCTCCGTTGTTCGAGTATGCCTGTCACGAGGGGAATTACGGCATGACGAACCTCCTGGCTGGCGCCCGGGTTCAAGAACGAGCCGAGGCGGCGACCACGGGCACCGGGAGCCGGTAGCGACGCCACACCGCTTGCGACACGAGACACGGAGAAAATCAAGGATCCTATGCGCACTTCATACATGACGACGTTGGCCGTGGTCGGAACCCTGTGTGCCGCGTTTCCACTAGCCGCGTCCGGCCAGGTCCATCGCGTCGCGGACCCGAATTGGACGCATTCTCGGACGGCGGATGGTCATCCCGACCTCCAAGGCATGTGGGGGAACAAGACGCTGACGCCGATCGAGCGCCGCGATGCGGACGTGGGCAAAGCGTTCCTCACCGATGAGGAGATGGCACGCATCAACCAACAGCGGGCAGTGGACGAGCAGGCACGCGACGACACGCCCGCGCAGCGCTACGAAGCCGGCGGAAACGTGGGTGGCTACGGCAGCTACTGGCTCGACTCCGGCGACACCGTACTCTCGACGGGACAGACCTCGATGGTGGTCGATCCGCCGGACGGACGCGCACCGATCAAGGCATGGGCCCTCGAGGCTAAGGCGTACAACCTCGCCCACGAGGGCGACCACTACCAGCACATCAGCGTATGGGATCGATGCCTCTCACGCGGCGTGCCTGGATCGATGCTGCCGGCCGGTTACAACAACGCGTATCGCATCGTGCAGACGCGTGAGCACGTCGCGATTCAGCACGAGATGATCCACGACGTCCGGATTATCCCCTTGTCGGACCGGCCGCACATCGATGGGGCGATCCGCCAGTGGATGGGTGACGCACGCGCCCACTGGGACGGCGATGTCCTAGTGGTCGAGACCAGGAACTTTCACAACCGCGGCTGGATCGCATCGAGCTTCGCCGGTGGCCGCCTCAAGGGCATCCCGACGAGCAAAGCACTACATGTAGTCGAGCGCTATGAGCGCGTATCGGACGACACGATCATGTGGACCGTTACGATTGAGGACCCCAACGTCTACACGCAACCCTGGACGATCTCGATGCCGCTAACGCGCGACCCCAACTACGTGATCTACGAGTACGCCTGCCACGAGGGGAATTGGGCTGTTGCAGGTTCCCTAGGCGGCACTCGCGCCCAGGAAGCCAAGGCGGCGCGCTAGCGGCGTCCTCTTCGAAGCCTATCGCCGAGCGATGCGGTAGAGCTTCGTCTGTGTCCGGATGAAGACGCTGCCGCGCACGACGGCCGGCGTCGCCAACGCCATCTCGTCCAGCACGTTGGTATGGAGGATCTCAAACTCTGGCCCGGACGCGATGACATAGGTCTCGCCGTCCTCGCTGAGCACGAACACCTTGCCGTTATATGCCCACGGCGACGCGGTAAACCCGTGGCCCGGCGCGATGCGCTGCCGTCCGTAGATTTCTTCACCGGTCCGCGCGTCGTGACAGAGCAGGAACCCACGGTCGAGTAGGGTGTAGTAGTAGTCACCGTAGACGAGCGCCGATGTGCTGTAGGTCCCGAGCAGCGGCTGATACCACGCAATTGAGGCATTGCCCGTCTCGCCCTCTGACAGTGAGATATCACCGGACGCACCGGGACGCACCGCGTAGACGGGGCGGGGAAAGCCCCCCGGGTATCCAGAGCTGAGGTACAACAGCCCGTGCCGGGCGAACGGGGTCGGCACGACGTTGACCGTCATCCCGCCTAACTCCCACAGCTCGTTGCCGTCGAGGTCATACGACCGGATCCTGCGCCGACCCGTCGTGACGATCTCAGTGCGCACCTCGTTTTCCCACACGAACGGAGTCGACCAATTCTCTGTCTCGTCCCGATCGATCCGCCAGACCTCGGCACCGGTGGCCGTATCGAAGGCCGTCAGAAACGAGCGGGTGGTGTTGTCATTGACGATGTAGAGCCGACCGTCGTGCAGTACGGGTGACGCCGCAGTGCCGAACTCCTGGCCCCCATTGAACGCCCCGACGTTCGCCGTCCACACCGTCTCGCCGCTCATATTGAGCGCCGCCACGAGGCCAACGCTGCCGAAGTAGACGTAGACGCGGCGCCCGTCGGTGACCGGCGTCTCCGAGGCGAAGCTATTCTTGAGGTGCTTGAGCTCCGGCGGCACCAGCTCTGTCAACTCCCGCGCCCATCTGACACGCCCCGACTCGAAGTCAAGGTCGTAAACCATCCAGCGATGCGACGCGGTCGAGCGCGTCTTGCCGTGCTCGTCCCCTGGGTCGTAAAGCCCGGGGACCGGATCGGGCTCCGCCCCCGCGCTGATCGCGGAGGTCACGAAGACGTGTGCACCCCAGACAACGGGCGAGCTCCAGCCGAGCCCTGGAATCTCGGTCCGCCAGGCGACGTTCTCCGTCTCGCTCCAGTGCTCCGGCAAAACGGGATCGTCGGCGACCGCGCCGGCACGGATCCCGCGAAACTGCGGCCACTCGGCAGCACCCTGCGCAGACGCGCTCTCCGACGCAATCACCCCGACCGACACCAGCACCACCGCCACCGCTCTCGTCATGCCCGTGAGTGTAACGCCGTTTCGTAGCTGCGGCCGCCGCATCCCATCCTCGGCCTGCGCCACAAGGTGTCAAGCACGCTGTCGTACCTGTTGCATGAGTTGAAGGAATACCGCTTCACGTGGAGCGGCGTCTGTAGTACGCCCACGTCGCGCCCGCTACAAGCGTCAACCTGATGCTGCAGCGTGTGTATACCACTCTGCGGTTTCCGATCCCGGGTCAGGAAGGATTTTCCCCGCTTCCATCGTCCACGAGGCTGGTGCTTCACTAATGTGGCCGCTTACTTGGTCCCTGGGAACCCCGGCGATTTCCGAGAACCTATCGATCAGTCCGTCCAGAATCTGCTGCTTCATCTCAGGAGGACGTCCTGCTCGATTGCCTCCCGCAATGAAATACGGAGTGTCGCATTTCAACACGCCCCGTCCGTGCGAGTCGGCAATCTCAGCGCCATCAGAGGCCTCGAGGAAGACAACGTTCACAAAGTTCCTCGGGGCGGCGGAGATCCCACAATGCACGTCGGTGAACGCGACAGCAACCTCCTGCCGCTGTTCGAAAGAGAGCGAACCCTTTGGCGTCAGACACCGATAGAACGGCATTTCCTTTTCTCCTTTCGTGTTCCCAACGAATTAGCCGGACCAGCTCCGGTCGCGGGCCGATACCATGAGTTCCTCGGGTGACGCGCCGGTGATCCGACACCACGAGTCTCCGATCGACTGAAGAATCCTTGACCGGGTCTCCCGATCACAGCCGTCGGGAATCCTGCCCCGAACTAAAGAAGTCGTGGACGGTTGTCCGCCTCGGAATCCAAACCCCTTAGGAATGACCGTCCACGACACCTCAACCGGACCTTCGTCGTGGCCCAGAGTTTCGTTACACGCCTTCTCAATCGCCGATACCAGACTCGGACGAAGTTCGTCCGACACACAGCCCTCCTGCACCGTGCATTCGAAGTGAATCATTTAGTCTTCCCCCCAACACAGCGAGAGTGCCTCGACCGTGCGGGCCTCGCGCTCGATCACTCTCGCCAACGTAGTCGAGACATCGTTCGCGTCGAACACCTTCCGCCCGGCCAGCATCTCGCGGAGCACCGCGCCAAACGGCCAGACGTCCGAGCGCTTATCGACCGAGGACGTGTTCCCGATGTACGCTGATTATGCTACCCGCTGGGGTTGATTACCGCCTCGAACGGACGGTGTGCAACGTGCGGACAGGAGCGACCCGGGCGGCCGCTGGGCGAGCGGCCTGCCACGACCGAGGAGGTCTACGCGAGCCACAAACCAAACGACTCGTACACGAAACACTGCTATGTTAAGGGTATTGGAACGACCCGCCGCGTCCCCATGACTTGTGCGCGCCGACGACGCGCGTCGTGCGCGCCAAGAGAGAACCGAGGAAACAGATGCCGAGCCCTACGTCATTACGCTCTCTGAGCGTTACCTGCTCCATGGCCGCCGTCCTGACGATGGCGCTGCCTGCGCTCGCGTTCGCGGCAAGCGACGGGAGCGAGTTCAAGATCGTGGCACATCGGGACATCGACTACATCGCGGGCGAAGACTACGCCGAGAATAAGGACAAGCTCGACATTTTCATGCCCGAGGACGCCACCAACGCGCCAGTGGTCGTCTACTTTCACGGCGGCGCTCTGCAGAACGGCACCAAGGCCATCGGCGCAGGCCTCGCGCACCAGCTCGCCGCTCGGGGGATCGGTCTCGTGACGGCTAACTACCGCCTGTCGCCCAGCGTGATGCACCCGGCCCACATGGAAGATGCAACCGCCGCCTTCGCCTGGACGAAACGACACATCGGCACCTACGGTGGCGACCCGAGCCGCGTGTTCGTGTCCGGGCACTCGGCAGGCGCCTATCTCGCTGCCCTGATGGCACTCGACCCTTCGTATCTGGCAGCTCACAACATGCGACTGTCAGACATCCGCGGGGCGATCCCGATCAGCCCGTTCCTCTACGTCGAAGACCAGGACGTCGCGCCAAGCCGCCCGAAGAGTGTGTGGGGCACCAACGAGCAGGTGTGGCTACAGGCATCGGTCACACCGTATGTCGGCCGGAACAAGCCGCCGATGCTCTTCATCTACGCAGACGGCGATGACGACTGGCGTCGCGAGCAGAACCAGCGTCTCGCGGCCGAGCTCACGGCGGACGGCAACGCTGCGGCGGTGATCCAGATTTCAGACCGCACGCACGGGTCCGTGAACTCCAAGATGGGTGACGACCTCGATCCAGGCATGATGAAGGTGGTGGCGTTCGTCGAGGGCCACTGACCCCGATGTCGAAGGGGTCTGGCAGGAACGAAGAACGTTTGTCGTCGGACGGCATGGAGATCCCCGGCGCGCGGCTCAGTCATATCATCCGCTCGAAGGCAACCGCCGGCCGCGAAGAAGACCGGCTGTTGCTTGAGACCACGCCTAAGCCCTCAAGGCGATGCAGGGCCACGCGGAGTAGGGTCGCGCCGGTGGCGATAGCCAGTGACAGCCGTCGGCCCGGGTGCTATTCTTCAGCTCTAGACACGCAGCCACTTAATCGGTGCTGACTTCTGTCGTTCGGACCGTCACTGTCCTCCGAGGAGGTGTCCGGTGAAAATCCCTCACACACTGTTTGTCGCGCTGAGCGCTTTGGCGGTCGTGGCTCTGGTTTCAGGATCCGTCGCCGCGCAGGGTTCCGCGCCAGACGAGGGCTGGACCGTGCCCAGGACGGTATTCGGGCACCCCGACTTGCAGGGTGTCTGGGCGAACAACAACGCGACGCCGTTGCAACGTCCTGAGGTGCTCGGTGACCGCACGCACCTCACCGACGAGGAACTCGCGGCGGTCCAGTCGCGGGCCAACGAGCTCTTCAGTCTAGACGCCGGGGACGCCGCGTTCGGCGACTCCGTCTTCACTGCCGCGCTAGCCGAGGCAGAGAGCTTCTCGTCGCGCGATACTGCCACCGGCAATTACAACCAGTTCTGGATGGTCGAGCGGGACTGGGATACCCGGACCTCCTTGATCGTCGATCCGCCGAACGGGCGGATCCCGGAGCAGACCAGCGCGGCGAAGATGCGCGCCGGCGCGCGGCGCACGGCGCGAGGGCGCCACGCGCGCTGGACCGACGATCGGAGTCTGGGGGAGCGGTGCCTCAGCTTCGGAACCCCGCGTCTCGGCGCCGGCTACAACAGCTATTACCAGCTCTTTCAGACACCGGACCACGTTGTGATTCAGATGGAGATGGCGCACGACGCGCGCATCATCTCGCTCGACGAACGTCCACACATTGACAGAGACATCCGGCAGTGGCTCGGCAACTCACGCGGGTATTGGGACGGCGACACGCTCGTGGTCGAAACGAAGAACTACTCGTCGAAGGCCAACTTCATGGGTGCCGCGGAGCATCTCCGGGTGACTGAGCGATTCACGCGCGTGAGCGACGACGTCCTCCAGTACGAAGTCACACTGACCGATCCGACGACGTGGATGGCGCCCTGGTCGGTCATGATTCCGTTGCGCTCAAGTCCCGACGCCATATACGAGTACGCCTGCCACGAAGGCAACATCGGCATGGAAGGCATCCTTGCCGGCGCGCGACGGCAGGAAGCTCTGGAATCACGATAAGCCAGGTGGCCGATGACGAATCCCTACACCGCCATCGTGTCGACCACGACTGCAGTCTTGGCCGTGGTCCTAGCTCTCCCGGTCGCTGCCGCGGGCCAGGGCAGTTCGTACGTGCCCCCTCGCACTGGCGATGGGCACCCAGACCTGCAGGGCATCTGGGGCAACAACAGCGTGACCCCGCTTGAGCGTCCGGACTCGCTCGCGGACAAGAGCGCGCTGACCGAGGAAGAGCTCGCCCAGGTCGAGGAGACAGCCAACCGACTCTTTGCATTGGACGCCGGTGACGCCGTCTTCGGCGATCAGTTCTTCAATGTGGCGGTCACCGACCCGGAGAGCTTCACGTCGAGTGACGGCGGCACTGGCAACTACAACCAGTTCTGGTTGGTCGAACGCGAGTTCAACACCCGCACCTCGCTCATCACCGATCCCCCGAACGGCAAGCTGCCTCCGACCACATCGGCGGCCAAGATGGCGGTGGCGACCCGCGCCGCTAGCCGCGAGCGACCGGCCGCCTGGACCGCCGACCGTGGCCTGAGCGAGCGCTGCATCACCTTCGGGTTGCCCAACCTCCTCGCCGGCTACAACAGCTACTACCAGATCCTGCAGACGGCCGAACACGTCGTGATCGAGCAGGAGTTGATCCACACGACACGGATCATCCCGCTCGACGGCCGACCGCACGTCGGTGACGACGTCCGACAGTGGCATGGCGATTCGCGTGGTCGCTGGGAGGGCGACACCCTGGTGGTGGAGACGCGCAACTTCTCGCCGCAGAGCGATTTCAGAGGCGCGCGTGAGCAGATGACCCTCGTCGAGCGCTTGACGCGTGTTGGTCCGGACGAGATTCACTATCAGTTCACGGTCAACGATCCGACGGCGTGGACCGAGCCGTGGACGGCATTGGTCCCCTGGCGGAAGACCGACCAGCCGATCTTCGAATACGCATGCCACGAGGGCAACCTCGGCATGGAGGGCATCCTCGCGGGCGCGCGCGCTGAAGATGCCGAGGCCGCGACCGCCCGCTAGCGGCACGCGTAGCCGAGAGCCCGAGACATATGACGCGATCGAGATCGGCGATCCTCCCCGCACTGGTATGTCTGGTGGCCGCGGCGACCGCTCACGCCCAGACGAGCGAGGGCTGGACAGTCCCACGAACGGGCTGGGACGTGCCCGACCTGCAAGGCATCTGGACGAACGCCACACTCACGCCGATCGAGCGCCCGGATGCGCTCGCCGGCAAAGACCTACTCACGGCAGAAGAAGCCGCGGAGCTCGAGATTACCTCGGCCGAGCGTCGCGCGGCGACAGACCGGTTCATCCCGGGTAATGTGGGCGCTTACAACCAGTTCTGGATGGATGGCGGCAAGAACGTCACGGGCGATCGGCGGACCTCCCTCATCGTCGATCCACCGAACGGCAAGATCCCCTGGACCGCCGCCGGGCGCCGGCGTCTCGAGGCGGATACCGCAAAATACGGGGTCGGGCCGTTCGACTCGTGGGTGGATGCGGACACCGGTGAGCGGTGCCTAACCGACGGGCTCCCCTTCGTGCCCCTGCAGGGCTACAACATGAACTATCACGTCCTGCAATCACCCGGCTGGGTGGCGATCTTGAACGAAATGTTTCACGAGTATCGCTTGATCTCTGTCGACGGCCGTCCACATGCCGCCCGCAACATCGGCCAATGGCTCGGTGACGCGCGCGGCCGCTGGGAGGGCGACACGCTCGTGGTGGAGACCAGCAACTTCGCCGATCTGGACCACTTCTTGTGGCGCGCGACATGGCGTGCCGCACGTTCGAGCCTTCGCCTCGTCGAGCGGTTCACCCGGGTTGACAAGGAAACGCTCGACTACGAGTTCACGATGACCGATCCGGCGATGTTCATCCGCCCGTGGACGGCGCGCGTACCGATGACGACGAACCAGGAGTCACGCGGCGTCACCTCGGGACCGATGTTCGAGTACGCGTGCCATGAGGGTAACTACGGTCTCCTGAACATCATGAGAGGCGCGCGAGCCGAGGACGCCGCCAGGTAGGCGTCGTGACGACGACTCCAGTCTCTGCGGTCCTCGCGGCGGCCGCGTTCTTCTCAGCGGCCTGCGCTGACCGCACACCGCCGGCCATCGGACAGCTGACTATCGATCCCGCGCGCCCCGAAGCCCCCCTCGGCGTCCGGGTCGTGTTGACGACGGACGAGCCCGCCCGCCTCTCGATCGAGATCGGCGACGGCACGCGTGTCGACCGCCTCGCGGTCGATGACAGTTATCGCACCGCGCATACCGTGCCAGTCGTCGGGCTCAAACCCGGCCGGAGACACGAGGTCGCCTTCATCGCCACTGACGCCGCCGGCAACAGCGACCGTACGCCACCGCTGGTCATCGAGACCGACCCCCTTCCGGCCAACTTTCCACCACTCAAGGTTACGGCCAGTCAGCCCGATCGGATGGAACCGGGCGCCACCCTGCTCGGCGTCTACCGATGGGAAGAAAACGGGCCGGCGCAAGACTTCGGCCTCCTGGTCGCCGTCGACTCGGCTGGCGACGTGGTCTGGTACTACCGAGGCGACCACCGGACCGGTCATGCGATCCCGCTGGCGAACGGCAACCTGCTCTATCAAGCGGCACCGGCGGGGATCTGGGGCATCCTCGTCGAGATCGATCTCCTAGGGAACGTCGTGCGCCGATGGCACTCGCGTGCCGTCGCTGACAGGGTGCCAGACGAGAGCATCCTCGTCGATACGGACTCGATCCACCACGACGTCATCGAGCTCCCCTCAGGGCATTTCGCGACCCTCAGCACCGAGCTCCGGACCTACGAGGACTACCCGACCAGCGACCGCGACCCGGATGCGCCCCGGGAGAGCCAGGACCTAGCCGGCGACGTCATCGTCGAGTTCACTCCCGACGGCACGATCACGCAACGGTGGCCACTGCTGGACCTTCTCGACCCCTACCGCATCGGTTATGACTCCCTGGGCACCGGTTTCTGGACGAGCACCTATCGCGCGCTCGGACACGCGGAACCCGATATCGCCGACTGGGCCCATGCCAACGCGCTCGCCTACGATCACGCCGATGACGCGTTCGTTGTCTCCCTCCGGCACCAGGACGCGCTCGTCAAGGTCGACCGCGCTGGCGAGGTCCGGTGGATCCTGGGTTCACACGCCGGTTGGAACGCCCCCTGGCGAGCCTTGCTCCTCGAGCCGAAGGGCCCGCTGGAGTGGCCGTTCCACAGCCACGGCCTGGAGGTGACCCCAGACGGCACGCTCCTCCTTTTCGACAACGGAAACCATCGCGCCATGCCGTTTGACGATCCGCTCCCGGCCGAGGCGGCGTTCAGTCGAGCCGTCGAGTTCGATGTTGACGAAGCGGCGATGACAGTGGGGCAACGATGGGCGCATGCGGGGATGGGCGCCGGGCGGTTCCACTCATCGTTCCTGAGCGACGCCGACTGGTTACCGGAAACGGGCAACATCCTGATCACCGACGGCGCGCGCACTCGTGAGATCGCGGGTGAGGACGGCAAACCGAAGACCCGTCGCGGGGCGCGGATCGTCGAAGTGACGCGGACCACCCCGGCCGAGACGGTGTTCGAGTTGGTCATAGACGATGACGATGGGCCGACCGGCTGGCACGTCTATCGCGCCGGCCGCTGGTCAGCGCGGTATCCGAATTAGACGGGCCTGCGCCCCCGAACCGCCGCAACCGCGCGCGCCTTGGCCGGCGCCGGGGCTCCCACTCAACTACAGTATTCGCCCTCACGCGGCTGTGATAATCCGGCTTGAGGCGCAAGATGGTATCGTTACGGCCACGCGCCCCGAGCTGGAACCACATGCCTTGCCACCCGCGCGGCACGCTGATCGCGCTCGTTTGTCTCCTCGCGCACGCCGGGGCCGGTCAAGCCGCAGCACAAATCCACCCAGCGGCACCTGGCAGCACCCCGGTCATGCGACTGACCGAGCCACGCATCGCGCCGGTTCCCCAGACCGAATGGACCGCGGCGCAGCGTGCGCTTGTCGCTCGCTATGCCCCGGAGTTACGCATCGGAAACGCCTTCCGGACGCTCCTCAACGTCCCCGAGCTGGTCGAGGCTTTGGTGCCGTTCCATCTCTACATCGCTGGCGATTCGACGCTGCCCGACAGGCATCGTGAGCTACTGATTCTCCGGGCGGCATGGCTCTGCCAGAACAGCTATCTCTGGGCCGACCATGTGCCGACCGCCAGAACCGCCGGCGTAACGCCCGGCGAGTTACGGCAGGTTGCCGTCGGCCCCACGGCACCCGAATGGGATCCGTTCGAGGCGACGCTGCTCCGCGTCGCGGATGAGCTCTTCCGCAACTCCTCGGTACGAGACGCGACATGGGCGGCCCTCGCACGGCGCTACGACCTCTTCCGCCTCGTCGATGCGGTGATGACTGTGAACCAGACCACCTTGCTGTCGATGGTGCTCAACTCCTTCGGCGTTCAACCCGACGACAGCGCCCGTGCCAGGTTCCCCGCGGATGTGCCGTATCGCGTCGACGTCGCCGACCCGGAGCCGGCACTCCGCGAGCCACGGGTTGCGCCGCTCGAAGGTCCGGGTATTCGCGTCGGTCGCACGTTTGCGCGCCATCCCCGCATGCAGGCCGCCCGGCGCGGCCAGTCCAACTACGTGAACCGCGTCTCGCCGCTCACGCCGTACTACCGGGAGCTACTCATCCTCCGGATTGGCTGGAACTGTCAGGCAGTCTACGAGTGGGCGAAGCACGTCGGGAGCGTGGGACGCGCCCGCGACCACGGTCTCGATCCGGAGCGCATTGCGCGCGGTCCGGACGCCGGGTGGGATGACTTCGAACGAGCCCATCTGGACGCCGCCGACGAGATCTATCGCGACGGCATCGTCTCCGACGACACCTGGAGCGTCCTTGCCTACCAGTACGACACGCGGGAACTGATGAGTGTGGTCATGACTGTCGCGAACTACCGCCTCGTTTCGATGTCGCTCAACGCGCTCGGCGTGCAGCCGCAAGAAACGGACGAGTTGTTCCCGATCGTGCCCTAGTAGTCTGTATCGGGTGAATCGGTAGCCCTTCGTTCGCCACCGCACACACAGAGGCACTCATGAAACGACGCACCTTTCTCACGGCCGCCTTCACCGGCGGTGCGCTCGCCACGCCGCTGGCGCGTCAGCAGACGCCGTCGATCCCTCCATACGAACCACGGGACTGGTCCGGGCAGCAGCCCGTGCGCTACCCCGACCCCGATATCATCGCGCTCGACCCTCGCTTCCGTTCGTACATCCTTTTCAACACGCCCATCGCGCGTCTCTATACCGGCACTCTCTGGGCAGAGGGGCCGGCCTGGAACGGCGTCGGCCGCTATCTCGTGTGGAGCGATATCCCGAACAACCGACAGCTCCGCTGGATCGAGGACGATGGGCGCGTGACCATGTTCCGCAGTCCGTCTGGCTTTAGCAACGGCAACACGTTCGACTACGAGGGGCGCCAGCTTTCCTGCGAACACGGTGGGCGGCGGGTTACCCGTTACGAGCCTTCCGGCCAAGTCACCGTGATTGCGGACCGCTATGACGGCAAGCGGCTGAACTCACCAAACGATGTCGTCGTCCATCAGGACGGGAGCATCTGGTTCACGGACCCACCATACGGCATTCGCGGGAACTATGAAGGAGCGAGAGCCGAGCCGGAGCTCCCGCTGGCCGTCTATCGGGTGGACGCCGGGACAGGAAACGTGGCGATGGCTACCGACGAGATCGGCGCCCCCAACGGGCTCTGCTTCTCTCCGAGCCACGACCGGCTCTACGTGGCCGACACCGGCAGCGGACGGGAAATTCGCGTCTGGGATGTCAACGGCACGCAGCTCCGCAACGGGCGCCGCCACGTACAGCTGACAATGCCGGACGACCCGGACACGCTGTCCGGCGCCGACGGGATGCGGTGCGACGTCGACGGCAACATCTGGGCCGGAGCACGCCCAGGCGTGCAGATCGTCGCGCCCGACGGAGAGACGATCGGTGTGATTCGGCTGCCGGAGATCTGCGCCAACGTCAGCTTCGGCGGCGCTCGGCGGAACCGCCTGTTCATGACCGCCAGTCAGTCGCTGTACGCCGTCTACGTCGGCGTCACGGGTGCCGGCGTCGCTTGAGCCCAAACTTCTCCCGCCTGCAGCAGGGGGAGTTCTCCTCGACTAACGCCGCCCGAAGGCTCTCCGCACGAGGCAGGCTCCATCGCCCTCACTCGGACACCCGCAAACGCTCAGCCGCCGGCGGGGCGTCCCCTTGCCACCGAATGTACTCGGCGAACCTCTCGTCCCTCAGCCCTCGATGCGACGTCTTGCCTTTGACCGCCTGCATCACGCAGCGCGGGGACCAGTGCGACGGGGTGCTCAGCAACAGGTGGACATCATCCGCCCGGACGTGCCCCTTCTGCGGAATCTCGATGTCACGCCCCCGACAGTGTTGTTGAAGCTGCTTGCGGACCTCTAAGCCGAGGTCGCCCCGCAGGACAAGCTTGCGATCCTTCGTGCAGAAACCGAAATGACCGTGCACCGCATGAATCGCATGGGCCGACCGACGGTAGTCGCGCA
Source organism: uncultured Vicinamibacteraceae bacterium (assembly GCA_964646815.1). Taxonomy (GTDB): domain Bacteria; phylum Acidobacteriota; class Vicinamibacteria; order Vicinamibacterales; family UBA8438; genus CAZYFH01. The sequence goes on along the minus strand of CAZYFH010000007.1, from coordinate 71,214 downwards.
TGGCCGGCCATCGTGTCGCAAGCCTCCTGACGGCGTCGCCTGACGGCGAGGGAATTGCCCATCCCAGAGTGCGACCCTAACTGCCGCGCGCGGCGTCCAGGCCCTTCGCCGTCCCATACAGCCAAGGCGGCGCTCCCCGCGGCCGCGGAGTGGGGCTCTCGGGGTCCCCACAGAGCGGCCACGTGGGGTTCCAAGCGAAGCCCCGCCTTAAACTAGTGGCCTGTAGGTGAATTGGCATTGATCACCGGCGCGCGGCTGACAAGACGCGACGAGGGAGCATACACACGGTCTGTGACCGCGCTGACGCATGGTCTAGCGCCCGCCGTCACGGGGTGCCCCGCCCGGTGAGCGCTAATGATCCACCCAAGACAGGCCACTAGTTGAACGCCACGGTGTGCGCATGGAAATCGTTGGTGGACGCCCCTTGGCCACCTGCATACCGTCGGCGATCTCTCCTACCTCGGCCGCAGACAGCTCGACCGTGTGCGGGTGACCCGCACTGCCAGCAATACCGAACGAGATCGTGTCGCGGGCCGTAAGTAGGGCGGACGTGATCACCGCGGAGTGACCGTGGTTGCCCGAGATGGCCCCGTTGCGCTGTCGCCACCGCTCGGCGCGACTGGGTTTGCGTCCTCACACCCACTGATCGTGATCGTCGCGCCGGCCATCGCCGACTGCAAGGTAAACTCCCGTCGACTGATTCGTTCCGGAATCTCCCACGCTCACCTCCGTGCCGAGGTCTTTCGCACTCGGTGCCGACTTCACCGCGTCCACGCGGTACCCGACAACCGGCGATCGCGCGAACCATTCGCGAGTTGCGTCGCGATCTCCTCGTGTGCGCACAACGGTGAGGCCTGCGATTGGTTAGATTGGGGTCCAAGGCCTTGAACGCGCAAGCCTGGAACCACGCCCTCTCGCGTACCCTCCGACCTCCACGACGATCCGTGTGCCACCCGCTATAATCGATGGTCGACATGCTCTGGAGGTCCTCATGAAGCTCCGTACCTGTCTCGCGGCGCTCGCTTGCATAGTCGGCGCCGCGGCGTCGATCGTCCCGGTGCAGGCACAGGCCCAAGTCGCGGATGTGAGTCCGGCGACCGACGCCGTGCTGCAGAACCCCGACCCAGCCGACTGGTTGAACTGGCGTCGAACGCTCGATGGGTGGGGATTCAGCCCGCTCGATGAGATCGACCGCAGCAACGTGGGGAGCCTCCAGCTCGCATGGTCCTGGGGCCTCGATCCGGGCATTTCGCAGACGACGCCCATTGTGCGTGACGGCGTCATGTTCATCGCGAACCCCGGCAACGTCGTCCAAGCGCTCGATGCGCGGACGGGCGACTTCATCTGGGAGTACCGGCCGGACATGGACGAGCGGCGGCGCCTCTCAGCGCAGCTGCGCAGCCTCGCCATCTATTACGACCTCGTCATCTTGGCGACGGTCGACGCGCACATCGTGGGCTTGGACGCGCGAACCGGCGCCGTACGGTGGGACACGGCGGTAATGCCCAACGAGGAGGGGTACAGGTTCTCCAGTGGGCCGATCATCGCCGACGGCACCATCGTGGGCGGCCTGACAGGCTGTGAGCGCTTCCGCGAGGACACCTGCTATATCGTCGGCCTCGACGGCCGGACGGGCCGGGTGCTCTGGCGAACCTCGACCGTGGCTCGACCGGGAGAGCGCGGTGGGGATACTTGGGGCGATCTCCCGCTGCTGTATCGCGCGGGCAGCGACGCCTGGATTCCAGGAAGCTACGACCCGGTCAGCGGACTGATCTACTACGGCACCTCCCAGGCAAAGCCATGGACCCGTGACGCGCGTGGTACCGATGGCGATGCGCTCTACAGCAATTCGACGCTCGCCCTCGACCCGACGACCGGGGAGATGAAGTGGTTTTTCCAGCACATCCCGGGTGACAGCCACGACATGGACGAGACCTTCGAGCGGATCCTGATCGATTACGACGGCCGGCAGTCGGTGTTCAGCATGGGGAAGCTGGCAATTCTCTGGGAGCTCGACCGTATCACCGGTCGGTTCGTAAACGCCGTCGACCTCGGCTACCAGAATCTCCTGGACGTAGATCCGCAAACCGGTGCAGTAGCCTATCGCGACGGTATGGTCACCGGCATTGGCGAAGAGCTCTACTTCTGTCCCAGCACGGGCGGCTTCAAGAGCCTCCGGGCGATGGCGTATCACCCCGAGACCGAGGCGCTCTACGTCCCCCTCAACCTCAACTGCGAGACGGCGGCCTTCGGGCCGGTGGAGCGCCGCGCCGGGGGCGGCGGCACGGGGGGCGTCCGCGGGCGGAAGAACCACTTCCATCCCGACGCGCCCGACCAGCTGGGCGAGTTCCAGGCGTTGAGCATTCGGACGGGCGAGACGCTCTGGAAGCATCGCCGCCGGACGCCGTACAACACGGCGGCGCTGACAACGGCGGGTGGACTCGTCTTCGTGGGTGACTGGGAGCGTTACGTCTTCGCCTACGACGCCCTCAGCGGCGATCAGCTCTGGCAGAGCCGTCTGTCGACGATGTCGAATGGGTACCCCATCACCTATGCAGTGGACGGCACGCAGTACGTGGCGTTCGGCGCAGGCAGCCCACTCGGGGGATCAAGTTGGACGACGATCCTGCCGGGCGATCTGCTGCCCGAGAAGCGGAACCCGAGAGGCGGAAACGCCATTTACGTCTTTGCCCTGCCGAGTCAGTGAGCGTGCTCGACACGCTGCGTGCCCGGTGGGGGGTCGGACCGTGGGACGTGATCGCCATCCTCCTCGCGTTTACGCTCGCCGGTCTGTCGATCGTTCAACTCCGGACGCCGCTGATCGGCTTGCTACTCCCGGAAGATCACCCGGGATGGCTCGGGTGGGTGGTCTATCTCGTCGTCCTCCTCCCACTCTACCAAGCGTTGCTGCTGGTCTGGGGCACGATCCTGGGCCAGCACACCTTTTTCTGGGGCCGTCTAAAAATGGTGAGGCGCCTCCTGCGCAGACGCCGCGGGCGTCCCTCAAGTGAGCGGTCTGTCTGATCCGGAGAACGCGCAATGGCGATGATATCGCGGCGTGCGATGCTGCACGCGCTCATGGCGCAGGCTGTGGCCGGTGGGCAGACACCTGGGCAGGCCCGTTCGCACCGGTCGCCGAAGCCGCTAGCGGACGACGCCGTCACCCACGATTGGACCTCGTTCCTCGGTCCGACGCACGACGCGGTTTCCACCGAGACGAAGCTCAGTCGCACCCTCCCACCGTCACTGCTGTGGGAGCTCTCCACGGGCAGCGGATACGCCTCGCCGGCCATCGCGGGCGACCGCCTCGTCTTCTTACACCGCGTGGCGCACGACGAGGTGGTCGAGTGCCTGCACGCGGAGACTGGCGCGCGCCACTGGCGGTATCGCTACGCGACAGCCTACGAGGATCGGTACGGCTACAACAACGGCCCGCGGTCGAGCCCGGTCATCGACGCCGACAACCAGCGCGTCTTCACGATGGGAGCGGAGGGCAAGCTGCATTGCCTGGCGCTCCGGTCGGGCGGCGTGGAATGGACACGCGACCTCCGCGCGGAATTCGGCGCACGTCAGGACTTCTTCGGCATCTCGTCGACTCCGCTCCTAGACGGCGCCCTTCTCATCGTCAATGTCGGTGCGCCGGATGGGGCGTGCGTCGTGGGACTCGATGCTGCGACGGGCCAAGAGGCGTGGCGTGCCGGCGAGTGGGGGCCGAGCTACGCCTCTCCGGTGCCCGGTGTGGTTCACGGGAGCCGGCGAGTGTTCGTCTTCGCTGGCGGCGAGTCAAATCCGCCGGCGGGCGGGCTCCTGTCGATCAACCCCTCGAATGGGGAAGTCGATTTCGCATTTCCGTTTCGCAGTCGCACCTACGAGTCCGTCAACGCCTCGTGCCCGGTGGTCTTCGACAACAAAGTCTTCGTCTCAGCGAGCTATCGCACCGGGGGCGCGCTCGTCGAAGTGCGCCCTGATTTCACCCATCGCGTCGTGTGGACGACGCAGGAGTTCGCGCTGCACTACAACACGGCCATCCACCGCGACGGCTATCTCTACGGTTTTGACGGTCGCAACATGGGCGACGCCTCGCTGGCGTGTGTGGAGGCGGCCACCGGCCAAGTCGTATGGCGCGAGGTCCCCGAGTGGCGCGAGACGTTCACGCTCGGTGGCCGAGAGCGGCGACAGCTCATGGGCCCGGCCCGCGGGTCCTTGCTCGCAGCGGACGGTCAGTTCCTCTGCCTGGGCGAGCTCGGGCACCTGCTCTGGATGGAGCTGACACCCCAGGGGTACAGGGAGGTCTCGCGGGCCTGGCTGTTCGCTGCGCGCGAGTCGTGGGCACTACCCGTGCTCAGTCGCGGTCTGCTCTACGTTGTCCAGAACACCCGCGGCATGCTGCAGGGAACCCCGCCGCGTCTGCTCTGCTACGACCTGCGCGCGTAGCCCAAGCGCGTGCTCGCCTACCAGCTCTCCACCGACTGCCGTCACGCATTCCCGCTCACGGCGACCCCCGGAGGGCGCCGGCAGCGAGCGCCGCCCACCCGACGAGAAAGCATACGCCGCCAATCGGCGTGATGGCCCCCAACCACCGAGTGCCGGTGATCGCCAACAGATAGAGACTTCCGGAAAAGAACACGATACCGGCGATGAACAGCCATCCGGAAGCGCCGACCCAAGCGCTCGGCCAACGTGACGCCGCCCACGACACCGCGAGCACCCCAAGGCCGTGAATCAGGTGGTAGCGGACACCGGTCTCGAAGACCGCGAGCATGTCGGCCGTCACCCGGTCTCGGAGACCATGCGCGCCAAACGCCCCGATCAGCACGCCGACGCCGCACATTGCGGCTCCGGCCGCGAACCACCCTGCCACCATCGCCGCTATGATACCGGGAATCCCGCCTAGCCCCGGGGAACTTTGGGCGACGGTGGGACCTCGCCGAGCGGCCTGACGTTACTCCGATCAGTTTTGATGTTGCGCTATGACCCCGTATCGCTGATGCGATACAGCTTCGAGGCTGTTCGTAGGATCAGGCTCCCGTTGGCCACGGCCGGCGTCGCCAGCGACATCTCATCAAGCGAGTTGCGACCCAGGACCGCGAACTCTGGCCCGGCCTGTATGACGAAGGTATCGCCATCCTCACTGAGCGCGAAGATCTTCCCGTTGTATGCCCACGGCGAGGCGGTGAAGAGAGTGCCCGCCGTGATACGGGCCCGCGGATAGACCTCGCGGCCGGTCCGCGCGTCGTAACACAGCAGGATGCCGCGGTCGAGCAGCGTGTAGTGGTAGTCGCCGTAGACGAGCGATGACGGGTTGTACGAGCCGAGTTGTGGGTGCGACCAGACGATGTAGTCGTTGCTCGTGCTGCCTTCGCCGAGCGTGATGTCGCCGGTGGCGCCCGGGCGAATGGCGTAGACGGGCCGCGATTGGTCGGCGATGTACCCCGAATTGATGTAGAGCAGGCCGTGCTCCGAGAACGGCGTCGGAATCACCAGCGTCGACATGCCGTGGAGCACCCACAGAAGCTCCCCGTCGAGACCATAGGAGCGAACCCCGCCGGTGCCCGACGTGACAATCTCCGTGCGAACGTCATTCTTCCAGACGAAAGGCGTCGCCCAGTTGCTCGCCTCGTCTCGATCGGTGCGCCACAGCTCGGCACCGGTCGCCGCGTCATAGGCAGCAATATACGACTGCGCCTCATTGTCGTTAACGACGTACAACCGGCCGTCGTGGATCGCCGGCGAGGTCGCCGAGCCCCAGTCGCGACGCGGCAGCCACTCCATCGGCACCGACCAGGCCAGTCTGCCGTCGAACTCAAGTGCGAACAGGCCGATGTCTCCCAGATAGACGTACACGCGCTCGCCGTCGGTCACCGGCGTCTCCGCGGCCATCTTGGTTTTCTGATGGGACGGCTCGGCCGGCAGACCTGTATGGAGCGCCCGCTCCCATCGAACCGCACCCGTCGCGAACTCGATGTCGTAGAGCGCCCACCGTATCGGCGTAGTCGGCGTGTAGACGTCATTCCGGCTCATCGACCCGCCGAGCGAGCGCGCTCGATAGCTCTCGACCGGCGCCAGTGGTTCGTCCTCCCCGTCGACGCCGACCGCTGTCACGACGAACACATGATCGTCCCAGACGATCGGCGAGCTCCACGACTGTCCGGGCACGTCGAGCGACCAGACGACGTTCTGGTCGGACCCCCACGCGTCGGGCAGCCTGGCGTCGTCCGCGACGACGCCGGCCGCGGCGCCCCGAAACTGCGGCCAGTTCGACTGCGCCGACACCGTCGTGGTGAGCAGCGCCATGGCGCCGAACCCGAGCACCGTCAATGGCATCCTCATCGCGAGATCCTCCACAGGCTGGCGGTATTCTAGCAGCTGCCCACACCCGCTCCGTCTGATAGCATTCGCTCGCGCGTCCAAGTCTGGGGCGTTCTTCGTCTCACGCTACCTGGAGGTGACGTGACGCTCGTCCGGTGGACCCTCTCCTTTCTCGGACCGTATCGCGCCCGCATCTCCGTGATCGCGGCGCTCTCTGTCCTTGGGATCGGGTTGACCGCGCTGGCTCCGTGGGCGCTCAAGCTTGTCGTCGACAACGTGCTCGGCGGGCAGCGCTTCCCCGACGCCATCGCCGCGGTGGTGCCGACGCTGGTCGACGCGCGACCCGTCCTCGTGCTCGTAGTCATCGTCGTGGCTGGCCTGGCCGTACAGATCGCAAACGAGTTGGTCCGTCTGATCCACACCCAGCTTCAGGTCGACATGGGGCAGCGCATCGTCTACGACCTGCGCGCGCAGCTGCTCGCGCACTTACAGGCGCTGCCGCTGAGCCATCACGTCGAGACCCGGTCGGCCGACGCCGTGTATCGCCTGGACGCCGACGCATATTGCGTCGACGACCTCGTCATGGGCGGACTCTTCCCCCTGGCGCTCGCGGCGCTCCACTTGGCCGTGATGTTCGTCATCCTCGTGACGCTCGATATGACGCTCGGTCTGCTGGCGCTGGCCGTCATGCCGTTCCTCTATGTGTGTCTGCGGTATTACGCGTCCACGATGACCCACCAGGCCGAACGTGTGAAGGCTCTTGAATCCACACTTCTCGAGCGAGCGTTCGAGATCCTCCGTTCGATCGCGGCCATTAAGAGCTTCGTCCGCGAGCGCCACGAGCTCTCCCGATTCTCGACATCGGGTCATGCCACGATGCGCGCGCGCCTACGCCTCACGTGGCAGGAGTCCCTCTTCTCGGTCACCGTCACCGCGATCACTCTCGCGGGCACCGCCCTCGTGTTAGTCGTGGGCGGCCTCCACGTCCTCGATGGGACACTGACAGTCGGGTCGCTGCTCGTCGTCATCGCGTATTTGGCCGCGGTCTACGACCCCATCTCGGAGATCGCGCGAACGACGGGAACGCTTCGCCAAGCCGTCGTCAGCGCCCGACGCGTGCTGGAGATCTTCGCCTTGACGCCCGAGAGCGAGGACGCGCCTGATGCAATCGACGCGTCGGGGATCGTCGGGCACGTCCGATACGAGACCGTGAGCTTCTCGTACGATGGCGAGCGGACGGTGGTCGACGAGGTCAGCTTCGACGCCAGACCCGGTGAACTGGTGGCGCTCGTCGGCCCGACCGGCGCCGGCAAGACGACGATCGCGAACTTGATCCCACGGTTCTTCACACCGACGCGCGGTCGCATCGTGATCGACGACGTGGATGTCTCCCGGTATTCCTTGAGCTCGTTGCGACGGCGCATCGCGCTGGTGCCGCAGGATCCGGTGCTCTTCGCCGGCACGATCGCCGACAACATCCGCTACGGCCGGCTCGATGCATCCGACGCGGAGGTGGAGCAGGCAGCGCGTGCGGCCTACATCGATGATCTCATCCGGCGCCTCCCGCATGGCTACGACACACCAGTGGCCGAGGATGGCGCCACCTTGTCCGGCGGCGAACGCCAGCGCCTGGGGATCGCGCGTGCCTTGCTCAAAAACGCGCCTATCCTCATTCTGGATGAGCCGACCTCAGCTGTGGATGCACTCTCCGAAGCGGCGGTGTTCGACGCGTTGCGCCGCCTACGCGCCGACTGCACGACGATTGTCGTCGCGCATCGACTATCGACGATCCGCGACGCGACCCGTATCCTCGTCCTCAACCAAGGCCGGCTCGTGGCGCACGGCACCCATGACGCCCTGATGGCCTCGACCGACCTGTATCGACGCATGTGGACACGCCTGTCCGTCGGCGAATCACTCGACCCGCCCACGCCCGCTGCCGTCGACGAGCTGATGCGCGCCTAGACTCCATCATGCGGATCCTCTTCGCGGGCATCGCCGCCCGCCATCCGTTCGGCGGGGTCGCCTGGTGCTCCCTCATGTACCTCATCGGTCTCCGCGCGCTCGGCCACGAGGTCTTCTACATCGAGGACACTGGCGAGTGCATCTATGATCCGGACCGCAACACGATCTCCCCCGATCCATCGCCGGGGACGCGCTACTTGCGCGAGGCGCTCGGGCCGTTCGATCTCGGCGATCGGTGGTGCTTCGTCAACTATGACGGGACCTATCACGGCCGGTCGCGCGAGGACGTACAGGCCTATTGCGCCGACGCCGATCTCTTCGTGAACCTGTCGGGCGGCTCGTGGTTCTGGCGCGATGAATATGCGCAAATTCCCCGGCGTGTGTTCGTCGACTCGGATCCGGTCTTCACCCAACTTGCGATCGCCAAGGGCGTCGAGTGGTACGTCCGCTTCTTTCGTCGGTTTGATCACCTCTTTACCTTCGGGGCCAACATCGGCACGCCGGCGTGCGACGTGCCCACGGGCGACTTCGTCTGGGAACACACGTGGCAGCCGGTCACGACCGAACTCTGGCGGACGAACGCGCCTCCGCGCAGCGACCGGTTCACCACGATCATGACGTGGAAGACTGAGAGCTTTACCGATCTCGACGGCAATAAGGACCGTACGTTTCTCCGGTTCATCGACCTCCCTGGCCGGACAGCCAAGCGGTTCCAACTCGCGGTCAACGGCCCGATGCCCTTGCTCCGGAAGCACGGCTGGTCACCCATCGAGGCAATGGCGGTGTCGCGGTCACCGTGGGATTACCGCAGCTTCATCCAGAGCTCGCACGCCGAGTTCGGCATTGCCAAACACGCCTATGTGGCGCACCGCTCGGGCTGGTTCAGCGACCGCACAGCATGTTATCTCGCCGCCGGGCGTCCGGCCGTCGTGATGGATACGGGATGGTCAGCCCACCTGCCCTCCGGCACCGGACTCATCGGATTCGACAGCCCCGAGGAAGCGATCGCCGGTCTCGAGTCCTTGGATGCCGACTATGCCCGACACGCGCGGCGTGCGCGCGAGATCGCCTGTGACTGTTTCGACGCGTCCCGCGTGCTGCCGTCGTTCCTGGAGCGGGCCTGCGCATGACCACGGTGAGCGATGCGTCGAGGGTATCGATTCCGCCCCTACGGATAGCCGTAGTGGCGCCCGTGGCGCAGTCGGTTCCACCCGACCGGTCCGGGTCGATCGAGACGCTGACCGCATTGCTCGTCGACGGCCTAGTCTCACGCGGCCATGCCGTGACGTTGTTCGCCACCGGTTCGTCGGTTACGACAGCGGCGCTCCACGCCATCTATCCGCGCGGGTACAACGAGGACTCCTCGATGTGGCCGTGGGACTTATGTGAGCTGTTCAATCTGGCGGCCGCCGTCGAACGGGCCACGTCTTTCGACGTCATTCACTACCAGGCCGAGTACTATCCGATGTCGCTGGCCTACGGCCGCGTATCCTCGACACCGATTGTGCAGACGCTGCACCACGTACCCACGGCACCGGAGGTCTCACTCTGGTCCAGGTATCCAGACGCGCCGTTCGTTGCGGTGTCCCGTGCGCAGGCGCGCATGCTGGCCGACCTCAACGTTGTGGCGACGATTCACCATGCTGTCGACACCAACGGCTACGCGTTTCGGGCGACTCCAGACGACTACTTGCTCTTCCTCGGCCGTTTCACCGAAGGCAAGGGTGTCCTGGAAGCGATCGACATCGCGCGGCGCGTGGACATGCCAATCATCCTGGCCGCCGCCGAGAACGAGTACTACCGGAAGGTGGTCGCCCCGCTCGTCGACCGGCGCCAGGTGGTGTCCGTCGGGGAGGTCGGCCTCGCCAGCAAGGTGCAGTTGCTCGGCGGCGCTCGGGCGTTGCTCTATCCGCTCCAATCCGGGGAATCGTTCGGGCTCGTCGTGGCCGAGGCGATCGCCTGCGGCACACCGGTGGCAGCCCTCGACCGCGGGGCGGTGCGCGAGGTCATCGACGACGGCGTGACCGGCCGTGCCTTCGGCTCGCTAGAGGCGCTCGTCAACGGCCTGCCGGGCGTGTTCGCGCTGGACCGCGCACGTGTCCGAGCGCGGGCCGTGGAGCGGTTCGGCGTCGACCGGATGGTGGACGCGTATGTCGATGTCTACGAGCAGCTTGCGGCCACGACGAGGCAGGAACGCACCGCGTGACGAGCCGAACACCCCCCGGCGACCTGCACGAGCATTCCCTACTCGCGGTGTTTGCCCACCCGGACGATGAGTCGCTGGCGGCGGGCGGGTTGCTGGCCTGCTGCGCCGACCTCGGGGCGACGGTATCGCTCGTATGCGCCACCCGCGGCGAGCACGGACAGGGGGACGGTGACCTCGGCGCGATCCGCGCCGGCGAGCTCAGGGATGCATCGCGGGTCCTTGGAATTAACTCGCCCGAGCTTCTCGCCTTCGAGGATGGCATGCTCCCGTGGGTGGACGGGGCGATGCTCCAACGCGACATCTACGACGCCATGCGCCGCTCCCGTCCCGAGGTTGTGGTGACATTCGACGCGGACGGTCTCTATGGGCATCCCGACCACGTCGCCATCCACGAACGCGTCACGGCGGCAGTGGCCGCGCTGGGCGACGCTGCGCCGGCGCTCTATTACGTGACGATGCCGCCGGGATGCATGCGCGCCGTCGTCGACCACGCCGCAACCAACGTCGCCCCGACGGTTGCTGGCCGACCGACGCCGGCCATCTTGGGCGTCGGAGACCCCGATGCCTTCGGCGCCATGGCCGCGGCTCCGTCGCTGGTTCTCGACGTCGGGCCGTGGGCGGCACGCAAGCTTGCAGCGCTCGAGTGCCATGCCTCCCAGATGCAGGACTGCGCGCTCTCGACGGTGTCGGCCTGCGACGCCGCGCGCTTCCTCGGCACCGAGCACTATCGCCGCGCCGAGGTCGGCTCCCTTGGCGACGCGTTCATCGAGCATCTCACTCCGACCTCTTCCCCGCTCGATGCGTAAGGAGCTTCTCGATCTGTTGCGCTGCCCGTTCTGTGGCACGCGTCTATCGCTCGTGGATAGCGGCGCGTGCGTCCGCATCGAGGACGACATTGTCTCCGGCGTGCTCGGCTGCGAGTGCTCCGCGTTTCCGATCGTCGCTGGGATCCCGGTACTCGTCACCGACAACACGACACGGGAGGCCATGCACGCGCTCGAGGCCGGGCGGCGCGAGGAAGCACTTTTCGCGCTGCTGGGACTGGGGCCGGACGACCGACGGACCGGCGCGGTCCGAGCACTGCTTGCGCGCGGGGAGCACGTGACCTATCGCGACGCGCTCGCGATCCTCTGCCTCGACGCGGAGGGTGCCTACTTCCTCTATCGATTCTCCGATCCAACGTTCGTCGCGGCCGAGGCGTTGCTCCGAGCGATCGGTAAGCATCCATCGATTCGGGCCAGCCGCGCACTCGATCTTTGTGGAGGTTCCGGACACCTCACCCGGGTCCTAGCGAGTCTCCAACGGGCCGAGGAGCACCATTCGCGAGTAAAGGACCACCCTGGTGCTCCGAAGGATCAACCAGTCGTCGCCGACCGAGCCTTCTGGAAGCTCTGGCTCGCCACCCGCGTGACCGCACCAGACTGCGCGGCCATCTGCTGCGACGCTAATCATCCCCTCCCGTTCGTCGATGGGGCCTTCGCGCTCGTCGTGCTCTCAGACGCGTTCCCGTATATCTGGCACAAGCGGCTACTCGCGGGCGAGATGGCACGGCTCGCCGCACAGGACGGCGCCATTGTGATGCCGCACCTCCACAACGCGCTCGGCGAGAACGTCTCGGCCGGCGATACACTAACGCCCGCAGCGTACAGCGCCCTCTTCGCGCGCCGGCACCCGCGTCTGTTCAGAGACGACGGACTGTTGCAGCGCGTGCTGGACGATCGCGTCGTCGATCTTACTCAGTCCGTCTCCGCAACAGCGATCGGCGATGACCCGTCGTTCACGTTGGTGGCGTGTCGTGACGACCACCTCTTCAACTGCTACGAGGTGCCCGATCCGGGAACCGTTTCGGGCGCACTGATCGTCAACCCCCTCTATCGGGTCACACATCACAGCGGCTCGTCGGTCTTGACGTTAAGCTTCCCGACGCCGGAGTACGCGGAGGAGTTCGCGGCCTGCACCCGCTATCTCCCGGACACCGTCACGGTCGACGCCGATCTCAGCGGGCCCATCGATCCGGCGACGCTCGGTTCGGCCGAGGCAGAGCTGCGGCGCCGTCGGATCGTGCTCGACGCGCCGCTCCACTATCTCTAGTCGCTACGGCGGGGCTCGCTTGGATGGCCAAGCGTAGCGCCAGGCTGCAGCCTGGCATGCAGGCCTGAAGGCCTGCGCGACGTTTGCAACACAGGCGTACCCCGGGGCTCACCGCTTACGCTACGGAACGCTCACCGGTGCTGGGGGGGTGGCTGGCGCGGACGCCTCCTCGCCAAACGCGTCCAACAGCAGCGGGAGCAACGTGTCCATCCGCGCGATGGCCGGTCCCTCGGGGACGAAGCCCTCCGTGAATCGATGCCGCCGAAGCCGTTCGAGCACGGCCGGGCGGCTGGCGATCACGTGCACCGGTACGTCCCACGATGCCCCCTCACCGCTCACGAGCGAGGGCGGCTGATGATCGCCCACCAGGATCATCACCAGGTCACGGTCGGCGCGCATCCGGAGATACCCGCCGATCGTCGCCTGTATGTAGCGGAGAGCTTCCACGTAGCTCGGTCCGAGGTTGAGCCAGTCGGGCTGCCAGGACCAAGCACGGTCAAGTTCGTCTCGGTCGTAGGGTGTCGCCGACAGCACCCGCTGCCAGTCGGGTTGATAGGGCGGCGCGGGCGTGAACGGCGCGTGCGTGCTTAGTGTCGAGAAAAAGACGAACGCCGGGTCGCGCGGCATCGGCTCGATCTCGAGTCGATCGACGCGCGCAAGGGCGAACTGATCGGTGATGCTCCACCATCCGAACGGCGGTCCTTGATAGCCGAGCCGGCGATAGTCGTAGATCTCGTCAAAGCCGTAGAACGCCCCCTCGGGCCAGTCGAGTAGCAGCCCGGGCGTGATGGCCACGGTCCGATATCCGTGGCGTCCGAATAGCTTAACCAGCGTGTCGCGCTCCTGCGCCATCAAGCGGACGTTGGTCCGGTCATCTCGCACCTCGGTACCCGACAGCAGGCTGATGTGCGCGAGCCACGACTCGCCGCCGAACGTCGTCGACTCGACGAAGGCGGAGACCACACCGCGACCGGTGTCGCGGATGTCGGTCTCGAGGCGCGCCCGGCTTTCGGTGAGCGCGCTGACGTATTCGGGGACGCCCCAGGCCACCGCTCCATACGATTCCACGAAGATCAGAAAGACGTCCGCACCTTGCACACGCGCGAGATCGGACCCGATCGGCGGCGCGGGCCCCAGCTCAGCAACGCCGGCTCCGCTCATCTCGTACCCGAGTTCACCGAGCTCGCGGGCATAGACCGGGATCATTGGCTCGGCAAAGACCAGCCGCGCCGGCAGCCGCGCACCACCGCTCTGCGCGAGGTAGACGGCGAGCACAACGCCGGCCACGACACCGAGCACAGGACCCGCTCGTCGATCGTCCGCCGAGAAGCTCACGCGGCCAAACGCCCACCGCATCGGCGCGTAGAGCACGACTGGAAGCAACAGAAACCCAAGGAGAACGGCGGCGGTTCGCCACGGCGCGACGGAGGCGAACATGGCGCTGACGCTAGGTAGATGCCGGCTATCCCAGTACAGGTTGACGTCACGACCGTAGAGAGAGCTACCAGTCACATCGATGTACCGCCCGACGATCAGGACGACCCAGAGGGCGGCCAGCGCGCGGAGGGTCGCTTGCGACCGCGGGCCCATCCAGTGCCTAGCCAGCACCAGACCGAGGACGAAAATTACTGCCTCCAACGACGCGTGGCCCGTCAGGCGAATACCGAGCGTGGGCCAGACATTGGCGAAGGTCAGCGACACGTTCAGCAAGGTCACCGCGGCGATGAGCAATACCCATTCGAGCATCGTCATCCGCCGTGGCGCCTCGCTCGAGGCTGCGCTCGTGGTCAACTGGCCCTCAGTTCCTGGAGACACTCAACGGCAGTCGCGTGCCGCCCATCGCCAGCGCGAGCAAGCCGCCGACCACAGGCGGTCCGTAACCGTTCGTCAGGTAGCCGAACGTGAACATGATGCCGCTCGCGAAGTGGAAGTTGAGCACCATGGCGACTGCCACCGCCGCCGCGAGGCGCACCCGGTAGCCGCACACCAGCGCTGCGCCGATCGAGAGCTCGCCTAACAGCACGAGCCGCGCGAACACCGGGGCGCCCGGTATCGCCACCTGTTCGAGATACCAGCGGCTGACCGCCACCGGACCGATGTCGAGCCACTGCTGCAACTCGTCGGTGAGAAACCCGCTATCCATGAGCCAGGCGAGCTTGTTGCTCCCCATCAGAATCAGGAAAGCGCCCATAATCACCGACAGCACACGCAAGCCGACCCCGGTCGAGCCACTCGTCGCCGTGGACATCCAGTTTCCTTTCCCGTAGACAGGACATTGTAACTGGCCCCGTTCCGCCGCAGAATGGTACCGATGCCTGCCGCCTCAATCCGTTACTGGCAGGCGATGACGACGACCGAGGCCGCGGCCGTCGCGCGTCGCGATCCCGTGGTGATCCTGCCGCTGGCCGCGGTCGAACAGCACGGCCCGCACCTACCGCTCTCCACGGACCTCGTGATCGGCCTCGGGATCCTGGCACACGCGTTTCGCCGCCTGCCTGACGATTTCCCCGCCCTCGTGCTCCCACCGCAGGCCGTCGGCGCGAGCCGAGAGCACGTCAGGTTTCCTGGGACGTTGAGCGTCACGCCGACGCTTCTGGCCGACGTCGTGCACCAGTACGGGGTGGCGATGGCCGGCTGCGGCGTGCGGCGCCTCGTCCTCGCCAACAGCCACGGCGGCAATCGCGCAACCCTCGATGCGGCGGGGCTCCGGCTCCGGGACGAGCTGGGGCTGCTCGTCGTGAAAGCGACCTACGCCGACTTTCCCCAACCGGTCGGCGTCGACCTCCCCGAGGGCGAATGGCGCCACGGGTTACACGGCGGCGCCCTGGAGACGGCCATGATGCTCCACCTCGCCCCAGATGACGTGCGCACCGGAGAGATTCGGGAGTTCGGCTCGCTGGGTGCCGAGCTCGACGACGCCGGCAGTCGCCTCGCGCCCGAAGGCGCGGTCGCCTTCTCCTGGATGGCAGGCGACCTCAATCGATCAGGCGTGACCGGCGACGCGCGGTTGGCCGATGCAGCGACCGGGAAGATCCTCGTCGAGCACTTTGGCGAGATCCTAGCCGACGTGATCCGGGACGCGGGGGCGTTTCCGATCGACCGGCTCGCCTAGCGGATGTGAACAGGCGCTACTTCCCGGAGACCGCGCCCGTCAGCATGTCGCCGAGCCAGTGACCAGCGCGGTGCACCTTGGCCTTGACGTATCGGAGGTTGTGCCGGTTCAAGGTCCCGTAGAGCGGCTGCCGGTCTACCACCTGGATCCCCGCGTCGCGGACCGCGCGCACCTTCTCCGGGTTGTTGGTCAGGAGCTGGACGCGCTCGACATGGAGCTTGCGGAGCATGTCGACGGCAGCGTCGTAACATCGCTCGTCAGCGCCGAATCCGAGCGTGCAGTCGGCGTCGACCGTATCGAGACCTTCCTGCTGCAGGGTGTAGGCGCGGAGCTTGTTGCCAAGCCCGATGTCACGTCCTTCCTGCGCCAAATACAGCAGCACGCCGCCGCCCCGCGAGGCAAACAGTCGCAGGCTCCCGCGGAGCTGTTCGCCACAGTCGCAGCGGAGACTGCCGAACAGATCGCCGGTCAGGCAAGCCGAGTGGATCCGCACCGGCACCGGGTCTGGCCACTGCTCCCGATTGCCGATGAGGATGGCCACGTGCTCAAGGAGGCCATTCGCCTCACGAAAGAACATGAACCTGGCGTCCTCGGCCTCTTCCAGCGGGACCGGTCCCCCGCTGACGTGCGTCACCTCGACTTGCGCGTTCCGGACCATCGCGTCGATCTGTGTCTTGGTCACGGCAAGCACCGCGCCGCTGTTGAGCGAGACCCGGAGCGCGCCGGAGGACGTCGCATCCACCGCGACGCTCACCACCGCGGGCAGCAGGCGTCCCAAGCGCGCCAACGTCAGGCCGCCGAGTTCTGCGCTCGAGGCCTCGCGCACGTCGGGCGTGCCGGTCGCGTCCATGCCCGCGGCACTGGAGAGACGGAAAATCTGATCCGGGTTCGCCTCGCCGTTCAGGGCCAGGCTCATGTCGCGTGGCCGCCCGCCGTTGGTCAGTCCCATGACCCGCGCGCGGTGGTGCGTCACGGCCAGGCGGACACGTCCACGGTCCAGTTGCTGGAGCTGCTCGAGCGTCTGGCGTCGCAGCCCGTCGACAGTGGCGAGCAACGCCGCGGCACCGCCACCTTCGCCAACGCCCGTCACGTACAGCGGTCGGCCCTGTCTGAGATCGAATAGTCCGCGTTCGGCTTCGTGCATGGTACTGTCGAGCTACTGTGAACACTCTAATCGACGACGTCACCGCCTGGGACCTCGTCCGGGCCGTGCCCGCCGGGATCCCCGCACAGCCGGGCGGGACACGCGTGTACCATGATCCCAGTCCCGATGTCTGGTTGCAAGTCCGCACGTCGGGACGATGGGAGGCTTCGGCGCCCCTCACCCTCGCGGCAACGGATCTGTTCGAACTATACCTCCCGCTCCAGCTTCGCGCTGACCTCGTCATCGGCCAGACCGGCCAGAGCCTGGACGGCCGGATTGCCACCGAGAACGGCGAGTCACACTACATCACCGGCCCGGCAGACATCCGCCGACTGCATCGCCTCCGGGCCCTGGTCGACGCCGTGGTCGTAGGAGCCGGCACGATCGCCGCCGACAACCCTCGTCTCACCGTCCGCCATGTCGACGGTTCGAACCCCGTCCGCATCGTGCTCGACCCAGGCGGCCGCCTCGACCCGACGCACCACGTCTTCTCCGACGGCGCTGCCCCAACGCTCGTCGTCCGAAGCACGTCTGTGACTCGTGCGCCGCCGATGCCTGGGATCCGGACACTGTCGCTGTCGTCGACCAAGGCGGGCGGCTTCGATCCGCATCACCTCGTGCAGGCGCTCCAGGACCTGGGTCATCGGCGCCTGCTCATCGAGGGTGGCGGCACGACCGTCTCCCGGTTTCTGCAAGCCGGCGCACTCGACCGTCTGCATGTGACCGTCGCCCCACTGCTTATCGGCTCGGGGCGGCCGTCCGTTGAGCTCGCACGCATCGACTCGCTCGCGCAGGCGATCCGCCCCCCGTGCCGCGTCTTTCACCTCGACGACGACATCCTCTTCGATCTCGAGCTGCGATCACCACCGGCGGCGTCCGCCGACGAGGAGGATCACCGCACCCGGCAACGCGGTGAGCAGCACGAGCAAGCCGTACGCGACTGAGATCGCGGCGCCGTCGCTGACCCCGAGTCCGGCGACGCGCCAGAGGCTCGCGGCCGCGCCCTCTCGCACGCCCCAGCCGGCGATCGTCACAGGCACCAGCATCGTGACCAGCACCGGCGCGATCAACGGGAGCAGGGTACCGATCGGAGTGCCGACGCCGATCGCTCGGGCCGCGACCACATACGTCGCCACGTAGGTGCCGACGACGATCGCCGAGGTCGTCAGCTGCACCGGCAGGGCGACACCGGCCCAGAGTGCGGCCCGCGTCTCCTGCCACAGGCGTCGCGCGAGCGACCGGTCGTGCCTCCATCCGCGACGCCCCCACGCGACCAGACCAGCCGCGGCGAGCAACACGGCGCCCCCCGTCCACCCCAGCCATTGGCTCGCGCCAAGCGTCACGGGCAACATCACGACCGACGTCGCGGCGACAGCGGTCATCACCACCTGCCCCGACGCGCGCTCCAACAACACCGCGCGCACCGCCGCGCCTCCCGGCCCGCGGACATCCGCTTGCGTGCGTGCGTGGCGCCAGGCGCGCGACACGTCCCCCATGACACCGCCAGGCAGCACCTGATTCAGGAACATGGCGAGGTAATACTCACGGAGCGCGTCACGGAACGACAGTTCGATACCCAGCCGGCTGGCCGTGAATCGCCAGCGCCACGCCGACGCGCAGACCTGGAGTGGGGAGATAGCTACCGCGAGCGCGACCCACCGCGCATCGAACTGGCCGAGACGCGCGGCCACCGCTGCCACGTCGACCACCCATGCCAGCCCCACGAAGAGACTCACGCTTACGAACAGACGTAAGAGAGCTGCGCTTGGCCACGGTCTCCCAAGCCCGGTCACGACGGTTGAGAGGGTACGGCGAGCAAGTCAACGTGTCCCACGGTAACCGCGAAGGTACCGCAGTTAATGACCGCCCGTCGGCGGGCCGCCCACGCGTGCACGCTGTCCGCCACATCGGGCCGCGCGTCCGCCGCGGCGACCTCCCATAGCCCGACCAGCCGGCGCGCGAGCGTAGCCTCCGGGGGACCGAGGTGCCACCAGCTCGGCAGGAGCCAGACTCGATAGCCCGCGGCGCGAAACCGTGTCTCGGCCACCAGGCCGGCCATCGGACCCAGCGCCGACCCGAGCCCCTTGTCGCGCCGCTGATGGTCGTTAACCGAGCGCCGGATCATCACGTCGTCCGGATCGTTATCCGCTGCCGTTCGTGCCTCGTCGGCGAACCACTGGATCGTGCCGTCGTACGAGAGCGCGAAGAGCGCACCGCAGGACGCCGTCTGACATGCCTCGACCAGACGCCTCAGCCACTCCTCGGAGACGAGGTCCAATAGCGCGGCACCGGTCACCAGGTGCGCCTGTGCGACCGCGGCCAGCGCATCATCGGCCAGATCTCCGTGCACCCGGTTCACCTGCTGCACGGCATCGGGAGCCGCGACCCGTCGGAGCAGCTCATGATCGTGATCCAACAGGGTCCACTCCTGAGGGCCGACAAGCTTCGGCGCCAAGTAGCGCAGATTGGAACCGGTGCCGCAGCCGAGGTCTAGCACTCGCGACCATCCGCCGGCCCGCCACGCCTGCAGCAGCAGGGGCACGACCGCTGGTGCGCGCGACCGATGATCGATCGGCTCGCGCAAGGCGAGCCAGTCGGCGTCAAAGTGTGCGTCGGATATTTGCACGGTACGCCCTTTAGGAATCCATCGTCGACTCCGCCGGGCGCTCGCGAGTCAGTGCGAGGATAGCATCGGCGAAGGCACCTGTTGCCTCGTCCCAATCGGGCAAGGTCGCGGCGTGCCGGCGCGCTGCCGTCGCGAGCGCCGCCCGCCGTCGGCGCGAGGAGCCAGGGTCTATATCGGCCAGCAGCGGGGTGAGCGTATCGGCGAGGGCACGATCGTCGCCTGGCGGCACCAGGAGGGCCGCGTCCGGCGAAACGGTGCCCGGAATGGCTCCCCCGGTGGTGCTGACCACCGGAAGCCCGCGAGCCAGTGCCTCGGTGAGCACCATGCCGTAGCCCTCGTAGTACGACGGGAGTACGAACAGCGAGCTAGCACTATAGAACCCGTCGAGCGTCGCCGCGTCGCAGTCACCCACAAACCGCACTCGGTCGACCAGTCCGCACGCTCGCGCTTGCGTCTGCACGGCGCCGGCGTACTCTGCATCCCGCCTGAGGCTCCCGACGCAATCACATCGCCACGCCAGGTGACGGAGCCGCGCGAGGGCGCGGACCAGCACATCCTGGCCCTTGCGTGGGATTACCGACCCCACGCAGAGGAGCTGCGGCGGGTCACCGGCAGGCGGGCCGCCGGCCGGGGAAGCGGGCGCGGTACCAGGGCGCGCCACGCGCACTCGCTCGGCGGCCATGCCGTAGGCCGCCAGCCGCGCCGCGGTGAACTGACTGGTGACCACCGCCCCGGTGCAGCAGGCCAGCGCCTCGCGTTCCAACGCCGCGAAACCGTCGCGCTGTCGGGCGTCGAGCCCGGTTTCGTCGGCCAACGGATGGTGTATCAGCGCGAGGAGGCGGAGCCGGCGGCAGCGCGCGCGCACCGGCCCTGAGAGTCCGGCCAGTGCCAGACCGTCGATGATGATCCGCGCGCCGTCCCGCAGGCGGTCGAGCATGCCGGCCACGCTGGTGCGGGCCGTCTGGTCCGCGTCCGGAAACGCCCCCTCCAGATTGTGGACCACCACCCGCCACCCGAGCCGACGAAGGCCCTCGACCATCCGTGCGTCGTAGATGTACCCGCCTGTCTGTTGGTCGAGCGAGCCCGGCGCGGCCAGATGAAGCTCGGGGATCGTCACACGTCGCCTTCGTAGCTCCCCCATGCGACGTGCGATTCGCTCAGTTGCACGCGCAGCGACGTGATCCCGCGAGCATTCGCCCCCAGCTTGTCGTCGCGAATGGCCTGCGTTAGGCGACTGAAGATCTCACGGGCGAGGAACTCGGTCGTCGTGTTCTTGCCTGCGAAATCCGGCTCTGCGTCGAGGTTGCGGTAGTTGAGGTCCGCCAGGACCGCCTTGAGCTGCTCGCTGGCGAGGCCGATATCGGCGACCATGCCGCCGGCATCCAGTTCGGCGCGTTTGAACGTCGCGTCCACGACGTAGGTCGCCCCGTGCAGCTTCTGCGCCGGGCCGAACGCCTCGCCCTCGAAGCTGTGGGCGATCATGAAGTGGTCGCGGACGTTGAGACTGTACACAGGTCCGCCTCCTCTCGCTGTTTCCTGGAGGACTCTAACAGTCCACTAGCGTGCTGCGTAGCGAATACGATGACAAAGTTGGTCGGTCGAGTCGCCGCTCAGGCGTGCCAACACGACTGGCAACTCGTCGAACGCGCTCTCCCCGGTAATCAGGCTGTCGAGGCGCGAATCACACAGCAGCGTCAGGGCCAACTCCATTCGACGCGCGCGGCTCCAGCGCGGCGTGCGGTCCGGATGGAGACGACCCACCTGACTACTCCTCAGTGTCAAGCGGCGCGCGTGAAAGGCCTCCCCAAGCGGCAACAGGACCGAGCGGCTCCCGTACCAGCTCAGCTCGACGATCGTCGACTCCTCGCCCGCGACGGCGAGCGCGCTTCGGAGCCCCTCCGGCTGCCCGCTGGCGTGAACGACCAGATCGGCGTTCGACGCGCGGGGCGGCTCGCCGGCAAACACCAGCCCGAGCTCGCGGCAGACTAGCTCGCGCGCCGGATTGATGTCGACGACGGTCACACGGCTGCCGGGCGTCTGCCGGCACAGCCACGCCGTGAGCAAGCCGACGACCCCGGCCCCAATCACGACCACATGGTCGCCCGCAGTCGGACGGGCATCCCACACCGCGTTCACTGCGGTTTCCATGTAGGCCGCCAGCACGGCGCGGTCCGGCGGCAGGTCGTCCGGCAGCGGCGTCACTGCCGCGTGCGGGACACAGTAGAGATCCTGATGCGGGTACAGGCAAAAGACCGCCCGCCCGACAAAGTCAGCGTGCGCGTCGGAGCTTTCTTCGACGATCCCGACGTTCATGTAGCCGTACTTAACGGGTCCGGGAAACGCCCCGTCCTGGAACGGCGCCCGCATCGACTCGTACTGCGACAGTGGCACCTCGCCTCGAAACACGAGCGATTCAGTACCACGGCTGATACCCGAAACGCGGCTGCGCACCAGGACCTCATCCGCTCGCCTGGGCGCCAGCTCGGCGCGCACAATCTCCCCATGTCCGGGCGATTGAATCCAGAATTGGCGAACCGTGCGAGGGACCATCACTCCTATCGCCAGTCGCGGGGCTGAAGCCCCACTCTACACGTGACTCGGTTCCACCGCACCTTACCCCATGACCGCCGTCACTCACCACTCCAGCGCTTGGAATGAGCGCCGAGAGAGACGGCAGTACGCCCGGACCGACCTCCTGGTCGGCTTCCCGGCGTTGCTCGCCGTTGCGCTCGTCACGCGGGTGGTGTTCGAACTACCGGCGAGCTATCTGCTGCCGGCGGTCGCGTTCTACGCGGCGAACGCCGTGCTCGTCTTCACCATGGTCCTGGTCGCGCTCCCCGGTCCAGGGCTCAGTGCGGCCAACCGTGTGACGCTGGCCAGAGCCACGGGCCAGCTCCCTGTGCCTGTGCTGGTGCGGCAACCGGACATCCACCACGCGAACGGGTTATTGGAGGATCATCGCCGTCTCGACCTTCGCCATGGTGACCGATGGCCTCGATGACTGGACGGCCCGCCGGAGCGGCACCGCGACCAACTTCGGCGCCAGCTTCGACATGGAGCTCCACGCCTTTCTGGTGCTGCCGCTCGCGGCTCTGGTCGCGCTCAGCGGAAAAGTCGAAGCGTGGGTGGTCCTCATCGGCCTGTTGCGGTATCTGTTCGTCGCCACCGGCTGGCTCTGGCCGGCGCTCAGCGCCAAGCTTCCGCCGAGCACGCGGCGGCAGACGGTGTGTTTAGTGCAAGGGGTGGTGCTGCTGGTCTGTCTTGGACCCATCGTTCCGGCCGCGCTGGGGGCGACGGCCGCAACCGCGGCACTCGCGTTGCTGGTCTACTTCTTCTCGGTCGACGTACGATGGCTGGCGCGAGCGTCGCGAGAATGCGGCGCCTTGCTGGCAAGACGCGAGAAGGGAGACTACTCCCAGTTGCCATCATTTGACTGACGATCGCCGCAGGAAGGCGGGATGCAGCGCCGGTCGAATGCAGCGGGACTTTCACCATGAGCTCCAGTTGTCGACATGGGCGACAGGCGTCGATCGGAGGCGCTGGCGGAACCGTCTGTGTGGGTCTGGAATCCGTAGCCCAGAGCCGGACCGTCGCATTGAGGGTAAGGTAGGTGCGATGAAAGCCTCACCGGTGACACGGCGCAGTGTGCTCCAGACCTTCGGGTCCGTCGGCGGGTCGTCGCTCGTGATGGGGGCGTTGAACGCGTGGGGGCTAATGGGCACCCCGGCCGGCACCCGCCCTGCCCTGCAGGGCCGAGCAACCGGCACCCGCGTCCTCGTGCTCGGTGCGGGCCTGTCGGGACTGACCGTTGGCTACGAGCTTGGCAAGCTCGGCTACGACTATCAGATCCTCGAAGCGCGCGACTGGGTCGGCGGTCTCTGCTGGACCGTCCGGCGCGGCGCCAGCCACCAGGAGATCGATGGCGAGCGCCAGGTTTGCCAATTCGACGAAGGCCAGTACTTCAACGCCGGCGCGTGGCGCATTCCCAATACAGACACCGGCGTGCTCGGGTACTGCAAGGAGCTGGGCGTACCCCTGGAGATCTTCATCAACACGAGCGACGCGAATTATTTCTACGAGGAACGAGACACACTCGGTCCGCTCGCCCACCGAAAGGTACGCCTGCGGGAGGTCCGGGCCGATTTGTGGGGCTCGACTGCAGAGCTGCTCGCCAAGGCGATGGATCAGGGTTGCATCGATGCACCACTCACCGTCGAGGACGAAGAGCGCCTGGTGGACTTCCTGATCAGCGCGGGGTATCTCGACTCCGAAGAACGCGCCTACCGTCCCCCCTCCTCACGCGGCCCCACGAATCGCCTCGACCTGAGCGCTCTCCTCGGATCCGGCTTCGGCAATCGCGCCGGTCCCCTCTACGCTGGGACCGGCGGGCCGGACCCGGTATTTCAACCCATCGGCGGAATGATGCAGATCCCACTCGCCTTCCAGCGAGCGATCGGCACGCACATCACCCTGGAGGCCGTCGTCTCAAGCGTTCGGCACACCCCGAACGGCGTGGACGTGGTCTATCGGGAAACCCGGAGCGGCGAGATGCGCCGGACGAGCGGCGACTACTGTGTCTGCTGCCTGCCGATGGCAGTCTTGCAAGGGACCGACATCGACTTCTCGGCGGAAATGAACCAGGCGGTAAAGGAGAGCGGTCACAGCGACGCTGCCAAGTTGGGCGCGCAGATGAAGCGCCGCTTCTGGGAAGAGGACGAGGGCATTTTCGGCGGTCACCTCTGGGCGCGTGATCTGCAACTCGGCGAGTTCTCCTACCCGTCGTACGACTACTTCGCCCAGAAGGGCGTACTGCTCGGCTACTACGGGAGCGGACGAACAGCCGGCCTGGGGGATATGCCCGTCACGGGACGCGTCGAGCATGTGCTCACACAAGCGAGCAGGGTGCACCCGCAGATGCGCGAGGAATTCGACGCGGCGTACGCCGTCTGGTGGGACAAGATCCCCTACAGCCGTGGGGCCTACGGTCGCACTCCGTCCGATGACCTGCTGGAGACGCTCAGTATGCCCGATGGACGGATCTACATCGGATGTGCTGGCGCCAGCTCGCGCCCAGCATGGCTCGAAGGCGCCATCCAGGCCGCCTGGCGAACCGTCGAAACGCTCCATGAACGGGTAATGCGCGGGTAGCCGCGAACCGTCGTGAGATGACGAGCACTACATCTGGAGGCCCACAATGACGAGTCGATGCTGGTCTGTCGTGTTGACGCTGGTCGCAATGGCCCTGCCGGCGCCGCGGCCCGTCCTGGCCCAATCTGCACCTACCGATCGCAATGCAACGACGCCGCGGACGTCGTGGGGGGCGCCCGACCTCCAAGGCACCTGGAGCCATGCAACGGTCACGCCGCTGGAGCGACGGGACGAACATGCTGACCGGGCATTTCTCACGGACGAGGAAGTGGCGGAGGCCAACCTCAACGCCGCAACGTTCGCTAGCTCTGAGCGCCGGAGCGAGCTCTCAGCGGAGCGCGACGTCGGCCTTGCCTACAACCAATTCTGGTGGGATCGGGGCCGGTCAGACGGGCGCACCTCGCTGATCGTGGACCCGCCTGACGGTCGAATGCCACCTCTGCAACCGCACGCCCAGGCGCGCGCGGACGCGCGTCGCGCGAGCGCGCAGACACGGCGTAGTCGGGTGCCCGAGGGTCCGGAGGACCGAGGGGACTGGGAACGGTGTCTCACGCTCGGGGTGCCCCGTCTGGGTGGCGCCTACAACAACAACTTCCAGCTATTTCAAACGCCCGAGCATGTCGCCATCCTTCACGAAATGGTTCACGAGACGCGCATCATCCCGCTCCAGGTGCGTTCACACCTCGACTCGACCATCCGTCAGTGGCTCGGCGATTCGCGGGGCCGTTGGGAAGGGAACGCGCTCGTGGTCGAGACGACAAACTTCGGCGACAAGCGGAGCTACCGCGGCTCGTCGATGGGCTTGACGCTCGTCGAGCGCTTCACCCGCGTCGACGTGGACACCCTCCGCTACGAGGTGACCGTGGACGACCCGGAGACGTGGACACGCCCGTGGACCGCGGCGCTCGACATGCCGCCAACGGACGGACAGATCTACGAGTACGCCTGCCACGAGCGGAACTACGGGATGGAGAACCTGCTGCGGGGCGCGCGCGTGCAGGAGCGGGCTGCAGCCGTTACGAACACGGCGGAGCCAAGGTAGGCGAGGCGCCAGCGGGCGGGCCCCACCGCGGCGTCACCGCTGGGTGATGCTGATGCTCCGGTGGTTTAGCGAGCTACCGCCCGTCGCCAATCCGATTGGCCGAGCCGCCGAGAAACAATCGCTGGCCGTCGGCGAGCAGGAAATTCCTGCCAACTGCTTTGTCCGTCCCGTCCTTGGCATGGTAGCCCTCGACGGTGAGCACCATGCCAATCTCGAGGGTATTCTTCGTCACGCCCAGCCGGATCAACTCGTTCGGGCTGCCGCCCTCGACCAGCCAGGTGGCGATCTTTCCGTCCGCATCCTCGATGTCAACATGGAACCACGAGTGGGGATTGATCATCTCCCATTTCACGAGGGCACCCTCGAGCGTCAACGGCTTCGTGACGTCGAACTCCGCCGAAAAGGCATGGTGCGCCCACAGCGGCGCCGTCGCGAGCAGCAGCACGACACTCGCGGTGGCAACGACATCCTTAGTTCGCATGAGCATTCCTCCGTGCTAGCTAGTCCCTCGACTCGCTATCTCTGCGGCTGCTTGCGGAGATGACCGTAGATCAGATCCTCGACGAACTCCACGCACCGGAACTCCATAAGCTGCACGTTGGGCTCCACGCGCCGATACAGCGGCATGCGCATCGTCCAGGGTCGCGTGAACACGTTGGGGTCGTCGATGGTGACCTCATACATGAGCGTCTCTGGACTGCGAGCGGTGAAGCGTTCTACCACGTGGAGGGCGTGACTGTGGAAATTACCGGCCCGATCGAACCAAGTCATGCCGTTGAAGCCGGTCGTGTCGACCACCAGGGCGTCGCCATCCCATCGCCCGTTCGACCACCCCATCCAGCTGTCGGCCGGCGCCTCCATCTGGTCCGTCATGTAGACGGTGCGCACCGCCCCCGCGAACTCGTGGAGGATCATGACGTGGTCCTGGCTCTGAACGATCTGCAGCGGAAACGGCATGTAGGTTGCACGCGGAACGCCGGGCAGGTAGCACTTGATTGCCGGATCGCGCGCCAGCCGGTTCGCGAAGTTCTCGTTTCGCGTCGCCAGCGCCTCTGGCCGATACGGGAGCTCGCCGCCGTCCACAACTCCCAACCCGCCCGGCGTGGCCAACAGCGCACCGAGCTCCCTGACGACGCTCGGACCAGCCGCGCGCGGCTCCACGTCCCAGTGCGCGTTGTTGAGCGCCTGCCAGATACCGTTCAGATCGGGTCGGCCGTCGGCCGTTCGAGGTGCCGTGTAGACGGGCGTTTGTGCCGAGACCGTCCTCGCCGCCGACAACGCGAGACCGCCGGCCGCCAGCGCTGCCACGATGGCCCGAACGAAAAACCGGCGTCGCATCGGCGGCCTCCTATCGCGCGTCCTTGGTTTGCTCGGCAGCCCGTTGCTCTTCGAGCCGCGCCCCGACCAGGGTGTTGTAGAGCCCGTAGTTCCCCTCGTGGCACGCGTGCTCGAAGAGCGGACCGACTGTTCGCTTCATCGGCATTTCCGCGCTCCACGGTGTCGCCCAAGTCGCTTCGTCCTCGACCGTGAATCGGTAGACGATCGTACCGTCAGCAACGCGCGTGAACCGTTCCGTCACGCGCATCGCGTCGCTCGATCCGTTCAGCGGGTTCTTGCCATTGAGGTTGGTCGTCTCGACGACAAGCGTCTCGCCCTCCCAGCGGCCGCGCGACATCCCCATCCACTGGCGTGCGTTCTCCGGAGGCGCCTCGCGTCCGTCTAGCGGGATAATGCGTGCGTCATGAATCATCTCGACGAGGATCATCACGTGATCACGGTTCTGCACGATGTGGTAATTGCTGTTGTAACCCGCGTTGAGCATCGGCGGGCCGGCGCCCCGCATGATTACGCACCGGTCGTCGAGCTGATTGGACTCCGCGGAGTCCCACCGTCCGATGCCCGCGCGTGCGGCCGCGAGGTTGGCCGCTCGGCGCAGCCCCTCCGCGGTCACGGGCGGCAGTTTTCCGTTCGGCGGATCAACGATCAGCGACGTACGAAGATTGCGTGCGAATGTCGACTGACTGCGGTCGAGTCCGAACTGAGTGAAGTCATAGTGCACGTCGGGAATCGTGCCGGGCTCGGTTTGCGCCGTCTCACGTTCTGCCCGCCCTTGTTCGATCGCGGCGGCTTCCTCCTCGGTATAGAACGGCTTCGTGACGCCATCCGGCCGCTCGAGGGGTGTGTAGGTCTGGTTCGTCCAGAACCCCTGGAGATCGGGGTGCCCGTCCGGCGTGCGCGGGACCGTGTAGGGCGCCCGAGACTGGGCCTCGTTCGTTCCCGACGCCCCTTGACCGGCTACGGGAGCCACGGCAGGCCACGCCACCGCAACCGCCGCCGTCACCAGGCCGATCAATCGTCGCAACCCGTGAGTGCGCATATCCCGCCCTCCTCTACCGAACGAAGCCGTAAACATTATCGCTCAATGATGCCGCCGAGTGTTCCGATTTGGCCTGTAGACTTGTGCAATGGCGAGAGGCCCCCAGCGCAGCAGTCTGTACGAGGAACGCGCGCGCACCACGACGTGCGCAGGCGCTGCCCCCGCGTTGTCTCTCCTCCTGCTGCTCATCATGGTTGGCGCCCCCGCCGCCGTTCCGACGACGCTTGGCGTCATGACATTCAACATCCGCACGGCGAACACGAGCGACGGCGACAACGCCTGGCGGCACCGGAAAACCCTTGTCGCAGAAACGATCGAGCGGTTCGGCCCCGATGTCGCTGGTCTGCAGGAAGTCATTCACGAGCAAATCGAATACCTCGCCGCGTCGTTGCCGGACTACCGATGGCTTGGGGTCGACCGCGGGCTCAACGGCGGCGAGGGCCTCAGCGAGTACACGCCCATCTTCTACAGGCATGCCGAGCTGAGCCCAATTGAGTCGGGCAACTTCTGGCTTTCCGCGACACCGGACGGGCCGACCGGCACCGGTTGGCGCCGCCGCGTCTCTCGGATCGTCACGTGGGCCCGGTTCTACCACCGTCGATCAGGGCGCCTTGTTTTTGTCTTCAACACCCATCTCACGCTCCGGCGTGGACCCCGGCAGGTCGAGTCCGCCCGAATGATCACCGCCCGCGTATCGGCGCTCCCGCCAGGGAGCGCGGTCTTCGTCACGGGCGACTTCAACGCGGTCGCAGAGGCGAGCGACACCTGGCAAGCCGCGACCGCCGAGGGATTGCGCGACGCGTGGGTCGTTGCCGATGAGCGCCGCGGCCCGCCCCGCACGTCCAACGATTTTCGACCACCGGAGGAGGCACACGAGGGACGAATCGACTGGATCCTCGTCGCGGGCCCGCTCGGTGTCCGCTCCGTCGAGACAATCCTCCACAACGCGGACGGACGCTATCCCTCCGACCACTATCCCGTCATGGCACGCGTGGAGATTCGGGAGTAGGCTAAACGTATGTCAGCACCGATGGATTCCCAGCAACCAAGCGACAGACCGGAGGGCACCGACGCCCCAGCGGACGACTCGGAGCACGGCACGTCGCCGGACGCCAGCCCGCAAGGGCGATTGGGACTTCCGCTCACATCATCGGCCGAGAAGCGCGCGGTCACCACTACCGTCACGGGTGCGGCCGTGTTTGCGGCCCTTCGACTGCTGAGGCGGCGGCGCTCGACGCGCAAGAAGCGGCAGGACAAGCTGTCGCCCGGCGACTTCGCGGCCGACACAGCGGAGGCCGGGTCGCTTGAGGCGGCGAGCACCCCGACGGCACCAGCCAGCGACGGCTCCAACGAGCCGTCGGAGGTGCTCTCCGCGCGGCGCGCGGCGGCGACGCTCGGCGGTGGCCAGGAGCGCATCGACGCGCAACACGCACGTGGAAAGTTCACCGCGCGAGAACGCATCGACCAGATCCTCGATGCCGAATCGTTCGAGGAGCTCGGTCCCTACGTCGAGCATCGGCATTCGGGACTGGGGCTCGAGCAACAACGGTTCGCCGGTGACGGCGTGGTGACCGGTTTCGGCCTGATCGATGGTCGCCGCGTCGCCCTCTTCGCGCAGGACTTTACCGTCCTCGGAGGATCATTCTCGGAAATCCAGGCCCAGAAGGTGGGTCGCCTCCTCGAAACGGCTACGGCCGCCGGCGTGCCCATCGTCGCGCTGTTCGACTCCGTGGGCGCGCGGATTCAGGAAGGCGTGTGGAGTCTCGCCGGATTCGGCGACCTCTTCTGGCGCAACACGCAGGCGAGCGGTGTGGTCCCGCAGATCAGCCTGATGCTCGGCCCTTGCGCGGGCGGTGCGGTTTATTCGCCCGGCCTGACCGACTTCGTCATCATGGCGCGTGCCACCAGCTACATGTTCATCACGGGACCGGATGTGATCCGCACCGTGACCGGAGAGGAAGTGGACGTTGAGACGTTGGGCGGGGCAGAGGTTCACGCGGCCCGTTCGGGCGTTGCACATTTCGTCGCCGACGATGAGGAGTCGGCGTTTCACGTGGCACGGCGGCTGCTGAGCTACCTCCCATCGAACAACGCAGATGACCCACCGGCCATCGCGCCCGATGACGACCTCGACCCCGCCGTGGAGGACCTGGATGACCTGATGCCAGACTCCGCTGAGGTGGCCTACGACGTCCGGCACGCCATCCGACTGATCGCCGACCGGGAGTCGTTTTTCGAGGTGCACGGCGCGTTCGCACAGAACGCCGTGGTCGGGCTCGCACGAATGGCGGGTCGCGTCGTGGCGTTCGTGGCCAACCAGCCGGCCTATCTCGCCGGGGTGCTCGACATCGATGCCTCCGACAAGATCGCGCGGTTCATCCGCTTCGCCGACGCCTTCAACATCCCGATCGTGACGCTCGTCGACTGTCCTGGATTTCTGCCCGGTGCCGGCCAGGAACATCAGGGGATCATCCGTCACGGCGCGAAGGTGGTCTACGCGTACGCGGAAGCCAGCGTCCCGAAGATCTCGATCGTTCTCCGCAAGGCCTATGGCGGCGCCTACATCGTCATGAGCAGCCGGATGATCCGCACCGACCTTTGCCTCGCCTGGCCCACGGCCGAGATCGCCGTCATGGGGTCGAAGGGCGCAGTCAGCATCCTGTACGCGCGCCAGTTGGCCTCTCTCGACGCGCGCGACCGCGACGCGGAGCGCGGTCGCCTCGAGGACGAGTTCAAGAAGCAATTCAATTCGCCGTTCGTTGCGGCGGCGTCCGGACATCTCGACGACGTGATCTACCCCCGCGAGACCAGGAGCCGCGTGATTGCCGCGCTTGAATTCCTGAAAGACAAACAAGCGACGTCGCTGCCGAAGAAACACGGCACCATGCCGCTCTAGACGCCCTGCGGATGTCACCACAGCTCGCAACAGTGCTCGAGATTGCCGCCGTCGGGGCGACGCTGCTCTTTGCGGCGTTCGCGGGTCTGATCGGGCTGCTGTACCTCCTCACAACCCCCGGACCATTTGCCCGGCCGGCCGCACCGGCGAACGAACCGCCCGTATCGAACGCCTCGGCCACCCTCGCGACGGCTGACGCGACCGCGGCAGGGCAGGCCGCCCAAGAGGACGAGGAGCGTGACCGGCAGCATCGCGCGGTTGCGGTTGCGGTCGCAGTGGCGGTGGCGTGCGCCGAACGCGGACGCGTGGCGGTGGGCGAGGGTGAGGCACCGCCCGCGTGGCAGCGCCTGCAGCGCGCCCGGAGGCTGAATCAGTCACGCTCTCGCGCACGGGCGCGCAACCCGATTCGGGGGTCAGGGACGTGAAGCGGTATCGAATCACGGTCGACGGCCGCATCTACGACATCGAGATCGACGACCCGAGGGCACGCCCCGTGACGGCGCGGCTGTCGGGCGACGCGTATTCGGTCGACGTTAAGCCGGCAAGCAGCGCCCAGACCGACGCATCGGTGCCGCGGCCCGGCGACGGGATGGAACCTGACCTCGCGCCGCCAACGGACGAGGCGCCGGTCACGGCTGCACCGATCGTCACCGACACGCAAGCGCTGATGGCACCGATGCCGGGCGTCATCGCGTCGGTGGTCGCCTCCGTCGGACAGGCCGTCCAGCGTGGCGACGAACTGCTCACGATCGAGGCGATGAAGATGTTCAACGTGATGCGCGCGCCGTGGGCGGGCACGATTGCGACGATCCACGTCACCGAAGGCGAGCATGTCGTCCAGGGTCACCCTCTCGTCACCTTTGCCCCGACCTAGAACGCTCCACGACCGTCTTTCCGACCCCGCACCCTGCTCGGTCCCATGATTCCCACGATCAGTCCGGAAGCGCTCTTGATGTTCGCGGTCGGCGGGCTGCTCCTCTATTTCGCGATCGTCAAGGAATACGAGCCGACACTCCTGCTCCCGATCGGGTTCGGGGTGCTTCTCGGTAACCTGCCCAATTCTCCACTCAATCACCCGGGCGGGATGCTCTACATTCTTAATGAGTTCGGCATTCAAACAGAGCTGTTCCCGCTCTTCATCTTCATCGGTATTGGCGCCATGATGGACTTCCGACCTCTGTTGTCGCAGCCCATCTTCGCCATTCTGGGAGCGGCAGGTCAGCTCGGCATCTTCGCGACCCTCATCCTGGCCACGCTCCTGGGTTTCCCGCTGAATCAGGCCGCCTCGATTGCGGTGATCGGCGCCATCGACGGCCCGACCAGCATCTACGTCTCATCGCTGCTTGCACCGGAGTTGCTCGCACCGATCGCGGTCACGGCGTATTCCTACATGAGCCTCGTGCCGATCATCCAGCCTCCGATCATGCGACTCCTGACCACGCGCGCGGAGCGACGGATTCGCATGGAATACGCGCCGCGCCCCGTCGGCCGGACTGCAGTGATTGCCTTTCCAATCGTCGTGACGCTGGCGGTCGGCATTCTGGTGCCGGAATCAGCGCCGCTCGTAGCGACTTTGATGTTTGGCAATTTGCTAAAGGAATCCGGTGTGGTGCCGCAACTCTCGAAGTCCGCGTCCAACGAGCTCGCGAACCTCTCGACGCTATTTCTCGCCCTCACCATCGGCAGCCTGATGCAAGCGGACGTCTTTCTCAGGCCTCAGACGCTGGCCATCCTACTGCTCGGCCTCGGCGCGTTCGCGCTCGACACCATCGCCGGCGTCATCTTTGGCAAGGTGCTGGCCATCGCGACAAAAGGCAAGATCAACCCGCTCGTCGGAGCAGCCGGCATCAGCGCGTTCCCCATGAGTGGGCGGCTCGTCCAGAAGGTCGCACAGGAAGAGGACTTCACAAATCACGTGCTTATGCACGCGATGGGAGCCAACACGGCAGGTCAGCTGGGGTCGGTGATCGCGGGCGGGGTGCTGCTCACCTTGGTCACGCTGCTCGGATGAGAATACATCCCGATTTCAACGCGAGCACGCCGATCACGCGGGAGGTCCGAACGGCCATGGCGCCGTTCCTCACCGCCGAGTCCGGGAAACGATCAAGCCCGCACTGGGCCGGAACCCCGGCGCGGTAAGCGCTCGAGGACGCGCGAACCGACGTGGTGGTGCTCCTCAGTGCGTCGACGGACGAGGTTGTCTTCACGAGCGGTGGGAGCGAGGCCAACAACGCCGTTCTCAAAGGGGGCTTCTTCAGTCGGCGAGCGACGGTCGGTGCTCCGCACATCGTCACGACCCAGATCGAACACCCCGCGATCCTGACCCTGTGCCGCTTCCTCGAAGCGCTCGGCGCTCGCATGACACGGCTTCCGGTCGACTCCACCGGCCTAGTCGACCCGACCCAAGTCCGCGACACCCTCACCGCTGAGACTACGCTCGTCAGCGTGATGCACGCAAACAACGAGGTCGACACCGTCCTACCGATTGCCGAGATCGGCGCCATCACGACCGACCGAGGCATTCCGTTTCACACCGACACCGCGGCGATGATCGGGACGATCGCAACACGTGTCGACGACCTCGGTGTCGATCTGCTGAGCGTTGCCCGTCGCAAGTGCTGCGCACCAAGAGGGGTCGGCTCGCTGTACGTGAGGAGCGGGCTGGACCTGGAGCCGATCGTTCAGGGGGCTGCACACGAAGGCGGGCGACGGACGGAGGCGGAGAGCGCGCTACTCGCGGTCGGCCTCGGCGCCGCGTGCCAGCTCGCCGAGCTGACGACCTACTTCTGGAACCCGTCCCACGACTCGTTTGGGTCTCCGGTCGTGCGCAACGGCCACAGCAGCCGTTGCCTGCCGAACACGTTGAACGTGAGCTTCCCTGGACATCACACGCAAGACATCCACGTGCGCCTCAAATGGGGGTCTCGGCGTCAACGGGATCCGCCTGTCACAGCAGATCAGACGTCATGTAACCCGTACTCCGGGCCATGCGTGTAAGCTGACCGTTGGCCTCGGTGCGATTCGTTTCTCGATCGGACGGACGACGACGCGAGAGGCGATCTACCGCGTGGTCGATCTCCTGAAAGCGGCGGTACCGACGTGGCCGCCTCATGGCAGCCGGTAGGTCACCACCGCGTCGGTCGCGGCAACGGCCACGTACTGCCGGCCGTCACCCCCGAGATAGGTCATCGGGTCGGCATTTCCCCGCCGATCCAGCCGGTCCGCCCACAACTCACGGCCGGTCGATGCTTCGAGCGCCCGAAGGCGGTTGTCGTCCGTCGACGCGATGAACAGCAAACCGGACGCCGTTACGATCGCGGCCGCGCGACCCGGTCGTCCCGTGTTCTGCTTCGCCGCGGGGAGGTGGTCTGTAGTCCCGAGCGGCTGCTGCCAGGCAATGTCGCCAGTCGCAGCATCGACGGCGATGAGCTGTCCCCAGGGCGGCTTCTGGCACGGCATCCGCGTCCCGTCGACCTGAACCTCGAAACTCGCGGGTCTCGGCGCCTGCTTCTCGTACGGAAGCGGATCGCCGTCGGCGTCCGCCACCATCCACCCGAGTGCGCCGACGTCCATCGAGAAGACGAAAATATAGCCGGAGCTCGGATCGTGCGCCACGCCGCCCCAGTTGGGACCGCCCACACCGCCAGGGAAATTGAGCGTTGTCCGCGGCGGCGCCCCCTCCGCCCGATATATCCATGGAGTGAACGGGCCGGCATTGTAGACCTCGCCAAGCGACTCGACCAGCGCCGCGCATGCCTCGGCGTGCTCCACCGATGTGTCGTCGGCGGTGACGAGATCAGTCGGGTCATACCTCACGCGGCCCATCGGCGGCGGCTTCACCGGAATCGGCTGTGTTGCGAACGTTGCCTCACCGGGTACGTCGCTCTGCGCAACCGGACGCTCCTCGACACCGTAAATAGGCTCACCTGTTTCGCGATTTAGGATGTAGAGATACCCCGACTTCGTCGTCACACCGAGCGCCGGCACCGCCCCACCGTCTCGCGGAATGTCGAACAACGCGGGCGGCGCGGGCGGGTCGGCGTCCCACAGATCGTGATGAATCGTCTGGAAGTGCCACCGATACTCACCGGTCTGAGCATCCACCGCGACCACTGAGTTGCCGAACAGATTCGCCCCAACACGGTCGCCGCCATAGGCGCCCGGGATCGGCGATGCCAACGGCAGATACAGCAGACTGCGCTCTTCGTCCATCGTGAAGAAGAACGGCCAGGCATTGGCCCCAAGCCGGTCCCGCCAGCTATCGCCGGCCCACGTATCGTGACCCACCGTGCCCGGCTGCGCCACCGAGCTAAATTCCCACACCTTCGCGCCGCTGCGCGCGTCGAACGCCCGCGCGTTGCCGACGCCGCCAATCGTGCCGGGCGGCGTGTTCGCCCCGACAACCACGACGTTGCCGTAGACCAGCGGCACCGAGTTGTATGGCACCAACATGTCAACCTCGCCAGCGTCCCCAAATTCGTTGACCCGCTCGCCCGTAGCCGCATCCAGCGCGATCAGACGTCGTGCCGCCGTGAAGATCACGCGGGGCGACAGCCCGTCGTCGCCCGGCCAGTAGGCGACGCCGCGCCGTGACGGAGTCCCCTCCGCGAGCGCGTGGCGCCAGATCTCCTGACCCGTCGCGGGCTCAAGCGCGACCACACGGTCGGCCGCGGGCAGATACATCACACCGTCGACGACGATTGGCGTCGCCTGAGAGACGGGCCCTCGCCCGCCCGGGTCCGGGTCCGCCCGCTCAAGCGAGTAGCTCCAAGCGCGCGTCAGCGTCGAGACGTTGTCGGTCGTAATCTCGGTCAATGGCGAATGACCTGTCCCGGCCAGGTTCCCGCGGTACATCGGCCAATCGCCGCTGGGAGCCGCTGCGGTGTCGGTCTCATCTACTGGCCCGGTTTCGGCCGGCGCGCCGCACTGGACGAGAAGCAGCGCTAGCGGCGCGACGAGGACTAAGGTCGTCGATCTCGTGGAACGCGTCACGGCGTGGCCTCCTGTCAGTCCGATGGAAGAGCGTGAATTGTATCTCGACGAGCCCAGAACCGCGCCGATCGACGATAGACCACCGGGGCCAGCCTGATTCGACTCTCGCGACGGTCGTTATAAGCTATACCGTCCCAGGAGGAACTCACATGCGCATTCTTTTGCCGACCCGGACCCTGCTCGCCGGCGTGCTCGTAGCGGCCACGTCAACCACGGTCAGCGCGCAGTACTCGCTCACGGTGACGCAGGACCGGCTGATCAACGCACAGAACGAGCCACAGAACTGGCTGCTAATGAACGGCGACTACGGCTCCCAGCGGTATTCCAAGCTCACACAGATCAACCGCGACAACGTCGAGAACCTGCGCATGGTGTGGGCGCTTGCCCTCGGCGGCATGCAAGACACGGGTCAAAACGGCCCCGAGAACGAGGTCAACCCGCTGATCGACAACGGCTTCATGTACACGAGTGACGGGTGGGGCACCGTCTACAAGATCGACGCCCGACAGTCCGACCAGGGTCACTTTATCTGGATCACCGACCCCGGGGTCGACCATGAGGGCAACGGCTCTCGAACACGCGGTATCGCGCTCTGGGAGGACAAGGTGCTCCAGAACCTCCAGGATGGCCGCGTGATCGCAATCGACCGCGATGATGGCGAGATTCTCTGGGACGTAGAGATCGCCGGACCCACCGAACTGGGCGGTCGGGAGCGCTTTCTCACCGCGCCCCTGGTCGTCGACGGGAAGGTCCTCGTACAGAACGGCGCCGGCGACGGTGGAACGCGCGGCTGGGTTGCGGCGCTCGACGTCGAGACGGGCGACGAGCTGTGGCGCTGGTACACGGTCCCGGAGCCCGGGCAGCCGGGCAGCGAAACGTGGAAGGACAATCACAATGCCTGGAAGACCGGTGGCGGTGGGGTCTGGCAGACCGGCTCCTATGACCCGGAAACCAATCTGTATATCTTCGGGACCGGCAACCCGTATCCGATCTACGACGCCGAGTACCGGCCGGGCGACAACCTCTTCACGAACTCGGCCGTCGCGCTTGACGTTTCGACCGGCCAGCGTGCCTGGCACTTCCAGTACACGCCGAACGACTCCTGGGACTACGACGAGGTCGGAGTCCACATGTTGTACGACACGACCATAGACGGTCGGATGCGAAAGGTGTCGGCCCACTTCGGGCGCAACGGGTTCTTCTACTCGGTTGACCGAACCGATGGCTCGTTCATCGGAGGCGAGCAATACGTCAACGAGTTAACCTGGACCGCCGGCCTCGACCCAACCACCGGGCGACCGGTGGAGTACGACGCGACCCTCGACGTCCAGATCTACAATGCCGAGGCGCGCGCCCTGCGCGCGGATCGCGACGAAATGAAGCGCGCCTGCCCTACCTGGCACGGCGGAGTTGCGCACCAACCGACGGCCTTCAACCCGGACAAGAAGATTGCCTATGGCGTCGGTACGGAAGGCTGCTTCTCTCAGAGCGGCGCGGAGGTGGCGCCACGCAGTCCCGACGGCGGCATTGACCGCGATGCAAGCGAGCGGCGCGAGTACAGCAGCGAGCTCTACTACGGGTCCATCACGGCGTTCGACGTGGTCAATCATGAGGTCCTCGCGAAAGCTGTCACCGACATCGAGGTGCGCTCCGGGGCCATCGCCACGGCCGGTGGCCTGGTCTTCTCGGCGCTACAAGACGGATGGGTCGTGGCGTACAACGACGAGACGCTGCAGGAGCTCTGGCGCTTCAACGTGGGCACGCCGCTCAAGGGCGCGCCCGTCACCTACTCCATCGGCCCGAAGCAATTTGTGGCAGTCCAGGCGAGCGGGCGGCATCTGCACCCGGTGAAGTACGACAACCTGGAGAACTCGAGCTACCTGTTCGTCTTCGCACTGGACGACTAGTGGCCTGTATCGGATGAATCGGTAGTGGTCACCGGCGGGCCGACAAGGCGCGACGAGGGCGTAGACAGACCCTCTGTGACCGCGCTGAAGCATGGTCCAGCGCGGGCCAGGCGCGAGATGCCCGCCCGGCGAGCGTTATTGAGTCATCCGAGACAGGCCACTACCCCCGTCGACCCATCGCGCGGGCCTCCAAAGGAGCCAGCGTCACCGGCTCTTGCGCCCGCGCTTGAACTGTACGACACCTCGTGGCCACCAATCCGAAGGTGGCATGGACGGGCGCCGCCACCACATATACGTCGTGCGAGGAGTCAGTCGGGGAACTCGGCGCAGACCTCGAGGTCCTCACCCCAATAGTCGACGCAGACGGCACGATTCATCGGGCCCAACCCGATCACCTTGGCCATGAGGAAATCGCCCAACCGCTCCATCTCCCGCGGTTGCAGTGTCGCCGCAGGGTCGGCCAGCGTCAACCCCATGCGCTCGAGGTCAGCGCGCGTCCGTCCCAGGCAACGGTCGTCGGTGTAGGCGCGGCGGTCGAACGCGGGCATGCTCCGACCCGGCAACCCGCACTTGATGACGAACAGCAGTTGCTCGCGGTCGAGTTGGCTCTCCCGAAGGTTGGCCCCGTCCGGCATCTGGTTATTCATCTTGCGCCCATCACCCGCCCACCCATGACACGCCTGGCAATCGGCTTTCTGGCGGTAGATGCGCCCGCCGGCGGCAACCGTGTCCGTCTGCGCGGTCACAACCGTGCCGATCGCTGCGTGCATCACGAGCACGAGCACGACGGTTGGGACGCGCCGGCGCTTACACCGCAGCATCTGTCCCTTGCTCACCGAGGTCCTTCGCGTTCAACGGCCGGTGGCGTCCTCAAGGCGCGCCGTCTGGAGCATGCCGACGATCGAGTGGTTGCCTTCATGACACGCGAACTCGTAGATCGCCTGATCCCTCCGCTGGAGGAGCGTCTCAGCGGTCCACGGTCTCGCCCAGGTTGCGGGGTCGGTCAGCGTCATCCGGTACGTGAGCGTGTCTGGACCGCTGAGCGTGAATCGTTCGATCAAGTGTAAACCCTCGGCTGCTCCTCGATAGTAGCTGTTAGCCGAGAAGTTCCGCGTTTCGACGACCAGCGTGTCGTGTTCCCAATGCCCGCGCGAGGTGCCATTCCACTGACGGATGTCGTCCTCCAAGTGAGGACGTCCATCGAGAGAAATGATGCGCGCGTCGTGGAACGCCTCGCTGACGAACGCGAAGTGCTCAGGCGTCTGCACGATCTGATAGTACGTGTACGGGCCAGCGCCGAAGTTACCCCCGAGTCTGGGCACGCCGGTCGTGATGCACCGGTGGATGTTGCTAAGGTCCTCGGGCCCCGTCTTGTACTCCCACCCCTCGTCCACCGCCGATTCGCGGCGCCGCGCGGCAGCCGTCAGTGTCGGGATCCGGCCGTCTGGCGGATCGACGACCAGCGACGTCCGATTGTGGAAGGCGACGTCGACCATCCCGATCGAGCTGCTGGTGGACCACGCCTCGTAGGTCTCGACGTCGTCGAGAGCGGC
Source organism: uncultured Vicinamibacteraceae bacterium (assembly GCA_964646815.1). Classification (GTDB taxonomy): domain Bacteria; phylum Acidobacteriota; class Vicinamibacteria; order Vicinamibacterales; family UBA8438; genus CAZYFH01. The sequence goes on along the minus strand of CAZYFH010000007.1, from coordinate 31,846 downwards.
ACGAAAGGCCCCCTCGGGTGTCGTGAATGCGCTCCTCCCGTTTTCGAAGATCCGATCCGCCCGCGCCTGTAGGGTGGCCACCTCTTCGTCGGTGAGCCGTTCTCGGTCCGCCAGCGCCGCGGGACGTTGCAGCGGGGTGGCGCTGTTGCTCAACCAAACGCCCTGCAGGTTCGGCCGTCCGGCGGCGGTCCGCGGCGCGGCCCACTCACCGGACGGCGCCGTCTGAGCGGTAACCCGACCACCCAATAGTGCCAGGAATACGGCGACCGTGCAGACGGATACCCATGAGCGAACTCGTTCTTGCATGCGACCCTCCCCTCTTCGCGCGGCGACGCCCACATAATCACTCACACCCAGCACGCGTGCAACGGTCAAGTCCGCCTTCTTCATGACACCAGCTCCAGTGAACGCGTTAGCCTGGGATCCAGGCGCACGGCGCCGAAGTCGTGCCGGTCAGTCGTCAGGACGCGAAGGTCGTCACGGGGCCGGCTGACCGACCCACCTAGCGCTCAGCCTCGCACGGTCGACTTCGGTGCCCCGCAGATATACCGCGTCGATGAGACGTGTGTTGGTGATGTCGTCGAGTGGGTTCGCATTGAGGACCACGAAGTCCGCGCTCTTGCCCGGTTCCACCGTGCCCATCTCCGACAGGCCGAGGAAGTCCGCGGAGGTGCCGGTGGCAGCCACGATGACGTCGGCCGGCGTCATCCCAGCCGCCACCATGTCCGCCATCTCAGCATGAGGGCTCCATCCCGCACCGCCATCCGTGCCGAATGCGACCCGGACACCCTCCGCGTGCAGCCGCACCAGGTTGCGCGCTTGGATACCGAACGCTTCCTGAGCCTCGGGCCGGTCGATGGTCCGTTCCTGAATGGCGGCCAGCTCGTCCGGCCCGATGGTCCCACTCAACCACCCCATGTCCTCTTCGACGCCGCGGCCGGGTAGGTTCGGCACGAGGACGACATCGGGTCGCTCCCGGAACAGCGCCACCACTTCATCATCAACGTCCTGGTCGCGAATGCCGTGCGCAAAGCCGTCCACCCCCACACGCAGGAGGCCCTTGGCGTCCTCGAGCGAGAAGATGTGAGCTGTCACCCGGAGCCCGCGCTGGTGCGCCTCGTCGACGACCGCGCCATACAGCTCGGGCGTGAGCTTCTCGTACTGGCCATTGCGATCGTCGACCCAGATCTTGACCAGGTCGACCTCCAGCGCGGCGAGCTCCTGCACGGCCGCGCGCGCCTCTTCTTCGGTGTCGATCCAGAACGGGATATCTGTCCGTCCCGGCTCCGGACGCGTGATCCCGCGGCCCGCGGTCCGATACCGCGCTGCGTCCGGGATCGTCTCCGCGCGCACCTCGTAGGCAAGGTCTCCGGCGTCTTGGCCCAGGCTCAACGCAAGCGAGACGCCGTAGTACGCCTTCCGCTGCAGGTCCTCGACGAGATCTTCGTGGGTGCGGCCGAGGTGCGTATGCGTGTCGATGATCGCCGGCATCACCGTCTTGCCGACGAGATCGACGCGGGCTGCGCCCGCCGGCACCTCGACATCACCGGTCGCGCCGACCTCGACGAACCGGCCGTCGTCGACCACGAACGTGGCGCTCTCGAGCGGCGCGTTCCCGGTGCCCGAGATGAGCCGCGCGCCCTCGAACACAAGAACGCTGCTGCCGACCGGCGTCTCCGCTTCGTCGGGCGTCGGCACCGCACACCCCGCGACCCCGAGTGCCACGACCCACAACACACGCATGGCGTCGAGGCGGTACAACCCTCTTTCCACTCTCCTCATCGCGGTCTCCGGTCTCAAGCGTTAGGCCAGAATCTCCTTCACCACACGCGCCGGTTCGACACCGGTCAGCCGCGCGTCGAGCCCTCGATGCTTATAGGTAAACCGCTCGTGGTCGATCCCGAACAGGTGGAGGATCGTTGCCTGGAAATCCCGGATGTGTACCGGGTCCTTGACGATGTTGTACGAAAAGTCATCGGTCTCGCCGTAAACCACGCCGCCCTTCACACCGCCGCCGGCCATCCAGAGGCTGTAGCAACGCGGGTGATGGTCGCGGCCGTAGTCGGTCGGCGTCAGCCGACCTTGCGAGTAGATCGTTCGGCCGAACTCGCCGCCCCAGATGACGAGTGTCTCGTCGAACAGCCCCCGCTCCTTCAGGTCCTGGATCAGCGCCCAGGCGGCGCGGTCGACATCGCGTGCCTGTGCCGGCAGCACCAGCGGCGCGAACGAGTGCACGTCCCAGCCACGATGGTAGATCTGCACGAACCGCACGCCGCGCTCGACGAGGCGTCGCGCCATCAGCGCTGCGTTCTGGAACTTGCCAGCCTGCTTCGCCTCCTCGCCCCACCGCTCGAACGTGCTCGCCGGTTCGCTCGACAGGTCGGCCATCTCGGGTACCGATGATTGCATCCGAAACGCCATCTCGTACTGCTCGATACGGGCGAGCGTCTCCGGGTCGCCGATCTCCGCGTGACGAAGCCGGTTCAGCTCGCCTAGACCGTCAAGCATTTGTCGCCGAACCTCGGTCGATACGCCAGCGGGGTCCTTGAGATAGAGCACCGGGTCGGCCCCGGTGCGCAGTCCCACACCGGCGTATTCCGGCGACAGAAACCCGGCACTCCACAGTTTCGCGGAGATCGCCTGCACACCTGCCCGTGGATGGCTCCGCTCTGCGTTCATGACCACGAAGGTCGGCAGATCCTCGTTCATACTGCCAAGGCCATATGCGAACCAGGCCCCGATGCATGGTCGGCCCGGGATCTGTTGCCCCGTCTGGATAAACGTGATGCCCGGCTCATGGTTGATGGCATCGGTGTGCATCGAGCGGACGACGGCGAGATCGTCGGCCATGCTCGCGGTGTGCGGCAGGAGTTCGGAGAACCACGCGCCGCTCTGACCATGCTGCGAGAACTCGAACACGGACGGCGCAATCGGAAACCGCGACTGGCCGGATGTCATCGTCGTCAGCCGCTGCCCCTGACGGATCGATTCCGGCAAGTCCGTGTCGTACAGCTCCCGCATCATCGGCTTGTAGTCGAGTAGGTCCATCTGCGGCGGGGCGCCCATCATATGCAGGTAGATGCAGCGCTTCGCCGTCGGGGCGAAGTGAGGCAACGACGGGAGGCCGCCGATCGCGTCCGCGGTTTGGGGCAGGGCGAAGGTATCGTCCGCCAGCAGGTTGGCCAGCGCGAGCCCGCCGATCCCCTTGGCAGCCGTGCCGAAGAACTGGCGCCGCGTCTCTGCGCGAATGGCCTCTTTGACAGGGTGCATCAGCGTCCTCTCGATGTCAGCCGCGGCACGACGACCGCCACCGCAGCCTACTTGTTCAGCACTTCGTCCAGATTCATCACCTGGCTTGCAAGCATCGCCCAGGCAGCCGATTCGGCGACCGGAAGCGCGGCGTCGAACGTCGAGTCGCCGACGTCGAGCAGGCGCCGAGCCTCGCCCGTGTCCGCGCGATAGAGGTCAAGGAATCGGTCGTAGGTCCGCCGCGCGACGGCGCGCTCGACGTCGGTGAATTCGCGAGCCAGGAGACGGGTGGTCACGTAGTCGAGCCGCCGGTCGAACTCGTCGCCAGACTCGCGCATCGCACGTTGGGCCAGGAAACGCGAGGCTTCGACGAACTGCGTGTCGTTCATTGTCACGAGCGCCTGGAGCGGCGTATTGGTACGCACGCGGCGCACCGTCGAGTGCTCGCGTGTCGGGGCATTGAAGATGTCCATCGACGGCGGCGGCGCGGATCGCTTCCAGAAGGTATAGAGACTCCGGCGATAGAGCTTGTCACCCGTGTCCTGCTCGTAACGGCGAGTGTTGCTCTGGGGCATCGCGACCGTCGACCAGACACCGTCGGGCTGATACGGCTTGACGCTCGGGCCGCCGATGGCGCGCACCAGCAACCCACTCGCGGCGAGGGCGTAATCTCGCACCATTTCCGCATCCATCCGGAAATGCGGCCCCCGTGAGAGCAGCCGGTTCAACGGGTCGCGCTCGAGCTTGTCCCTGGTCGTCGTCGCCGCCTGCCGGTATGTGGCCGAGGTGACCAGCGTGCGGAAGAGTTGCTTCACGTCCCAGTCGGAATCTCGGAACGCCACCGCCAGATGGTCGAGCAACTCTGGGTGTGACGGCGTGTCACCCTGAGCCCCGAAGTCCTCGCTCGTGGTCACGAGTCCGGTCCCGAAGAGCTGCTGCCAAAAGCGGTTCACTGTGACGCGGGTCGTCAACGGATTCGCATCGTCAACGAGCCAACGGGCCAACCCCAGACGATTCCTCGGGAGCGAGACGTCCATTGGCGGCAGGACAGCCGGCGTCCCGGCGGGAACCCGTTCCAACGGCTGGTCATACATGCCGCGCGCCAGCACCTGGGCCTCGGGCTCGGTGTCGGAGTTTTCCTGCATCACGTGCGTGATGCTCCCGCGCCGCCGGACTTCCCGCCACTCGCTCTCGACGTCGCGCTTCCGCGCGACCAACCGCTGATACTCCTCGTCCTCGATGCTGAGGTAGCGGAGTCGTAATGCGTGGCGCTCGTCGCGTGTCAGCTCCTCGGGCGACTTGACTGCGGCGTCCTGGAGTGTCCGCCATTCGGACACTACCTTCGCCTCTTCGACGGTGAGCGCGCGATTGAACACGCGGACATCGGCAACGCCGCCGCCGCCGAAGGTGCGGACCTCGGGCGCGCCGTCTGTGGCGACCGCGTCGCCCCGGCCAAGGTAGAACGGCTGATCGGTGACGATGCGGCCCTCCACCTTCGCAAAGAATTCGCTGCCCTGCTCTTCGACCAACTCGCCGTTGCGATAAACGTGCAGACCGCCCCGCTCGCCGGTACCGTCGTGCGTCACGACGATGTGCGTCCACTCACCGGTCGGCATCCGTTTCGTGTTGATCGGCCCAACTCGCGCGCTCGTGGCACCGCGTTCCGATCGGTCGCGGTCCCCGGTTAGACGAAAACTCAGCTGGCGCGAGCCGATCGTCATCGCCCACCCACGCGCGCCGTCTTGCTGGTCGTATTGACCGGCCACCACGAAATTGCCCTCGTCCTCCGGCTGATAGATCCAGAGCGCGATCGAAAACGGCGTATCACTGTCCAGCGACAGCGACGGGAGCTCAGCCCACGACTCTGCGTCGAAGATCAGCGCTGCATGCCCTCTGGGTCCCCCCACAATCGCGGCGCCGGACATCACCGTGATCGGCCGCCGGTCGCCCTCGAGCCAGACCGCCGGGCCGCCAACATCGCGCAAAGCGAGGGTGAGGATCTCCGATGACGCATCGAGCGGTGTCTCTATCTGGCGATGCGCGCCACGTGTGAGCCACTCGACGAAACTAGGATCGACCGCTTCGGCCCGTGCCTCCAGTTGCCTGTCGATGTCGGCCGCTTCCCGTCGGAGCTGGTGCCAGAGGTCGCGATCATCGTCCTCGGGTACGACCAGAATGGGCGGCGGGTCGGACACGTTGCCGTCCATGACGTACTGGGTCGTGTTCCGGAAGAACGCGGTCATCGCGTAAAACTCGCGTTGCGCGATCGGGTCGAACTTGTGGTCGTGACAGGTGGCGCAGCCAATCGTCAGCCCGAGAAAGACGCTCCCAATTGTCTCCGCGCGGTCCTTGGCGTAGATCGCCTCGTACTCCGCCGGAACGACACCGCCCTCGTTAGTCGTGATGTTGTTGCGCTGGAAGCCGGTCGCCACAAGCTGGTCGAGCGTCGGGTTCGGCAGGAGGTCACCCGCGATCTGCGCCACCGTGAACTCGTCGAACGATTGGTTTTCGTTGAATGCCCGGATCGCCCAGTCGCGATACGCATACATCTCGCGATAGTTGTCGATGTGGATGCCGTGCGTGTCCCCGTATCGGGCGGCGTCCAGCCAGTAACGCGCGCGATGCTCGCCCCAGTGCTTCGAGTCGAGCAACCGATCAACCAGCCGCTCGTAGGCCCCCTCGGACGAGTCATCCAAGAACGTGGCGAGGGTGCCGGGATCGGGCGGCAGACCGGTGAGATCCAGCGCGACGCGGCGAGCCATAGTCCGCTTGTCGGCTTGCGGCGCCGGCGTCAGCCCGTCGGCCTCGAGCCGGTCAAGAACGAACCGGTCGAGCGGTCGGCGCACCCAGGCGTCGTCGTCCACGACCGGCGGCTCAGGCCGCACGATCGGGGTAAATGACCAATGCTGGTCCCACGACGCGCCTTGCTCGATCCACCGCCGGAGGACATCGACTTGATCTGCCGAGAGCGTCCTACTCGACAGCGCCGGCGGCGGCATCCGCAACCGGTCGTCGTCGTGGGTGACGCGCTGAAATAGCAGGCTGGACGCGGGTGATCCGGGGGCGATCGCGATCCCGTTTCGTCGCCTGGCAAAGGCGCCCTCTTCGGTATCGAGCCGGAGCCGTGCCCGTCGTGTGCCTTCGTCTGGACCGTGGCACTGGAAGCAGTTATCAGCCAGGATCGGACGGACCTGCCGCTGGAAATCGACGATGCTAGTGTCGAGTCCTTGGGCGACCGCCGCCGCGCTGCCTACCACGACCGCCCCCGCTACCAGAATCAGTCGAACACAGATCATGGCGAGCGCACCTCGCGGGTCGCGACTACCGTCCCTCGGCGGTTTCGGCGTCGCGCGAGCGCGCGCCCGTGAGGATGTTGGTCATGCCGTAGTTCCCCTCATGGCACGCGTACTCAACTAGCTCATACTGGGAGTCGTCGCGAACGAACGTGTACATCCCCGTCCAGGACTTCGTCCACGTCGCCGGGTCATCGAACGTGAACACGTACTCGAGCGTATCGGGGCCGGTGCGCGTGTACCGCTCGGTCAGCGTGAGCTGGCCGCTCGCCCCATAGCCCGACCCGAAGCCGCCACCACGCTGGGCCGGGGCGTTCCCGTTGAAGTTCGTGATCTCGACGACGAGCGTCTCGCCTTCCCAGCGTCCACTCGCGTCGCCCAGATACGACGTCACCTTGGAACCGAGGTTCTCGCGACCGTCAGTCGGAATCACCCGCGTTTCATGAATCATCTCTCGCTGCACGGCAACGTAGCCGGGTCCCTGAACAATTTGCAGGCCGTTGTTGTAGACCTGCGGCATCGGCACTGGCCCGCGCGTGATGCACCGCACCCACGGACTGAGGTCCTCTGGACCGGCCGGTACGCGCGCACGAGGCCGCGGCTCGGGCGCAGCAGGTGACAGCGGCGGTAGTTGGCCATTTGGCGGATCGACGACCATGGCCACCTGCCGCAACGGCGCCGACTTCACATAACCGAGGGTCGTGTCTCGCCACTCGGACTCGTAGCCCCAGATGCTGCCCAACGTGCCCGACTCGCGACGCGCCAGCGCCTCCTCCACCGTCAGCTCCGTCTTGCCGGCATCGTCATCGCTCCGCTGGAGCGGGATGCCGTGAGCTGCATCGCCCGTCCAGACCCCCTGAAAGTCAGGCGTGTCCCACGGTGTGCGTGGCACCGTGTAGGGCTCCGCATCGGCAGTCACCGCCTCGGCAGCTGGTCTGATCTCCACACCCGCGAAGCCCGGTTCAACGACCGCGAGGCGTACGTTGTCAGGTCCAACGACGAAGGCCCGCTTCGCCGACGTCCGGGCACCGTCGGGCACCCGCGGCTCCTGGCTGAGCTCGACACCGCCGCGTCGAAGGTCGGCCGCCGCCGACTCGATGTCGGCCACCTCGAAGGCAAGGTGATCAATGGACCGCCCGGCCGTTGCCGCGGGCGTGCCCTCATCGTGCGGCGCCGCGAACAGCCAGACGTCGTCGAATCGGAGACCGTCGAGGCGATTTCGAAAGCGGGCGCGCTCGCCCCTGAAGGTCTCCGCGTACCACGCCAGCGTCTGCTCCGGATCGACTGCGCTCAGATGGACGTGGTGGAATCCGACGACCTCTGGGTCCTCCACCAGCTCGATGCGCGTCCCCCACGGGTCGAAGATGAAGCCGTGCGTGAAGAGTCCAGGCGCCTCGCGTAGCGTCGCGCCGTCCTCGAACCGCTGCAGCCGTACGCCGCGGCCGCCGACGCCGATCCCTTCGAACTCGGCCATCTTCGCTGCCAGATCAGCGTACGAGAAAGAGACATGGTCGATACCGGTTCGCTGACTGCTCCCCCGCGTCGGTCGAGGGACGAAGACGATCTCGGTACCCGAGCAGTCGATGCCGTCGTCGCGGTCCGCCAACGGCTGACACGGCAAATGTCGCGCGTACCACCTGACCGCCTCGGTAGCATTCGATGCGGTCACGTGCACGTGGTGGATCGAGGCCGCGCGGGCGAGGCCCGGCGGTGCGAGGACCGCCACCGCCACGATGAGTCCCAAGATGAGACGCCCCTCTGACGACGCGCGGTCAGCCAGGTCGCCGCCGGCGCCCATTCTCATACTCATGCTCATGGATGTGCTCCTCCGCACGTTCCGCGCCTGCGGATCAAGGTCCATGATACCTCTCGCCCACACCCTTCGTCGACGCAACGCGTCGCTGCCGTGCTTCGGGTTCAGCGGATCTCCGGCACTGGATCAGGAAGACCTTCATCAGGTGAGTGTCGTGCAACCGTGGTTCAGCACACTCCAATCCCGGGGCTCACGTGTGGTGCGTTTCGTAGCGCGAGGCTTTCGCCTTGCCAGGTAGGCCTGACGGCCTGCCCTACGGGTCAACACACGCTTTACAGCCAAGACGCCATCCCGAGGAACCTGAACTTCTGCGCACGCCGGCCGCGCTGGGCTTCCGCGGTGTAGAGGTTGCCCTGGCTGTCGGTGGCGATATGGTGGAGCGCGCGAAACTCGCCCGGTCGCTCACCGTTGCGCCCGAACGACTCGAGGACCTCGAGCGTCTTTCGGTCGACGACGTGAATGCGTGAGTTCCCCTGATCGGCCACGTAGATGAACATCTGTTCCCAGTCGCCGGAGAACGCCATGCCGGCCACCGTCAGCGAACTCTCGCCGTCTGGGTTGACGAAGCGTTGCTCTAGAAACGCCCCATCCAGCGTGAAACGCTGGATGCGGCCGTTGTTCCGGTCGGCAACGTAGACCCGGCCGTCGGCCGAGACTTCGATACCGTGCACCGTCCCGAATTGCTGGGGTCCAGGCCCTTCGCCCCGTGGCACGCCGCCGCCGCCCGCCGCGCGTGCCCCTGCCGGGGGAGGATCGCGCGGCTCGCCGCCAAAGCCGCCCCACATACGCTTGAACGCCCCGGTCTTCGCATCCAGCACGATGACCCGGCGGTTGCCGTAGCCATCGGCCACGAAGACTTCGTTCGTCTCCGGATAGACGAACGACTCCGCCGGCCGCTTCAGATTCTCCGTGTCGGCGTTGCCGTCGCTCTGACCCCGGCGCCCGATCTGCAGCAGCAGCTCACCCTCGGGGGTGAACTTAAGCAGCATGTCGTCCGAGGCCGGCTCGCTGCCGTTGCCACCGATCCAGATGTTCCCTTCGTGGTCGGCGTGGATCCCGTGCTCGTTCGCCGGCCATTCGTAGCCGTCAGCCGGCCCACCCCAGGCCCGGACGAAGGTACCGTCGACGTCGAAGACCAAGACCGGCGGCGCGGCGACAGCCTGCTCTTCTTCTGGCACCGTGCGGGGCCGGTGCAGCACCCAGACGTGGTCGCGACGATCAACCGTTACGGACGCGACCTGCCCGAGAACCCAGTCGTTTGGCAATGTCGGCCACGACGGATCCACCTCGAACACCGGCAGGTCAATCTCCTGATCTTGTGCTCGCGGTTGACCGACCGGCAGCGTGATCACCAACAACGCCAACACCAACACCGCGCTGGCGAATCGCATCCCGTTCATCTGTGCGCCTCCCTTGCATCCAGGCTCATAGTGGTCGTGGCCCCGTCGATATGCGCCCCGAAACGACGCGGCAGCGTGTCTCGCCGTCGGCCGGGGGATGCTCGCGTGCACCAAGCCGATTATGCCACCGGCCGATGGTCGATCTCGACTAGCGACGCGCCGGATCGCGTGAGCGGTCACCGCGAACAGGGTCCGGACAATCATCCACGCATCGAAGGCGACCGACGCACGGGTGATATATTCCTTGGCAAGCTGGATCTTGTCGGGCAGGATCCGGGTCACGTACGTCTCCTCCGGATCGCCCACTCGGCCGAGGAGCGATGCTTCGTTGCGGTACTTGAGTGACGCGGGATCGGTCAGCCCAGGCCGTACGGTCAGAATGATCTCATAGTCGCGCCGGCGCAGCTCAACATACTTCCGGACTTCCGGGCGCGGACCGACGAGTGACATGTCGCCCCGCGCGACGTTGAGGAGCTGCGGGAGCTCATCGAGCTTCAGCCGGCGAAGCCACCGCCCGACCGGGGTGATGCGTCGATCGCCCTCCGTCGTCAGGAGTGCGCGCCGGCCTGAGGTGTCCACCATCATCGTTCGCAGCTTGATAATCTGAAACGGCCTAAAATCACGGCCGACCCGCTCCTGGCAAAAGAACGCCGGGCCATCTGAGTCGCGCCTGACGAGCACGGCGAGGACCCCCAGCAGCGGCGCGATCACGATGAGCGCCCCCACCGACCCCACGAGATCGATGACCCGCTTGGCGACGGTGCCGGGCCCGCTCAGGATCGGTCTCATCACGCCGGCGTCGCTTTGCGGATGGACCCAAGGAAATGCGTGCACAGGAGCGGCACCGCCTCAAGCACAGCGCATGCCGCCACCGACCACGGCGCAATCAGTCGCGCCAGGGGCGGTGCCAGTGTGATCCGCTCCACCCTTACCACGCAGTCGGGAAACAGCCGCCGGATCTCACGCCGCGTGATGGCGCGCACATCTGGATTCCACGGATTGCCGACATGAAAGTCGTACCACACGATGAGCCCATCGTCCCTCACCACACGGACCATCTCCGATGCGATCCGCCACCGGAGGTCGTCGTCCAGCACCGACGTGAACATAGTCGACTGCAGCACGATGTCGAAATTGGCCGCCGGGTACGGTAGCGAGGCCGCGTTGCCGGCCAACACCGTCACCGGCACCGGCGCACGCCGGCGCGCATCTTCGACACGATCGTGGACGAGGTCGATGCCGGTGAGATTCGAAGGATCCGCGCCCCATCGGACAAACTCTTCTAGCCAGAAGCCGGCGCCGCACCCGACGTCCAGTATCCGCTGCATCTCGAGACGGGTGATACCGTGCCGCGCCAGCAAGTCCACCACGCGGCGCGCGCGAGTCTCGACCGCGTAGCGATCGCCCGCGGCCGCATGCCGGGAGCGCACTGAGGCGCCGGCGTCGCGCCGCGCGTACACCGCGCGTATCCGGTCCTCCTCGACGGACCAGTCCGTTACTTGACTCATGATCGACTCGATTCCGTCATGCGCAGGGGATGCCGATCCGAAAGACAGAACACGAGGCGCAGCAGCGCCGCTGCGAATCCCAATCCGTAGCCGACGTGCATCACGACGAACGCCACCGGCACACGCGCCGCGGTGCCGACACCGACGCGCGGCGCGACGACGAGGCTCACGCCAACGTTGACCACCGCATACGTGGCAGCCGGCCCGGCCAGCACGAGCGCGGTGATCGGAAGGCCGAGCGACCAGGCCATTAGGCTGGCGGCGAGAGACCCCACCAGCAGCAGTGGCGCGAACACCCGGAGCGACGCCGGCCGCCCGTGCTTCCGCATCACGGCGACCTTCCAGTACCCGTACTGCAGATACTGCTTGAACAGCCCCCTGAATCGCTCGCGGACTCGATACGTGAACCGTACGGCCGTCGACACGAAGATGCGCCCGCCGTGCCGTGTGATTCTCAGACTCAGCTCATCGTCCTGATTCCGAACAAAACGCTCGTCGAAGATCCCGACCCGATCGAACGTCGACCGCCGGTACGCCGGAAACGCCGCACTGTCGACGTAGCCTTCGTAGTCGGCGAATCGATGCCGCGCGGTCCCTACACCGAAAGGATGCGACATCGCGAGCGCAATCGCGCGACCGGTCGATCCGGAACCCCGATGCACGATGGGACCACCCACGCTCCACGCCTCCGGATGGTTGGTGAGCAGCCGCACGTTCTGCTCGATGAAGTCCGAGGCCACTGCACCATGCGCATCCACGCGGATGATGACGGAGCCAACCGCTGCCTCGATTCCACGGTTCAGCCCGGACGCGGCGGACCGACCGTCGTTGTCGAGCACTCGGATGCGGTCATCGCACGCAGCCGCGCGTTGGACCACGCGCCGAGTGCCATCGGTGCTGCGTCCGTCGGCGACGAGAATTTCGATGCGCGCACGGGGGTACGTCTGCGTCGCCAACGCGTTGAGGCACGTGCCGATGAATCGCTCCTCGTTGCGACAGGGCACGATCACCGAGACCATCGGCCGATCGCCCCCCGCGTCCGCACCAGCTCCGGTTGTATCCATGGCGTGCGACGATTACTACGGCAACGCGAACACAAAGAGATTGTTCGCCGTCGTCGGGCGGAGCTCCGGAGTCAGACGCATATTGTCCCTCGAGCTCATCGAGGAGCCTGTGCTGACAGCCACATACTGGCGACCGTCGACGGCATAGGTAATGGGAAAGCCGGTAACCGACGAGCCGATGTTAATCTCCCAGAGCACTTCCCCGCTCTCGTGGTCCAGTGCCCGGAACCGGCCGTTGCCGTCGCCGCCGAACACCAGTCCCCCTCCGGTCGCGACGAGCGACGTCGTGCCGGCGCGCTGCTCGTAGGTCCAAACGGTCTCACCTGTTTCGGCCGAGATCGCCTGGACGGTGCCGACCTGATCGGTGCCGGGTGCGATCTCGGCGCGCTGCGCGAGCGCGTAGAGCGTGACCCCACCCTCGGTGGTAGCCAACATTCGCGCACATGCGTTCCGCAACGGGTAATACATCAGGTTGGTCAACGGGCTATAAGCGCCGGCTTCCCAATCCTTGCCGCCGGTCACAAATGTCGGACAGACGAGGACCTCCTCGCCCTCCCGCGTGAAGACGAGCTCCGGGTTCTCGGACACGGCCCCGGTGGCACCGTCGATGTGGCTGATGACGTTCTGCGCGACCGTTGGTGTCGCCCACAGGAACTCGCCGGTCGCCCGGTCAAGGGTGTAGACGACACCCGTCTTGCCGGGAATGCCGGTCATGACCTGTCGTGCCTCACCCGGGCGCAGCCGCGGGTTGATCCAGCTGACCCGCGCGGGATCTGGCGCGACGACCGTGTCGACCAGCAATCGCTCGAACGGATGATCGAGGTCCCAGTGATCGTTGAGATGTTGGTAGTACCAGACGATCTCGCCGGTGTCCGCATCGAGTGCGAGCGTCGAGTTGTGATAGAGGTGCTTGTTGTCGATACCCCCGATTAGGAACTTCGGCGCGGGGGAGGTCACCGACGTGCCGACATACACGAGGTTCAGCGCCGGGTCATAGCTCGGGACCATCCAGGCACCCACGTGTTTCCGGTCCTCGAAGGGCACCCCCCCCCACGACTCGTCCCCTGGCTCACCCGGCCCGGGAATCAGACGCCGACGCCACAGCTCCGCACCGGTCGTCGCATCGTGCGCGGTGATGACGCAGGCGTTCGGCCCACCCCGCGGCGTACAACTCCGTCCCGAGATGACCTTGCCGTTCGCGACGATGGGACCTGAAGTCTGATTGGCGGGGTTCTTCTTGTAATCGAGGATCTCCGTCTCCCACACCAGGCGGCCAGTCGTCGCGTCCAGCGCTATGACGTGGTCGTCGGTCGTGGTGTCGATGATGAGCCCGCCGTGGATGGCGAGATTCCGGTTCGTGTCGATCAAGCTCGCGATGAGGTACTCGGCCAGGTCGTCGGGCCGGTCGCGGCGATACTCCCAGAGGAGATCACCCGTCACGGCATCGATCGCTTGAATGACATCTCGAGGATTCGGCATATAGAGCACGCCGTCGTAGACGAGCGGTGTGCCCTGCTGGAGACCCGGACCGAGGGCGCGCGACCAGACCATCTGGATCGCGTCGATGTTGTTACGGTCGATCTGGTCGAGCGGGCTGTACCCCCAACTGTCCAGCGTCCGGCGCCACATTAACCAATCGTCCGGCGCGGGGTCCTGGAGCACCGCGTCGGTGACCGGCACGAAATCGGACAACGGCTGGGCCCAAAGCGCCGGCGGACCGATCGGTGACACGACCGCGAGCGTCAGCCCCAATACGCATCGCGTTGCAACACTCGCTGGGCGCATCTCTACTCCTTTGTGGCTCTAGCAGGCTAGCTTATCGAGGTGCGGCGGGTCGTTCAAAGGCCGCGGCAGACGTATCGCCGCCGCGTACGCTGGCCCAGTACACCACCGGCACGACGAACATATTGAGAGCGGTCGACGAGACCAGCCCGCACACGATCACGAGGGCAAGCGGCGCCTGAATCTCGCTCCCGGGTTCCCCAGCCCCGAGGGCGACCGGCACGAGAGCAAGCCCGGTCGACATCGCGGTCATCAGGATCGGGACAAGGCGATTGACGGATCCTTGGATCACCGCCTCGCGAACATCCGTCATCCCTTCGTCCTCGCGCAAGCGCCTGATATGGGAAACCAACATGATCCCATTGCGAGTCGCGATACCGAAGAGCGAGATAAATCCAATCAGCGCAGCGATCGACAGCACGCCACCACCAAGGAACACGCCGGCGACACCGCCGATCAACGCCAGCGGGAGATTGATCATGACAATCGCGGCGTCACGCACCGATCGGAACGCGCTGACCAGGAGGAGGAAGACGCCGGTAACGGCGCCGACCCCAAGACTCACGAGGATCCGAAACGCCGCGGTTTCGGCCTCGAACTGTCCGCCGTACTCGACGCGGTAGCCATCGGGAAGCGTGACGCCGGCCGCCACGCGCTCGCGGATGTCGGTCACGACGCCTCCAAGGTCTCGCCCTGCCACATTCGACGTGACGACGATGCGCCGTTGCACGTTCTCGCGACCGATGAAATTCGGCCCGCGGTCTTCCACGATATCGGCGAGGCTCCCGAGCGGCACGCGGGCACCGGCCGGCATATCGATCCGCGTCTGCCACATCGCGTCAAGATCGGTGAGGTCCCTCGGCGTGTAGCGCATCACCAGCGGAAACATCATCTGGCCCTCGATGATCTGGCCAACCTCGCGGCCAAGCAGCGCGGTTTCCAACGTCACCGCGGCCTGACCGGCCGGCAATCCGTGTCGAGCAAGCGCGGCCCGGTCGAAGTCAACACGCACGGTCGGGATATCCGCCTGCGGTTCCAGCGCCAGGTCGACGAGTCCCGGGATGCCTTGCATCACCGCGACAGCCTGGCCACCGAGTGCGCGCAGGACCCCAAGGTCGTCACCGAAAATCTTTACGGCCACGTTGGCGCGAGCTCCTGAGAGCATGTGGTCGATCCGATGCGAAATCGGCTGACCCACGGTGATGTTCGTGCCCGGGACAAGCGACAACCGGTCGCGAATCTCCTTCACGACGACGGCGCGGGGTCGACCATTAGGCTCGAGCCGCACATCGATCTCCGCCGATTCGACCCCCTGCACGTGCTCGTCGAGCTCGGCTCGTCCAGTGCGTCTGGCGGTCGCCGCCACCTCCGGCACGTCGAGCAATAGGCGCTCGATGGCGCTGCCGAGCGCGTTCGACTCCGCCAGACTCGTGCCCGGCAGCGTGACCGCGCTGATCACGAGCGAGCCCTCATTGAACGCCGGGAGGAACGCTCGGCCCATGCGAGGTGTCGTGGCCACGGCGCCCGCGAGCAGCAGCGCGGCCGCGTACATGACCAGCCGCGGGTGGCGCAGCACGGACGGCAATGCTCGCGCGTAACCTCGCTTCAGCGCGCTCGTCAGCGCCGGCTCCCGGCCGTGCCGCATGCTCCGCGCGCCGGGCAGCAGATACGCGCACAGCGCAGGCGTCACGGAGAGGGCAACGACCAGCGACGCGGCGAGCGAAACGAGATAGGCGAAGCCGAGCGGCTGCAGCAACCTCCCCTCGACACCAGCGAGAAAGAACAGCGGCAGGAACACCAGCATCACGATCAACGTCGCGAAGACGATGGTGCTTCTGATCTCGCGACTCGCGCGAAAGACCACCTCCAGCGCCGGGCGGCGCGCCGTCGCCGGCAGGGCGGCGTTCTCTCGCAACCGCCGCGAAACATTCTCGACGTCGATGATGGCGTCGTCGACGAGCGCACCGACGGCGATGGCCATGCCGCCAAGCGTCATGCTATTGATCGACAATCCCGCGAAGCGGAGACCGACGACCGCTACCAGCAGCGACAATGGGATCGCGAGCAGAATGATGGCGCTTGCACGCGCGTTGGCGAGGAACACAAGGGTCACCAGCACCACCAGCAGGACGCCGTCGCGCAGCGCGTCCGTTAGGTTTCGGAGTGCGAGCTCGATGAAATCCGCCTGACGAAACAGCCGCGAGTCCAGCCGCATTCCCGCCGGGAGGTCTATCTGGATCTCGTTGAGCACTGCCTCGAGCTGGCGCGTCAACAGCAGCGTGTTGATGTCGGGCTGGCGTTGGATGCCGAGGATGACGGCCGGCTCGCCGTTGTGCGACGCATCACCGCGTTTGAGCGCCTCGCCTACCCGTACTTCGGCGACGTCCCGCACACGGATCGGCTGGGTCTCGCGCGTGCCGATAACCGTCGCGCCGATCCCTTCGAGGTCGCGCAGCCGACCGACGCCCTGGATGAGGTACTCCAATCCGCCGGCCTCGCGGAATCCGGCAGAGGTATTCCGGTTCGCCCGACGTAGCGCATCCTCGACCGCGCTCAGCGCCACGCCGTAGTTAGCCAGCCGCTCGGGGTCGACCAACACCTCGAACTGGCGCCGATCGCCGCCGATGACGGTGACCTGCGACACGCCCGGCGTGGCCAGCAGTCGCCGCCGGACGAGGACGTCGGCCGTGGTCCGCAGATCGAGCGGAGTGTGGTCATCGGACTCGAGCGCCACGAACATGATCTCGCCCATGATCGACGAGAGCGGCGCCAGCACCGGTGGCTCGACCTCGTCAGGCAACGACGCGACAACCGCCGTCAGCTTCTCGGTCACCGTCTGCCTAGCGCGATGGATGTCCTCCCCCCAGTCGAAGTCCACCCAGACGACCGCGATCCCAACGGCGGTGGCCGAGCGCACGCGCCGCACGCGAGACGCACCGTTGACGGCCGCCTCGATCGGAAAGGTGACCAGCGCTTCCATGTCCGTCGGCGCCATTCCGTGACCCTCGACCAACACCGTCACGGTCGGTGCGGTGAGGTCCGGGAGCACATCGACCGGCACCTGCGTCGCCATATACCCACCCGACAGGAGGAAGGCAGCGGCGAGGGCCAGCACGACCAGCCGGTTGCGAATCGACCACTGAATGAGCCCGTCGAGCATTATTTATGTGAAGCTTCGCCGAAAGCTTAGATGGGGCTTCGCCCCGAGCCGTGGTCGAGGGGCGGGGACCCCGAGTGCCCCGCTCCGCGGTCGCGAGGCGCGCTGTGCGCGCCTGCTGTCTTCGGCAGATGTTGAATCACTCGCACTAGTTCCTTGCAGTTAAGACAGCTAATGGGAGTGTCCGTGAGCCGGGGCCTGGGGCGAGAGGGCCGCCAAACGGATAAACGACGCGCCACGCACGACAACACGCTCACCCGGCGTGACATCGCCCGTGATTTGCACCAGCCCAGACTCGCGATTGCCGAGCGCAACTCCACGTCGCTCGAAGTCCTCACCCCCTACCTGCACGAACACAACTGGTTGTCCCCCATCGTCGACAATGGCGCTGTCCGGCACCGTGACGGCATCCGTGGTTGCCGACACAAAGACGCGCAGGGTCACCGCCTGTCCGATGGCAAGCCGTCGGTCGGGGTCGGCGAGCTCGTAGATGATGGGCACGGTCCGCGCCGCGGGGTCCAGCACACGACCGACGGCAACCAATCGGTTGAGGGCGATCGATCCGGCACGACCCGGGACTTCCAACTCGGCGCCGACGAGCTCGTCGACGCGTGACAGTGCCGCCTCCGGAAGCGAGCCTACGATGTGCACCCGATCGATGGCGACGAGCCGAAAGAGCCGCGTCCCCTCGTCGACGCTCGCGCCGGGCGTGGCGTCAGAGGCGGCAACGACACCGCTCATCGGCGCACGGAGCACGAAACGGATGTCGCGCCCGGCCTCGCCTTTGCCCATCCGCGTAGCGTCGAGCTGCGACAGATGCGCTGCTGCCGCACGGACACGCGCCTCGGCTGTCTGCTCGGCCAGGCGTACCTCGAGCTGACGGCGCGCAGGCAGCGCGCCGACCTCGACGAGCCGATCGACACGGGCTCGCTCCGCCCGCGCCAGCTCCTGGGCGTCGCGCGCTTCTGCCACCGCCAGCTCGAGCGCCGGTCGGTCCTCGCCGTGTCCGCTGTGGGGCACGACCTCGGCCAGCGTGTCGCCGCGGGATACCGCCGACCCGACGGCGCGTGGAGGCAGGTCCTCTGTGAGCCGGCCGGCCACCGGTGTCGTCACGTCGACCTGACCACCCGTGCGCGGCTCGACCTCTGCAGGTAAATCCAGGCTCTCGCCTATCTGGCGGCGCTCGGCGGACGCCGTGGCGAAGTCGAGCGCCCACTGCTGCTCCTTGAGGAACGGAATCGCAACGTTCGCCGGGTCCTGGGTCGCCGCGGGCGCAACCACATCGGACGCATCTAGCACGGTCACCTCTCCCAGCTCGTGCCGGTCCACGAGCCCAGGCGCGTCCAGCACCAGCTCGAGCCGAAATCGGCCGGCTCGTGCGGGCGTGACGTCGACACCGAAAATCCCTGGACGGCCAGGCGCCTCCACGGAGAACTCCTGCGCATCGTTCTGACCACCGCGGAGATGCACCACCGCTCGGCCCGCCCGTACGGGCTCGAACGACCCGAGATCGGTGAAATGGATCGCGAACCTGCTCGTCTGCCCCTCCACGAGCGGGGGGTATTCCACGAACAGCTCACTTCGTGTCGTCCACCGAGTCTCAACGACGGGTGGTGACGCCTCGACCACGTCCAACGCCGCCGGCTCCGAACCGGCGCACGCCGCCGCACCAAGAAGGACGAGTGCGGGGAGAGGGACCGTCCACGGACGCTCGTCGGTGGCACTCGTCGCGTTCATGGCGTGACCTCCCGACCCACCGCACGATCGAGCTCGATAGCGGCCCGACGGGCCGCGGCCGACAACTCCAAGAGACGAACCCGAGCGCTGAGCGTCGCCCGATGCGCGTCGAGCAGCTCGAGGATTCCGAACTCGCCTTCTTCGTACGCCGCGGTGGCGATGGCCGCCAAGTCGTCGGCCCGGTCTACGGAGCCTGCCTGATAACGGTCGACCAGGTCGCGGTATCGGGAGGCGGCAGCATGCGCGACGCGGACCTCACCGTCAATACGCGCCCCGAGCGCCTGCTGCTCCGCATCCACGCGCGCTCGCGCAGCCTCCGCTCTCGCGACCTGTGCATCACCACGGTTAAAGAGGGGCAACGCGACCGTGGCGGTCACGGCATAGCCCGTGTCCCTCGCGGCCGCTGGTCCACTACGCTTCAACCCGGCGGTGACCGACGCCCCCGGAAACCGAAGACGTCCGGCCGCGCGCCGCTCGGTCTCCCAGCGCGCAGCGCTCAGCGTCAGGGCGCGATAGTCCGGCCGAAGCGCGCGGGCTTCGACCAGAAGCGCACTAACGTCGCTCACGGTGCCGCCATCCACCAGGCGACCGGCGGCACGTAGCCCCACGGGGTCCGTTCCGGGGGCGAAGAACGAGGCGAGCCGTGCCTGCGCTCCAACGCGACCAATCGCGGCCGCCTCGAGGTCGGTTTCGATCTCGGTGACCTCGCGTTCCGCGCGCAACCGGTCGAACCGCGACCCCTCGCCTTCCGCCTCACGCGCGCGCAGCACGTCGACGACCGCGCCGAGATCGGTCAGGCCGTCCTCCAGCGTAGCGAAACGTTCCTGGGCCAGCAGCAGGTCGAAGAAGGCCACGCGCGCCATCGCGTCGAACGCTAGCAGCTCGGCATCGGTATTGGCCTGGGCAGCTGTGACCGCGTGGTCGGCGGCCTCACCCAGGAGCCCCGGCCGGCCACGAACCGGGAGCTGCTGCGTCACGAGGAGGAACGTGTCCACACTCAGGCCGGCGTCCTCCCGCGTGTAGCTCAGGGTCGGGTTCGCCAGCTGGCGGCGCTCACGCGCCTCTGCCTCGGCCTGGCGCACCGTGAAACGCAGGACGCGCACTTGCGGATGCTCCATCCGCATCCGCGCGAGCGCCTCCGTCTCGGTGAGCATTTGCGCGGAGGCCTGATCCGCCAGCAGCACACAAACGCCGAACGACCAGACGAACGGTCGCCATCGACACATATGATCATCTCCATCGGCCGTCGATCGAGCGGCGGCCGTGCTGCGTAGGTTGCAAGCGAACGAGTTCTGGACGACGCGGGAACCGGCGCAACGGTCGGGAGCGTGACCGCGGCGTCATGGTGCGCATGGCCGTCAATGTTCCGCTGGGAGTAGTTATACGCCGCTACGACACTGGATGGCGTCGTCTTCGTACTCGACGACGGTGCGGCCACGGTCGGGTGTGTGCGGAAATAGCTCCCGCGACGTCCGACCACGGAGTGGGGCCGTGACTACGGCCAGCAGGCTCAGTAGCACACAGAGGCAGACTATCAGACCCCCGTCGAAACCCTTACTCCCAGTAGTGTGTTCGTCTATCGCGCGCAGAGCGTTGGCGATGTCGTCCGTCGTGACCCGGCCCGCACCAATAGGCGCAGTCGTTGACCTGTTCATCATACTAACGTGCAGTATAGTCACCGCGGAGTAAGACCAATCTGGAGTTGCAGTGTGAGACACGCGGAACAGGATGTATGCGCGGTCAATGGCTGGCTGTCGAGGTCCACACAATGAAACGCAGTCTGTGTTTGTCGAGTCTGACGCTGGTCGGAGTCATCCTGGTTGTCGCAAGCTACGAGGCTCGGCAGTCTCGCCAAACTATCGTGGTCCAACAGGTCACCGACAATCTCTACATGCTGGGATCGGATCCGACAGAGGAGGGGATGCGCACCGGCGGCAACACGGCGCTCTTCGAGACTGCGACCGGAGTCGTCCTCGTCGACACGAAGCTGTCGGGGTACGGGCCCGACATCCTCGCCGAAGTCCGGAAAATCACCAGCAAACCGGTGACAACCATCATCAACACGCACACGCACTTCGATCACAGCGGCGCCAACACCGAGTTTCCCGACACGGTCGACTACGTCGCGCACGAAAACATCAAGTTCCACATGGCGCGCGCGAGCTGCCAACCGGTCACCAACTGCGACGCGTTCAAGGGTGAGAACGCGAAATACCTACCGGCGACCACCTTCTCCGACCGGATGTCGCTCTTCAGCGGACCGGACCAGATCGATCTCTACTACTTTGGGCGCGGTCACACTGACGGCGATACGTTCGTCGTCTTCACGGCGGCGCGCACGATGCACACCGGCGACATGTTTCTCGGGAAATCCCTACCGTTCATCGACGCCGAGGACGGGAACGGCGGGAGCGCGATTGAGTTCGGTCGCACGTTGACGAAAGCAATCGCCGGCATCCCTGACGTCGACACGATCATCACCGGCCACTGGGACACGCCGCTGGCGTGGAGCGACCTGGTGGACTACCGTGGGTTCTACACCGATCTCGTTGCCAACGCTCGGCAGGGCATCGCAACGGGCCAAAGTGTGGATGAGGTAGCGGGCGCCTACTCGGTACCAAGCCGCTACAGCGAGTTCAGTGCGCCGCCGCAGTCGGTGAGCACCATCATGCGATACGTATACGAGGGCCGATAGCCGTAGGGGGTTCCATGAGTGCTAGGCAGAGACACGTCGTCGGGCTGGTTGCAATGGTGCTCCTCGCGCCGGTGATCGCCGCGGCCCAAGCGACCACACCGCGGACCCCATGGGGCGACCCCGACCTCGGAGGGGTCTGGGACTTCCGCACCCTCACGCCATTGGAACGCCCAGAGGAACAGGCCGACAGGGAGTTTCTGACCGAAGAAGAGGTCGCCGAAATCGAGCGGGGAGCCGAAGAAACGAATCGCACCGCAGACGCGGCGGAGGCGGTACGGACTGAAGCGGGCGGCAACGTCGGCGCCTACAACCGGTTCTGGTTCGACTTCGGGACGAATGTCGTGGAGGACGGGCGAACGTCGCTCATCGTCGATCCGCCGAACGGGCGCCGGCCACCGAAGACACCCGAAGGCGAGGAGCGGCCTGGGTTCGGGGGATCATTCGGGACGGGGCCGCTCGAGCAGGTCGAAGATCTCAACTATTTCGACCGGTGCATTGGCACCACCGCACTGCCCATCTATCCCACGGCGTACAACAACAACGTACAGCTGTTCCAGACACCCGATCACGTGGCGATGTTTGTCGAGATGATGGGCTCCACGCGCATCATCCCACTCGACCGACGTCCCCATGGCGAGATCCGTCAGTGGCTCGGGGACTCGCGGGGGCACTGGGAGGGCGACACGCTGGTTGTCGAGACGACGAACTTCGACCGGGAGTTGCTGATCATCGGCGGTAGCCGGAACGCGCGCCTGCTGGTCGAGCGCTTCACGCGTGTCGGCGATATGATCGAATACTCGTTCACCGTGGACGATCCCACCACTTGGACAGCGCCGTGGACCGCGGTGCAGTCGCTGCGAAAGACCGCCGCGCCGCTGTTCGAGTACGCGTGCCACGAGGGGAACTACGCCGCGGCGAACATGCTCGCCGGCGCGCGACAGGCGGAGGCGGCAGAGGCCGCCGCCGGTCGCTGACCGGCTCGAGGGCGGCCGAACCGAATCGCGAGCGCGGTGAATCCGTCGGCCGGTTCGGTTTGGCTCGGACGCCGGTAGAGTCCCGAACTTCAGCGTCGCATCCGACTCCAGTCGAGGTTCGTCCAGCGACTCCTATCCGGAGAGGCCGTCGTCAAGTCATCGTGCAGGCTTCGCTCGTCCTCATTTTCTCCGTAATACATCCGGCTCACGCGGCGACGGGCAGTGGCGCGACACAAGCGGAGGAAGAGCAGATCTTCTGATGGTGGCCGGCGTGAATGGTAGGGAGCACGCCCGGAGTATCGAGCCGGTCCTAGCGGACCGCCTCGCGCAGGCCGAGCACCTATTTAGCGATTTCGAAGACGGATGACTCCCTGCGCGTGGATTCTCGACTCGGGCGGTGCCGGTCGCGGCGCGTGGCAAGGTGGCGTGCTGTATGAGCTGATGGGATGGGCTCGCCGGTACGGGGGCTACCCGGCAATCATCATGGGCGCATCCGCCGGAGCGTATGCCGCCGCCGATGTCGCCACGGGCACCGAGGAGACCGTCCTGAAGGGCTGGACCGCCTGGGGGACCGACCGCATCCCGCAGCGGTATCCGCTTGCCGCGTTCGTAGCCAACAAGTGGCCACGCAGCCGTTTCCGTCGGCACCTGCACGCCTCCATTCGCTACGTCATGGGCGACGCGGAGCTCGATAACGTGTTCGACGACTCCGCGCGACGAACCCTCCTCGTGTTCACCTCGCGGGTGCGGCGTCGCGACGGGCGCGCGCTGGGACGCGCCGACCTGACCAAGTTGTTTGCAATGGCCTCCACGCGAAAGCTTCCCGGACTACTGAAGTACCGGGCGCGCGGCTACTACGTGGACCCGGTGGTCTTCGCCACCAACCTGCCAGCCACGCTGCATTCGGAGTTCGTACGTCCGCTGACGCCGCACAACTACCACTGTGCCATCGAGGCGTCATGCCTGGTGCCCGTGGCGATGGGTCCTCCCCTGCCACCGGCGCTGCTCTCTCCGAGCAGCGCGCATCCAGACGACACACGGGCGATGTTCTTCGATGGCGGTTTTGCCTTGAAGATGCCGATGGCGACCTTCGAAGAAGACCCGCGTTTCCGTGACCTGGCACGCTGGGCGGCTACGCCCCGAACGGTCATCTTCTGTTGTGATCCGAACGGACGCCTCTGGGAAACCAGCATGCGCCTGCGCGCCTTGAACGACTATCCCGCCGTCGCTCGTGCCCAGGCGGACGGCTCGCTCCTGATCATCCATCCCGACCACGCTGTCGAAGCCAGCTTTCTCTGCCTGGACCCCGCGGTCACCATGCGCACGTTCGAGCGTGGCCGGGAACAAGGCCGCCGCCTGCTGGCGACCGAGCAGGTGCGGCGGATTGTGTCGGCGGAAGGCAGGGCCGGGCCGTAGTGTTTGGTAAACACCGCTTCCGGCATGCGCTGCGCGAGCGAAGTCGGACGCCCAAGATCTGCTATGGTCTTTTCTGTCGCTGTCCCGACGAGACGTCGTCCAACTCTCTACAGGAATGAGGAACCAGCCCATGCGCACGATGTCCTATGTCGTCCTTGCCGTCGCTCTGCTCGCGGGTCGCGGCGTCGTAGCCGCACAAACTATCGACGCGGGTCGAGGCGAGATACCCGTCACCGTGCCGTCCAGCTACAGCCCGGATGCGCCGGCACCGCTCATCGTGCTGCTACACGGGTACAGCTTCACCGGTGCCCGACAAGACGAATACTTGAAGATCAGCCCGCTGGCCGATGACTACGGGTTCATCTTCGTGGCTCCGGACGGCACACCGTCCAGTGGCGAAGGAAACCCGCAGTTCTGGAACGCGTCGAGCGCGTGTTGCGACTTCGAGGGCACCGAGGTCGACGACTCCGCCTACATCGCCGGTCTCATCGAAAAGGTGAAGAGCCGGTATCACATCGACGAGCGGCGTGTCTACCTCATCGGCCACTCCAACGGTGGGTTCATGTCGTTCCGCATGGCGCACGATCATTCCGAGACCATCGCTGCCATCGCGAGCCTGGCCGGCGCCGACCAGACGGGCATGCGCTCCGCGCCCCCCCATCCCGTGCATGTGCTGCAGCTGCACGGAACGGCCGATGCCGTCATCCGCTACGGCGGTGGTGTCACCAACGTCCCTCAGGGCGGGCCTTACCCGGGCGCCAAGAAATCGGTAGAGAACTGGGCGACGCACAACGGCTGCGTGGGTGATGGGAGTGTGACCGGCGCACTCGATCTGGAAGGCACGCTCGTTGGGCTGGAGTCAACCGTCACGCGGCATACCAATGGCTGCAACGCCGGCGGATCGGCCGAGCTGTGGACAATCGCGAACGGCTCCCACGTACCCGAGATCTCCGAGCATTTCGGCAAGTTCGTCGTCGAGTGGTTGCTGGCGCACCCCAAGCCATAGCCCGCTCATCGCTCTCTACGGGACGGCGCCGCTGTGAAGCTGCTCCGACTGCTGCAGACCTTTCTGCAGCCCTATCGCGCCTGGCTGCTGGGGGTGGTCGGCCTCCAGTTCGCCGCTACCCTCGCGGCGCTGTATCTCCCGCGGTTGAACGCCGACATCATCGACAACGGTGTCGCGCGGGGCGACACTGGCTACATCGTGCGCGCCGGTCTGATGATGCTGGGTGTCGCGCTGGTGCAAATCGCCGCCACCGGAGCGGCCGTCTATTGCGGGGCGCGCACCGCCATGGGCCTCGGCCGGGACGTGCGCGCCGCCGTGTTCCACCGGGTCGGGTCGTTCTCTAGCCGTGAGGTCGCCCGCTTCAGCGCACCCTCCCTGATCACACGCACGACCAACGACGTGCAGCAGGTGCAGATGCTCGTCCTGCTGAGCTGCACGTTGATGGTCGCGGCGCCGATCATGATGGTGGGCGGCGTGATCATGGCGCTCCGCGAGGACGTGGGCCTGTCCTGGCTCGTGGCCGTGAGCGTGCCCGCCCTGGTGATCAGCCTCGGCTTCGTGATCTCCCGCATGCTGCCCAGCTACCGCACCATGCAGGCGCGCATCGACGTCGTCAACAAGACCATGCGCGAGCAGATCACCGGCATTCGTGTGGTCAGGGCGTTCGTCCGGGAGCCGTTCGAGACCGCGCGCTTCGAAACGGCAAATCGCGACCTGACCGACGTCGCCCTCCGGGTGGGCCGCTGGATGGCCGTGATGTTCCCGTTGGTGATGCTGATTCTCAACGTATCAAGCGTCGCGGTCCTCTGGTTCGGCGGACAGCGCGTGGACTCCGGGCTGATGCAGGTGGGCTCGATGACGGCGTTTCTGGCGTATCTCATCCAGATCCTGATCGCGGTGATGATGGCGACGTTCATGCTGGTGCTGGTCCCCCGCGCCGCGGTCTGCGCCGATCGCATCGGTGAGGTGCTGGACACCGACTCGTCCGTCGTGCCGCCCGTGGCGCCGGTCACCGAGTTGCCCGAGCGGGCGACGCTGCGGTTCTCGGACGTGGCGTTCAGCTACCCCGGAGCAAACGAGCCGGTGCTCCGCGGCATCACCTTCACCGCGCGGCCGGGGCAGACCATGGCCATCCTCGGCTCGACCGGCTCGGGTAAGAGCACGCTACTGGGCCTGGTGCCCCGCCTGTTCGACGTCACCGGCGGCGAGGTCAGTGTCGACGGCGTCGATGTTCGCCGCGTCGACCCTGAGCTGCTGTGGAGCAAGATCGGGTTTGTGCCGCAACAGGGCTATCTCTTCTCCGGCACCGTCGCCTCCAACCTGCGATACGGCCGACCGGACGCGACCGAGGAGGAGTTGTGGGCGGCGCTCGAAACTGCCCAGGCCCGCACCTTCGTCGAGGAGATGCCAGATGGACTCGAGGCAGCAATAGCCCAGGGCGGGACCAACGTGTCGGGCGGGCAGCGGCAACGCCTCGCGATTGCACGCGTCCTGATCAGCGACCCGGAGATCTACCTGTTCGACGACTCGTTTTCCGCGCTCGACCTGGCTACGGACGCGCGGGTCCGACGCGCCCTCGCGTCGATCACCCGTGAGGCCGCCGTGATCATCGTCGCGCAGCGTGTCTCCACCGTCATCGACGCGGACCAGATCATCGTGCTCGAAGACGGGCAGGTGGTCGGGCTCGGCACGCACGCGGCGCTGCTGGCGGGGTGTGAGACCTACCAAGAGATCGTCGAATCCCAGCTGAGCGCCAAGGATCTGGCATGAGCGACAAGACGACGCCCCCGCCAGGCACGATGAAGCAGACCGAGCGCTTCCGGGAACGCGGCCCGGGCAGCAGCGGTCCCATGGTGGGTCAAAAATCGATCAACTTCGGTCTCTCGGCGAAGCGGTTGCTGGCGCGGATGCACCCGGAGCGTCGCAAGGTCGTCGCGGTCATCACGCTTGCCGTGGTCAGCGTGGCGCTGTCCGCCCTCGGACCCAGGATTCTGGGCCGCGCCACGGATCTGATCTTTGCAGGTCTGTTCGGCAGAGAGCTGCCGGCCGGCATCACCGTCGAGGAGGCGGTTGAATCGGTCCGGGCGTCAGGCGATACCCAGGTCGCGAACATGATCGCGGCGATGGACAACCTCGTCCCCGGGCAGGGCGTGGACATCGGGGCGGTAAGCCAGGTGCTACTGCTCGTGCTCGCCCTCTACGTCGCGGGCTCGCTCCTGAGCTGGCTGCAGGGGTATCTGGTCAACGACGTGGTCCAGGGCACCGTGTATCGGATGCGGGCCGAGGTCGAGGAGAAGATCAACCGGCTCCCGCTCGGCTACTTCGACCGCCAGCCACGCGGCGAGCTGCTCAGCCGGGTGACCAACGACATCGACAATGTCTCCCAGAGCCTGGCGCAGACGATGAGCCAGCTGCTCTCCTCACTGCTCACGGTCATTGCCGTTGTCGCGATGATGGTCTACATCTCGCAGACCCTGGCGCTGATTGCCCTGGTCACGATCCCACTGGGCATGGTGGTCGCGCGGCTGGTCATGAAGCGCTCCCAGGCGCTGTTCGTGGCCCAGTGGCGGACGACCGGCACCCTCAGCGCGCAGGTCGAGGAGGCTTTCACCGGCCACGAACTGACCAAGGTTTTCGGCCGCCGCCGCGACGTGGAAGCCCGGTTCGACCGGGAAAACGAGGAACTGTTCAAGGCGAGCTTCGGCGCGCAGTTCATCTCCGGGCTGATCATGCCGATGATGATGTTCATCGGAAACCTGAATTACGTGGCGATCGCGGTCGTCGGTGGACTGCGGGTGGCAACCGGGGGCATGAGCCTGGGTGAGGTCCAAGCGTTCATCCAGTACTCGCAGCAGTTTACCCAGCCGCTGACCCAGGTGGCCTCGATGGTCAACCTGCTGCAGTCGGGTGTGGCCTCGGCCGAACGGGTCTTCGAGCTGCTCGATGCCGATGCGGAGCCTGAGGAGAGCGCCGCGCCGGTCCTCGCAACCGGGCGACGGGGGCGCGTCGAGTTCGAGCGCATCGCGTTTCGCTACGACCCGGACACGCCATTAATCGCCGACTTGTCGCTGGTGGCCGCCCCGGGGCAGACGGTGGCCATCGTCGGACCGACCGGGGCCGGCAAGACGACCCTCGTAAATCTCGTTATGCGGTTCTACGACCTCGAGGCAGGCCGGATCACGCTGGACGCCGTGGATATCGCGCACATGCGCCGGGCGGATCTCCGCGAACAGATCGGGATGGTGCTGCAGGACACCTGGCTCTTCGAGGGCACGATTCGCGACAATATCGCGTACGGGCGTCCCGGGGCGTCGGAGGCGGAGATCGTCGAGGCGGCGAAGGCCACGTTCGTCGACCGATTCGTGCACAGCCTGCCTGACGGGTACGACACGGTGGTCGACGACGCCGGGGGGAATCTCAGCGCCGGCGAGCGCCAGCTCATCACGATCGCCCGGGCGTTCCTGTCAGAACCCGCCCTGTTGATCCTGGACGAAGCGACGAGCTCCGTCGATACGCGCACGGAGCTGTTGCTGCAGCACGCAATGGCGGCGCTCCGCAGCGACCGGACTAGCTTCGTGATCGCGCACCGGCTGTCCACCATCCGCGACGCGGACCTGATCCTCGTCATGGAGGACGGCCGGATCGTCGAACAGGGCGCGCACGAGGAGCTGCTGCAGGCCAACGGTGTCTACACGGCGCTCTACAACGCGCAGTTCTCCGCCGCCGCCGTCGCGTGACCGCTATAATCCTCTGATCCTCCGGCGGCCTCCTCCCCTTCTCTGGAGTCACGATGAGCGCTCTCATGCAAGCTATCCGCTGCCACCGCTTCGCCGGTCTCGACGCCAACGGGAAGCCGGTGCCGACCCCCGATCCGTTGCGCGACGTTCTGGCCCTGGACGAGATCCCTGCCCCCGAGTGCGAGAACGGGCACATCCTCATCCGCTCTTACTACGCGGGGGTCCAGTACCCCGACGCTCTTCAGGCGCAGGGCCTCTATCAGCACAAACCGAGCCTCCCGTACGTACCCGGGATGGACGTGACCGGTACCGTGCTGGAAGCGGGCGAGGGCGTCGAGAACGTGGCCGTCGGCGACCGAGTCATCGCTCAGATGGACTATAACGGCCTCGCCGAGGTCGTCAAGGTCCCCTCTACGCACGTCTGGAAGGCCCCGACCGGTATGCACTTGTCGAAGTGCGCCAACCTCGGGCGCAACTTCTTCCCCGCTTATCATTCGCTGAAAATTCTCGGTGAGATTGGCGCTGGCGACCTCGTCCTGGTCGACGGCGCGTCGGGCGGCGTCGGCATGGCGACGATCGAGCTGGCCAAGGCGATGGGGGCGCTGGTCATTGCCGGCGTCAGCATCGAAGAGAAGAAGGCGTCTCCGATGTCGGCCGGTGCGGATCGGGTGTTCTGCTACGGGCGCGACCGGGATAGCCATCGGCGGTTCAAGAACGACGTCAAGCAGGCAGCAACGGAGCTGGGACACCCGCAAGGTGTCGACGCCGTGATCGACATGGTGCAAGGCGATCTCTTCGAAGCGGCGCTCGTGTCGTCGATCCGGCCGCTTGGCCGTATTTGCCTGGTGGGCTTCACCGCCGGGCAGAAGCCCATTCGTCCCGGCCTACTGCTCATCAAGCAGGCGGCTGTCATCGGCAGCATCTGGGCGGGCTGGGCCAAGGCCAACCCGGACGGACATCAGCGGAACGTGGCCGAGATCATCGACTTTCTGGCGCGTGGCGTGATTCAACCGCGGGCTGACCGAATCTATCCGCTCGGCGCCTACCTAGAGGCCTTCGAGCTCTTCGAGCAGAACCGCGGGCGGGGGAACACCGTCGTCTGTTTCAAGGAGGAGACGGGTACGTAGGATAAGCTTCAGCCTTGCCGGGGCCTGAAGGCCTGCGCAACGAGGCGCTCGGCGCTACCGAAGCGTGGGCTTCGCCGGCTTCTCGGGCTTGTCGGCCACCGGGGGAGGCTCGGGCTTCGTCTCATACTGGTCGCGGAACGCGGGCCGCGGCCCGTCCGTCGGCACGCCGGCTCCCACCATGAGGGGCGTGATGGCCTCAATCGTCTGGCGCGACTGTCGTGGCAGCCCACCCCGATGACCCTCGGCGATGAACAACGGCGTCCGGCCCAGCTCGTTCTTCTGCTTCCACATGCGGATGTCGGCACCGTTGTCGGCAAGCAGCCGTACGACGAGCGGGAAGCTCCCATAGGCCGCACCGTGCATAGGGGTGTCGCCGTTGCCGTCCATGGCATCAATAGCGGCGCCCAGATCGAGCAGCATCTGCGTGGCAATGACTGCCTCGGCTTCCGTGCCGGCCTCCTCTTCAGGGGCTGCCGTGCCGAGACCGGCCGCCGCCATGAGCGGCGTGGATAGCTCCTCGTTCCGAATGAACGGATCGGCTCCCAGGTCAAGCAGAACGCGCATCATCGGGGCGTCGGCCCGATCAGCGGCCATGAGAAACGCCGTGGCCCCCTCCGTCCCGAGTCTCGACGCCGTGTGTGGTGCGCGCTTGCCCTCGGCGAGCTGCAGGTTCACGTCCGCACCCAACCCGACGAGGGCCCTCACGAACTCCAGGCTCGTGACGTCGCCCGACCCGATCGGTGACGGATCTCCGCGATCGCTCGCATCCGGCTTTCGGACCCAGCTCATCGTGTGGAGCGGAGCGAAACCGGTCCGCTGGTCGTTGGGGTCTCCCCCCGCCCTCACCAGCGCAAGCGCGAGCTCGAAGTGCCCGTTGCGTACTGCCATCTGCAGCGGGCTCATCCCATCATCGACAGGCAGGTAGCTCGCGTTGTTGACCGCCGCATCGGGTCCATCCTTGACACGCTCGAGCACCGCGTTCACGTCCACGCCGGCTTCGAGAAACGTATGCGCGACGTCAATGTGTCCCCCGCGTACAGCGAAGAACATCGGTGTGAAGCCGGACCGCAGCGTGGCATGGATGTCAGCCCCGGCCGCGATGAGGGCGTCGACAATTGCCGTGTGTCCCTCGGCCGCGGCCCACATGAGGGCGGTCTGGTCGCGTCCCTCTCGTGCACCGAGGTCGGCCCCACTGGCCAGGAGCGAGTTCACGGCGGCGAGATTCCCCGTACGCGCCGCCGTCATCAAGACGGTTTCCCCACCGCGCAAGGAGACGTTCGCATCGGCACCGGCGTCGAGCAGCAGTGCGATGACGTCGGCGTTGCCGTTCATGGCGGCAAGCGACAACGGCGGGATCCCGTAGCGATTCTTGGTGTTGACGTCGGCCCCCGCCTGCACGAGCAGTCGCGCAGTTTCCGCATCGTCGTGATACACCGACCAGTGCAGCGCCGTCATGCCATCGACCTGGGTGAGGTTGATGTCCGCACCGTCCTCGATCAGCACACGAACCAGCGCACCGTCGCCCATTTCGGCCGCGTGCGCAAGCGTCGACTCCTCGGCCGCGCTGGCGACACCCGAGAGGCCGACCACCACGATGGCAAGTCCCGCGATTCGTCTCATGTCCATATTGCGTCGCTCCCGCGTCACACGGCCACCGAATCGAAGAGGTGGTCGACTGTGCCGTCGCTATCACCGAACGCATCCAGCCGCACGCCCACGCGGTCGAGCAGCGTGAGGTGGAGATTGGCCAGCGGCGTCCCGTTCTCGTATTTAATGTGTCGCCCACCCTTCATGCCGGTCGACGCGCCACCTGCGACCACGATCGGCAGGTTGACATGGTCGTGGAGACTGGGATTGCCCATCCCGCTGCCATACAGATACACCGAGT
>CAZYFH010000006.1:0-154555 GCA_964646815.1 uncultured Vicinamibacteraceae bacterium | reverse complement strand
CCCAGGTGCTGCTGCGCCACAAGATGACGAGCATCGTGCGGGAGAGCCCCTCGGCGGGCAGGGTGCTCGGCGTCACCGCTGTGAACGAAGGGCGCACGGTGAACATCGCCGCGCGGAAGGGCCTGCTGGTTGCCACCGGAGGCAGCTCGAGCAGTGTCGACCTCCGCCGAACGTTCGACCCGAGGTTGACAGCGGAATATCAGGTGGCCGGTGAGCCGTGGTCGCGGCAGTCCGGCGACGGGGAAGCCGCCGCGATGACGATCGGGGCCTCGCTCTGGGGGACAGCCAATCAGACGGCCGAGAGCGGGATCGCGATCTCGAAGACGCGTCACATCGGCTGTCGCTGGGGCTACAGCAGCCTGATCTGGCAGCCCGACAGCCGCATCTTCGACCGCGCGCGCGCGTCGGGCCTGACGGTCGTCGACTGGCAGAACCTGATCCTTGTGAATCAAACGGGTCAACGGTTCTGGAACGAGGTGGATGCGCGCTACGATTTCTTTGCGGCTGCTATGGCGTACAGCGGGGATTCATCCAAGCTGAACGGCGGCGGGCCGATCTGGGCGATCTTCGACGGGGACGCGGTCGCCCGCGAGGAATGGGATCCGCGCCCGCCCAACGTGGATCCGGATGGGTACTTCTTCAGTGCCGACACGATCGCCGAACTCGCGGGCGCGATCCGCAACCCCTATCAATCGGTGCCGATGCCGCCCGCCGCGCTCCAAGACACGGTGTCGCGATACAACGCGTTCGTCGATATGGGGACTGACGACGATTTCGGGAAGCCGACACCGCTGTACAAGGTCCAGACGCCCCCGTTCTACGCCGCGTGGTCGACGCCGATCCTTCACGATTCGCTCACCGGTCTACGGACCAACGCGAAGGCGCAGGTCATCGACATTCACGGTCAGGTCATCCCCCGTCTCTACTGTGCGGGCGAATCCCAAGGTGGCTTCGCGCAGCATGGCTTGGGGCGCTGCCTGGTGTTTGGGCGCATCGCGGGTCGTGACGTAGCAATGAACGGCGGAGCCGTGTAAATCGTGACTGTTAGGAGCGTCGATCGCTCGCTCGCGGGTGCCGGTTCAACCGTCGCGAAGGATCAAGCGTCAGAGACCGTCTCCTCCACCTCCGTACCGCATTCGACGAGTATCGCCGTGTGGGACGTGCCGTCGCCGGTGATCGTCGACCGCCCCTTCACCGTGAAGGTGGGATTGAAGTGCGTGGGCGCCTGTCGGCTTGCGGGGCAGCCCATCGTCGTGCGCGACGAAGGTGGCGACGCCGTCGGCGAGGGAAGAGCGGGTGAGGGGCCGTGGGGCGGGACACGCGCGCTCTTTGGCGCGGAGGTGACCCTGCCGGCTCCAGCCGCGGAGGGGATGCACTCGTGGACGGTCACGTTCGACGGGACGACGTCGGACCCGCCGCACGCCGGGGCGTCTGCCGCCTTCAGCCTTCGGACCGCTGGCCCGCCGGAGCACCAGATCACCATCGTCGTCATTAATCAGGCCACGGCGGCGCCTCTCGCGGATGTGCAGGTGCGACTCGGCGTCTACCGGGCCGCGACCGACACGCGCGGGCGGGCGAACCTGGAGGTGTCTACGGGGAGCTACGGTCTCAGCCTGTGGAAGGTTGGTTATGTGGCCCAGTCGCAGACCGTGGAGGTCACGGCGAGCGCGACGCTCCAGGTCGAAGTGGCTTGCGCTCCGGATGTGGATGCAGACGATGAACAGCACTGGATGTAGCATGCATACGAACATCCGGGAGGGCGACTTGGAGGATCCGATGAGTCATCGATGTTTCGCCGTCATGTTGACCGTGACCGTACTCGTGTTGCTGTTCGCATTGCCTGCCGTCGCGCAGACTCAGGCCGCGGCCTCGGCACCACCACGGACAGCCGCCGGCCAGCCTGACCTGCAGGGCGTGTGGGACTTTCGCACCATCACACCACTCGAGCGGCCTGCTGCGCTGGCCGACCGGGAGACGCTGACCGACGAGGAAATCGCCGAACTGGAACTGCAGGCCGCCAACCGGAAGATCTTCGACGGCCCCGCGCGTGAGGGTGACGTCGGCGCCTACAACGACTTCTGGCTGGACCTCGGCACCAACGTCGTCGACACAAGACGCACCTCGCTGATCGTCGATCCGCCAGACGGGCGACTGCCGGCCCTGACGCCGACTGCGCGGAGGCAGGCAGGGTCACTCGCAACGGACCTGCCCGGTGAGCGCCCTGTCCGGTATCGCGCTGGCGGGATCGGTGCGGACGGTCCCGAGGATCGGGGCGTGGGCGTGCGGTGCATCCTCGGCTTCAACTCGGGACCGCCGATGATGCCGAGCGGCTACAACAACAATATGCAGCTTTTCCAGACGTCGAGCCACGTCGTCGTCCTCAATGAGATGGTGCACGACGCGCGCATCATTCCGCTCGACGGTCGGCCTCACTTGCCAGACGACGTGCGGCAATGGAACGGCGATTCACGCGGCCATTGGGACGGCGACACGCTGATCGTCGAGACGACGAACTTCACCGACAAGACGGCCGGCTACAACGACTCGATCTTCAGCGCCATCGGCACCGGCGCCACCCTGCATCTGACGGAGCGCTTCAGCCGCATCGACGCGAACACGCTCCTCTACGAGTACACCGTCAAGGACCCGACGTCGTTCACCCGACCGTTCACCGTCGCGCTGCCGATGCGGAGGAACGAGGGTCAAATCTTCGAGTACGCCTGCCACGAAGGGAACTACGGCATGTTCGGGATTCTCGAGGGCGGGCGCGCCGACGACAGGAAAGCGGCTTCGGTGTTGCGGTAGCGTGTGCGCGCGTCCGGTGGGTACGCAGGGCAGGGCTTCGGTCCTGCCTGCCTATCGTCTGGCTCCTTCTCCTCCCGTTCCGCTTGACGGGCATTGCCGTCGATGGCGTGTTTCGATTGGTGCACGCCGTGCTCGTCTTTCCCGTGAGAGTGCTCAGGGGCCCTCGGGTGCTGCGGTCCAGCTAGAGACGGGGCTTCGCCCCGAACCCCCGCTGGCGCGCCGCGGCGACCACGAGAGTCCCGCTCCCCGCCCTCGGCGCGCGTCTTGGTAGTACACGCCGCTCAGTGACATGGCACTGTCACATCGGCGGGTGTAGAGTTGCTGCGCCGATACTCGGAGCGGAGTCATGGAAGCCCCCCGGCGAGACTTCATCAAGGCCGTCGCGACAACCGCCGCTGCCGGCACCGTCTCGGCGGGCGTTCCGCTGATGGCCGCATCCGGGTCAGAGGCGCAAGCGCGCGAGCGCCTCGAGGGCATCGAGGCCGTTGCCTTCGACGCCTATGGGACGCTATTCGACGTCTTCTCGGTGACCGCGCTCTGCGACGAGCTGTTCCCCGGCAACGGGACAGCACTGGCCCAGCTGTGGCGCGCCAAGCAGCTGCAATACAGCCTGCTGCGTAGCCTGATGGGCCGGCACAAGGACTTCTGGGAGGTCACCGAGGACGCCCTTGTCTACGCGTCGAACAGCTTGGGGCTTGATTTGACGACGGTACGACGCGGACGGCTGATGGAGGCCTACCTTACCTTGACAGCGTTCCCCGACGTGAAACCGGGAATGGAAGCCTTGAAGAACCGTGGAGTGCGGCTGGCGATTCTGTCGAACGGCGAGCCGCGGATGCTGGAAGCGGCGGCGCGCAGCGCCGGTATTGACTCACTGCTCGATGCCATCATCAGCGTCGAGGAGATCAAGATTTTCAAGGTCAGTCCGCGCGTCTATCAACTCGGTTTGGAGCGACTCGAGGTCTCTCGGACGGCGATGGGGTTCGTATCCTCCAACTCATGGGACATCAACGGCGCCGCCTCCGCTGGCCTGACCACCTTCTGGATCCAACGCGCCGTGTCCGAGCCACCAGAAGAGCTCGGGTTCGACGCGACACGCGTCGTATCCGCGCTCACCGACCTCGTCCCGATCGTTCGTGAGTGACGACCGCGTGACAACGCCCTAGCCGCACCAGGAGATTCCCTATGTCGAAGCATCTGCACCGAGTCGTCTGGACCACAGTAGCCATCGTCGCGACGACGTGGCTCACGCCGGTACCCGCCGGGGCGCAAGCCCAGGACGGCTCGGCGAATGGGTGGACGGCGCCTCGCACATCGTGGGGCGATCCCGATCTGCAAGGGATCTGGGATTACTGGACGTTCACCCCGTTGGAACGGCCTGATGAGTTTGCCGGCCGCGAGGAACTGACGGATGAGGAGGCTGCCCAGGTCGCGCAGCAGAGCAACGCCGACGCGTTGGCGCGCGATGCGCCGCCGCCGCCAGGCCAGGTCGGCGGCTACAGTCAGGCGGTCTGGACGGACCGTGCCCGCGCCACCGCGTTGACACAATCATCGCTGCTCGTAGATCCGCCAGACGGCAAGCTTCCGCCGTTGACGCCGGAGGCGCAACAACGGGCCGAGGCGCACCAGGCCACCGGCATGCCGCCGGTCCGGCTGCGCGTGGGCGGCGTGAGTGCAGATAGCCCCGAGGCTCGCGGCGTGGCCGAGCGGTGCATCCTGGGGTTCAGCACCGGCCCGCCGATGTTACCCGCCGGCTACAACAACAACATCCACTTGTTCCAGGCTCCCGGATACGTCGTCATCCTTCACGAAATGGTCCATGACACCAGGGTCATTCCGTTGGATGGCCGGCCGCACCTCGACTCGGACCTCCGCCAGTGGCTCGGCGATTCGCGGGGGCACTGGGAAGGTGACACGCTGGTGGTCGAGACGACGAACTTCACCGACAAGACCGGCAGCTTCAGTACCTCATTCGTCTCCTGGGGGTCCGCGGAGTCGCTGCACCTCATCGAGCGCTTCACGCGCGTCGATGCTGAGACCGTCCAGTACGAGTTCACGGTCAACGACCCGACGACGTTCACCCAGCCGTTCACTGGCCGGTTCCCGCTGCTCCTGACTGACGGTCCGCTCTACGAGTACGCCTGTCATGAAGGGAACTACGGCATGATGAACCTTCTGGCCGGGGCGCGCGCCGAGGAGCGGGAGGAGGCGGAGGGGTCGCGGTAGCGCGCGCTACGCAGGCTTCGGCCTCACCATACAACGGGCTGAACGGTGGGGACTAGTTGCCTGCCTGGATTGCTAGGAAGTTCATGCGGCCGCGCAGTGCCTGGAATCGAGGTTTCGCTCGAATCTGAGCGTATGCCTCGAACCAGGAAGGCTGATGAGCACCGGGGCCCGATCCTGACAGGCACGATCCAGGCAATCGAGCGCGACTTCGGTTTCTCCCATCGCGACGTGTGCCCAGCTCGGGAAGGCCGGCGACACATAGCCCTCCTCCGACATACGCTCGAGGCGTTGTAGAACCTCTCGTGCTTTGTCGTTCCCGCCTGCGACCGCCGTCGCGTATGCCAGAGCCCCCAGATGCCTTGGTAAGGCTCGACCCAGGTAAGCCGATCATCCCATCACAGTGATTACCTGTTGGTTCTTGGCCCCATGCGAGGTGTGTCAACCCTACGACCGCGTGGGCGATCGGAAAGCGCGGGGCGAGGTCGATCGTGGCCCTCAGCTATGCCTATGCCGAAGTGAACCAGCGCGCCGCAAAGAACACCGTCCCTAACCCGTGGTGGGCCATAACGTGCAACGGGTGGAGCTCGAGTTGCCGCCTGTAGTCGATCAACGCCAGCAATTGCGGGTGACCGTGGCGCCCCAGCGGTGTGTCCATGTCAGTGATCGTCAAGAAGGCGACCGTCAGTTCCCCGTCGGGTCCGGCTGCCACCCGGTCTCGTGGGATGACTGCATCAGGAAGGGGAATCCGAGCAGGTCCTCGTAGAACTGCCGCATCCAGGGCAGATCGCGAACGTTGAGCACGATCTCGGCGATACCGGTGATGACCGACCCGATGGCATTAGCGGCTCGCGACGGCACTCGTGTCCGGCAATGTGAAGGCGAAGATCGCGTTGGATCGGTCGCCGCCGACCGGCACCGCCAGATACTGACGGCCCTCGGCGGCGTAGGTGATCGGGAAGCCCTGTGCCGACGCGGGGAGGCGCGTGTGGAAGAGGACGTCGCCCGTCGCCACGTCGTGGACGTTCAGGTTGCGATCGGAGTCCGCGCTCACGACCAGGCCGCCGCCAGTCGTTAACGCCGCAGCCCGCGGACTCGTCTCCATGGAGTGCCGCCACAGAATACGGCCGCTTGCGATGTCCATCGCGATCAGGTGGCCTCGGTGTTCCGGGCTGTCCGGGTGCGCGGTGCTCCCGCGGGAGAGCCAGCCGGTGTTCTGGTAGTAGCTCGCACCGGGTGTTTTCTCCAGCGGCGTGAAGGCGCCGGTGACGCAGGTTGGGTGGATGGGGATGTAGAGCGCGCGTGTCTCGGGGTGATAGGCCGTCGCGTACCAGTTTCGGATGCCGCGGAAGTCGGGGCAAAAATCGAGCGGCACGCCAGGCTCGGGGAGCTTCTCCGGGCGGTTGGTCACCTTGCCGGTCCGAAAATCGACGTCGACGACGTTCTGATAGCCTAGGTCGTGGGCTGCCACGAACTCGCCCGTGGTGCGGTCGAGTTCCCACAGAATGCCGAGCTTGCCCATCTTGAACAGGGAGTGCCGCCCGTCGTGATCGATGAGCACGCTCTCGAAAACGTCGTCCAGGTCGTGGGTCTCGCCCGGGCTGAACTGGTAGTACCAGGCCAGTTCGCCCGTGTCCGCGTCGAGGGCTAGCACGCTGTTCGTGTAGAGCGCGTCGCCGTCGGTTTCGCGCTGCAGGCGAGCCCACGGCTTGGCCTGCGAGGTGGACCAGTAGGTGAGGTTGGTGGCCGGATCGTAGCTGCCGGGTATCCAGGAATCTCCGCCGGCGCGGAACATCAGCGGGAGATCGCCCCACGTGTCGCCGCCGGGGTCTCCTGGGCGCGCGACTGTCGATCTGCGCCAGAGCTGTTCGCCGGTGTCGGCATCGTGGGCCGAGATGAAGCAGACGTCGTCCTTGTAGTGCTCGCATCCGGTCATGCCCGCGACGATGTTGCCGTTCGCCACGATCGGCCCGCTCGTATAGCGGTAGCCGAGGGCGTTGTCGGCCACTTCGTGGTCCCACGACACATCGCCCGTTCGCGCGTCGAGCGCGACGATGTGGGCGTCTGCTGTGTTGAGGTAGATCTTGTCGCCGTAGATCGCGATCGATCGGCTGCGCGGGCTGAGGACCGACTCGGTCATGTCAACGAACTCGCGTCGATACTCCCAGATGAGATCTCCAGTGGCGGCGTCTACGGCCTGCACGACGTTGTCCGGATTCGGGAGGAACATCACGCCGTCGTGCACGAGCGGCGTCGGCTGATTGACCCCCTCGGCCATCTGCCACGCCCAGGCGAGCTGGAGACGGTGCGTGTTCTCCCTGTCGATCTGGTCGAGTGGGCTGTAGCCCCAGCCGTCGAGCGTCCGTCGCCAGTTGAGCCAGTCGGCCGGATCGGGGTCCTGCAGCATCGCGTCGGTGACCGGCTCGAATGTGCGGACCTGAGCGTGTGCCGCCGTTCCGCCCCCAAGAACCGCGAGCGTTACCAGGACTGCCGCCGCGCGCCGATGCCACGTCATCCGCATGGAAGTCTCCTGCTTGAGGATCGAGGGAGTCACGCTGCCGTCTACTGGCGCCATCGTATCCTTGCTGCACGCTCACGTGAAGGGGCGCTCGTACTTTGAAGGGCCGTTGAAAACACCGAACGGTATGATCGGTGGATGGTCGCGGTCCTCACCGCCGGCGGCACAGGTGACCTCGGCGGCGCCCTCCCCGACCGTCTGGTCACCGCCGGCCATGCCGTTCTGATCGTGAGCCGCCACGCTGCTCCGGTGGCCGGTGCCACGAGCACAGAGTGGGCGCAGGCGAGTCTAGAAACGGGCGACGGCCTCTCTGCGGCTCTGGACGGCATCGCCTGCGTCGCCCATTGCGCCTCCAGCCCGTTCCGTAGGACGAAGTAGGTCGATGTCGACGGCACCTACCGGCTTCTTGCCGCATGCAGGACCGCACTTGGAGCGATGACCGCCGACGCGGGGTTGCCACGTCATCTCAATGAACGGTCGGTTGACAGGCACCCGGCGCCGACCATACCGTCCGGGCAAACAACGGAGGACAAATGATGGTTCCCACGCACGATCGTTGGTTACGGATGACCCGCCGGGAAGCGATGCGGCGCCTGGGGCTCGCGGGGATCGGCCTGGCTGCCGGATGCGGCGGCGCGAGTGAGCCTGACTCAACGGAGGCTCCAGTCGAGCCGGCCGTGGTGGCTGATGGGCCCACGTCGATGTTCCCGGATGGTGCTGTCGTGCGAACCATTTTGGGCGACGTAGCGCCCGACGCCTTAACCGGTGGGGCGACCTTGTTTCACGAGCACATGTCGCTGAGCATCCCCTACTGGGACCAACTCCTCGAGGGGATCCCGAACTTGCCGCGGGAGACGTTTCTCGGTTCGCCAGACGAGCCCTATTTCATGCAGGACGCCGAGGTGATGATCGCCGAGCTTCGGGCGGCAGTCGACGATGGCGTCGCGCTGCTCGTCGACGGCGGTCACGCAGACATGGGTCGCGACCTGGCGTTTCTGCGCACCGTCTCTGAGCAGTCGGGGATGGCGATCGTCGCGAGCGGTGGGTACTACACCGGTCCGTTCTATCCGCCCGAGCTCGAGAGTCAGACGGACGACGAGATCGGGGCGGCGCTTTCCGCCTCGGCAGTGGCCGAAGGGTGGGGGGCGTTCGGCGAGATCGGGAGCTCCGAGGAGATCACCGAGGTCGAGCGCAAGGTGTTCCGCGCCGTCGGCAAGGCCCACCTGGCGACGAACCTGCCGGTCTTCACCCACACGGCCGTTGGGGCGGAGGCGATCGCGCAGCTCGATATCTTCGAATCGCTCGGCGTCAGCCCCGACCGCGTGGTGATCGGGCATATGGGCGGCCTCATCGACCCGGAGGCCGCGGTTCACAAGACGATCGCATCGCGCGGCGCCTACGTCGGCTTCGACCGATTGGGTGGTGGTCCCGAGGCGGACGGACAGAAGGTGCCGATGGTCATGGCGATGCTCGATGCCGGGCACGCCGACCGTGTGCTCCTGGCTTCCGATTTCGCCTCGGCAGGTGACATTCAGGCCAACGGTGGGCCAGGCTACGCCAAGACCATCACCCAGTTCGTCCCGATGCTGCGTGAGGCTGGCGTCGACGATGAGACCCTCTATACGCTGACCGTCGAGAACCCTCTGCGGTTTCTCGCGTTCGTCCCCACGACGGGCTGAGACGCGGCAGAAGGACGGCACCGCTCACCTGCCGCAGCGTCGGTCGCATTATCGCAACAGCGGGCGCGAGTATCCCCGCTTCACCAATCGAGCCGGGTCCCGCGGATCCCTCTCGGATCCGGTGCTCGTCGTTCCGCTCCAAACCCCCGCGGCTGCCGTCGAATGGCGCCCTGTATACTCCCGCGACGTGATCGAAATCCCCCAGAAGTCTAGCGGTTGCGCGCGGTGGCGACTGGTTCGGACGCCGGCACGACGCTTCGCCGTCAACCTGTGTAGCGCGTTGGTCGTGGCGGCGTGCATGACGACCACGGTGCGAGCGGGTCAACCGACGACTACTGCACCACAGGGCTCGAACGGAACGGTGTGGGTCGGGCCATTCGCCAACATCAGCGGTGGCGAGGGGGATCGGTGGATCGGTGCCGGGCTGGTCGAGACGCTGACCGCCGAGCTACCGCGCGTCGCGGGACTCGGCATACTGCGTCGCGGTGGGGCCGACGTCGAGCCGACGAGTGAGCCC
The DNA here is from genome assembly GCA_964646815.1 of uncultured Vicinamibacteraceae bacterium. Classification (GTDB taxonomy): domain Bacteria; phylum Acidobacteriota; class Vicinamibacteria; order Vicinamibacterales; family UBA8438; genus CAZYFH01. The sequence goes on along the minus strand of CAZYFH010000006.1, from coordinate 144,813 downwards.
GAGAGGCTCATGGACGAAAGGACGGCGCTGCGGGTTGCGACCGAGCTGGGTGCGACCTGGCTCGTCGCCGGTGGATATCAGCGCGTCGGCGACCGGATTCGGATCACCGCTCGACTCGTCGACGTCGCCACAAGTACGGTTGCCTACACGGGTCGGGTCGACGGCGTGGTTGCTGATCTCTTTGACCTGCAGGATCGTGTGGTCGACGTACTGGGTGCTGAGCTCCGGACCGTCGGTTCGGCACGACGATCGCGAGCCCTCGCTGGGACTACCCACGTCAACCCGCGATACTCCGATGTTGCGCCGGCCCCGTCTTCGGAGCGCGCACCGTCTGTAGACGACGCCGCGAGTGCTACCACGGTGGCGGTCCCGCGGCGCCCGCCCGCTGGCCTCGCCGCAGCGCCGACGCCGATCATCGACGGCCCACCTCCGCCCGTGCCCCCCGCCACCGTCGCGCGCGACACGGCTGGTCGCGCGACGTTGCGTGCGGTCCGCGTCACCGAACCGGTCCGCATCGACGGCGTGCTCGATGAGCGGGCGTACCAGGACGTGCCGCCGGCGTCTGCGTTCATCCAGGTCGAACCGGTCGAGGGCGCGCTCGCCACGGAGCAGACGGAGATCTGGATCCTGTTCGATCGCGACAACGTCTACCTTTCCGGCCGTTGCTTCGATTCGGCGCCGGAATCGGAGTGGGTGGCGAACGAGATGCGCCGCGACGGCATGGGACTGGGCGAGTTTTTCGGCGTGTATCTTGACACCTTCTACGATCGCCGCAATGCGGTCGCGTTCATTGTCAACCCGCTCGGAGGCCGGATGGACGGCCAGATCACCAACGAGCGCGCCTGGAACGGAGACTGGAACCCCGTCTGGGACGTACGCGCGGGGCGCTTCGACGGCGGGTGGACGTTCGAGATGGCTATCCCGTTCAAGTCGCTGCGCTACCGCCCCGGCCCAACGCAGACGTGGGGCATCCAGCTCGAGCGCCTCGTCGCCTGGAAGAACGAGTACTCGACTCTTACCCAGGTCCCCGCGTCGAGGGGGATGGGCGCCGCCATGCTGATGTCACAGGCGGCCACGCTCGTTGATTTGGAGGTGCCGGACGCCGGCCTCAACCTCGAAGTCAAGCCGTACGCCATCGGCGACGTAGGTGGTGCGCGGACCAGCGCGCGCGGGCTGTCCACCAACGCGACCGGGGACATCGGACTCGATGTCAAGTACGGTGTCACCGAGAACCTCGTGGTGGATTTCACCGTCAACACCGACTTCGCACAGGTCGAGGCTGACGAGCAGCAGGTCAACCTGACGCGCTTCAGTCTGTTCTTTCCTGAGAAACGTGAGTTCTTTCTGGAGAACCAGGGACAGTTCGCGTTTGGCGGCGAAGCGAGTGGCGGGCTTTTCGCCGGCGCTAGCCGCACGCCGATCCTCTTCTACAGCCGCCAGATCGGGCTCAACCAGGGCCGCGAGGTGCCGATCGACGCCGGTGGCCGGCTGACCGGCCGGCTCGGCAAGTTCAGCGTCGGGGCCTTGAATATCCGGACCGCGGATGCGCCGGTTGCCAACGCCGCGGCGACCAACTTCACAGTGCTGAGCCTCCGGCGTGACCTGCTCCGGCGGAGCAGCATCGGGGCGCTCTTCACCGGCCGCTCGGTTTCGCAAACGGGGATCGGGTCCAACGAGGCCTATGGCGTCGACGGTCTGTTCGCATTCCACGAGAACCTGAACATCAGCACCTATTGGGCGAAAACGCGCACCGAGCATCTGGGGAACGACGACGTCAGTTACAGCGCGAACCTCGACTATCGGGGTGACCGCTACGGGCTGCAGCTGGAGCGACTGATTGTCGGCGACGACTTCAATCCTGAGGTCGGGTTCTTGCGGCGAGACGACTTCGCGCGCAGCTTTGGGTCGGTCCGGTTCAGTCCCCGTCCGGCGTCGATCGCCGCCATCCGGAAGCTCACTTGGGAGGGCCAGTTCGACTACATCACGGATCGGGATGGCGTGCTCGAAACGCGTCAGGCACAGGGGCGGTTCAACATCGAGCTCGAGAACAGCGACGGGTTCCAGCTCACGTACACACGCAACTACGAGTTACTCAAACGGCCGTTTCCGATCGCCCCCGACGTTACCATCCCGGTCGGTGGTTACGACTTCGCCGACGTCGAGGCCGCCTACACATTCGGCCGGCAGCGGCGCATCTCGGGCCGGGTGGCGGTGCAGCACGGCGACTTCTACGGCGGCGAGAAGACCACGGTGAACTTCGGGTTCGGCGGGGGCTTCTACAGCGGGACCCGCATCGAGCTGACGCCCCAGCTGGCACTGGAGCCGAGCATCTCGCTCAATCGGATCACGTTGCCGCAGGGTCGATTCACGGCCGAGCTCGCGAGCACACGGGTCATCTACTCGCTGACGCCGCTGATGTTCGTGAGCGCGCTCGTGCAATACGACGCGAGCACCGACGCCGTCAGCACCAACCTCCGACTCCGCTGGGAATATTCGCCCGGCAGCGAGTTGTTCGTGGTTTACAACGAGCAGCGGGAGTCGCTGGTGCCACAGCGTTCGCCCGAGCTGCAGAACCGGGCGCTGGTCATAAAGGTCAACCGATTGTTCCGGTTCTGAACCACCCGGGTCGGATGCGTTCGTGACCAAGGAGGCCGCGATGTCTGAAGCGAGTACACGCCGGGAGTTTCTGGTCACCGCCTCGATGGCGGCGATGGCTGCAGCCGTCACCAGGGGGCAAGGGAATCGACGCGCCCCGTTTCCGTTCCAGCGATTCGAGACGAACGGCATCTCGGTTCGAGCGGCCGTCGAAGGCTCGGGGCCGCTCGTCATCATGGTTCACGGGTTTCCCGAGCTCTGGTACTCCTGGCGGCACCAGATCCAGCCCATCGCCGACGCGGGGTTCAGAGTCGTGGCGCCCGACGTGCGTGGCTATGGGGAAAGCGACAAACCCCGATCCATCGAGGCGTACGACATGGTCGCGTTGACGAACGACGTCGTCGGGCTGATCGATGCCCTCGGCGAAGACCAGGCCATCCTGGTAGGTCACGATTGGGGCGCGCCGATCTGCTGGAACACGGCGGCGCTGCACCCCGACCGGGTCGCCGCGGTTGCCGGGTTGAGCGTGCCGTTCTTTCAGAGAGGTGACGTGGCCAGCACCGAGCAATGGACCGCCCTCTACGGCGAGGGGTTCTTCTATCAGCTCTACTTCCAAGACGAAGGCGTCGCGGAGGTCGCGTTCGAAGCCGACGTCCGAACCGCGCTTCGAAAGATCTACTACACGATCTCGGGCGACGGGGAGCACGCGCCCCTGCACAGTCTGTCGGCACCGGAGCCCGTCGCGGACATGCTGGGAACGATGGTGGATCCGGACCCCTTTCCGTCATGGATGACCGAGGCGGATCTCGACTACTACACCGCGGCGTTCGAGAAGGGTGGTTTTCGCGGTCCGCTCAACCGCTACCGTGCCCAGCGTAGAGACTGGGAACAGCTCCCACAGCTGTCCCAGCTTCAGGTCCATCAGCCGAGCTGTTTCATCGCCGGATCGCTCGACCCGGTGCGAACCTTCGTCCCCGGCGTGGATCTCTATGCGGTTCCCGACGCCGCCTGTACGGACTTCCGGGGTACCACGCTCATCGAGGGCGAGGGCCATTGGATTCAGCAGGAAGCGCCGGATGCGGTGAACAGCGCGCTGCTGAGCTTTCTAGAGGGTATGGGTTAATCGGTCTCGGCCGACACGCGCGCACGGCGCCACACGTGCCGCGCACGACCGTTACGAAGCCGCGAGCATCATTCGGGACCGATGGCCAGAGTCGACGTCGACGACTTCGCCGACCAAGAAGTGTCGCGCATCTTCATCGCGGCCGCGCTGTCGGAGGCGAAGCGGGCGGAGGTCGTGCTTACCGAGGGCGACGTCGACTATGCGGTGAGCGTCGAGCTTTTTCGCGCCGGCCTCCTGACGCGGCCGCGTCACGGCGCCGTCTTCTACGTCGGGTCCGCCCAGGCCGCCCGTTGCCGGGAGGTGTTGTCCGCCTCGGGGTTAGGGCGCGGTGTGATCGACGAGGACGGCTGAGCCCCGTACATGAAAAAGGCCCCCGTCCCCTGTCGGGAACGAGGGCCTTAGTGGTCTGCGTCGGCGGCGTTGGGTTACCCCGCTACGGGGTCCCCCTGCGCCACCACAAAGCGCTGGAGGCCCCTACGAGGACGCCACCTCCGCAAGACCTGTACTGTGTTCGTCCACAGAATCACCTCCTTCCCGGGCGTATGAGGAGCGGCGGGTCCCAACCCGCCCGACCCAGGGGCCGCCCGAGCCCGCCGGGGCCGCCGCGCCATGCGCGGAACGTCACCTCCCAATCGTGGGTCATGGTGTGCCGGCTGTCAAACGGCCACTAGTTCGCCGCCGTGACCGGCTCGAACACGTCGAGCTTGTCCTTCCGAACGCCCACCGCCGTGCCTATCGCCGGCCCGAACTCGAGCGCCACGTCGGTCAGCGATTGGTAGCGTGGCCACGCCGGCAAATCTGCGACGTTCGGATTCCCGGTCGTCGCGAAGGTGACCCAGTACCGCGTGATGGCGTCCGACAGCTCGTGGTCCCAGTCGGTCCAGTTGATGCCGACGAGCCGGGTGTTGCCAAACGCGTAGGCGAGGTCACCGGAGTGATAGGCGCCATACCCATGTGGGCCATCCGGCATCTCGACGACCGGGTCCTCCGGGGTATAGAGATGGAACACGGGAGGCGCCTGGCTGAAGAAGTAGAGATACGCAGTGTTGCCGGCAGCCTCCACGGCCCGAGCCCAGGCGCGCATTTCCCAAACAAAGGTCCGATCAGCGGCGATCGCCTGGCGGGCGGTCTTCGTCGACGTGTCGATGTCCGCCGCGTACGCGGCGAGCACTGCATCGGCCTCCGCGCCGTACTCGTCCCTGAGCACCGAGGTCAGCTCCGTTCGGGGCAGCGCTTCCATTCCGGCGTACAGGGTCGTGCCTTCGTTCGCCAGTGAGCCGACGATGACCGGGACCTTGTTGTGCTCGCCCGCCTCGAAGATCTGCCGTGCCGGCCTCGGGATCACCCACCCGTCGACGACCACGCCCGGCGTGCCGGTCGTTAGCACCTCCTCGGCAGCCAGGGCGCGCAACGCGTGGGCTGCGTCCGGGCCTTCACCCTCGACCCCCAACTGGTCCGCCGCGGCGAGACCGAGCGCGTGTCCCGATCGGCCACTGCCGACGCCCTCCGTCAGCGACGGTCTGCCGCCCCGGAAGCAGCCGCCGGAATGCCCGATTGCCTTGTGGAACAACCCGCGCGCGAGCGGTGAGGCCATCAGGTAGCAGACGCTCCACGAGCCGGCCGACTGGCCGAAGATCGTTACGTTGTTCGGGTCGCCGCCGAACGCCCTGATGTTGTCGCGCACCCATTCGAGCGCGGCGATCTTGTCGAGGAGTCCGTAGTTGCCGGACGAGGCATTCGGCGATTCGGCGGTTAATGCCGGGTGGGCCAGAAAGCCGAACGCACCAAGCCGATAGTTGATCGTGACGAGGACGACCCCGTCCGCGGCCAGATTGGTTCCGTCGAAGATCTTCGCGCTGCCCACGCCGCCGGTGTGACCACCGCCGTGAAACCAGACCATGACCGGTAGTTCGGCATCCGGGCGACTCGCGCCCGTCCAGAGATTGAGCGAGAGGCAGTCCTCGCTGCGGTCGAGGTCGCCTCGGTGATAAATAGACGAGGGTTCTGTCCGCTGCTGCCAGCAGGCGGGACCGAATTCGGTGGCCGATCGGGCGCCGTCCCACGTCGACGCCGGCGCCGGCGGACGCCAGCGACCGTCGCCGATCGGCGGTGCGGCGTATGGCACCCCGTGAAACGCCAGAATCTCACGCCCATCATCGACGTATTTGCCTTCGAGCGACCCGAGACTGGTCTGAATGACCGGGCCGAGGCCACCGTCGGCCGCGATCGTCGCGGTGTCGGCCACTGGTCCACAGGCGGACAGTGTGAGGGTGAGCCCGGCGGCAACCAACGTCGTCACATCAGCGCGCATGGTGACTCCTTGTGTGTCGTTCCCGTGATCGCACCGGTAATCATGGACCGCGGCCGACCCCGGCGCAACCTGTGTACGCTGGCACGCTAAACCCCGTGCGCGCTGCAAGTCGAGCGGCTCTTGATCCGGCATGGGTGGCGTTGTCCGGAGTGGTCCGCTCAGCGCTGAGCCGTCTCGACGCTCGTGCGCCTCCCTGCCCGTCCGCTTCCTCGTCCGAGTCCTCGGACCCGCACGTCGATCGCGTCCAGGCGTCTTTTGACGTGAGCCGGACGTAGAATCGGCGTGGTGGCGAGGAGTCCGATGATGCAGGAACGGGTATGTCCGAGGGAGTGTCGCTGGCGTGTCGTCCTCTGGCGCGTGCTGCTCGCCGCGCTCGGGGTCGGTCTCGCCATTGGTCCGCGCGCGTCCGTCGCCGATGCGCAGGCGGACGGGTACGACGTCGTCCTGCGGGGCGGACGCGTGATCGATCCGGAGACCGGCCTTGACGCGGTGCGGAACATCGGCGTTCGCGACGATCGCATCGTCGAGATCACCGAGGAACCGTTAGAAGGACGCGACGTCGTCGATGTCTCCGGCCTCGTGGTCGCGCCCGGATTCATCGATCTCCACGCGCACGGTCAGACCAACCAGGCGAACGAGTTCCAGGCCCACGACGGCGTGACGACGGCGCTCGAGCTGGAGTCGGGTCAGCCGTTCGTCGATGTGTGGCTGGCGTCCCGCACGGGCAATGCGCTCATCCACTTCGGCGCCACCATCGGGCACTCGAGTGTCCGCTGGCGGGCCATGGAGAAGTATGCTGACCAGACCGTCGAAGCGACGCGGATCGTCGGAGACGAGAGGCTCGAGAGTGACGCCCTCGCCGGTGTCGCGCGCGCGACGGCAAATGCGAGATACGAGGCGCTGACCGCGGCGGAGCTGGTCGTCATGCGTGATGGCCTGGCGCGTGGGCTCGCTGACGGCGCGCTCGGTATCGGCGTGCCAGTGGGGTACTACCCCGGCGCGACGCGCGAAGAGATCTTCAGGGTGTACGCGTTCGCGGCCGAGCATGCGGTGCCCGTCTTCACGCACGTACGAAACGTCACGCTCGATGCGATCCAGGAGGCGATCGCCGACGCGGCTGTCACGGGGGCGCCGCTACATATCGTGCACCTCAACAGCATGGCGCTCGGCGATATCGGGGTGGCGTTGGAGATGGTGGCGGCGGCGCAGCGCCAGGGTCTCGACATCACCACGGAGGTCTATCCCTATACCGCGGCGTCTACTGGACTAGCAACAACCCTCTTCGACCCGGGATGGCAAGAGCGGATGGGCATCTCCTACAACGATCTGCAGTGGGTTGCGACGGGCGAGCGGCTGACGGAAGAGACGTTCGCCAGCTATCGCGAGGAGGGCGGCACTGTCATCATCCATCTGATGAAGCCCGAGTGGATTGAACAGGGCGTGCGCTCGCCCGTCACGATGATCGGATCGGACGGGATGCCGTATGCGCCTGGGGCGCACCCGCGCTCCGCAGGCACGTTCGCCCGGGTGCTCGGACGCTTCGTGCGCGAAGCCGGAGCGCTCACCCTCACAGACGCGCTGGCGAAGATCACCCTTCGGCCAGCACAGCGCCTCGAAGACATCGCGCCGTCGATGCGACTCAAGGGTCGGCTCCAAGTCGGCTGCGACGCCGACATCACGGTCTTCGACCCCGACACGATCATTGACACCGCCACGTTCGAGGCTGATCTCTCGTTTTCCGAAGGCGTGCACCACGTCCTCGTCGGCGGCACGTTCGTCGTCAGAGACAGTGAGACGGTGGAGGGCGTCTATCCGGGTCGCGCCGTGCTCGGACGGTATCGGCAGTAGTGCTCGGGGGTGGCGGCACCGACTGGCCACCGCGCGATCCTGCCGGCGAGTGAGCAGCGCGCAGACGCCGGATGCCCACGCACCGACGTGCACCCGGCAGCCGCTCTTATTTACGCGGCCCGTACGTCCAACGCTTCCCTGACCTCGGTGCGGCCGGTGTGTCGTGATTTCGAGCGGCTGCAGTCGTCCGCGGAGGAGGCGCCAAAGGAGCCCGGCGCCAGGCCCGGGCGGGAATTTCCACAGTATGAGTACAAGCATACGCTCGTGGAAAGAGGCGACCCATAGCCGTCGGGTACGGGATGATAAAGTGCCGTCGCCGCGTGCGCGTCCCGCCCGACGCGCCCGGTGTACGACCAACCGAGGTGGCATCATGCTGAAGCAAGAGCGACGACTCGGATGGGCGGGCGCCGTGGTAGCGCTTGCCCTGCTCTGGTCATCGTCCGACGGTGTCGGAACAAGAGTGGCGGCTGAGCAGGCGGCGTTCGTGCCGGTGACGGATGCGATGCTGCGCGACCCGGATCCCGCCGACTGGCTCATGATCCACCGCACCTACGACTTCCAGAGCTTCAGCCCGCTGGACCAGATCACACGTGACAACGTCGGCGAGCTTCGGCTGATGTGGATGCGCGCCATGGACGAGGGCCCGCAGGAGATCAGGCCGCTCGTTTACGACGGCGTGATGTACATCGCACACCCGAGCAGCGATCACCTGCAGGCGCTCGACGCTACCACCGGTGACCTCATCTGGGACTATCAGCGCGAGCTGCCGGAGGATCTGCGTGAGTACGCTGCGCTTGGCGGCCGCACGCGCCATCTAGCGATCTACGGCGAACACATCTACCACCTGGCGGCGGATGCGTATCTCGTCGCGCTGGACGCGCGCACCGGGGAGCTGGCCTGGGAGAGCCAGATGGCCGACTACCGCGACGGCATCACGCACTCGTCGGGCGCCATGATCATCAAAGGGATGGTGGTGAGCGGGCGGACCTGCAGCCCGAGCAGCCTCGACGCCCGCTGCTTCGTGGCAGCGCATGATGCCGATACCGGGGACGAGTTGTGGCGTACCTATACGGCGGCCGGTGATGACGATCCGGGCGGGGTGACCTGGGGTGATCTGCCGACCACGCGACGGGTGCACGTGTCGCCGTGGGGGGTGCCCGGTAGCTACGACCCGGAGCTGAACCGCGTCTTCTGGGGTGTCGCCGTGCCACTGCCCTATCCGCGGCTCGTGCGCCGGGGGACCTGGGACGTCGGCGATCGGACGCCGTGCGAGCTGTACTCGAACTCGACCCTCGCGATGAACGCCGACACCGGCGCGATCGACTGGTATTACCAGCACCTGCCGTGCGACGACTGGGACGAGGACTTTGTTCAGGAACGAACGCTTATCGACACCGTTGTCAATCCGGATCCCGAGGCGGTGCGGTGGATCAACCCGACGCTGGCCGGGACCGCTGAGGCGCGCAAGGTCGTGGTGACGATGGGGGAGCCGGGCGGGTTGTTCGTCAACGACCGCGAGACCGGCGAGTTCCTATGGGCCGCTCCGCTGCCGTACACCAGCACCGAACGCTTCGTGATCAGTGACATCGACGTCGAGACCGGCGCGGTCTACATCAACATGGACCTGGTGGCGCGCGAGAACGGCCAGCGGTTCGTCATCTGTGGCCACAACGTAAAGGGTTGGTGGTCGTGGTCCTACAGCCCGGTGACCGGTCTGCTCTACATCCCCTTCAATCGGTCGTGCCTGGACCAGACGACGAACGACCGCTCGATCTCCGGCGCCAGCCCACGATTCTCGATCCCGGAGCCGGGGCTTGAGGAGGACGGGGACCTGACCGAGGTGCGGGCGATCGAGATCGCCACCGGCCGCGAACGGTGGCGATACAGCCAGCGCGCGCCCAACGCCGGCTCGACACTCGCGACGGCGGGTAACGTCGTTTTCTTCGGCGACTCCAACCGGCGCCTCCGGGCGTTTGACGCCGAGACCGGCGCGGTCCTCTGGGAGACGATCCTGGGCAGTCAGATCAGCGGCTACCCGGTGACCTATGCCGTCAATGGCCGGCAGTATCTGACCGTGCCGGTCGGCGGCTTCGGCGACCGGCTGGCCACGTACGCACCCGAGCTCGAAGCGCCGATTGGCAGCAACATGCTGGTGACGTTCGCGTTGCCCGAATGAAGAAACTGACGAGAAGGAGAGCAGCCATGTCAGGACATCGAGGCATTTACAACGATCGGACGCCTGCCGCGAACCCGATCGGTCGGCGAACCGTGCTGATGCAGACGCTCGGCGCCGCCATCGGAGGCACGGTCATCGGAGGGACGGCGGATCTCGCGGCGGCCGTCACAGGTACCGAACAGACGTCCTTGATGCCGGGGATCGCGCTCCCGCAGGGTATGCGGCGGATCGTCACCGGCCACGACGCGAACGGCCAGTCCTACGTCGTCAGCGACGAGCGAGTCACGGGTGGGACGTTCCCTAACCTGTTCAAGACCACCGGCGACGACCCGTTCGGTCCTGGTCCGGAATCGTCGCCGCGGGAGCTTCGGCCCACTGACTCTCAGCGGCTCGAGCCGGAGGTGGGCGGTGCCAATTTCGTGTTCGTCACGCTGCCGCCAACGCCGCCCGATGCCGAGCTCGGGTGGCACCGGACCGAGACGGTAGATATCAATATGTTGCTTGGTGGGGAGCTGATCCTCGTGCTCGACACGGAGGAGCGGACGCTACACCCGGGCGACGTCGTGATTCAACGCAACACAATGCACGCCTGGAAGAACCCTACGAGCGAGCCGGTGTACTGGGCGGCGGTGTTGGTCCCTATCCGTCAGCGTGCATGATAAGAACGGGCTTCGCCCCGAACCCCAGCGGTCTGCGAACCTGCATGAGCGCGGGCAGGGCTGAAGCCCCTCGAGACAGACTGCGCTACCTGATGGCGGCATCGTGTCTGTCGTCTATGGAATAATCTTGGACCGTGACGACAAGACTTGGCGGTGGAGGATACGTGCTCGCGACGCTCATCGCCGCCGTGGGCTGCGGTGCGGCGGAAGGCCCGGCCGCAGCCCCGGAGCCAAGCACGGCAGAGGCACCGACAACGGTCGAAGCGTTGACAAGCCCGACCGCCGTTCGGCCGTTCGAGATCGACGTCCCGGACACCGTGCTCGAGGATCTCGATCGCCGGCTTGCCCAGACCCGGTTTCCCGACCAAGTGGGCGACAGTTGGGTCTACGGCACCGATGTCGCCTATCTGCGCGAGCTGGTCACCTATTGGCGGGAGACCTACGATTGGCGCGAGCAGGAGCGACAACTCAACGCGCTCGATCACTTCAAGACCCGGGTCGGCGACCTCGACATCCACTTCATCCATCAGCGCTCGCCGGAGCCCAACGCGCTGCCGATCGTTATCACGCATGGTTGGCCGGGGTCGATCGTCGAGTTTCTGAAGGTCATCGGGCCGCTCACCGACCCGGTCGCCCACGGCGGCCTCGCCGAGGACGCGTTCCACGTCGTCGCCCCGTCGATGCCCGGATACGGCTTTTCGGACAAGCCACGCCGACCGGGGATGGGTCCGGAGCAGATCGCGGACATCAACGCCGAGCTGATGGCCCGCCTCGGTTACGAGCGCTACGGCGCCCAGGGCGGGGATTGGGGCGCCGCCGTGAGCACCTGGACGGCCTCCAAGTACGCCTCGCACGTGGCCGGCCTTCACCTCAACATGGTGATCACGGGCGGCCCGCCGGATTCAGACGACCCGACCGGTGGCGCCACGCCAGCGGAGCTCGAGCGGATGCAGGCGCGTCAGGCGGCGCTCGGCAACGGGTTTGCCTATACCCGGATCCAGGGGACCAGACCCCAGACGCTCGGCTACGGGCTGAACGACTCCCCGGCTGGTCTCGCGGGATGGATCGTTGAGAAGTTTCAGAGCTGGTGTGACTGCAACGGCGACCCGGAATCGATCTTCACGAAGGACGAGCTGCTGACCAATATCATGGTGTACTGGGTCACGGAGACCGCGACGTCGGCGGCCCGGCTGTACTACGAGTCGTCGCACCAGACGTCGGCCGGCTTGATCACTTCGCCGTCGGCCCGTGTCGAGGTGCCGACGGGCGTCGCGCTGTTTCCGCAGGAACTCATCCTCCCGCCGCGCGCGTGGGCCGAAGCGTCCTACAACATCACGCACTGGACCGAGATGCCACGTGGAGGACACTTCGGGGCGTTCGAGCAGCCAGAGCTGTTCGTCGAGGACCTACGGACCTTCTACCGCGACCTGCGGTAGGTCCAAGAACGACCGCCGCCACGGACTGGGTGAGGGGTGAGCCGCCGCTCAGCGATGCGATCCTTCGTCCGCCGCGGCGATCCGGTCGTCCGCGCGTGCGCCACTCAACACGTTGACGAGGCTGTAGTTCCCTTCGTGGCAGGCGTACTCGTACAGCGGGCCCTCGGTCACCCCGCGCGCCGCCTGGTTGGTCGTCAGCGGAATATGAGCGCTCCATGGGTGCGTAAACTTGGCGGGATCGGTCAGGGTGAACTCGTACTCGAGTGTGGCGGTATCGATCCGCGTGAAGCGCTCGACCAGGTGCATCGTCTCGGTCGGCATGCGCCAGGTGGCGGCCCACCGATCGTTGGTCCGGTCGACGAAGTGGGTAGACTCGACGACCAACGTCTCGCCCTCCCAGTGCCCCCGCATGTCGCCGTTCCATTGCGCGATGGTGCCGTGTGGCCGCCCGTCGATCGGGATGACGCGCCGGTCGCGGAACATCTCGTGCAGGATCACGACGTGGTCCGGTGTCTGCACGATCTGGTGGTTGGGGTTGTAGCCGAGCCAGAACATTGGCACCCCGTCGGTAAGACAGCGTTCGCCGGTGTCGACGTCCACCCATGAGTGCCGCGCGCCGTTCACGCGATAGGCGATCTGAAGCCGTTCACGTTCCCGCATGGCTGCCGTGTATGGGATTCGTCCATCGGGTGGGTCGACAATGAGCGCCGTGCGGCGGTCGGGAACGATCCGGGTGCCGGGGTCGAACCAGATCTGGTTGTATGTGCCCGGATCGCCGTCTCGAGGCGCGCGTTCGACGAACCGGCGCTGATCAGCGCGTCGTTCCTCCTCGGCCGCCTCCTCCTCGGTGAGATATCGCTTCCCGGCCAGACCGCCCGGCCGTTCGAGCGGCGTAAGGGTCGAGCCGGTCCAGATGCCTTGCAGGTCGGGATCGCCCCACGGCGTGCGCGGCAATGCTTGCCCGCCGGCGAGCAGCGGCATCAGCACCGCAATTGTGGTGAGGGTCACGACGGCGCAGTGTCGGTTCATCATCTAAGGTCTCCCGCGCCCGCGGCACGTTCCCGTGCTCGCTCGCCGCTGAGGATGTTGGCGATGCCGTAGTTCCCTTCGTGGCAGGCGTACTCGAAGAGCGGCCCGTCGGCAGTCCGCAGCGGGATCACGCCGGACCAGGGCCGCTGCCAGCGCGATGGATCCTCGACCGTGAATTCGTAGCGAATCGTATTGGCGTCCACCCGTGTGAAGCGCTCCACCACCTGCAACTGTGTGGTGCCGCCGTTGGCCGCCCTCATCCGGATCGGATCGTTGCCGAACGCGGACCCTTCGTCGGTCCTGGTCATCCGGGTCGTCTCGACGACGAGCGTTTCGCCTTCCCACCGGCCGCGCATCTCTCCCAGCCACTGTGGAATGGGCGCGCCCAGACGCGGCCGTCCGTCGAGCGGGATGATCCGCGTGTCGTGGATCATCTCCACGTGGATCACGACGTGGTCCGGCGTCTGGAGGAACAGATAGTTGTTGTTGTAGCCCGTCGGCACCATCGGCGGTCCCGCCGACCACAACATGCAGCGGTCGTTGAGATCCAGATCAGTCCAGACATCGGCCGGCCCGCGCGCCCGGCGCATCTCGGCGCGAGCATCCTCGCGCCGCTGGGCGGCAGACGTGAGCGGGGGGATGCGCCCGTCTGGCGGATCGACGATGAGGGACGTCCGTCCGGTCGACGTCGTGCCCCGGTCTATCCAGAAGTTGTTGTAGAAGCCAGGTGCCCCGTCCTCGCCACGATCGACGCTTTCGGTCACCGCTGTTCGGCGGGCGGGCCGATTCAGCAGGCGGCGGTTCTGATCGACGGTCGCCTGCTCGAGGTCGGCCGTCTCCTCCCGGGTCAGGAACTCCTGGGCCGCGAGCCCCGTCGGCCGTTGTAGCGGAGTGATGGTCTTGTTCGTATATGTGCCTTGCAGGTCGGGGTCGCCCCACGAGGTCCGAGGCATCGTCTGGCCGGCGGCGGGAAGCGGCGCCAGCGCCGCGACGGCGATGACGGTCAACCTAGCGAGAGGACAACGGCTGGTCATCATGATGACGTCTCCCGTCTTGTGGCAGTACGCCCATGATGGCCCTCCGTGCGCCGGCGCGCAAGAGCCCGGGTCGTGGCCGCCGGACCGCAGCAGGCCAGACGGGCAGGGGCTTCGGACACGTCGGCGCAGCAATCGGCGATTCGGTCGAGACGCCGCGAGTCGCGCCCCGCCAGCGCCACGTGCTCGGTGCCATGCGTGACCGCACCGATGATGCTCGCCACGACCGGATCGGTCGAATCCACACGTCGATAGTGCACCCACAGCCCATCCTTACGGGTCTCGACCAGCCCGGCCAGGCGCAGATAAGCCAGGTGGCGCGACACGGTTGGCTGCGGCAGACACACAGTTCGTTATTGCCACCCAGCAGGTGGAGGATGTGGAGCCGCGTGCGGTCGCCTAGCGCCTTGAGTGTCCGTTTCATCGCGTCCAGCTGCGCCACGCGTCGCCTCCCCGGCACATCTAATATTCACATTTGCGAATATAACTGGAACGCTAGCGTGGTCAATATTTCTGCGTATGCGGATGCAGGCCGCAAGGCTCAACGCCCGAAGGTGACATCATGAGCGAGACCAACACGGTGACCCCGTCGGACGATGTTACGACCGTGCTGAAGCAGAAGTACGGCGCGATCGCCGCGCACGTGGGTCGCGATGAGCCGGAGGCCTCGTGCTGCGTCCTGTCACGCTGCGACGCGGGCGGCACCGACGCGATTACCCGGGACCTCTACGACGCGGAGCAAGCGGGAGACGTGACGGCCGAGGCAAAGGCGGCGTCGCTCGGTTGCGGCAACCCCACGGCGTTCGCCGAGCTACGTCTTGGCGAAACGGTGCGCGACCTCGGATCCGGCGGCGGTGTCGACGTGCTGCTGTCCGCGCGTCGTATCGGCCTGACTGGCAAGGCGTACGGGCTCGATATGACGGACGAGATGCTGGCGGTCGTGTGGGCGAACCAGCGCGCAGCGGGGAACACGAACGTCGAATTCCTAAAGGAGGAGATCGAGGCGATCCCGCTGCCCGACAACTTGGTCGACGTGATCATTTCGAACTGTGCGATCAACCTGTCTGGTGACAAAGATCGGATGCTCGCCGAGGCGTTCCGTGTGCTGCGGTCCGGAGGGCGGCTCGCGGTCTCTGACGTCGTCCGTCGTCGCGAAGTGTCGGCGGCGCTCCAGCGCAGCGTCGAGCTGTGGATCGGCTGCGTGGCCGGAGCGCTGCATGAGCATGAGCATGAGAAGGAGTACCGCGGCAAGCTGGCAGGGTCCGGGTTCGAGGAGGTTGGCGTTGAGCCGACTCGCATCTACCAGGCCGACGATGCGCGCGCGGTCCTGACCGCGGCGGGGTTCCCCGCCGACGCAGGGACCGAGGTGGACGGGGCGTTCATGAGCGCATTCGTGCGTGCCGTCAAGCCGTGTGCGGTTGGCTCGAGCCTCGAGACCGGAAGCTTGAGGCACGGAGCTGGGGTCGCGTGAAGCGCATCCTGTTTCTCTGTGTGGCCAACTCGGCACGGAGCCAGATGGCCGAGGGGCTGGCGCGCGCGCGTTTCGGTCTCCGGGTGGCGGTCGAGAGCGCCGGGTCTCGGCCGTCCCGCGTCAACCCGCTCGCCGTCGAGGTGATGGGCGAAATGGAAATCGACATCAGCGGTCACCAATCCACGAGCGTGTCCGCCGTCGATCCCGTTGGGGTGGGAACCGTGGTCACACTGTGCGCGGAGGAGGTCTGCCCGGCCTTCCTGGGGGCGGCGGAACGCGTCCACTGGCCGATTGAAGATCCGGCCGGCGCGACTGGCTCCCGGGCCGAGCGTCTTCAGCGGTTTCGGCAGGTGCGCGACGAGATCGCGCGCCGCCTTGAGACCCTGGATCCCGCGGTTGCCACTCCAACACGAGCCGACCGCGCCACTCCGGACCCTCGATAACGTAACGCCATTCCGGGATCTGCTGTTCGTCCCGCAGCGCGCGGCGAATCTGGTCGACCACCGACAGGTGTGCGTCCTCGCACTCCAAATAGGTCGCGAAGTCGTACTCCTTTGGGCGCTGATAACCGTCGGGGTTGGGATAGAAGCGGCGGAAGACCGTTGAGATCTCGGCTTCGGCCGCTACCGCATGTCCCTTGACGGGCTCACCACTCGTGGCATCGTCGTGCGGATAGAAGTACGCGTGTCGCCTGAGCGGGTTCATCCGCCACCATTCGTCGGTCTTGTTCAGCGGCAGAGTGCTCACGTTCGGCATCGTCCGCCCCGGCTGGCGCGCGACCGTACGCCGGCACGCACATTCGTCCAGCTCGGTGCTCGCGTAGCGGGCGACTGCATGGCGCCGGCGAGCGCGTGAACGCTCCCGAGGGAACCGAGTCGTCGCCTGAACTCGGCATCGACCTCGTCGAGCCGTGGCCGGTATGTGGCCATGACCTACACGACGTGGCTGGCCGACAGCAGGCCATCACGGACACGCTCGCAACTTTCGGGTCACGAAGAAATGGATAGTCTCGAGGGTGTGTGACTTGCGCGCGCCGTCGGCATCGAAGTCGTTGAAGAACCCGCGGGCGATTGTGGCGCCCGCCTGACGCAGGCGTGTCCCGGCGGACGGGTCGTCGCCTAGCGTCACGAAGAAGAACTTCGTGAACACGTGGTTCACGCCGAACCGCGCCCGCCGACCGTTGCCGTTCGTACCGTGAATGACGGACGCACTCCCTCTATACTGCGTATCGGGCGTGCCGTGTAAGATCTACACGCGCCGGCCTCACGCCGAAGCGTACAACCGCACGCACGGCATCTGAGTCCATGTTCCTGCCACTGGGAGACGAACCGAACCCGCGCGGTGTCCCGGTGGTGACCTACGGGCTGATTGGCGTCAATGTCCTCGTCTATCTCGTCCTGACACTCCCACTCAGTAGCGTGCGCCCGGACCTCGACGACCCGCGGCTGGTGGAATACGTGCAGCTCCTGTTCCAGCAACTTTCCGGCCGGATGGCGCTTAGCGACATCCTCCAGCGCATCTCCGCCTATGAGTTGGTCACGTTCAGCTACGGCTACCGTCCAGCCGCCCCGAGCGTCATCGGCCTCTTCACGTCGATGTTTCTCCACGGCGGCTTCATGCACCTGGCCGGGAACATGCTGTTCCTGTGGATCTACGGCGACAACGTCGAGCATCGCCTCGGTCCCAGCCGCTTTCTCCTCGCGTATCTGGCTGCCGGGATCGCCGCGACGCTTTTTCACGCCCTCTTCGACGCCGACTCGCTGCTGCCGGTTGTGGGCGCGTCGGGAGCCATCTCCGGCGTGCTCGGCTTCTACTTCATCTGGTTTCCTCGCAACCGTGTGCGCCTCCTTGTCTTCTTCTTCTTCTTCGCGCACATCATCTACGCACCGGCGCGCCTGGTCCTTGGGTTCTATCTCATCGTCCAGAACGTGCTTCCGTTTCTCGCGGCTCGTGGTCTGGAAGGAGGCGGTGTCGCCTATGGGGCGCACATCGGGGGTTTCATCGCTGGTCTCGGCTCGGCGTGGTGGGCGGATCGTCGGGGCCTGCTCACGCGGCCGCCGGAATATGCGACCGGTTCGGCACCGACCACGCCCGCGGTCTCCGCGCGGGAGGCCGTCGCGCGGCTCGTAGCCGGAAACCGATTCGACGAGGCGGCGGACGAGTACTTCCGGTTGACGCCTGACCTCAGCCGGCGGGCGCTGTCACCGGTGCATTCAATCGCCTTGAGCAACTGGCTGGCCAATCACCGTCATCCTGACGCCGCGCTCGTCGTCTATCAACGGCACCTCCGCGACTATCCGATGGGGCCATACGCGGCCGAAGCCCATCTAGGCGCCGGATTGGTCCAGCTCCACGCGCGCAACCAGCCGACGGCGGCCTATCAGCATCTGATCGCCGTCTTCGACCTCGAACCGCACTCGGAGACCGAGCGGCATGCACGCAGTGCGCTGGCCAATATCGCCGGTCGTCAGAAGTTCCAAGTGGGACGCGTGCACTAACCCGGAGCGTGCTGGGGTGCGTGCGTAGCGCAGGCCTGTGGGTCAGGCTGAAGCCTGGCCCTACGAATGTCTACACGAGCGAGCTCTGGAACAAGTCATGGATATCGTTCGACGTGGCGTCGCCGCGCCGCGGTCAGGTGCGAGGCCGAGCCTCAACGCTTCTCGAACAGCGCCACGTAATGACCCAGGCCGGGCCATTCGTCGGTCCGCACGTGCGTGGAGCCGGCCGCGGTCACCTCTTATACGACCTACGCGTCGTCGATCCAGCGCGGCCACACCTTCAGCGGGATGAACAGCCCGGTCGGCTCGACCTCGATGATCGCGAGCCGTCCCTCCGGCTTGACCGCGTCGTAGAGGCTGCCATTGATGGCGACGGCGTCGCCCAGGTGGTGTTACACCCGTCGCAACACAGGTCGGGCAGGTTGGTGTCCCGCGTGCCTGACTCGACGATGGTTATGTCGACCGCCGCGCTCGCGGCGGTCTCGCGAATCGCCTCGCGCCAGCGCGATCGCGCCCAACAGGACCACGACGTCTCCGATGCCGGCGAGAAGGAGTCGGTTCCGGGGCTTCGGCTCGCGACGTCTTTCACCATTCGCACCGCATCGGCACTCATGGGATCCGGTCCGTCGAGATCGGCTCGGTCAGGTAGGCCAGGAAGTCGCGACGCCACCAATCGCCGTCCGCACCCTCGGCGGGTGTCGTGAAGTGATAGCGATAGAGCACGAATCGGACGAACTGCGGCGGCGCCTGGGCGAAGGCGTCCTCGTCGAGCAGCGAACGCACTGCGGGTGAGCCGTCAAGAAGCCGCTCGGCCAGCGGAATCAGCCAGTGCGCGTGCTGGCGTGGACCGAGCGCGGCAAACCACATCTGCCAGTCGAGCCGCGGCATGTGCGGCTGTACGAAGCGCGGCCGGTGCGCGAGATTACCCGGCTTCCAGTGAAACGCATACTCGGTCCAGGTCGTTCCGTCGGGGCTCCCCTCGATGACGATCTCGGGCCGCTCGGTCGTCATCGTGCGAAACAACCCGTAGCCGTTCACGGAGCGGGCAGGCGCCACCCAGCCGAGCACGGTGCTCGCCAGCGTCGGCAGCGGGATTGGGCGAGAGACCTCCCGCACGACGGTCAGGGCGCTCAGCAACGCGAGCGAACCGGCGACGGCGGCGATCGCGATTCGCCAGGAGCTCGGTTCCCGCACCTGTCGAGCTCGAGGTGTAGCTGAGTTGCCTCGCGAGAGCCACCGGGGAAGCAAGCGGGCGACAACCGCGTCGTCGAGCAGCGACAGGTACAACGCGAGCGTCAGGAGGTTGAAGAAGCCGTAGTTGCCCGTCGCCGCGATGAGGAGCTGCAGCAGACAGAGGGCGGCGCACGCACCCACCCGCACGCGCCGGTAGCGCGAGGGAAGAAAGATCAGAAACGGCACGGCGATCTCGATGACGAACATCACGCCGACCGACAGGCTGCCGAACCAGTCCGGTAGGTTGTGCGCGTACCAGCTTGTCCAGGTCGGTAGCGGTTGCGTCTCATAGTGGTAGCGGAGTGCGGTCACGCCCCACCACGTGTCATCGCCACTCGTCAGCTTGGTGATCCCGGAGAGAAAGGTCACCTTGAACGCCAGTCCCCAGATCAGCCATCGGCCTGCCGTCAGCGGTTGGCGCGCGGCCGCGAGTCGTGGTCGCAAGCCGAGCGGCGCGTAAAGCAGGCTGAAGAGCCCCGTCTCGAGCAGCAGGATGTCCCACTGAAACTGCAGGAAGTCCTGTCCGGCGACAGTGACCGAGAGATAGACAATCCAGAGGGCGCCGAACGTCGCGATGGGCGCGAGCCCGACGACAGCGAGGATTGCGATCGCCATCCCGATCCAGCACAACGCCACGAGGGCGCCGTCACTCGCCGAGAACCACGCCAGCGTGGGCAGTTGGTAGTACGCGTCCATCCCGAAGACCTCGCGCGCGGCGTCGAGATGCCGTGCGATCGGTAGCAGCCCCTCCGAGCCGACCAGCCCGACGATCTGCGGTGCCAACGAAGCGAAGGCGAGGAGGTAGACCAAGCCGAGCAGGCGGAGGAACAACCATCGCGAGAGGATGAACCGGGGTGGCTCATCGACGGAAAACATGCGTCAGAGTACCCGGATGACACCCAGTGAGACCAAGCGGATCGCGGAAGCGTACAGACGCGCCTCTCGAGATCCGGACGACATCGCAATGGAGCTTGCCGGCTGGGCCAACGAAGGCGTCTGGCCGGCAGAATCGGCGGCGTCCAAGACGACGTGTCAGCGCGCAAGGTCGGGAAAACGAGCGGCTATAATGGGGTTTAAGGCATCGGTTGAGACCTCATGCTGGGAGGTCGTTCAATGGTAGGACACGCGGCTCTGGACCGTGTAATCGGGGTTCGAATCCCTGCCTCCCAGCCAAACTCACTTTTTGCCAAATCTGACTCGTTTATGCCCCCCGCTGTGGCTGCGGCCATATCTGCAAGTAAATAAAACGGTTGCCCGCACTTAGCCGTAAGCCGTTTGTCCCTCCATGAGCAGTTCGAAACCAGGAAGTTGAGCAGGCGCCGCTTCTCGCGTGCTTCCTGCCTCTTGAAGAGGTGCCGGGCGTTTCGGGCGAGTTCGAGAAGCCGGATGCCCTCGGCCATGTAGGACTGGTTCGCCGTCTGGTGTTGTTCGATTAACCGGAGCAGTTCGGCCTGTTCGGGGTGTGTCTTCTGTTTGCGTCGGCACCTGGCGGTCCCGGTGGGGTTACGTTGTCGTAAAATACGTGGTTGCTCGCTTGCACGACCCAACGGACCCACACTATGAACTGGCATCGGCGCCGCCACAACAGCAATCGGGTCGCGAAACAACTGACGCCAGATTTGAGATTCGCGGGGACCCTGACGTACGGATCCACGAGGGAAGGCGACAATTTCTATGTGGCGGGGATCAGGTTCGCAGATGGTCGTAAGCACGTGGTCCGCTCCTTTGAGCAGGCCGTGTTAATAGAACACTTGCAGCACGTATTGAACCGCGACGCAGGTAAGCCCATCAGCGCGGACGTCATGATATGGCTCCCGAAGCGCGAGTCATGGAAAGCCAGAGTCCGGCTAGACGGCACTGTTTCTGAGGTCTTTTGGCGGGATTGAGGAATCGAGAATGCCAAGTGTGGGGGAGGGGGGGCTCTTATCGTCGGGCGCCACTAATTGCCGAATTATTAATGTGCCAGCCGTACAGCACACCTAGCCAGAATTCGAACGCCTGCCGTTATCACCCGGGCCGGTGGAGTCAGTCGGTTAGAGAACTTTGAGTTATTTGACGCGCTCACTGGGCTGAGGTGCACTAGCTGGCACTCGATCTGACAGTCACCCTGGTTGCGACCGTCTGTCAGGTAACGTCTACGCTTCGACATCGCCGATCATCTTCATCAGCTCTAGTTCGCCGACGCCACTGGCCACGGTAGGCGGGGTCGGAATCTTTAAATTGTCCCGAGCAGGTGTTAATCAGTAATGGAGCGCTCTTCGCTGCCGACACCTCCTTTAGTCGGGTTGCCGTCTGGAACAATGCCGACACGGCTTTGGCCGGTGAGAGTTACGATCTGCTGATGGGCGAAAGTAACACAGACAAGATCCCTGAAATAGTCAGAAACAAGACGTTCTGGCCAGCGGCGATGTGTTACGACGGCTCGACGCTTTGAGTCGGTGAATTTAAGTTTTCTGGCCGATTACTCAGATTTGACAAGCCGTCCGCCGGGGACTCTACCTTCACTGATCCTTCTTCGCTACGTAGGAGGGAGAAATAGCAGCAGGGTGTGCGTCGTCAAACCATCCGGGCAGCTAAGCCTTTCGACGAAGCGACACCTTCGCAGTTAGTACCACCCACAGCCGACCACGGGAAGATACGTGAAGACGGTCTTCTATAGCTAGTTGGGCCGATGTGTCGGATGCGGAAACGTCTTAGCCACCGACAGCACGATGTAGGGCATTGGCCGAAACCTCATAATGCAAGGCTCTCGTCAGTCACACGGCGTCGACATGAGAGGCTACCTGCCTATCCGGTTGGTTGTTCGGGTGCTTGGGTCGGCGGTCCTGCTGGGGATCCTCGGAGACTGGCTCGTCAGGGCGGACCGGTTGGGGCTCAACTTCTTCCTGGGGATCGTGGCTCTCGTGGTCGTCGCGGCCACGCTCGTGTGGTGGGAGCACCCCGCTGCGCCGGTGCAAGTTCTGCATCTCTTGTTCCTACCCCCCATCTTTGCGTTCGGGGTCGTGTGGCGGGATGCCCCGATGCTCTCAGCCTGGAACGTCCTGGCCGTGGCGGCGACGTTAGTTTTCCCGATCATGCGGATGGGGGGCGTTCGGCTACCCCTGGGCAGGTTATTGGACTATGCCGTGGGGCTGATGACTATGGGCCTGCGAATGGCCGTGGGCCCGCTTCATTTTGCGTCCCGTGAGGTCCCGTGGGGTGAGATGTTCAATCGGCTGCACCATCGCCGGTCCGCCGCCGTAGCGTTGGGGCTTCTCCTGACCGCTCCTCTCCTCGTGGTCTTCGGGGCCCTCCTGGTCTCTGCAGACGCCGGCTTCGAGCGTGCCGTGCGCACGGTGTTCGACCTGGACTTCGGGAAGCTCGTTTCCCACTTCGTTGGGACGGTCTTCGTGGGCTGGATCTCCGCAGGTTATCTGATAGCCGTTCTGGTGCGTGGACGGGATCTCGCCATGCCTTGGGAGCACGGCGATCGGCCTGCTCTGGGCACCGCGGAGCTGGGGATCCCCTTGGGTGGGCTGGCGCTACTCTTTTCTGTCTTCGTGGTGATGCAAGGCGAGTACGTCTTCGGGGGACATGACCTGATCCGAAAGGCCGCGGATTTTGGCTACGCCGCGTACGCTCGGCGGGGGTTCTTCGAGCTGGTGACAGTGGCGGTCTTGGTCCTTCCGGTGCTCCTGGCGGCCGACTGGGTGAGCGACGCAACCAACGCCACCACCCGCGGGACCGTGCGGGTGTTCTCGGGAGGACTGCTCCTACTGGTCGGTCTCATCATGGTGTCGGCCCTGCACCGCATGAGCCTCTACCTGGACGCGTACGGGCTCACCCAGAGCCGTCTGTACGCGACGGGCGTGCTCCTGTGGGCAGGTGTGGCCATCGTGTGGTTCGCCGTGACGGTGCTACGAGGACGAGCGGATCGCTTTGCCTTCGGCGCAATGGTGGTCGCACTTGCGATCCTCGGGATGTTGAACGTGATTAACCTCGACGGCGTGGTGGTGCGCACGAATGTCGCCCGAGCGCAGGAGTGGGCCGAGCTAGACACGGGCTATCTGGCTTCTCTCAGCGCGGATGGGGTCCCGTCCCTGGCGTTGGTGCTTCCGCGCCTTCCTGACGAGGCAGCGTGCGTCGTGCTCGAGGTGTTGGAACTGGACGAGGAGTCCGACGAGCGTCGGGACTGGAGAAGCTGGAACGTGGCGCGGGCTCGGGCGCGAGAAGAGGCAGCGAATCTGGCGGCGGCCCGTGTTGCGCGCTGCGGCGTGGGGGAGGCGATACCCTGAAAAACCGACGATCGAGTCGAAACGCGAAGGGCCAGAGTATCCGTTATTGAACTGCGTATTTCTCACAGACCGGTCTACCGCGCAATATCGCGCAGGCCCTTTATGGTGGGTGACCTGCTGACGTCGTGTCCGCCGTTCGACCTCCTACCTCGCGGCGGTGGCGCTCAGAGGCCCAGGGACGCTGTGGGGAAATTCAGGGGCAAGGTTGACTGCAGGCTATGCCCTGGACACGCGCAGAGGAACCCCCGGCGCCTGTGGGAGTTGTGGCGTAAGGCTAATGCCGGTAGCAATACCACAAAGCGCAGTAGAGACGCCGTTCCAGACGAATCGATTTGGTTCACGGCGGCTTCGCCCGTAACATATGGCTCCTCCAATCTCCAGCGACTAATGATCGAACGCCTGCGCTGCCTGCTTCGGTTGAGACACGACTACCAACCGCAACGGGCACCCGGACGCGTTTTCCTAGAATGCACGCACTGCGGACAGCGATCGTCAGGTTGGAAGATCAGCAGAGCGCGCCCTCCTCAAACACGTGACGAGTTTCGTCTCCTTCTCGACGACGTCGAGATTTTTCCGCCGGCGAACGCAACGCAAACCCACGCTCGGCCCCGCACCTCGTCGAGGTCGGACAGCTTCCGTCTGCACCTGGACGTGTGAACCAGGTTATAGTCCACACGGCCCGACTGCCTAGGTGCGAGAGACACGCGCGGATGCGAACTTTCCACTTCGGGCTTGTGGCCCGCTTGTCAATTACGTCGTCGTCCACGAACTGACCTGCGGATCACCGACCACGGCCTCGGCGTGCGAAGACAGAAGCCTGCTCATATCGGTCAAAGCAAAATCTTGAAGCGGACCCGACATGGCTTATGTTGACGAGAGGGGGGCTAGTAGCGTCTATCGCTCACGATGAGCTCAGCTATGCGTTTCCCGAGATTCTGCCTGGCGGCGGGGTACTCTTCACCATCATCACGGGCACCGGCGTCGAGAACCCGCGCGTCGCGGCGCTCGACCTGAACACCGGCGAACAGATGGTGCTTCTCTCGGGCGGCGGGTCGCTCGTCTACGAGACAGGTGGCACTCTGGGAGCGCAGAACAGGCTCGTCTGGGTGGACCGCCAGGGGCGCGAGGAGCCGCTGGCCGCCGACCCACTCGACTACTCGCGTCCGGACGTTTCCCCCGACGGAGGGCGTGTGGCAGTGGGGTCCGGGGCGGTCATCTGGATCTATGACGTAATCCTTGACACCCCCACGCGCCTCACCGCCGACTACGCGACCATGCCGCGGTGGAGTCCCGACGGTCGGCGGGTCTCCTTTTCGTCGAACCGCGCGGGGGCATCTTCAACCTTTTCTGGAAGGCTGCCGACGGGACGGGCGCCTTCCAGCGGCTCACGACGAGCACCAGCATGCAGTTCCCCACCTCGTGGTCGAGTGCCGGCCGGTGGCTACTGTTCTACGAATCCGACAGTGGGTCTCGCAATCTCGGGGTAGTCTCGCTCGGGGGTGATCCGACGGCGGACCTCCTGTTCGAGACTACTGCCGACGAGCGGCACGCTGCATTCGCGCCAGACATCATTGCTTAAGTTGACAGTGGCGGCGGAGACTCTGTGCAAGTTACAAGTTACTGGTCCATGAGGGAACGGCTGGCAGTACGCTAGGCCGATGCTCGAGCCCGGCAAGTAATCAGGCCTCTTCGGCACGTCGCTCAGGAGAAGATCATGTCCCGTCATCTGACCACCCTTCTCGTCGCCATACTGTTGGCGCCCGGACCCGGCGCGGCCCAGACGCTCGGGACTATGACACCGCTCGACCTGGTGTCGATGGACAGGGTGTCCGAGCCGCAGGTGTCCCCAGACGGAAGGGAGATTGCGTTTGTCGTCAGCGCCCTCGACCTCGAAGCGGATCGGCGCCGCAGCGACATCTGGTTGACGAGCGTCGACGGCGGGGAGCCTCGCCGTCTCACCAGCCACCCCGCCGGCGATTTCAACCCGCGCTGGTCACCCGACGGCGCCTGGCTCTACTTCCTGTCGACCCGGTCCGGCTCCTCGCAGGTCTGGCGGCTTGCGATGAGCAGCCGCGAGGCGGAACCGATCACCGAGCTGCCCCTAGACGCTGCCAACCTGACGCTCTCGCCTGACGGCTCACGCCTGGCGGTCTCGATGGAAGTGTTCGTCGACTGCGCCACCCTCGCCTGCACGGCCGACCGTCTCGCGGCGCGCAAGGACCATGCCTCGACGGGCCGCGTCTACGACGGAGTCTTCGTCCGGCACTGGGACACGTGGGAGGATGGACGCCGGTCCCACATCTTCGTCCTGCCGGTCGACGGTGGCACGCCGGTCGATGTAATGGTGGGGGTCGACGGCGATGCCCCTTCCGTGCCGTTTGGCGGCGCTGAGGAGTTCGCTTTCACGCCGGACGGCGGCGGGATCGTGCTGACCGCGCGCGTCGGCGAAGGCGAGCCGTGGTCCACGAACTTCGATCTCTGGCTGTCGCCGGTCGACGGCTCCCATCCACCGAGGAATCTGACCGACGAAAACGACGCCTGGGACACCGCGCCCACGTTCTCGCCCGACGGCAGCACGCTCGCGTACCTGGCGATGGAACGACCTGGTTTCGAGGCCGACCGGCTTCGCATCATGCTGCGGCGCTGGCAGGACGGCCCAACCCGGGAGCTCGCGCCCGACTGGGACCGGTCACCCGGCGGTTTGGTGTGGGCGCCGGACGGCGCGACGCTCTACGCCATCGCCCAAAACGTCGGGCACGTCTCGCTGTTCGCCATTGACGTGACAAGCGGCGCGGTGACTACTGTTCTCGATGACCTTGGCTATGTCGGGTTGCCGTCGGTCGCCGACGACCGGCTGGTCTTCGGGCTCGACAACCTGCAACTGCCGGTCGAGCTCTTCACAGCGGGTACCAACGGGGGCGATCTGCGTCAAATCACGCACGTCAATGCGGAACGGCTGACGGCAATTACCTTCGGCGACCACGAGCAGTTCAGCTTTCCCGGAGCCGGCGGCGACACCGTCTATGCACAGGTGGTAAAGCCGGCCCGTTTCGAGGCCGGTCGCACCTATCCCGTCGCCTTCCTCATCCACGGCGGCCCGCAGGGTTCGTTCGGTAACCATTTCCATTACCGGTGGAACCCGCAGAGCTACGCCGCCGCTGACTACGCCGTGGTCATGGTCGACTTCCACGGGTCGGTCGGTTACGGGCAGGCGTTCACCGACGCGATCACCGGCGACTGGGGCGGCAAGCCGCTCGATGACCTGCAAATGGGCCTCGCGGCGGCGCTCGAGCGCTACGACTGGATGGACGGCGACAACGTCTGCGCCCTGGGAGCGTCCTATGGTGGCTACATGGTCAATTGGATCGCCGGCAATTGGCCCGACCGCTTCCGGTGCTTCGTGAACCACGACGGGGTCTTCGACATGCGGTCGATGTACTACTCCACAGAGGAGTTGTGGTTTCCCGAGTGGGAGCACGGGGGACCCTACCACGATAACCCGGATGGCCACGAACTGCACAACCCCGTACGGTACGTGGCGTCCTGGCAGACGCCGATGCTGGTCATCCACGGCCAGGAGGATCATCGCGTGCCGCTCGAGCAGGGACTCAGCACCTTCAACGCCCTGCAGCGGCGCGGTATCCCGAGCCGTCTGCTCTACTTCCCTGATGAGAACCACTGGGTGATGAGGCCAGCCAATAGCATCAAGTGGCACGAGACGGTGCTGGGGTGGCTGGACGCGTGGCTCGGTACCGGAGACGGACCGACGCCCTGAGCGGCGCGAACGGCCGCCGGCAGGACAATCAGTCAGCGGCGAACGTGTCGGCGGGATCTCAAACGCGACGTCGCGGCCGAGTTGCGTGTCGGTGGCGCGATAGACCTGGCCCATGGCCCCTTCGCCGATGAGGGCGGTCACGTCGAAGTGCGCGAGCTGAGGGCCGACTTTCAAGGCCTTAGGTTCTGGTGTGGAACCTGGTGATTGTGCCACCGTCCCGGCTGGATCACTGCCGAAACCGGACAACAGCTATGCAACGAACGGACAGGAGGGACAGAAGATGGGCCGGGGCACTATCATCGCACTCAGTCGGCGTGTTGCCGCTGCCGTACGAGGATTCTCCGGAGCTCGTTCGATGTTCCATCTTCTGACCGTCA
This sequence comes from uncultured Vicinamibacteraceae bacterium, assembly GCA_964646815.1. Lineage (GTDB taxonomy): Bacteria > Acidobacteriota > Vicinamibacteria > Vicinamibacterales > UBA8438 > CAZYFH01. Next base: position 116,974 of record CAZYFH010000006.1, on the reverse strand, counting down.
CGACCTTCGTCGTTGCCTTGCTCTCGGTGCTGGTCGTCGCCCAGGTCGAGCACGCAGCCGGGCCCGTTCAGCCCGCCGACCTCACGCCCTACGCCGGGACGTACACGATTGAGGCCTCCGGCGTGGCGAAGGCCACCTATCTCGAGGTGATGGAGGGGTACCTCAGGGGCACCGGCGTCGCGTTCACCGACGCCGAGAGGAAGGATCAGTTCAGGGCCCAGTACGACCGGATCGAGAACGACGCCACGATCACGACGGTGGTGAACGACGAGAACGGCCAGTCCTGGGTGGTCCACGCGCCGACGGCTGCGGCGGAAGGTCGGCCACATGGCCTGTTCGTGTTCATCTCCCCGGGGGCCAGAGGGGGCGTTCCCGAACGATGGCGGGAGACGCTAGAGAAGAACGCGCTCATCTGGGTGGGGCCCAACGGGGCGGGGAACCGGATCTCTCCGCTCTGGCGTCGGGCAGTGGCCCTGGAGTCGGTCGACCTGGCGAAGCAGCGATACGAGATTGATCCAGATCGAATCTACGTCTCGGGCCACTCGGGTGGCGCTCGTGTCGCCAGCTCGGTGGCGATCATTCACCCCGACCGTTTCATGGGCGGGGTCTACTTTGCGGGGGTGAACTGGTACGAGCCCACGCCGCCGCGGGGGGGGCGGTTCCTCCCACCAACGATAGGCAAGCCGCCGGCCTCCCACCTGACGCTGGCACGCGACCGCTCGCGTCACGCCATCGTCCAGGGCACGAATGACACCGTGGCCACCTACGTGCCACGCCTGTGGGACGTGATCAAGAACAGTGGCTTCCGAACATTCGAGTATCTCTCCGTCGAGGGCCTGGGCCACGGCCTCCCGGATGCCGAGTGGCTGGACAAGGGCCTGGCCGTGGTCGACAAACCGCTGCGCGACGGTGCGGCCAAATAGCTGGCGGATGCGGCGGCGTTGGAGCACAGGATGACTCCACGAGTCGTTGCACGGTCGTTCGCGCGATGGATAGCCCTCTGGTGGTTGGGTGCACACTTGGCCGCGGCGCTGTGCCCCGCTGCGCGGTCAGGACGTTGTCGACGACGATTGGGCGGTTCTGGCGAACGCGTTGTCGGGGTCGTGTCGCCGTAGATCCAGACTTCTGTGATCCTCCCGTCGGCCACCGCGAAGATCGAAACGAGGGGTACATCGATCGGTGTCCCGCCGCCTGCGGTTGCGATCAGGCGTCAGCGCAGTGCCACCTGCTCATCCGTGCCGAACATCTGATCAGTGGTGCAAGGACGAGATGAACCTGGCACCCCATTTCTGCGAATAGAGAGGGGGGTCGGCAAGGAGAATCCGATGAAAGCCATCGCCTAGACGAAATACGGATCGCCTGATTCCCTTGAACTGACGGAGGTCCCCAAGCCCGTTCCCGCCGGCGACGAGGTCCTGGTACGCGTCCATGAATCGTTCGTGAACGATTGGGAAATCGGGTTCGTCGTGAGGCAGCCTCCCCCCCTGCGCCCTGTCTTCGGCTGGTTCAAGTCGAAGCTACAGATCGCCGGCTGCGACGTCGCGGGAGTGGTCGAGCCGACAGGCAAGGATGACCAGAGATTCAAGCTCGGCGACGCCGTGTACGGCGATATCCACGTGCAAGATTTTTCAGGACACGGACCACAGACGGCCACCATCAGCCACGCAGAAAGAAAACAGGCACCGCTTTACCGCGGCCGGCTATGAAGTACTCCGTGGTGCCCGCTGTAAGGGGAGCGGCTCGCGTTTCGAACTACCTCTACTCAGCCTGCGCTCTTTTCTCGATCGCGCGGGCACCGCTGAGCGTGCTCTCCATGCTGTAGTTCCCCTCGTGACACGCGTACTCATACATCTGATCTTGTGTCGCCCGCAGCGGAATCGATGCGGTCCAGGGCTCGGTAAACGTCGTTGGATCCTTGATCGTGACCTGGTGGTCAACCGTGTCGGCGTCGATACGCGTAAAACGCTCGATCAGGTGCAGTCCGTCACCGGATCCCCTGAAGTGGGCTTTGGGGGAGACGTTCGTCGTCTCGACGACCAGTGTTTCGTCCTCCCACCGGCCGCGCGAATCGCCATGCCATAGGCGGACGTTGTCTTCGAGATGCGGTTGTCCGTCCAGCGGGATGACGCGAACCTCGCGCATCATCTCGTAGAGGATCACCACGTGGTCAGGAGTCTGAAGAATCTGAAGATTCTGGTTATAGCCACCCGGAAGCCTTGGTAGACCGCGGGTGACACACCGCTCGAACAGGCTTCGATCCTCCCATGAGACGGCGGGGCGGTCTCGAGCCTCTGCCCGAGCGTCCACCCGCTGCTGTCCCTCAGGCGTCAAGGGAGGAATCCTCCCGTTTGGCGGATCCACGATGAGCGACGTCCGGCGATTCCCGACGACGTTGGTCCCGCGGTCCATCCAGAAGTTGTTGTAGGCGCCTATGTTCCCGCCTGCCGACGTCCGCCTGGCGGCCTGATGCAAGAGATGTTCGTTCCGGTCAATGGTTTCTTGTTCGAGGTTGGCCGCCTCTTCCTCTGTCAGGAACTCCTTATCTGCTAGCTCTTCGGGCCGCTGAAGGGGGGTGATGGTGCGGAAGTCCCACACGCCTTGAAGATCCGGATGGCCCCATGGCGTCTGGGGAGCGGTTTGGGCCTGGACAGGATTAGTTGACAGCGCCATGCCCGCTATCACCGAAAACAAGGTGGCGAGACATCGATGGTTCATCTGGTCCTCCTTATCGCTCTCATCCAAGTGCGCCCATCATGGACCCGTGCGCAACCAGGTGCAAGGACAGATACCCGCCAGGATGTCGGGAGCATACACACTCCTCGAATTCGTAGGGTTGTTGGCCAGAACTGTGTGATGTGGATCGTGACGCTACTGTCCATTGCCGTCTCGGCATCTCCTCCCGAGAGACCACTTGACGCCCGCCGCCAGGCGGAATTCGATGGGGCGGTCGATGAGCGGGACACCGTCGGCCATCAGGAGTCGAAGAAGGTTGGGCTGCCGGTGGGGGATTCGCCTGGTTCGACGACCTGCGCGGCAGACTTCTGTCCGAACCGCAAGGTCTCGCCATCTAAGATGAGGCACGCCGGAATGGCTGATGTTCTCGGTGACACCGGTGTGCCACTCGTCGTCGTCCTCAAGCGGGTATTGGACTGGCACTTGCAGCTGAAAGCGTCGCGACCGGTCGCTGGCGCGGCCTCCATCGCAACCGTCATCTGGATAGCGGGCGTGCTCACCATCAGCGCGAAACCATCGAGACAAGGTGTATTGTCAAACGTCGTCACTGGATCCCGGTCAAGAAGCGGCAACCTTCGTGCCCGAATGCTGGTAATTCTCCAACCGAAGTCTCTCCCCGCTTTTCAGCACTCACATCGTCGCCCACGCGAATAGGCATCGCTGTCTCGGACGCCAGTGTGCTCTTTAATGGGACACGGTGGGCGATAATTGAACGAAGAAGGGCCCCGACCCGTGTCTTGCTCAGCGGTTCCACCGGGTCATTCCGCGGAGGACGCGTTGCAGTGGCCTATTCGACCGTGAGGAGTTCGAGGACGTGTCCGTTGGCTTCCTTGAGGCAGACTCCGCGTCTGCCATTCCAGTCGTTGGTCCGCCCATCCTCCAGCGAGAACGGCCCGCTGCCACGTCCCATCGGCCTGCCACGGGCCAAGATCGCGTCGAACAACACCTCGGTTAGGGCAGCGCCAGTGCGACCCACTCGGGGATCTCGTCTCTGGTCCCCACCGCGACGACGAGGTACTGCTTGCCCTCGTGCATGTAGGTCATCGGGCCACCGGTCGTCCCGGCCGGAAGCTCGGTCTCCCAGATGACTGCTCCGGTCGCCTTGTCGTAGGCCCGGAACTGCTTCCCCCAACGCCAAGATTGGTCTTGCTCGGGGTCGGACGGGGAACCCTCGCCGCGGAGCGTGCCGATGATGGCGTCGCTGCCTTCACCAAGGAACAGCAGTGTCTTGGTGACCAGGGGAGCGGGCCGGTTGGGGATGCCCAGCGGCGGCAGGTCGAGGTCTCGCAGCAGCGGATGGTTCCGGGGACCGTCACCATTCGGCACCATCCAGGCGAGTTCGCCGCGGTTCAGGTCGAGCGCGGTGATGCGGCCATAGGGTGGCTTGGTGATCGGAAGCCCGTGCGGTCGGGGGGTCGGCACGCGTTGGTTCTCCCCACGGGGCGTAGCCCAGGCAAGCGTGGCATCGGGGTCGTCGTCCGTGGGGACGACGCTCCACACGGTCGGCATGGTGTGAGACACGGCGTAGTAGATGCCGGTCTCTTGGTCGAATGCTCCAGTGTGCCAGTTGCCGGCACCCCAGCCGCCCGGAGCTGTCAGCGTCCCCTGCTTGGCGTCGGGGTCGTCGCTCTGGGGCCAAGGTGGAGTGAAGAGGGGACCGAGGACCAGCGATTCGACTGCCTCAAGCGCCTCTGTGCGAAGCTCTGGTGTGAAATCGATCAAGTCGTCCACAGTGATACCCTGCAGGTCAAAGGGCGGCGGCTTGGTCGGAAACGGCTGGGTCGACGAGGTCCTTTCTCCCTGCGCGATCGACTGCGGTACTTTGCGTTCCTCGATAGGCCACACAGGCTCGCCGCTCTCCCGATCGAACACGTACAGGAACGCCGTCTTGCTCGGCTGCATCACCGCCTTGATACGGCGTCCGTCGACAGTGATCTCGCCGAGCGTTGCCGGGCCCACCGTATCGTATTCCCAGACGTCGTGATGCACCATCTGGAAGTGCCAGACTCGCTCGCCGGTCGTCGCGTCGATTGCCACGAGACTGTCCGAGAAGAGGTTGTCGCCAGGCCGGTGCCCACCGTAGACCATGCCGGTCGGCGCCGAGAGCGGGACGTAGACATGGCCCAGCGTTTCATCCGCGGTCAGACAGCACCACGAGCCGAGATCGCCGGAGTAGTCGCCTGACCCATCACCCCACGTGTCGGCGCCGAACTCGCCGGGGTGCGGCACGACGTGGAACGTCCAGAGCAACTCGCCGGTGCGCACGTCGAATCCACGGACATCTTCGGGCGCCGCCTCGCGGATGACGCCGCCATCACCGGCCCCCGCCGTCGTGCCGGCCACGACGACGACGCCGCCGACGACAATGGGTCCTCCCGACCAGCTGAACTGCTCGGCGAGCGGGCGATCCCAGTGCAGGTCGGCGCGTCCCTGGTCGGAGAGACCGAAGCCGGGAATCCGCCGGCCGGTCGAGGGGTCGAGCGCGTAGAGATACTCTCCGCGTACGAGCAGCAACCGTCGGTCGGCACCGTCGCTCCAGTAGGCAACGCCACGGGTGCTTCGTCCGGCGACCTCCTCCTCGGTTGCCACGAACGGGGGCTGCCGCCAGACGGTCTCACCGGTCGCCGGATCGAACGCGTCCAGTAACCCGAATGCGTTTGGCGCATAGAGGACGTCCTCGATGATGACCGGCGTGGACTTCAGGTACGCGTTGGGCTGTAGATCAGGAAACGCGCGCAGCAGCTCGGGATCTGCTGCCGGACGGCGCCAGACGATCTCGAGTTGGTCGACGTTGTGCCGGTTGATCTGGTCGAGCGGCGCATACCGGGAGAATGCCTCGTCACCGCCGAAGTAGCGCCATTCACGCGCTGGCTCCTGCGCGGCGGCGCCCGTAGCCGACACGAGCAAGAAGACGAGGAGCAGGAAACTGACGGTACGCATGGTGCGGCCTTTCTGCAGCGGATGCGGTCGACATGCCCATCTCCCCTTCGCTGATGAGGGTGGTCACCGACGATGAGCGCCATCAGGACGTCACCGCTCGTCGAGCCAGCCGAGTTGCTCCAGAAACCGAATCAGCTCCTGCAACGTTGACTCGTCGTACGGGCCTCAATTGAAAGAACCGTGCCCGCGCCCCCTCGTACGGCATGAGCTGACAAGCACCACCGAACTGGCTGACCTGTTCTCCTTACATCTCTAGGTCTGTGCTAAGGGACGCCGACGCAGAGCAACGCAAGGCCCTCCGACGGGGGATCTCCATAATGTGGGCTGATGATGCCACCTGGCGGGGCCGTCCTTCCTGACGGCGTTGCTCCTCGGCCACGTACGGTGTGTCTGCGCCCTCGTCGCGCCTTGTCAGCCAGGCGCCGGTGACCATTACCGATTCACCCGAAACAGGTCACTAGGGACGTGCGCGGAACTGGGTCTCGACACAACTGCTGACGTCGATCACTCCCCAGGTTTTCTGCTGGAGGACAAGAAAGTCCTCGTCGGCCTGGAGCAAATCGGTGAAGGCCTGTCGCGTCTCGGGGTCGGGGTGCTGTTCCGAAAAGCGGATCTGGTTGACCGGCTGCGAGACATTCTGGAAACCGGTCATCCAGCGTCCGATCGTCGCTGACATCTGAACCTCGGGGTATTTCTTGCTGGCGACGTCGACCATTGCCTGCGCGAGTGCCACGGCAGCATCGTCCTGGCCTGGTTCGATATTACAGACGCGATAAAAGACGAAGGGGCGTTCGACTTGCGCGGCGACTCCCGCGGTCATGGTCCAAGCTCCGGCGAGGCTGACCCACGCGACCACGGCGGCGAGGGGCCTCATCGAGACGCCTCCTGCAGCGAATCCTTCGCTCATCGTTTCGTGGCTTCCGCTGCGGCGTTCTCTTGAGCCCGGGACCCAGCGAGAATGCCGGTCAGTCCGTAGTTGCCCTCGTGACACGCGAACTCGTAGATCAGATCCGGATTCTTCTTCATGGGATGGTGCACGGTCCATGGCTGCACCCAGATCGTGGGATCGGTGACCGTGTATTCGTAGAGCAGTGTGTCGGGCTCGATGCGTGTGAACCGTTCGACGAGCGACAGTTGCTCGCCGGTACTCAGGAGCGGCCGCCCGATTTGGTCGTGTTTTCCGTTGAAGTGAATGGTCTCGACGACCAACGTCTCACCGTCCCAGTGGCCACGCGAGTCGCCCATCCATTGCTGTATCTTGGACCCGACATGTGGTCGCCGATCCAGAGGCACGATGCGCACGTCGTGGTTCTGCTCGTTGAGGATCGCCACGTGATCGGGTGTTTGAAACAGTTGCACGTTGTTGTTGTAACCCCCGGTGCTGATGGGCGGGCCGGCTTTCGCGTGCTGGATGCACCGGTCCCCGGCGTCGAGCTCCGCGTACGTAGCGGCTGGACGTCGGCCCCGGCGCACGTCGGCGATGCGCTGGGCTTCTGGCGAGTCCGCCCGGCGCTGCGCCGCGGCCGTCAAGGGCGGCAGTCGCCCATTAGGTGGATCCACGACGAGTGACGTACGCCTCGTCCCGACATGTGTGGTCCCGCGGTCGAGCCAGAAATTGTTGTAGAACCCAGGCGTTCCGTCCTCTCGCCGGTCCACGTTGTCGGAAATCTCCGTCTTCTCCGGTGCGCGATTCAGCAGCCGTTCGTTCCGGTCCACGGTTTCCTGTTCGAGGTTGGCGGCCTCCTCCTCGGTCAGAAACGCCTTATCCTTCAGCTCCTCGGGTCGCTGGAGGGGCGTGAGGGTGCGGTAGTCCCACACGGCCTGGAGGTCGGGATCGCCCCACGGCGTGCGGGGCGGCGTCGCGTTCGCCGACTGAGCTGCAGCGAACACCGGCATCAGCGTCCCGACCGCGATCATCGCACTCACCGTTGCAGAACGTCGATGGCTCATCTGCTCCTCCTCTCGCTCTCGCCTGGCGGCTGTGCAGGGTGCGTCCATCATGCATCCGGATCCCGCCGCGCGCAAGGAGGTGCTTCTGGATGACCGCAGGGAACGGCTAACCGAGCCGACTCCTCGGTCAGAGGCGATAATGCGTGTCGATATGACGGACGTTCCGCTTCAGCTTCGCAAGATACTCGGTCGGCGCGACGTGCTGGCCATCGCGTTCGGCGCGATGGTCGGCTGGGGCTGGGTCGTGCTGGCGGGCGAGATGATTCAACGAGCCGGGACCCTCGGCTCGATCCTGGCGTTCGGCGCCGGCGCCGTCATGGTTTGGCTGGTCGGGCTGACCTACGCGGAGCTGACCGCCGCGCTTTCACGGGCCGGCGGCGAGCTCAGCTTCACGTACGTCGGGATCGGGCCCACCGGCGCGTTCGTCTGCGGCTGGACGCTGGCGCTTGCCTACGTCGGGGTCTGCGCGTTCGAGGCGGTCGCGTTGCCCACGGTCGCTGGCTATGTCGCGCCGGGATTCGAGATGGGCTATCTCTACACGGTGGCCGGGTGGGACGTCCACCTGACCTGGGCGCTGGTGGGCGTGGGCGGTGCCCTGGCGATCGGGGTCGTCAATTACCGGGGCATCCGTTTCGCCGCGTTTGCCCAGACCGTGGCTGCCTGCACGCTCCTGGTCGTCGGGCTGGCGTTCTTCGTGCCCGGCACCGTCCGTGGCGACACCGCCAACCTCGTGCCGTATCTGACCGGGTGGGAGGGCGTGCTCCGGGTCATCATCATGACCCCATTCCTGTATGTCGGGTTCGACGTCATCCCGCAAATCGCCGAGGAGATCGATGTGCCTTTTCGCGCCGTCGGTCGCATCATCATCTTGTCGATCGTGATGGCATTCGCCTGGTATGGCCTCGTCCAGTGGACGGTCGGACTCTCGTTGCCCCCCTCGACGCTGTCTGACCGTATCCTGCCGACCGCCGACGCCATGAGCGCGGTGTACGGCAGCCCCTGGGCTGGGCGCGTCCTGGTGTTCGGTGGACTGCTCGGCATCGTGACGAGCTGGAATGCCTTCTTCATCGGCGCGTCGCGGCTGCTGTTCGCCATGGCCCGCGGCGGCATGCTGCCGTCGGTGTTCGCCCGTCTGCACCCCCGGTACGGTTCGCCGGTAGCGGTCGTCGTCCTGCTGACCACGGTCACGGCGGCGGCGCCTTTCTTCGGGCGCCCGGCGCTCGTCTGGTTGACCGATGCCGGTTCTCTGGCGACGGTGGTAGCGTATTTACTGGTGGCCGTGTCCTTCCTCCGCATCCGCCGCCGACATCCGGATCTGCGCAGGCCCTATCGAACGCCAGCGCCGACGCTCGTCGGATGGCTCGCCGTTGCGACCACCGTGTTGTTCATCCTGCTTTACATGCCGGGCAGCCCATCGTCGCTGGTCTGGCCTCAGGAGTGGGCGATTGTCTTGCTCTGGGTGGTCGTGGGTACGGTGTTCGGGTTTGGCATGCGTCGTCGCGTCGCCACGCTGGGCCAGGCGCGCCAGGCACGGTTGATTCTGGGTGACTACGTGAAGCCGCTGGGGTTGTAGGTTTCCTGGGCGGCAGGCGTCCGGCACGGGCGGTAGAGGGACGCTCGACACCCGACGACGAGACGGCCACTCAAAAAAAAGCCGACCCCCATTCATCGGGGTCGGCTGTGAGTACTCGGGCGGTCGCCCGGTGGGGACCGCCGTATCCGGGTGACCTGTAACGCTACTGTTGCGAGCCCGCGGCGGCGGCCTTCTCCTCGTCCGCACGCGTGCCACCGAGGATGCCCGGCATGGAGTAGTTCCCCTCATGGCAGGCGTACTCGAACAGCGGCGCGTCGGTGAGCCGCATCGGCAGCTCGACCGTCCACGGATCCGCCCAAGTGTTGAGATCGGTCACGGTGAAAGTGTATTCGAGCGTATCGTCGTCGAGGCGCCGGAACCGCTCGACCAACGTCATATTCTCCGTCGACTTCGTGCCCGGGGCCCCTGCCCCGCCGAGCGGGATCCACTCCCGCTGCTTGTTGAAGTTCGCGGTCTCGACGACGAGCGTGTCGCCTTCCCAATGGCCACGCGAATCTCCGACCCAGAGGCGGATGCTCGGGTCGAGCGTCGGACGACCATCGAGCGGAATGACGCGCGGCGTGTGCACCATCTCCGTGTAGACCACCACGAGGTCCTCGGTCTGAAAGAGCTGCATGTTCTGGTTGTAGGCGAGCGGCGTGATGGGCGGCCCGGCGTTGAATCCCACGATGCACCGGTCGGACGTGTTCCGATCCAAGTAGGTGTCCGCGGGATGATCCGCCAGATACGCCTGGCGCGCATCGGCCAGCCGCTGTCCCTCAGGTGTCAGCCCCGGCAGTCTTCCGTTCGCAGGATCGATGACTAGCGACGTGCGTCGCGTCTCGATCGGCTTCGTTCCCTGGTCCATCCAGAAATTGTTGTAGCCGCCCACGCTGCCACCTGCCTCGGTCGTCCGGGCATCCGCCTCGAACAGGCGGATCGCGCGATCCACCGCCTCTTGCTCGGCACTCGCCGCTTCCTCTTCGGTCAGGAACGCCTGGTCGCCGAGGTCTTCGGGCCGCTGAAGCGGCGTGATGGTGCGGAAATCCCAGATGCCTTGGAGGTCGGGCGTTCCCCACGGGAGCCGTGGCGGCTCCGGATCGTTACCCGGTTGGCCAGCGGCCGAGACGGGAACGAATGCCAGACTTGCGATCGCAATGCACATCGCGGCGAGACGTTGATGATTCATCGGGTTCTCCTTCGCGCAATCTCGAAACCTAGTTTTGCGCCGCAGAACGGCTAATGCTTGCTCATAATGGCCCCGAACGCGGTCCGCGCGCAAGAGCCGGTTACCCTCGTGCCGTGCCACCCGCTGCGGCCGGCCGGTGGTCGTCTTCTCGCGGGTGTCACACGTCACTCAATTCCCGCAGCTCGCCGGTGCTGTCGCCGACGCGCTCGGTAGGCACACCCAGCTTGTCCAGTAAGGTCATGTAGAGATTCGTCAGCGGGGTCTCGTTGGGATATCGGATGTGACGACCGCCGTGGAGCCGGCCGGCGCCGCCCCCGGCCAGGACGATCGGCAGCTTCTGGATGTTGTGGAGGTTGCTGTTGCTCATGCCGCTCCCATAGAGAACCATCACCTGGTCGAGCAGCGATCCGTCACCGTCTGGCGTGTCGCGTAGCTTCTCGAGGTAATACGAGAAGAGGGTGGCGTGATAAGTGCCGACCTTAGTCAGTTTCTCCAGGCTCTCGCGCTTGTTCTCGTGGTGTGACAAGGCGTGGTGCGGATCGGGCACGCCGATCTGGGGGTAGGTCTGGGCGCTCAGCTCCGGTGTCATCATGAACGTGATGACGCGGGTCAGATCCGCCTGGTATGCCAGCACCTGCAGATCGAACATCACCTTGACATACTCTTCGAACGACGCCGGGATACTCCCGGACGGCCGCTCCACCACCGGCAGATCCCGGTCGCCCTCGGCCTCGGCTCGTTGGATCCGGCGCTCCACGTCGCGTACGGCTGCGAGATAGTCGGTCAGCTTGGCGCGGTCCGTTGCACCGAGCCCATCTTGGAGCCGGGCCACCTTCCGGGTCACCGCGTCGAGAATGCTGCGGTCCCGTTGCCTACGTTCGCGCCGCGCGACGGGGTCCGTCGTCGTTCCGTCGCCGAACAAGCGCTCGAAGACCGCGCGCGGATAGCTCTCCATCGGCAACGGCGTCGTCGGTGTGCTCCAGCACAGCGTGCTGATGTAGGCACAGCTGAAGCCGGCGTCGCAGGCACCGCCGAACTCCGGCAAGCCGATACCCAGCTCGAGCGACGCAAGCTGCGTCTGCTGGGCGAGTTGTTCCGCCGCGAGCTGATCGACCGACGTCCCCGCCTCGAAATCGGCGCCTTCCGTGGGCTTGGCGTGCACCCCGGTCAAGAAAGCGCCGGTGATGCGTCCATGCCCGCCGGCGGGGTCGCCGGGTAGTTGCGCCGCCGGAGCGTGGTCGAGACCGGTCAGGACGCTGAGGCGGTCCCGAAAGCCCTCCAGCGGTTGCAGGATCGGTGTGAACTCATACTCGGTGCCCTGTGTGGCCGGCGTCCAGTTGTTCATCACCGCGCCGTGGGGCACGTACACCACGCCGAGGCGGGGCTTCGGCCGGGCCGCAGTCCTACCGAGCGCCGTGAGCGCCGGCACCATGCCGTCCAGCAGCGGCAGCGCCACGGCTGTCCCGAGGCCGCGAAGTACGGCGCGCCTGGGGAGCGTCTTCTTGGTGATGATCATGACTCCGATCTCCTCATCTGGAACGGCACGCTCTGGGCAACACCGAGAATGAGCGACGACCAGCGGTAGTTGCTCGGCTCGGCCGCGCGCACGATAGAGCGAATGGCCGGCCGGTCGTAGTACTCGACCCCTCGCCCCAGGGCGTAGGTCAGCAGCTTCTCGGTGACGGTGGTCACGAACTCGTCGCGTCGCTCGTAGAGTACATCCCGCAGTTCCGGGAGCCCATCGAACATGGTTCCATCCGGCAAACTGCCCGATGCGTCGATGAGCGTACCGGCCTCCGTCTCTCGCCACTTGCCGACCGCATCGAAGTTTTCGAGTGCGAACCCGAGCGGGTCCATCCTTGCGTGGCAACTCGCGCAGACCGGATTCGCCCGATGCGCTTCCATGCGCGTGCGCATCGACCTGACCGTGCCATCGTCGGCGCGTTCGGGGAGCGAAGGGACATCAGGCGGCGGCGGCGGCGGCGGCGTGCCGAGAATGTTCTCGAGCACCCACTTGCCGCGTACGACCGGCGACGTCCGAGTGGACAGCGACGTCACTGTCAGGACGCTGCCGTGCCCGAGTAAGCCGCGACGCATGTCCCCGGGCAGCGCCACGCGCCGGAAGCGGGAACCGTAGACGTTGGGAATGCCGTAGTGTCGCGCGAGCCGCTCGTTAACGAAGCTGTAGTCGGCGGTCAGGAGATCGACCACGCTGCGATCCTCCCGCACCTGGCTGTCGAGAAATAGCTCCGTCTCCCGGACGAAAGCATCGCGCAAATTGTCATCGAATGCCGGGAACGCGTTCACATCCGGTGTCACCGAGCGCATCCGTCGCAGATGCAGCCACTGTGTGGCGAAGCTCGAGACGAGCACCTGCGAGCGCTCGTCGGCGAGCATCCGCCGAACCTGAGTTTCCAGCACCACGGGGTCGCGGAGCCGTCCTGCGGAAGCCACGTCGAGCAGCGAATCGTCCGGGATGCTGCCCCACAGGAAGAACGACAGCCGCGAGGCCAGCTCGACGTCGCTGAGGCGGTACGGGGTGTCCGGCGCCACATGCGGCGGATCGCGCTCAAGGCGAAAGAGGAACTCCGGATCGACCAGCAGGCTCTCGAGCGCCCGCTGGATGCCGGCCTCGAAGCTCCCCTCGTGTCGGCCGTCTCGAAAGAAGCCAAGGAGCACGTCGAGATCGGGATCGTCGGGTGCGACCGGTCTGCGAAACGCCCGACGCGCGAGGCCGGTGAGAATCTCGGTGGCGCACGCCGTCTCCTCCTGACCGCTCGCCGGACGGCAGACGAAGATGCGACGCTGGCTGGGGGTCGCGTCGGCACTTGTGCCGCTGCCCCCGAGCGTGTCCGGATTGTAGGGCCCCTCGACCTGGATGCTGTCCAGTGCCACCTGGTCGGCGGCACCGCCGATGGAAAACGTCCACACCGGCAGACGCTCCGGACGCACACCTTCGGTTACCGACGTCCGCTGCGAGAACGCAACGCTCACCACACGCGTTCCTGCGCGAGCCGGGAAGCGAACCACTAACGGGTCCTCAGGGTTCTCCGCACGTTCGGCGTCCGGCGTCTCGCCGTCGGTCGGCCACTCGCCGATTCGGCGTAACGCGATCCGCACACCGTCCACGCGGACATCGATCTCCTGCGGCTCGCGGCGGCCGCGGACCGTGCCGACGCCGTTACTCTGCAGGCGAATCCGAAGGATGTACTCGCCATCGAGCGGGAAATGATGGCGTACCGCGGTGCCACCACGCGACCCGAACGGGAGATCCTCGCTCATGCGGTCGTCTTGCACGAGGAGCGATGACAGCTGGTAGCGGACGGCGTCGGCTTCGATGGACGGGTCACCGACGGCGAGTCGGCTGATCTTCCGTGCGGCCGACATGTAGCGTTCCAACAGCCCGGGAGCGACGGTCAGGATGTCCGCGTTGTTGTCGAAGCCGTACGCTAGGTCGTCTGCCGGGAGTAGTGCCTGGCTGTCGATCTCGAGGCCCAGCAGGTCACGGATCGCGCTCGCGTATTCCAACCGGTTCAGGCGATGGATGGTCGGGCGTCCGGGATTGGGATTGGCCGCCGCGGCGCGGTCGAGTGCCGCATCCAGCCATCCCGCGAACGCGTCGTAGGTCGTGTGGTCCGGCCGCGGACGCCCCGGAGGTGGCATCGCCTGCGTGTGTAGTTTCTGGAGCACTTTCTCCCACGCCGCCGCGTCCTCGCCGACGTGATCGACGCTGAGTACATCGAGCGCGAGGTTGCCGGTTCGCAAGCGGACGTTGTGGCAGGTGACGCAGTACCGATCGAGGATGGCGCGGTAGCTCGACGCGTCGGGCGTGCCCTGCGGTGCTGCCTGTGCGTGCGCCCGGTCTCGAACAGTCTCGTAGCTCGCCGGCGACACGGTCGGGGCCTGAAGAAGACCGGCGCCGGTCAGCGCGAGCACGAGACGAAGCGCAATCACCGGATCGGTCCCTGGTTGAAGACGTCGATCGCCTTCGACGGCGACGTCGCGTCGCTCCCCAGCGCGCGGAGGAGATCGGCCGTCGTCCCCCCACCGAGACCGGGCAGCAGGATATGGCCGCCCCCCTCAGCAATCATCAATGGAGTGATCCCACGTTGATCCTCGACGTTGACCGGTGCACCGTGATCGACAAGGAGTTGGACGATTGCGTCCGATCTGATGTGTGCAGCGCCGTGCAACGCTGTGCGGCCCACATCGTTGGTCGCATTGACGTCCGCGCCAAGCTCCAAGGCAAACCGTGTCGCGTCCAGCGAGTCGCGTTCGCTCACCCGGGTCTCGGCCGGGACCTGCCCGAGCCCGGCTGCCACCATCAGTGGCGTGGTGTGCTGCTCGGTCCCCATGAGCGGGTCGGCACCGGCGGCTGCCAGCGCGCGCATCACGCCGAGATTACCATCCATCGCCGCGAGCAGGAACGGCGTCGCCCCAACCAGGCTCACGCGGAAGCGCTGGCTCGCGTAGCCGAACTGCGGTGGGTGACGGACGATCCTCGCGTGAGGGTCGGCGCCATGGGACAGCAGCGCCTGGACCAGCTCCGTCTTGCCGGCCCGGAGCCCGTTGAGCGAGCGCCATTCGTCGTCACGTTCGGTCGCGATGCCGCGGAGGCTGCCCGTCAATTCCGTATGCCAGGAACCGGCGGCCCAGTGTAGTGGCGTGTATCCCGTCCCGTCGGCGTTCGGATCGGCGCCTTGCTCCAGCAGCATGATCGCCAGCGCCGCATGGCCGCGAACGGTCGCGACGAGCAGCGCCGTGGTGCCATCCGGCGCCGTGTCGTTCACCTCGGCGCCGGCGTTGAGCAAGAGCCGGGTCAGTTCGCGCTCGTCGTGGCGGGCGGCGATGAGTAGCGCCGTGAAGCCGCTGCGCGACCGAGCCCGGACGTTGGCCCCGTGCGCGACCAGCGCCCGTGCCACTTTCGTGTGGCCTTCACCGGCGGCCCACATCAGCGCCGTCTGCTGCTGCCACGACTCTGCGGCAGTCTGGTCCGCCTCGTGACTGAGCAACGCCAGCACCGTGTCGAGGTTGCCGGTACGGGCGCAGGTCATCAACGGCGTTTCTCCGGTCGCGCGCGCCGCGTTCGGATCGGCACCGGCCGCCAACAGTGTTGTGACCATCGCCGCCGCCCCGTTGGTGCACGCCAACGAGAGCGGTGTGACACCGTAATCGTTCGCCACGTTGACGTCGGCCCCGGCCGCAATCAGCAGGTCGGCCAACGCCGGCGCATCCACATACGATGCCCAGTGCAGCGCCGTCGCCCCATCGGGCGTCAGCGCGTTCACGTCGGTCACTCCCCGCAGCAACGAACGCACGGTCCCGGCGTCCTGGGACTTGATCGCCGCGATCAAGGGAAGGTCGCGCGCCCCGGCCGACACGCCGACGACGGAGAGCAGGAGCGCGAGCGACGCGCCGGACATCCGACGGA
The DNA here is from genome assembly GCA_964646815.1 of uncultured Vicinamibacteraceae bacterium. Lineage (GTDB taxonomy): Bacteria > Acidobacteriota > Vicinamibacteria > Vicinamibacterales > UBA8438 > CAZYFH01. The sequence goes on along the minus strand of CAZYFH010000006.1, from coordinate 101,158 downwards.
TAAAGAGGTGCATTGTTACGTCTCCCGCGTCAGCCTGGGGTGTGAAGGCGCGGCGTCGCGCGCACGGGTTGTTCATACTCGGTACAGGCTAGTACCCCGACCAGGCGAATTGTACCAAAAGCCGATGGTGCAGGCCTCCACGATCCGTCGCACGATCGGAGGTCGTCGATCGAGCGGTCGCCTCTCCGATGACATCATGCCGCCGCCAGTCGAGTATCCGGACAACGCCAGCTTCTCCTGCACCGAATGCAGGGATTGTTGTCGTTCCTGGGACCTCCTGGTCGGGCCAGAAGAGCATAATCGGCTTGCGGCCACGGGTGCTGAACGGACCGACGGATGTGCCGTACGGCGATCGGGTCGCGCAGTGCATGGATCAGCAGGGCGCTGCGTTCGCGATTCATTCGACTACATAGATGGGGCTGCGTCCCCGAACCCCTCGAGGCATGCAGAAGCGCGTCTTGGCGACGGCGACACCGATGAGCTGCATGAGCTGGCACCGGTAGGCCAGCATATCGCCGACCTCTCAGGCGATCGACGGGCCCTCTCCGTCACGGGTGCGCTGGCGTGATTGCGCATCGGACAGGTCGCAGAGGACCATCGTCATCATTTCGATGGTACTGAGGCTGGCCGCTGCGGACTCTAGCATCGGGATCATCGGAGTCCTACTAACGCGGCTATTTCGGGAGTGTGATCGTCGGCGCGCCGGATCGCCGCCGGCGTGTCAGCGCCTGCTTCGCGGAGTGAATCCGTCGCCCGTTCTCCTCATACGACAGCGGCACGGTCTGATTGGCGCGCGGCGGATACGACGGCGTGCGATAGACGTCGTACGCCTCGGTCCGGAGGTGCGCCAGCGTATGATGACCGGCGCGCGTGTCTCGTTCGTGCCGGAGCGCCGAGACATCCACCGGCGCCACGACGATCCGCTCACCCGGTCCGGGTGACGCCTCCGCGAGAAGGCGGCCGTCGAAATCAACGACCTGTGAACCGCCCGGCCACGAATATGGCGGGTAATGGCGAAGGCTGGCGCCCTGGTTGGCCGCAACGACGTAGGCGAGGTTCTCCAGCGCACGTGTGCGGTTGACGAGCGTCCACCAAGCCATCGGCTCCGTTGCGCCCCAAGGATCCATGTAGGCCGAGACCCGCACGAGGATCTCCGCGCCGTTCGCGGTCAACTGGCGCAGCACCTCGGGGAACAGCCAGTCGTAGCAGGTCGCGCAACCAATGCGACCGATCGGTGTTTGTGCAACGGGGAACAGCGGTTCGTCGTAATCTGGCAGGTCGTGCGGGCTGGTGTGCACCTCGTATGGAATCCAGGTGTTCACCTTTCGATACTTATAGAGGATGCCGCCCGGGCCGATCAGGCAGGTCGTGTTGAATACGGCACCAGGCCACTTGGGGTCCTCCTCGAGCATCGACCCGCTCTGGATGTAGATGCCGTGCGCGCGCGCCTTCTCGGTCAACCGCTCCGTGTGCTCGTTCGGGACCGGCACACTCAGCGTGCGCAGCAGCTCGGCGACGGTTGGGAACACCGGCGCGGCATGTGCGAACTCCGGAAAGACGACCAACTTCACCGGCAGAAATGGCGCGCTCCCACCAACGGCCGAGTCGACCATGCTCAACATGCGGTCGGTGCTCGCGCGCATCTGGTGCCGATCGACCGGATTGACCAGGTCGGTCTGGCAGGCGGCGACGGCATACCGGATGTGCTCCACGTGTCCTCCAGTCGACGCCTCGCGGCTTAACGGGCGGTCTCGAGCAACGGCACCGAGCGGACGATGGACCGTGTGTTGTACGTCTCCCGATACCGCCGGTGCTCGGGCGTCTGCGGGTAGTGCTCGCCCTCGCCATACGGATACCCAGTCATGCGGTGGAACGGCAGCGGCTCGACGGCATCGGGGCTCGCCGAATTGATGTCCATCTCCTTGCTAAAGCCGTCGGCATGCAAGAGGAAGGTGCGCGTCCAGCCCTCCGGAAGCGGTTCGAGCGCTGTCGCCTCGAACTCGACCGCGACCTCGTCGCCATCGCGGGTAATCACGAACATGTCGTCCGACCGGGTCAGCAGGTCGAGCACGTCGCCGGCGCGAGTGTACCGCCCGGCCATCGTTTTCCACGGTGACGTTGGCGTGACCCGCGCGTAGTCGTAGATTGGCGGTTCGCTGCCGTGTGGTCGCACCTCTGCCGAGAACCCCCGGAGGCGCAGCGTCGCGTCTCTCGGTGCCAGCCGGGTAATACGGACGTGTTCAGTTGACGTGCCACGCCCGACGAGAATCTGATCCCAGTAGATGCGCATATTGGTCACGATGCGCACCTCTCGTTCGCCGGCTCCGAGGTCGGCGGAAAGATCGACGGCGATCGTCTGGGGCCGGCCGACCGGGATGCCGATGGGGGCGTTGGCCGCGCGCCACCGTCCGTTGCCGCCCTTGATCTGGAGTGACGGCGCCACGGCTGTCACGCCCGCCTGGTGTGCTGCGACGTTGTCGCTCGAGAACGCGTAGTCGGTCCACCCGGTCAACAGGAGCACGGCGGGACGTGGAGCGTCGCCGAGATCGAGGGTGAGCGTGTGCGGGTCGGCGTGGCCGCGGAACGGTGTAAGCGTGAAGCCGTCGGCGTAGCGCCTGTCGAGCCGGGCGATCCGTTCGGTTACGTCATGACCGCGGTCATCGACCGCGCCGGCCGGCGCGCGCAGGTCACTGACGGCATGTAGCCGGAACGGTTTCGGCGACGCGGTCATCCCCTCGTTGGGAAATAACTCGATGTCGCGCGGATGCGCGAGCGCGACGAGTTCGACCCGATCGAGGAACAGCGCCTCCTCGAGCTCATTCGTGACACGCAGCTCAAACACACCGTCCCGGGGCCGCAGCTGGTCCTCGCGAATCCGCACGTACTCCACGGGGTCGGGCGCGTTGTAGACGCCCGGACCGCGCCAGTACCCCATCTCCCCGCCGCCGAGGAAGTCGGTGACGAACTCGAATCGCGTGCCGTTCCACGTAAAGAGGAAGGGGCACGAGGACGGCTTGCGGTCAAGCTCCCGCACGACGAGCGGTGACGCCAGGAGGGTGGGCAGAGCCGCTTGCGTAGTCGGGTCGCTGCCCTCCGGCGGTTCGGCCACCTCGGCTTGCAGAGTGCCGGACGGCCAGAGCAAGCGCACCACGTCCGCGCCCGGACGTTCGCCAAGGCCGAACACGAGGTCAGCGGGCGCGACGGCAGGTGCGGTCGCCGAGGTCTCGAGTCGGCCGCTCAAGCTGCCGGCGCGTAGCTGGATCTTTGACCCGATGCCCAACCGGTTGCTCGCCAGGCCGGCGAGCTGGACGCGCATCGATCGGTTGCGCGGCTCTCCGGCATTGTCGAGAAACGACAGCATCTCCGGCCCGGCGGCAATGATGTCCGTGTCGCCATCCACGTCGAGGTCGGATGCGGCGAGCGCGTGGGCGGAGCCGAAGACTGCGGCCTCGATCGTGCCGAGCCCGGCCGTGTCGGTCACGGCGGTCCACTCCTGCCCGAGGTTGCGCAAGAGGTGGGGACCGTTAGCGGACCAGGTCAGCAGATCGAGCAGGCCGTCGTTGTCGTAGTCGAACAGCTGTGCCGCGGTTGCGGCCCGTGTGGCCTCGGGCGCGCGGGTCAGCGTGAAGCCGCCACGTCCATCGCTCAGCGCGAACACCCCGCCGCTCGCGCGGGCGAAGAAGAAATCCGGGTAGTCGTCCTTGTTGAGGTCGGCGGCCGCCACCGCGGCGACCGGGTCGCGTCCATCGATGCCCGAGAGCCCGACCTCGGCCGCCACGTCGCGAAAGGTTCCATCGCGGAGGTTGGTGAAGAGCCGCGGAGGCGCATCGCGGTTGACGACCAAGAGATCGACGTCGCGGCGATTGTCGAAGTCGGTGGGGACGAGCGCGACGACGTGACCGCGCGACTCGAGCCGCGCGTCGCTCGTGATCTCCGTGAACGTGCCGTCCTGATTGTTCCGGAGCAGCGACAGCGGCGCAGCCGCGAACTCGCCGGGAAAGACCGCGCCGTCGTCCCCGGTTGCGTCACGCGTGGCCTCGAGGTCGGCCCACCCGGCGATCACGAGGTCGACGTCGCCATCGTGGTCGATATCGGTGAACGCCGCCGCGCTCGGGAGATACAGGTACGGGGGAAAGCTTGCCGTGGCCGTCACATCCGTGAAGCGCCCGTCGCCGTCGTTCCGATACAAGCTGTTGCCGCCGTAACGCAGCACGAACAGATCGGGCGCGTCGTTGTTGTCGAAGTCGGCCGCGACCGCCCCGATCGGCACCGTGTCCGGCGGTGCGCTTGCCAGGCCGGCCTCCGCGGTGATGACGGTCCACGTCTCCGCGCCGTCGTTGCGTACGAGCTGCTGCCCGTCCGCCGAGGTGAGGAAGAGATCGAGATCGCCGTCACTGTCGACATCGATGGGGGTGACTCCGCCGCTGAGCGAGGCCGCGAGGGCACGCGCGCCAGCCCCCGTCAGCTCGTCTGCGCCAAAACGACGCCCGAACGGTGACGCCGTGGCCGTCGCGCGCGGTGTGTCCGGAGCGATGGAGGTCACGGTAAAGACGGCGGCTGGGGGTGTGCGATCGACGAGCTCCGGTTCCGCGCCGGTCGACGCGATCGCCTCCGCGTAGCGGCCCGCCTCGAGATACCCGGCGCCGAACGTCACCGCGTACCCGGTCGCACGCAGCACCTGCGCCTGCTCCAGCAACTCCTGGCCTTCGACGGTTTCCCCGCTCCGAGCCAGGGCGAGTCCGAGGCTGTAAGCGGCGGTGACGTTGTACGGCTCCTCGGCAAACGCGAGGCGCAGCCGTTCGATCGCCTCGGCGTAGTCGCGCGCCTCGAGGTGGATCTGGCCGAGCATGATGTTGGTGCCGACATCACCCGGATCCTGCTGCTGGACCTGGGCGAACCAGCCGCGCGCGTCGTCAGCGCGGTTCTCCGCGCGCGCGATTAGCCCGAGCAGATACCGCGGTTCCGGGGCCGGCGGTAGCTCGGTCGCGGCTTGGGTCGCGGCCATCGCCGCGCCGGCAAGGTCCTGGTCGTAGTAGAGGGCGAGGGCGAGGTTGACGCGCGCGATGGCCAGGGTGTCGTCGAGGGCAAGCGCGTCGCGAAACGCCGCCGCCGCGGCCGGGTAATCAAACTGCTCGAGGCGCGCGATGCCGCGGTTGTTCGCGCGATACGCGTCCTCACGCGGTTCGAGCCTGGCCGCATCGTCACCGCCGCAGGCGACGCTGGCAAGGACCAGCATCAGCGCCGCACGCGTCGCGGTCTGGCCGCTCATCGTCCCCCCCGCGCGAGTGGGGTAGCGTCGATCAGGCCGTCGCCCTCACGGATCGTGAGTTGGTGGTTCATCTGGGGAGACGCGATGCGGTCGATCGTCCCGCTGGGCCACAGGACACGCACGGCCTCGACCGCCGTTGTGCGTCCCATGCCGAACGTCACCGGGAGCTCGCTTTGCGAGGCGTAGCTGGAGCCGGTCTTGACGATTTTCCAGCGGGTCGTTCCGTCGGCCGTCACCTCCACCCGTGCGCCGATACCGTCGCGGTTGGAGTCGACGCCGACAGTGCGGACGCGGATGAGGTTGTTCGCGCCGCGGCCTTCGTTCCTGAGCAGGCGCGCCGGACCGTTGTTCTCCGTGACGAGCACGTCGAGGTCGCCGTCGCCGTCCAGGTCGCCGTAGGCGGCGCCCCGGCCGACCACGGGGTGCGCGAGCGCCGGCCCGGCCTCGGCCGTCGCATCCTCGAAGCGCCCCTGGCCGACATTGCGGAACAGCAATGCCGGCTGCGCGTAGGTCACACGCGACTGCACCTCTTCGACGAGATCGTCGACATGGCCGTTCAGCGCGAAGATGTCCGGCTGGCCGTCGAGATCGTAATCGAAGAAGAAACAGCCGAAGGTCAACGCCAGGAGTGATCCTCGGCCGACCGCGGACCGCGGTGCCTCGTCGATGAACAAGCCGTTACCCTCGTTATGGTAAAGCGCGATCATCTCATTGGAGAAGTTGCCGACGATGAGGCTCGGTCGTCCAGAGTCGTCGTAGTCGATCGCGTCGACACCCATCCCCGCCCGCGCCACGCCCGCTTCGCTGTACGCCACGCCCGCAATGACGCCGATGTCGTCGAAGGTGCCATCGCCGCCGTTACGATAGAGCCGGTCAGGTTGGGTGTCGTTCGCTACGAACAGATCCATCCAGCCGTTGCCATCGAAGTCCAGCATTGCGACCCCGAGGGCCTTCGAGGTCGGGTCCGACAGCCCCGCGCGCTCGGTCACGTCCTCGAACGTGCCGTCGCCGCGATTCCGGTATAGCGCTGGGCTCTGACCCATGTACGACTCGGGCGTGCAATAGGATTTGCTCTCACCGCCGCGCGGCCCCGGGCAGAACAGGTCCGTATCGATGGTCCACTCGACGTAGTTCGCCACGAACAGATCCAGGTAGCCGTCCTTGTCATAGTCGAACCAGAGTGCGCTCGTAGAGAACCCGCTGCCGGCGACGCCGGCGGCCGCGGTCACGTCGGCAAATGTGCCGTCGCCGGCGCCCCTGAACAGACGGTTGCCGCCGAGCGCGGTCAGGTAGAGGTCGACGTCGCCGTCGTTGTCGTAGTCGGCCGCCGCTCCGCCCATCCCATACAGCTCCACCGCGAGTCCCGATCCCCGAGTGACGTCAGTGAACGTGCCGTCGCCATCGTTCCGATAGAGCACCGGGTGGGTCTCGCCGTTCCCATGCCCGGGCCAGTGCGACGAGTCGACGAGGAGGATGTCCTGCCACCCATCGCCGTCGACATCGAGCACGACGCCGCCGGCGCCCATGGTCTCGGGGAGATACTTCTCTCCGAAGGCGCCGTTGGTGTGCACGAACGTGATGCCGGCAGACGCGGTTACGTCGGCGAACCTTGGCGGCTGTGCTCGCGCAGCGACGGCGAATACGATCGAGGCTAGGCCGACGAAGACGACAACGCGTGCCATGATCCCTCAGTCCTGCGCGGCGGCTCGCGCCCGCCCGTCGTCGGCCGTCGCGGCGTCTGGCCGGTGTCGGTGTTCGTGGACCGGCTGTCGCTCGTTGTTGTCATCCGGCGACTGGCGGCGGTAGGGCCCGGTGATCGCCTGCGCGGCCTCATCTGCCTTGAAGCGCTCGTAAAGGAGTTGCTCGCGCTCGGCCATCGTTGTGTTGCCGGCCCCTCGGTAGGACAGCATCAGGTTGTAGTGCGCGTTAAGGTCTTCGGGGTCGACCAACAACACCTCCTGAAAGGTCGCAATCGCCTCGTCGAAGCGCCGGTCGAGGAACTGAATGCGGCCGATCTGGCCGAGTACGACCCGATCGCGCGGGTACTGCTCGTGCGCGGCCTGCAGATGATCCAACGCCTCGTTGTACTCCCCCAGCGTCTTGAGCGCCGTCCCGAACAGGAAGTGCGCCCTCGCGAGGTCTGGCGCGAGGGCGAGGGCCGCTTCCAAGACCGGAATCGCCGCGTCGATGTCACCCTCCTGAAGCAGCGCCTGTGCGAGGCTCGTGTGGCCGTCCGCATAGCTCGGATCGATCGCCACGACGGTCCGAAAAGCCGCGCCGGCGCCTTTCAGGTCACCTTGCAGCAGGAGGCCGATGCCGTAGTCGTTCCACCGTTCACGTGCCGATGCGTCGAGCGGCGTGGTCACGTCGGGTAGCGGCGCCTCGGCATCGATGACCGATATCGAGGCCTCCGCTTCGGCCATGACCGTGGTCGGGATGTTCGGGATCGCCTTGATCTGACCCGACACCCCGGACGTGTCACCCGTGAAGGTCCACGCACCGTCGTCGTAGGCGGCGCCGACCGATGGATTCGTCTCGGACGCGTCGCGGACCCCGGCGAACGCCCACTGCGTGTTCCACCAGGCAAACTTGCGGTAGTTGACCTTGGCGCGCAGCGTGATGCGGTCCCCGGCGTCGTCCGGCACCTGCAGCCGGTAGTGGATGGTATCGGCGGCACCCGGTGGGATCAGCCGCACGTAGGCCACCGACCGCGTCATCCACGCATTTCGCTTATTGATCGGGTTGCCGCGTTCGTCGAGCTGCAGGCTGCGGTAGAAATGCGCACCCGGATCGACCGGTCCGGCGCCGTTGTTCGCTGCCGCGCCGCTGTGCAGTAGCACACGTCCCTGGTCATCGACCGCCTCGAACTCGACCCAGACGTCGAAGGCGTCCACTGTACCGCCAGGGAAGAAATGGCCAACCTTCCGCGTCCGGACGACGACCTCCACGCGGACCGATTCGCCGCGCCGCACGGTCACCGGGACCCCGTCGAGCGGCGCAAGCACCTCCGATGGCGGCCCAGTCAGCGAGACCGCGGCGGCCCCGAACCGCATCGACTCCTCGCCGACGGCGAACGTGCTCGACAGCCTCGGCTCAGCCGTGGCGCGCCCGCGCGCCGCCGGTGGCGGCGCCTCGTCCACCCGTGTCACGCCAAAGACGTCGACCGACACCTGCCCGTCCCTGAGGAAGTCCTGCACCACCTTCAGCTGCTCCGGATCGTTGTTCACAAAGGGGAGCGCGGTATTAGCACCAGGGAACCGGTGCGACCGTATGAGCCCGTCCAGCGCGGCGGGGTCGTCTGAGGGGACCAGCGGCATGTGGCAATCGCGACAGGTCTGTGGGCTTGGCGGGTAGTAGAACGATCGCGCCCCCTGGCCGGATACACCCGACGCCTGCCAGTTGTCGTATTCGTTGAAGCCGCGGACCCAGCGGTACTCGTTTACTGGCACGTCGAGGTGCACTTTGTGGCAGCTCGAGCAGAATTCCGCGCTCTGCTCGCGATGGAATGGCTTCAGGAAGGTGGTCCGGTGTGGATGGGGCGCGAGGTTGAGGAGCAGGTCGTGCGTGAGTTGCAGCACCGGGTGGTCGCTGGCTGCGAGGTCGTGCAGGGGTGGGTACTCGATCTCGAAATCGCCCTGACCCATCGTGCTGCGCACGCTCACGATCGAATGGCATGAGGTGCACGCTAGGCCCGCCTGCGCCTCGGGCGTATCGATCTGTTCCCGGATCGGGCGATCGAACCGGCCGTTAAAGAACACCGCATGATCGTGGCAGCCGGCACACCACTTCGACGGTTGGGTCCCGACGACGTCTTGCATGTACTCGATCGACTTTCGATACCACTGGTTGTTGAACGACGAGAAGTGGTGGGCGGAGGAGTTCCACTGCTCGTAGATGTCCGTGTGGCACCGTCCGCACGACTCGCTGGTCAAAAAGAAGTTGGCCGGAATCACGTCGTGGACGTCGGTGTCGGCCGATGACGGGAAGAACGGGCTGTCGGGGCCTCCGCCCTCGCCCTCCATCGAGGTCGGCGGCATGGTCGGGTTCGTGATGCGGTGCGCCTCGCGCCACGCCGCTTCTCCCCTCGCCCGTGCGATCGGGGCCGCGAGCCCGCCGACGAGAACGGCGACGACCGCCGCACGCACGCCCCAGATCAGCCACCGGCTGCCCTCAATGGCACGCCAGAGGTGCACGGCGAGCAGGCCGGACCCGACGACAGACAGTGCCACGTGCGCGTAGAGGATGGGGGCGTTGGCTCGCGTTGCGCCCACGACTGCGACCACCAGCCCCAGCAGCAGCCCGACGCCGAGACCGACGAGTCCTGCGACACAGAGTGGTCCGGGGACCCAGCGACGGGAGAGCAGCCGCGGGGCCACGGCGAGCGCCAGCGCGAGGCCGAGGGCCGGATGCACGGCGACATTCGTGAAGTACCAGAGCGACGGGCTCGGCAGGGCGACCAGATACGCCGAGTTGACGAGTAGGACGACGTAGCCGGCCACGAGCAAGCGCAGCAACATCGGCGATATTGACATTTTGACTTCAGCTTAGCTCAGTCGGTCCGGCCGCGCATATCCCACGCGGCCGTACCTCGTGCCCAAGGAATCGGTTCCCGAATGTCCGGGGCCAGCGCCTGCAGCTCTAAGTAAAGACGTCGACGGGCGGTCAGTGGACGTGAGACGCGGCCAGCAAATCTCGAATCAGCGCCGCGGTCTCGGGACGGTCACTGAAGTGGCTCCGTGTGCCGTCAGCGTTCTCCAGCGGCGTCCATCCGTCGTCGCTCTCCACGTTGATCGCGACGCCCTGCTGGAAGAGGTACGTCACGACGGCGGTGGTGCCGCTGCGTGCCGCGCCGTGCATCGCGGTCTCGCCCTTGTCGTTCACGGCATGGAGGTTCGCGCCGAGGCCCACGAGCAACTCGACGGCCTCGAGGCGTTCCGCCTCGGAGCCGATGCTCCGCTCGAAGGTGAACCCCATGCCAGCTGCCACCATCAGCGGCGTCACGCACTTGTCCGTCGGCAGATGCGGGTCGGCACCGTGCGCCAGCAGTGCCCGCATCGCCGTGACGTCGGCCGCGCGCGCGGCGATGACGAGCGGTGACGCGCCGATGAGCGGCAGCGCCCCCCAGTTGTTGTCGAACACCCCGGCACGTGGGAACCGCTCAGTGATCGGCGCGTTCGGGTCGGCGCCGTGCGCGAGCAGTCGCTCGATGAGGCCGAGGAGGTTCAGATCTCCTGTCTGCGGCGGCGGCGGCCTGTAGAACTCCGCAAACTCGTACGTGCGCCACCGGACCGCGTGATGCAGTGCCGTGCCTCCGGGGGTGCCGATGTCCGGGTCGGCACCCTGCTCGAGAAGAAACGCCGCGAGCGCGTAGTGGCCGTTGTAGATCGCTAGGACGATGGGCGTGTTTCCCTCTTCGTCCGGTCCGTCGATGTCGGCGCCGGCCGCTAGCAGCTCGCGGACGACGCCGATGTCGCCCGCCCGGACGGCGAACAACAGCGGCGTGAACCCCTTGTCGGTGCGCGCCTGGACGTCGGCGCCATACCGAAGCAGCGCTCTGGACGCCTCGACGTGACGCTCGGCCGCTGCCCACATCAACGCCGTCTGCCCACGCCAGGTCTCCGCAGCGTTGACATTCGCCCCGCCCGTTAGCAGTAGGTCGACGGTGGCCGCGTTCCCGGTCCGGGCGGCCGTCATCAACGCCGTCTGGCCTTCGTGCGTTGCCCAGTTCACGTCCGCTCCGGCGCCTAACAGTCGCTCGACGATGGCAGCGTTGCCGTTCGTGGAGGCCAGCGATAGAGGCGCGACGCCATATCGATTCTCCGCACTCGCATCAGCTCCCGCCGCGAGCAGCACGTCGACGGTGGCGGCGTCGTCGAGGTGCGTCGCCCAGTGGAGCACCGTCGTGCCGTCGACTGCTGCGGCGTTTGCGTCGGCAGTGCCTTGGGCGAGCGCAGTCCGGACTGCGTCTGCGGCCCTAGCCTTGACCAGTCGGAGCAGGTGCTCGTCGGCGGGCGCGGCGGCCAAGCTTACGCCCGCCAGGATGGCCGCCAGTGACGCGGCGAGAATCGGTCGGCTCGGACCGTGCGCGCGCCCGAGTTGGACCTTCGTCCTCACGGCTGCCTCACTTGAGATGCGAACGTCCCTCGCCGGGTCTTCACCGGCGACAGGATGACCAAACCGAACCATAGCATTCCCGGACCGACGCGCCCAAGCGTCGATCGGGGCGGCTCGTGTGGCTCGGTCGCGGTTTTGCTTGGCAACGCCGGAGGCACGAGGGATAATCCTAGCCTTGTGAAGGGTGTGCTCTTCATGGGCGGGGTAGCGTTGGCGGGAGCCAGCCTGCAGGCCACGACCTTCGCTCTCCCGCACGCACCGCTTGTGCGCCGCCCGCTGAACGCCACTCAGGCGGCCCCGTCACACGAAGCGCCCGCAGCGGCGCACCGCGCCGTCCTCGACCGCTACTGCGTCACCTGTCACAACGAGCGACTCAGAACCGCCGATCTCGCGCTCGATGTCGCGAATCTTGAGCGGGTTGGCGATGACGCGGCGACGTGGGAGAAGGTGGCGCGTAAGCTCCGGACGCGCACAATGCCGCCATCACCCCGGCCGCGGCCGGATGACGCCGCGTACGACGTCCTAGCGTCCTGGTTAGAGTCGGAGCTTGACGGCGCGGCGACGGATGCCCCGAACCCCGGCCGCCCACCGTCGCTGCATCGCCTCAACCGCACGGAGTACGCCAACGTGGTGGGCGACCTGCTCGCACTGGAGGTCGACGCCGTCGGGCTCCTGCCACCCGACGACGCGAGCTATGGCTTCGACAACATCGGCGACATCCTGCGTGTCTCACCGACGCTGCTCGAGGGGTATCTCGACGCCGCGAGGGTGATCAGCGCGCAGGCGGTGGGCGACCCGGCGATCGCACTGGAAGAGATCACGCACCGCGTCGCGCCGGATCTCACGCAGGACTACGGCCTCGAGGGGTTGCCGTTCGGGACGCGCGGCGGGACGCGCATCGACCGGTATTTCCCTGTCGACGGCGAGTACCTCATCCAGGTCCGGCTGCAGCGCAACTTCATCGGTGGCCGCATCGCCGGGCTGACCGAGCCACACGAGCTCGAGATCACAATCGACGGCGAGCGCATCGAGCTGTTCACGGTGGGCCCGAAAAAAAGGGCGCCGAAGCCCGGCGACGGCGATGAGGACGGGGACGACGGCGAAGAAGAAGAATCAGAAGACGACGCTGAACGCAGCCGCGTCGACGACGACGCCCCGCTGGACGCGGGCCTCAACGTGCGCGTCCCGATCACGGCGGGGCGGCGCTCCATCGGCGTGACGTTTCTCGACCGGCCGGCCGCGCAGGTTGAGGAAACGCGTCTCCCGTATCTCCGCAGCTTCGCGGTCCTCGCCGACACCTCCGGTGGGGGGTTGCCACACATCGATACAGTCACCATCACGGGGCCATATGACGCGCGTGTCGGCGACACACCGTCTCGTGACCGCATCTTCGTCTGCGAACCGGCGACCGAGACGGATGAGCCGGCCTGCGCCCATCAGATTGTCACGACGCTCGCGCGCCGCGCCTATCGCCGGCCGGTCACCGATGGGGAGGTTGCGACGCTGCTCGCCTTCTACGAAGCGGCGCGTGCCGACGGACGCGGGTTCGAGGCTGGTGTCCAGCGAGCACTGCAACGGCTGTTGGTGAGCCCCGATTTCATCTTTCGCATCGAGCATGATCCCCCAGACCTCGAGCCGGACACTATCTACCGCGTCAGCGATCTCGAGCTTGCTTCACGCCTCTCGTTCTTCCTCTGGAGCAGCGGCCCGGACGACGAGCTGCTGGCGCTGGCTGAGGGTGGCCGACTGCGCCAGCCAGGGATGCTCGACCGGCAGGTGGGGCGTATGCTGCGCGACGAGCGTGCGCAGGCGCTCGTGGCCAACTTCGCTGGACAGTGGCTGTATCTCCGCAACGTGCCGCACACGATCCCCGACGCCCGTCGCTTCCCCGATTTCGACGACAACTTGCGCGCGGCGATGCGGCGCGAGACGGAGTTGTTGTTCGAGACGATCGTGCGCGAAGATCGCAGCGCGCTCGAGCTGCTGACTGCACGCTTCACGTTCGCGAACGAGCGGTTGGCGCGGCATTACGGGATCCCCAACATCTATGGCAGTCATTTCCGCCGGATTGATCTGCCGGACGACAGTCCGCGAGGCGGGCTGCTGGGGCAGGCGAGTATTCTCATGGTGACGTCATATCCCAACCGCACGTCACCCGTCCTGCGCGGGAAGTGGCTGCTCGAGAACATCCTCGGCTCGCCACCGCCAGACCCGCCGGCCAACGTGCCGCCGCTCGATGAGTCGACCGCGGATGGGCACCCGCAGTCGATGCGCGAGGCGATGGTCCAGCATCGAGCGAATCCGGTCTGCGCGAGCTGCCACAAGGTGATGGATCCACTCGGCTTTGCGCTCGAGCATTTTGACGCGGTCGGGGCGTGGCGCGCCACCGATGCCGACGCACCGGTCGACGCGACGGGGACGCTGCCGAGCGGCGCGCCGTTCGACGGTCCAGGCGAGCTCCGCGACGCGCTGCTTCGCGATCCGTCCTTGTTCGTCGAGGTCGTGACCGAGCGCCTGCTCACGTATGCGCTGGGGCGCGGTGTCGAGCACTATGACAACCCAGCCGTGCGTGCGATCAGGCGGGAGGCCGCGCGGCACGACTATCGATTTTCTGCGCTGATCATGGGTATCGTCGAGAGCGTGCCGTTTCAAATGAGGAGAACGCAATCATGATCGTCACGAAGATGGCGCTGCCACGGCGAACGTTTCTGCGTGGCGTCGGTGCGACGCTCGCACTGCCGCTGCTCGACTCGATGGTCCCGGCGCTGTCGGCGATGGCCGCCACGCCGGCCCGCCGCGTCGGCTTTATCTATGTGCCGAACGGTGCCGACATGGACAACTGGACGCCGGTCGGGGAGGGCGCCGACTTCCGGTTCTCGCCGATTCTCAGCCCGCTCGAGCCGTTCCGGCACCAGACGCTCGTCCTCAGCGGGCTGGCCCACCTGCAGGCAAACGCGTACAACGACGGCGCCGGTGACCACTCGCGTGGCACGGCGGCTTGGTTGAGTGGGGTCCACGCGAAACGAACGGAAGGAGCGGATGTCCGCCTCGGCGTGACAGCCGATCAGATCGCCGCAGCCGAGCTGGGTCAGGATACGCAGCTCGCCTCCCTTGAGCTCGCGCTCGAGACGATTGACCTGGTCGGGAACTGCGACAGCGGCTACAGCTGCGCCTACATGAACACGCTGTCGTGGCGCACACCGACGACGCCGCTCCCCGTCGAGACCGACCCGCGCAAGGTCTTTCGGCGCATGTTCGGTGCAGGAGGCACACCGGAGGAGCGGATCGCTCGGATGCGGGAGGACCGGAGCATCCTCGACTCGGTGCTCGACGACGTCTCTCGTCTCAAGCAGGCGGTCGGTCCGGCTGATACCGACCGCGTCACCGAGTATCTCGAGGCCATTCGTGACGTCGAGCGTCGGATTCAGCGGACGGAACAGCGCAACCTGGAAGGACCGCGCGATCTCGCGGTTCCGCTCGGTGTGCCCGACACGTTCGAGGAGCACATCAGCGTGATGTTTGACCTGCAGCTGCTCGCGTATCAGGCTGACATCACACGCGTCATCACGTTCCTGATCGGGCGGGAGCTAAGCAACCGTACGTATCCCGCGATCGGGATCCGCGACTCCCATCATTCCACATCGCACCATCAGAATAAGCCCGAGAAGAAAGAGAAGATCGCCAAGATCAACACGTATCACGTGCAGCAACTGGCCCAGTTTCTCGGGAAGCTGGACGCGACACCTGACGGCGACGGGTCGCTCCTGGATCACATGATGCTGGTGTACGGCAGCGGGCTCTCGGACGGCAACCGTCACAACCATTCGCCGCTCCCGATTCTCATGCTGGGTGGTGCTGGGGGGCGGCTGAAGAGCGGACGTCACATCCAGTACGCACCGGACACCCCGATGGCGAACCTGCTGCTCACGGTGCTGGACAAGAGCGGCGTGCCGACGGACGCGCTGGGCGACAGCACGGGCCACCTGGAATTCGAGCCGGCGCACCTGTCGGACGTGTAGGACGACGGGCACCCGCGAACGAAGAAGGGGCGCTGGCCATGCGGCGAGCGCCCCTTCGTGTGTCTCGCGGGGCAAGGCCTGAACTGACGGCCTGCGCGACGGCGCGCTAGCGGGACGCTACTGCTGCTCTTCAGACGCGGCCGCTTCTCTCGCCTCCATCGCACGGGCGCCCGAGAGTGAACTGGCCATCGAGTAATTCCCCTCGTGACAGGCGTACTCGTAGAGGGGCTCGTCCGTTCGTGTCATCTGCACCTGCGCCGTCCAGGGGCCTGCCCAGGTCGTCGGATCGCTGACGGTGAACTCATAGAGCAGGTTGTCGGTGTCGATGCGCGTGAAGCGCTCGACCAGATGGAGGTTGGCACTTGAGCCCCGGAGCGACGTTGCGCCGAGGAAGTTCCGCGTCTCGACGATCAGCGTATCGCCTTCCCAGCTCGCCCGTGAATCGCCGACGTATTGCGGGAGGTCCGACGGCAGATGCGGTCGCCCGTCGAGCGGAATGATGCGCGCGTTGTGGACCATCTCGTTGAGGATGACCACGTGGTCAGCGGTTTGAAAGAGCTGCACGTTGTTGTTGTAGGCACTCGGCGTCATCGGCGGTCCTGAGTTGAAACCGAGCAGGCAGCGTTCCGAGCTGCCGCGATCCTCCGGTCCGTGCGCGTGCCGGTTCCTCAGGACGCGACGCAATGCCGCCTGGGCCTCGACCTTCGGTCGCGCGGCGGGAATGCGCCCATCCGGTGGATTCACCACCAGCGACGTCCGCTGGTCGGAGAGCGTTACACCGTCCTCGAACCAGACGCGCACGGAGTACCCGAGCTTTGCGCCCGCAGGGGCATCCTCGTTCGCCGATTCGTTCGCTGCACGCCGCTCGTTGCGCTCCTGTTCCCAGGCCGCGGCTTCTTCGGCCGTCAGCGAGTCCTTCCCGGACAACTCCTCGGGTCGCTCCATCGGCGTCGCGGTCGAAAAGTTCCAGACGCCCTGCAGGTCGGGTTGTCCATCCGAAGTGCGCGGCACTGCGTCCTGACCAGCGGCGACACTGGGTACCAACGCGACGATGGCACACGCGAAACCGACGACGCCGACGGTCGTGAGGCGCTGACTCATCTCGAATCTCCTTGCCCGCCCTCTTTGCGCTGGAGACCCATGGACTGCGCCATGGAGACTCCGGGTGGTGACGCCCTACTGCTCTTCGCTTTCTGCCTCCCTCGCTTCGAGGGCGCGGGCGCCCGAGAGCGAGCTGGCCATGGAGTAGTTGCCTTCGTGGCACGCGTACTCGTAGAGCGGCTCGTCGTTCTTCGTCATGAGCACCTGGGCGGTCCATGGGCCCTCCCAGGTCGTCGGGTCGCTGACGGTGAACTCGTAGATCAACGTTTCCGCGTCGCGACGCGTGAACCGCTCGACGAGGTGCATCGTCTGGCTCGATCCGCCGAGCGACGTTTCGCCGAGGAAGTTCCGCGTCTCGATGACCAATGTGTCCCCCTCCCAGCTCGCGCGGGAGTCGCCGACGTATTGCGGAAGGTCGGCCGGAAGATGGGGCCGCCCGTCGAGCGGAATGATCCGCGCGTTGTGGACCATCTCGTTGAGAATGACGACGTGGTTGGCCGTCTGGAAGAGCTGCATGTTGTTGTTATAGGCGCTCGGTGTCATCGGTGGACCCGAGTTGAAGCCGAGCAGGCAGCGTTCGGAGAAGCCGCGATCCTCGGGGCCGTGCGCGTGCCGCCCACGAAGGATGCGCGTCAGCTCACGGTTCGCTTCGACCTTCGGTCGGACGGCTGGGATGCGACCGTTCGGCGGATTGACGATGAGTGACGTTCGTTGGCGCTCGTCGAGCGAGTCACCCCACTCGAACCAGACACGGAGGCTGTAGCCGACCCGCGCCTCGAGCGGCGCGGTCTCGAGCTCCGATTCGAGTCCGGCGCGCTGTTCGGCGAGCGTCAGTTCCCATTCGGCCGCTTCCTCGGCTGTCAGCGTTTCTTTCCCAGCCAGTTCCGGGGGGCGTTCCATCGGGGTCGCCGTCGAGAAGTTCCAAACGCCCTGCAGGTCGGGCTGTCCGTCCGGTGTCCGCGCGGACGCCTCCTGACCCGCCGCGTTGGTCGACGCGAGAACGAAGCACATAAGTCCGAGCACGCCGACGGCTGTGAGGGAACGATGGGTCACCGGAACACCTCCTGGATGGCGGGCCTGACATCGACACACTCCCGCCAGAAGCCTGGATCATAGCAAACGTCGGTTCCCTTCCGCACGGCCGGGGTGTGGGTTATGCTACGGGCCTGACCCACGCGGCGGGTGAGGAGTCGACATGCGATGGGGGCGGGTCGGTGCGGTGTTGCTACTCGGGTGGGTTGCGACTGCCGCGCAGTCGCTCGACGCGCAGCGGGGATCGCGAACGACGCCAGACGTCGAGCGGACCGTGTACGACATGCGGAAGCTCGGCACGGCCTCATCGCTGTCCGACACCGAACTCACCGGGCGCCGCCTATTCGTTCAGCGCTGCGCAATCTGTCACGACCCCGTCGGGCAACCGCTGAATCGCACGCCAGGACCGTGGTTGGACCAGCGGACCTTCGCCTCCGGTTCGGAGCCCGCGGCGCGCGAGCTAATCGAAAGCGGCTCGGACCGCATGCCAGGATTTCGACACGCGTTACGGTCGACGCAGATCGATCACATCGTCGCGTATTTGAAGACGGTGACCCCGGACGCACGGCCTGACTAGCCGATGTCACCCAAGCGCCGCGGCAACGCAGGCGCATGTATGAGGTCGGGTCTAGTCACGAGGAGGAATCGTGGCAAGTAACTGGATGAACGGCGCGAGCGGACGATACGGTTTCGGGCTCGTTGCTGTCTTTGCTATCGGTGTCGGTGCGGTGGTGCCCGTCATGACCGAGGGGCACGCGCCGGCACGCTCCGCCAGCGCGGCGGCTGCGCAAACAGCAACGAGCGTGACGCTGCACGGCGTCATCCGCGCGGCGAACGGCTCGACCGTCGAGGGTGTTGCCGTGTCCGCGCGCGCAATGGGCAAGACCTTCACGACCACGGTTTTCAGCGACGAGCAGGGCCGATACGTCTTTCCACCGCTCGACGACGGCCGCTATCACCTCTGGGCGCAGGCGGTCGGGTTTGATCGGCCATCGGCAGAGCTGATGCTGGCTGCGGGACGAGAGGCGACCCAGGCGCTGGTCGTGACACCGATCGACGATTTCACGTCGCAGCTCTCCGGGGCCGAGTGGCTCGACTCGCTGCCGGAAGAGACGTTCGAGGATCGGCGGATGAAGGAGATCTTTCGGGTGAATTGCACGGAATGCCATTCTCCGAGCGTCGCATTGATGAACCGATTCGACGAGCAGGGTTGGCTAGCGATACTCGATTTGATGGAGCAGTCGACATACACCGGCTGGCTTGGCGGCAGCACCCCGCCACCCGGCAACTACGAAGCGGGGGGCGGCATTTATCGCGATCGTACCATCCGGTACCACAAAGCGGAGTTGGCGACCTATCTCGCCCGGGTTCGCGGTCCGGATTCGGAGCTCGATTTCAAGCTCCAGCCGCGCCCGACCGGTGACGCCGCCCGTGTGGTGATCGCCGAGTACGACATCCCCGTCGATCGCCTGGGCGAATTGGCGTGGCATGACGGCAGTAATTGGTCGGAAGGCCCGGGTTCGGGGATGCACGGCGCGATGGGTGGGTTGCACGACGTGATCGTCGACAACGACGGCAACGCCTGGATGACCGAGTCGGCGGGCAACATGCGGCGCACCATCACGAAGCTGGAGACGACGACCGGCCAGGTGACCGACTTCAAGCTGACGCGCGGCGACGGGACACGCACGCGGTCGTCGCACGGCATCGGCCGCGACCAGAACGGCATCCTGTGGTTCGACACGAACGGCAGCCTTGGCCGGATCGACCCGTCGACGGACATGATCGAGCTCTTCACCCCCCCGCGTGGGATGGGCAGCGGCGTGAGCGTGACGGTCGACGCCGACGGCGAGGGGAAGATCTGGGGCGGCACCCGCTACGGCTCCATCTGGTTCGATCCCGACACCGAGGAGTGGAAGCACCTGCAGAACGTCACTCCGGCCGATGGTTTCACTTACGGTATGACGGGGGACGCCGACGGGAACGGGTGGTGGACGCAGTTCAACGCCGAGCGGGTCGTCAAGGGCGATCCGCGCACCGGCGAGTCGACCGAGTTCATCATGCGTCCGCCGTGGATGGCCGACCGAGAAAATGTGATGACGCCGGACGACCGGAGGTTTTACGAGTCGGTCGGGGCGTTGAGCTGGGGCGGGATCAATTCGGTGCCCGGCGCGCAGGCCCCACGCCGGCTCGGCGCGGACCGGAACGGGGACACTGTTTGGGTGCCGAACTACCTCGGCATGAACTTGGCGCGGATCAACATCCGGACGCACGAGACGACGTACTACCCGCTTCCGATCAACGGGAACCCCTATTTCGTCGTCGTCGACAAGGACCACAATGTGTGGGCGAATCTCCTGAGCGACGATCGGGTGGTGAAGCTCAACCCGGCGACGGAGGAGTGGACGATCTACCAGTTGCCGAGCATCGGGTGCGAGACGCGGAACATCGCTGTCGACGATCTCCGCGGCGACGTGTGGGTCCCCTGCGCGCGGACCAGCCGTGTGGCCCGGCTGCAGTTCCGCACACGCGCGGACGTGGCGGCCCCGTAACGTTTGGTCCGCGTCGTCGCTTCCACCGCCGAGCCTGAGGACGTAGCAGTGCGCTGCGCGCTCCGAGGTCGCGCTGGCTGAAACGCGCATCGGAGCCCGCCGCGTTGGTCGCGACATGTCCCCGGGGGTCGCCGACTTGCGTCGCCCGTCTGGATCAGGTACGGTGCTGAGCTTAGTTTTTGATGTCGTCTCGCTTCCTCTAAGAAAGGCCGTTCTACTCATGAAGACACTGGGAATCGCTCTCGCCGTGCTCGTGCTTGTGGCACCAGTCGGCGCGGGGCAAGAGCCGGCCGATCAGGTGGACGTCGATGTATTGCTTGAGGAGTTCGGGAGGCCGGTGACCGAGGCGGGGTTTACGTTTGTGCTCGTCCACCTCAACGACTTGACGACCGACGCGCTGTTCGACGTACCGCTGAAGTATCAGCTCCGCGCGCAGGCGCGCCAGGTGACGATGTTCTACGTGCAGGGCGCCGCCGATCAGGACACCGAGCTGAACATCGATTTCCGCGTGCAGCAGGGACCGGAACACTTCCAGGCGCGATCCATCGATATTGAGAACTTCACGCCAGGCACCGAGTTGTCTGCGGGCGACCCGATCCGGGGCATCATCGCCATCGAAAAGCTGTTCGACCCTCGGTCCGGGACCCTCCGGGTCGTCACCGGCGGCATCACGACAAGGTTTGAGTTCCCGCCCCACGTGGTCGTGAAGCTGGTCCAGGCGGCCCAGGGACGGTAGCCGTCCGTCACCGGGCGGGCGCAGTAGCGCGCCCGGCGCGGCGTCCCATCGTGAGGCGCGCAGTTCCCCCCGGTCGTCTGTGCCGCGTCGCACCGAGACCAGCGAGGTGCTGCCTGCGCCGCCTCACAGCTGCGGCCATCCTCCTGCTCGGCCTATCGAGCCTCGCGGCCCGCACGTCGGCTCAATCCGATGTGGAGTGGTTCACAGACCGCGCCGAGGCCACGGGGCTCGACTTCGTGCATTTCAACGGCATGTCGGGCGAGTTCTATTTCGAGGAGATGATGGGCCCCGGTGTCGCGCTGCTCGACTTCGACAACGACGGCGATCTCGACATCTACTTCCCGCAGGGACAGATGCTCGGTGCGGGCAAGACGCTTGCCGATGCCGTGCTGCCGCCGCAACTGCCGTTGCCGCTGACCGATCGGCTGTATCGGAACGACCTCGAGGTGCGGGTCGATGGGTCCCGCACACTCCGATTCACGGATGTCACCGAGGGGAGCGGGCTCGACGTCCGCTCGTACGGCATGGGCGTCGCGACCGGTGACATCGACAATGACGGCTGGATCGATCTCTATCGCACCAGACGCGGGCCGGACCAGATGTTTCGCAACAACGGCGACGGCACCTTCACGGACGTCTCTGCACGCACGGGCACCCGCCAGCCGCAGTGGGCCGTCTCGGCCTCGTTCGCCGACATCGACCGGGACGGCTGGCTCGACCTGTTCGTCGGGAACTATGTCGACCATGACGACACGCGGGAGTGCCTGACGGTGCTTGGCGCGCGTGGCTACTGCGGGCCGCAGGGGTTCATGCCGGTGCCGGATCGGTTGTATCGGAACCAGGGCGACGGAACGTTCGTCGACGTCACCGCCGAAGCTCAGGTGGCGCGCGACTACGGACGGGCGTTGGGGGTGGTGGTGGCCGATGTCGACGCCGATGGGTGGGTCGACATCTACGTCGCCAACGACATGCTGGAAAACCAGCTCTGGCTCAATCAGCAGGACGGGACCTTCCGAAACGGGGCGCTGCTGGCGGGGGTGGCACTGAATCAGGAGGGGGCCGTGGAGGCCGGCATGGGCGTCGACGCGGGCGACGTCGACGCCGACGGCGACGAGGATCTGTTCCTGACCCACCTCGTAACCCAGACCAACACGCTCTATATGAATGACGGAACCGGTCTGTTCGAGGATCGGAGCACGATGTCGGGACTCGGGGCCTCAAGCCTGCAGGCGACCGGCTTCGGCACGCTCTTCCTGGACTACGATAACGACGGCTGGCTCGACATCCTGGCGGCCAACGGCGCGGTCGCGGCCATTCAGGCGCTGGCGACGGCGAATGACCCGCATCCGTTGCACGAGCCGAACCAGCTGTTCCGCAACGTGGGCAACGGGCAGTTCGAAGACGTGACCGCGCGTGCCGGCAAGGTCTTCGAGCTCTCGGAGGTGAGTCGGGGTGCGGCCTTCGGCGACCTGGATAACGACGGTGATATCGACGTGGTCGTCACGAACAACGCCGGCCCGGTGCGGCTGCTGATCAACAACGTCGGCAACGGCAACCGGTGGCTGGGGTTGCGGCTCGTCGGCGGAACGCCGCCGCGCGACATGTTGGGCGCTCGCGTCGGCGTCTTCCGGACCGACGGCCCGCCGTTGTGGCGACGCGCCCGGACGGACGGTAGCTACGCGTCGTCACACGATCCCCGAGTGCTTGTCGGCCTCGGCGACGCCACCCTCGTGCGGCGGGTGCGGGTCATCTGGCCGAGCGGTCGCGTCGAGGAGTGGCCAAACCTTGCGGTCGATCAGTGGCTGACCTTGACTGAGGGCACCGGTCAGGAAGCTGAGGATAGGTCGTAGGCGATGCCCCGCGGTCTCGTCACGGCGACGGCGATCTCGATGTCGCTAGGGGCCTGGCACATCGTGGCACCGGTGAAAGTGGCCGCGGGCGAGCCGCGGGCCGCGGCGCACCAGGGAACAGCCGCGGCTCAGACACTCGAGCCGGTGGCGTTGCCCGATGTGAGCAAGCTCGACCCGTCCGTGCAGCGGCAGCTTCGAGAAGCCCATGCGGCGCTGATGGCGGTCGGGGCCAGCGCCGACGCGTTCGGCGAGATGGGCATGCTGTTCATAGCGACGCGGTTCAGCGATGAAGCCGAACGCTGCTTTCGAAACGCGCAGCAACTCGCGTCCGACGACGTCCGGTGGCCCTACTATCTGGGGCATGTCCTCAAGAACGCCGGCGACCTGACCGCGACGGTCGAGAGCTTCGAGCGCGCGCGTCAGCTGCAACCGACTGACCTGGCCACGCTCGTCTGGCTCGGCCGCGTCTACCTCGACCTCGCCCAACCGGTGGAGGCCGAGGCGCGACTGACCGAGGCGCTGTCGCTCCATCCGGGCCAGCCGGCCGCGCGGTTCGAGCTGGGCTGGGCCGCGCTCGCCCAGCAGGAATACGCCCGCGCCGTGGAGCACCTAACGGCAGCGGAGGCGCTGGATCCCGAGGCCACCGTCATCCACTATCCGCTCGCCCTCGCCTACCGCGGGCTGGGGGACCTCGACAAAGCCACCTACCACTTCGAGCGCCGGGGTGGAAGAGCGAGCAGCGGCCGCTCCGCCGGTGTGGCCTTCAAGCTGGCTGATCCGTTGCTGGCGGCGCTGAACGGGGCGGTACGGACGCCGCAGTTCTATCGGGACCGCGGGCTGAACGCCGCCGCGGCCGGGAACTGGCCCCAGGCGGTGGAGCATTACCGGCGGGCTTTGGACGCGGAGCCGGAATACGCGGCGATGCGCGTTAACCTCGGGACGGCACTGGAGCGGGTCGGCGACGCGCGCAGCGCGCTGGAACAGTACGAAGAGGCGCTGCGTCTGGATCCAGGGTTGTCGGAGGCCAATTTCGGCCTGGGTGCGCTCCTCGAGCGCGCCGGTCGCGACCCGGAGGCCATCGAGCAGTACACAGCGGCCATCACCGTCAACCCGACCTTTGTCGCGGCGCACCTCCGGCTGGCCGACGCGCTACGTCGGACCGACCGGCTTGGGCAATCGATGACGCACTACCGCGAGGTCATCGCGCTCCGGCCTGCCGATGTCGGCGCGCGCTTCGGCGAGGCAATGGTGCTCGTGCGCCTCGGGCGCCATGCCGACGCGAAGATTCTCCTGATGGAGGCGATGACGGTTCGACCAGACGTGTCGATGTTCGGACACGCGCTCGCGCGGCTGCTCGCCGCAGCCCCCGACGATCAGGTGCGCGACGGCGAGCGCGCATGGCAGCTCGTTCAGGCGCTACCTGAGGAAGAGCAGCACCCGGCCGTCTTCGAGACGATGGCGATGACGCTCGCCGAGCTTGGGCACTTCGACCTCGCGATTGATTGGCAGCGTCTGGCAATGTCGTCCGCGGCGCGCGCCGGGCATTCCGACGTCGCGCAGCGCATGGCCGCGAACCTCGCACTGTATGAAGCGCGCCAGCCGTGCCGCACGCCGTGGCGGGATGACGACCCGGACCACCGGCCCGGTCCCATCGTTGATCCTGAGTTGCTCAATCCACCCGCGCCCCGCTGACGTTTCCACCGGCCATCCACGCCTACAATCGCCGAGCCGCCATCGGCGCTCCACGCCAGCTCATATACGCTTTATTGGATCCATAGACATGGATTTGTTTGAGATCATGGAGAATCGTCGGCGGATCAGAACCCTTTGCATAGGTATAAAAACGGACTATTTATGACTTTAACAGACAACAGATGCCGAACTTCTCATATCACGGCTGACCCATATGGGGTCACAATAATGGCCCAGTGTTTGCTTGTCTATACCGCAGCCATGGCTTGTCTGTGCCAGGCCTCTGTTGTCTTCCTTACCTTTAAGGGGGGAATCAAGGAATGCGTCGACTTGTTGTATGGATTGGAATTGTTGGAGTGGCGCTACTGCTCCCGGCGGCCGCCGGAGCGCAGGGCATAATTTCTGGTCTCGTTGAGGACACGACCGGCGGTATTCTGCCCGGCGTGACGGTCGAGGCGGATAGCCCGGTCAACATTGAGGGGACGCTGACGGCGTTCACCGATGGGGCCGGCCGTTTCACGATCACTCAGCTGAGGCCGGGCACGTACACGGTGACCTTCACCCTGCCGGGGTTCAGCACCGTGGTCAACGAGGAAATCATCATTTCCGGCAATGCGACCGTCCAGGTCAACGCGCAGCTCCAGGTCGGAGCGCTCGAGGAGACGGTGACGGTGTCGGGCGAATCGCCCGTAGTCGACGTGCAGCAGGTGCGGCGCCAGTTCGTGGCGACGCGGGCGATGATGGACGTGCTGCCAGCAGCGCGCACCTTTGCCGCGCGGGCGCTGCTGATCCCCGGGGTGCGGAACACGGGGATGGGCGAAGGGCAGTACTGGCCAGCGGTGCACGGCTCGACCTGGCGCGATGCCCAAACGTTGAACGACGGGATGCGGGCGAATAGCACCGTCGACGACGGGCAGTGGCAGATGGGCTGGGAGATGAACGACGCGGCGACCTCCGAGCTGACGTTTGAGGCCGGCGGCGCGCCGGCAGAGGCGCAGGTCGGCGGCGTGGTCCAGAACGCGATCCCGAAGGAGGGGGGCAACACCTTCTCGGGCACCTGGTTCACGTATTACGGCGGAGGCGGGATGGCGTGGGACAACGCCAACGCGGAGCTGCGCGAACAGCTGGGCGAGGTCAACGAGTTGGTCAAAGACTACGACACGAACCCGGCCTTTGGCGGCAAGTTCATCCAGGACAAGCTGTGGTTCTTCACGTCGTTTCGCGCCAGGGAAACGAAGCGCACCGTTGCCGGCGCGTTCTTCGCGGCGCCGGGCGAGCCGTGCCGGCCGGCAGGCCCGAAGTGCACCGGCCAACAGGAGGCGCTTGACTACTTCGGCGTCCAAGCGAACGACCAGGCATTCTACCGGACCACCTCCCTGACCGGGCTGCTGCGCTTGACGAACCAGGTGACCGACCGGCACAAGTGGCGGGTCGGGTTCGAGCGGGTCAACCGGCAGCATCCGCTGGTCGACGTGAGCAACATCAGCGCGCCCGAGCGGTCCGATCGCATCCGGCAGCCGACCGGCTACCACGCGCAGGCGCGGTGGACGTCGTCACTGTCGAATCGGTTGCTGGTCGAGGCGGGCTTCTCGGTCCAGTACAACAAGTGGCGACGCGAGCCGTTCCCCTGGAACACTGCGGAAAATAATATGCAGACGTCGACGCTGGACCTTTCAACCGGGACCTGGGGCGGCTCCTGGTGGATCACCGGCTGGCAGCCGGAGAAGAGCCGCTATGTCAAGGGGTCAGTGTCGTATGTAACCGGGTCGCACAACTTCAAGGCGGGCGCCGAACACCGGTGGGGGAACATCTCGCTCGACCAGCCGATGTTTGCCGACACGCGTAACCTCTTCTACTGGGGCGACACTCCGGTCGGGGTCATGGTGCTGGCGACGCCGCTGGGGCCAGGGCTCAACAAGCCAGGGCAATACGGGGGCCAGATCAACTTCGACACGGGTCTGTTCGCGCAAGACTCGTGGACCCTCGGCAACTTGACGTTGAACCTGGGCACCCGGGCTGACATCTTCAGCGCGGGGGTGCCGCCGCAAAGTGCCCCGGCGGGCACCTGGTTACCGGCGCGGGAATTTCCGGCCTATGATGGCCCGCGGTTTAACACCGTTGTGGCGCGGGTCGGCTTAGCGTACGACCTGTTCGGTGACGGTCGGACGGCGTTGAAGGGGACGATGCACCAATATGTCTCCCAAGAGGCGACGCGGATCGCGATGCTGCGGAACCCGCTGTCGAGCTGGACGTGGTCGGCTGCCCAAGAGTTCCGCTCATGGAACGACCTCGATGGCAACGATCACATCGTCGGGCCCGACGGGCGGGTTCAGTTCGAGGAGGTCGGAGCGTCGCCGAACGTGAACTTCGGCACGGCCAACGACCTCAGAGGTCTGAACTTGAGCGGCCGGGAGGGGCACTGGGAGTACGCCGCGGTTATCCAGCACGAGATGTTCCCGGGTATCTCGATGAGCTTCGGGTGGTACCGCCGGAACTACCACAACATGTGGTGGGAGGACAACATCCTGCGGGGCGACAACGACTGGACGCCGTTCGACATTACGGGGCCAGAGGACGAGCGACTGGGTGACTACAGCGGCTCGAGCTATGAGCTCTACAACCTGAACGAGGATAATTTCGGCCTGTCGAACGTCGTGATCTCGACGTCGGATGTGAACGACCGGATCTATGACGGCTTCGAGTACACCATGGACGGCCGGCTGTCGAACGGCGCGTTCTTCGGCGGTAGCTTCACGCAGGAGCGGACGCAGACCAACAACTGCGATACGCCATCCGGGAACACGTCTGGCTACGGGATCGACGATAAGAACACCCTACTGTGGTGCGACTTCCCGCGGGCGTGGCAGTTTATGTATAAGGCCCACGGGGCCTATCCGCTGCCGGGCGGCGTCATTCTGAGTGGCTTCGTGCAGGGGTA
The DNA here is from genome assembly GCA_964646815.1 of uncultured Vicinamibacteraceae bacterium. Classification (GTDB taxonomy): domain Bacteria; phylum Acidobacteriota; class Vicinamibacteria; order Vicinamibacterales; family UBA8438; genus CAZYFH01. Next base: position 73,855 of record CAZYFH010000006.1, on the reverse strand, counting down.
TCCGGGTCCGGACATCAGCGCGAACTACAACGTCATAGAGTTGCCTAATGGGGACGCGCTCACTGGTGGGCAGCGGCTGTCGATCGACCTGCTGCCGCCGGAGGTGATGTTCCTCGATTATCAGCGGAAGGTTGACATCCGGGCGATGCGGCGGTTCAACATCGGGAACACGCAGATCGCGCCGGTGGTTGACGTGTTCAACCTGTTCAACACGAACACGACGACTGGCGTCAACTCGACGTACGGAGATCGGTGGCAGGAGATCATCTCCATCATGCAGGCGCGCTACGTCCGCATCGGGCTCGAGCTCGAGTGGTAGCGTAGCGGCGCATCAGCACGATGTCTTTACGGGCGCCGGCCTTCCGAGGCCGGCGCCTCTTTTTTTTTTGGCGCCGTGGGCAAGGAGTTCGAAGTCCTGGGCGATTCCGCATGCCGAGCCGCACGCCGTGGCCGCGAGCCGTCGCGGCGATGAAGAGATCGACGACGCGTGTCGGAACCGTACGACCGGCCCGAGGTCCGGCGGTAGATTCGCCGTACCCTCACGCCACCCCTCGTCGCGGACTGGCCTCGCGGCGAAGCGCGTCAGCAGGTCGTTGCAGGCGGCCGGCGGGTGCCGGCTCGTCCGTCGCCAGAAACACGGTGACGTGGAGCTCCGCCAGAGTCTCTGCAGAGATGGCGGCTTCCTCGGGCAGATCGTTCACACTGGCCGCGACCACGACAAAAGATGTTGAGCAGGCGTCTCACGTCCACGGATCGCCAGAGACCCCTGGCTGCTACTGTCGCAGTTCGTCGATCAGCTGGGACTCGGTCGGCGTGGCCAGCAACTCACGTACGTTCCCGGCGGCACCGGTCGTCGGCGTTCGAAGGGTCCCAGCACCGCCGCGGGGTGATCGCTCACGGTGATGATGAACCACTCTTCGCTGTCGGACAGACCTGACGGATCTCAAGAAACGTCAATCCGCCGTCGGCGTGGCCGTTGCCATTGGCTTTGGAGTCGGTGTGCCTCTTGGCATTGCCTTTGACAACGTCGCGATTGGGGGCGTGGCTGTTGGGGTTGGAGCTACGCTGGGTGCAACTCTCGAGTAGTCTAACGCCTCGCTCGCGCGTGGGACGCTGCGCACCGGCGTGAGCAGCCGGAAACCCGCCCCGTGGGGTCGCCATCCGCCAAGCGCTGTGCCAGATACGTCTATTGAATCGATCAGGAGATCAGGAACTATGCCGAAAGCAACATTGGCCCCGATGGGAACCATTACCGCCAAGCTCGGTGACATGATTGAGGTCGGGGCGGGCCCAAAGGGCACACGACTCGTCGTCGATGTGCCGGAAATAAAACTTGAGAGTGACCGTGTAAACGCGACGCTCGCAACGAACGACGCTGCCGATTGGTTAACGATGAGTGGTGAGGACGGAACACTTGGAGCGCTCGACGTTCGTTTTACTCTAAGAACAGACGACGGAGCGATCATTTACGTGGAATATGGTGGCCGTGCCGACTTCTCTACGGGCCTCGTCGCGTCCGCTCCAACATTTCAGACTAGCGATGAACGTTACAAGTGGCTTAACCGGATCCAAGCGATCGGTGCTGGCCGCGCCAACTTTGAGACCGGTGTGCTGGTATACCACCTCTACGAGGTTAAGGTCACTGCCGACTAAGGAATTGACGATTGGGTTCTGGAACTGTCGTCAACGAAATATGATTCGCACTTGCGGTTGCGCTTCTTGTGCTTCAACAAGTGACGCCGCAATTGCCGCACCATGACGTGCATTAGGAGACTGCTATGAAACGTGATTGGACATGGGCCCTAATAGGAATAGTGCTAATGGCCACCGCATGTGGTGAAGCCCCAGCATCAACGGAGTCACCGGCGGCGAGTACGGCTGCAGCCAATGTGCCGAGTGCCGGCACAATCGAGCAACTCGACGCTTCATTTGACTCCTTGGTTCCACGGGACGCCGTCATCGACCATCTTGCGGACGGCTTCGGATTCACTGAAGGTCCGGTGTGGGTGCGAGGCGGTGGACCATTTCTTCTCTTCAGCGACATCCCTGGTAACGCCATAATCAAATGGACGCCTGATGGCGAGGTCAGCAACTTTCTCTCACCAGTGTTCAGCGGAGATTATGAAGAGGGACGCTTGGTAGGCTCAAACGGAATTACGGTAGACCCGGGCGGTGATATCGTTTTTACAGAGCACTTCAATGGCCGAATCTCACGACGGGAGTGGGCAACACTTCATGCACAAGTCTCAACAGGCGAGGGCACGGTAAGCACTGTCGTCGACAATTTCGAAGGCAACCGTTTCAATAGCCCTAACGATCTCGTCTACAAATCAGATGGTGCCTTGTACTTCACCGACCCAGCTTATGGCTTGCCGAATCCAGAGGATAAGGAACTGGACGTCAACGGTATCTACCGACTCGACCCTGACGGCACCTTAACGCTGCTAGCAGATCAACAAGGTCCCAATGGAATCGCATTCTCACCCGATGAGTCACGTCTCTATGTCGCGGACAGCTCAGCAGGTCTCTGGATGGCGTACGACGTTGACGCAGACGGTTCACTGAACAATGGTGTCGTACTCCTTGATGCGAGCAACGTCGACGCCCCAGGCGCTCCTGACGGACTAAAAGTCGACGAACTAGGCAACCTCTGGGCTACTGGGCCTGGGGGAGTGTGGGTTATCACTCCAGACGGTAAGCATCTTGGGACAATTATGCCGACCGAGGTGCCAGCCAACGTTGCGTGGGGAGAGGACGGACGTGCGCTATTCATGACCGCACGCACCGGACTCTACCGTATTCGTGTCAACGTGTCTGGGGCGATCCCATAACGATGCCAGTCGCCGGATGACCGAACTGACGCCACGGCCGCACGTCAACCTGGTTCTGTGTCCCGGTCCCCCGGTCCCCCGGGCCGCGTGGCGAGCGCTCGTGGTTCACTTTGACGCTGACGCCGCGGACGGCCCCGCCGCACTCACGTCCTGCTCGATCCGCCACCAGGTGTCGTGGGTGATGGCCGCGTCCCCGAGGTCGCCGGGCTGCTTTGGCGCGACGAACGCCGCGCACCAGTCGCCTCGTCGAAGACCGAGCGCCAACGCGCGCTCATGGCAGTTCGTCTGGGGTCCAGGGCGTCCGGCACGGCGTGCCGCGGTCGTACAGCGCCAGGTTTCGGGCGAGGGCGTCGATGAGGTCCCGGGACCCGGCCTGCCGGGCGGCGTCGATCAGGTCGCGCTGCACCGTCGCCGCCTCGCTGTACCGCCCCAGCTCGGCGAGCGCCATCGCGAGCGTCTCACCAAGCAGCAAACTCTGCTCCTCTTCTGCCAGTCCCTCCACGATCGCCAGCGCGCGCCGGCCGTCGCGGACGCGATCGTCTGGCGCCGCGGCAAGGATCCGCGCCAGAGGGTGGGTGAACATCGACCGTCGCTCGGGAAACGCATCGGCGCTCGCTTCCAGCCGGTCGCGCGCCTCGCGATACCGCTCCTGGCGGACGAGGTTCATCGCGTAGCCGAAGGCGGCGTCGGCGCGGGTCGGGTCGCGCCCAAGGACCTCGGCGTACTGCGTCAGCGCTTCATCCGGGCGTCCGCTTCGTCCGAGAACGCCAGCGAGGCCGACGCGGACCCGAAGGTCGTCCGGGTCCTCCGCCAGCGCGGCCGAGAATCGTTCGGTCGCATCTTCGGGGCGACCGCTCGCATCCAGCACCATGCCGAGGCTGTACTGCGCCTCGCGATACTCCGGCGCCGTTTGCTCGATCCGCTCGAACTGATCTCGGGCGGTTTGCAGGTCGCCCATGCGCCACAACGCCGTGCCGAGCCGGTACCGCAGACCGGAATCGGAGGGCGCCAGCTCGAGCGCGCGTCCGAACACATCGGCGGCCGCTGTCCACTCGCCGGCGTCGAGCGCGGCGACGCCACGCGCCTGCAACCCCTGGACGCTCAGTAGGAGATCGTCGAGCGCCCACATCAGGGGATCGGCCGGGGGCGCCTCCACGCTCCCCGGCTGTTCCAGATGTGTGGCCGCACGCCCTAGGTCTCCGAGACCACGGTAAGCCAGTCCGAGCGGATGGTGGATGGCGGTCGCGCTTGGGTTCAGCGCCAGTGCGCGTTCCAGCGCTTCCACCGCGGCGGGGTAGTCGCGCGCTGCCAGCGAGACGCGGCCGGTGCCGAACCACACGGCCGGCGACTCGGGCGCGAGCGTAATTGCGCGCCCGAACAGCGGCTCCGCCTGCTCCGCACGACCGAGCGCGAGGTATACCTCGCCGAGCCAGACCAACGTTGCCACGTCATCGGGGTCGAGCTGCCGTGCGTGCTCGAAGTTGGCCGCCGCCTCGCCGAGTGGGCCCTTGTTGCGGTACAGGTGCCCGAGATAGTAGGCCCAGCGCCGATCGCTCGGGGCAAGCGCTTGGGCGTTCAGGTAGTACGGCTCGGCCGCCTCGAGATCCCTTGCGGCCATGAGCAGATTGGCCATCTCGCCGTAGGCGCGCCCGAGTTCGCTTGGGGTCGTCTCTGGATCCTCGATGCGACGCCGGAACGCCGTCTGCGCCTCGCGCATCTGCGCCCGCACGGTGTCCTCCATCGACGAGAGATCGGGCAAGCGTACCCGCCGCAAGCCGAGGCCTGCCGGCGGCGCGAGTACCGCCGCACCGTCGGACGCGGCAGGCGGCGCTTCCTCCGGCTGCGCGCACGCGCCTGCTCCGACGACGCTCACCATTGCCGCCACGCCGAGCCACGCGTGTGCCGTCATCGCGCCTCGCCGGTCCCTTCCGCGAGCGTCGTCCAGCGGTCGACCGCCACGTCGGTCCATTCCTCAGTCGCGCCACCCGGCCACGCCACGCGCACCGTCGGCGCGTCGGTCGTATCGCCGAGTCCCACCAGCACCCGAGGGTCGTTCGCGGAGGCGTAGCTGCCGTCGCTGCGCGCCCGGCGCCAGAGCGACCGACCCACCGAGCGGCGCACCTCGACGCGTGCGCCGAGCATGTCACGGCCCCCAACGCCGACCAGGCGCAGCCCCATCCAGTGGGACCGATTGCCGATGGTGTTGATCAGCAGCCGGACCGGCCCGCCGAGATTGCCGACGAGGACGTCGGTGTCGCCGTCGTTGTCGACGTCGCCGAACGCCGCGCCGCGACTCACCTCGACGAGCTCGAACGCCGCGCCGGCGTGATCCGTGACCCCTTCGAACCGGCCGTCACGGGTGTTCCGGAACAGGAGGTTCCGTTCGTCGAACGGTAAGCGGGGGTCAGGGCTGCCAGTGATGGGGTTGATGGCGCCGTTGACTGCGACGATGTCGAGCCAGCTGTCGTTGTCGTAATCGACCCAGGCCGTGCCAAAGCCGCTGTAGCCGAGGCTGGCCGCGTGGAAGCCGGAGACGGCGCTCAGATCGTCGAAGAGCGCGGAGCCGTCATTGACGTAGAGGTTGTGCCCTTCGCGTGGCAGGTGCGTCATGATCAGATCGTCGTCGCCGTCGTTGTCGAAGTCGCCGGCGTCAACGCCCATGCTCGCTTCGGGTTGGCCATCGGCGCTCACCGACGTGCCCGACAGGCGGGCCATGTCGCTGAACGTGCCGTCGCCCCGGTTGATCCACAACAGGTTGTCCGTCTGGTCATTGGCGACGTAGATGTCGACCCAGCCGTCGCCGTTGAAATCGGCGGTCGCGACACCCAGCGTCGGCCCGAATGGCTCGCCCTCGAGCGCCGTCGCGGTCACGTCGACGAACGAGCCGTTCCCTTGATTGCGATACAGGCGATCGGCCTGGGGCGGGAACGACTTGGGGCCGCAATGAATACGGCTTCCGGTCACGCCGGTGCATTCTGGGTCTGTCTCGAACCCGTATTGCAGGTAGTTTCCGACGTAGAGGTCGAGCCAGCCGTCGCGGTCGACGTCGACGAACGAGGCCGACACCCCCCATCCGGCGTCGTCCGTCCCGCTTGCCGCCGACACGTCCGCAAACGTGCCGTCGCCGTTGTTGCGGTACAGCCGGTTCGGCCCGAGGTTGGTCAGATAGAGGTCGACCCAGCCGTCGTTGTCGATATCTCCGGTTGCCACCCCCATGCCGTGGCCGCGCGCGTCGAGCCCGCACATCTCGGTGACGTCAGTAAAGCGGAGCGTGCGGGTGCCGTCGACGGCCACCGCGAGGTCGTTCCGATACAGCCGGCCTCGCAGCGGCAACGGGCCCACTGGTTCGAAGAGCGCAGCGCTAAGCGCGTGGCCCTCGCCCAGCATCTGCCCCTGGACCAAGTAGGCGTCGAGGTCGCCGTCGTTGTCGTAGTCGAAGAGGCCGACGCCCGGGGGAGTCACTTCGGGAGCATAGAACTCACCCGACATGCCGTTAAAGTGGACGAAATCAAGGCCAGCGGCTTGGGCCCGATCGATGAACCAGTCGTCCGGGTCGGCGTCCGCGAGTCGCTCGCGCGCAGGCGGCTGGTCGTCGTCGGCGTCCGCTGCGGCTGACGCTGGCCCCGCCCGCTCGCTCGTGCAGGAGGCGAGCGCCAGGAGCGCGAGCAAGCAGAGCGGCCCGTGGCGGACAGGATGCATCAACAGCCGGCCTTTTTCGCCCGGGTCCTATGGTAACTCCGCGGGCGTCCACGGCGTCCGGCTCGGATCGCCACGTTCGTACAGCGTGAGATTGAAGGTGAGGCGCCGAATGACTTCCTCACTCTCACCGGTTTGCTCGGCCGTGTCGCGCACGTCGCGCTGCACCGCCGTCGCAACGGCGTATTGCCCGGAGCCGGCCAACGCCATCGCGTACGTTTCGCCGACGGCCAGGCGTTCCGCGAAGCTGTGCTGCTGCTGATCAAGCAGCGACTCCGCCAGCGTCAGCGCGCGCGCCGCATCGTGGACGCCCTCGTCGGGCGCGGCAGCCAGTAGGCGGGCCAGCGCGCGGGTGAAGCCCGGATCCTCTGGGAACGTGCGCATCCCGTCCACCAACCGGTCGCGCGCCTCCGCGTAGCGCTTCATGAGCACGAGGGTCATCGCATAGCCGAGCGCGGCGGGGGCGTGGAGCGGGGCCATTTCCAGCGCCGTGGCGTACTGGGTTAGCGCCTCGTCCGCGCGCCCGGCCCGTCCCAGGATGGCGGCGAGCGCGCCGCGCGCCGCGAAATGGCCCGGCTTGAGCGCTACCGCGGTCGTCAGCTGCGCGATCGCCTCGTCGCGTCGGCCGCTCTGCGCCATGAGCATAGCGAGATTGAAGTATGCCTCCGTATACTCCGGGGCCGTTTGAATGATGCGCTCGAACTGCTGTTCGGAACCCCGCGCGTCGCCCATGCGCCACAACGCTGTCCCCAGGCGATGCCGAAGGGACGGGCTGTCGGGCGACAACGCGAGCGCCTCATCGAAATAGTCGGCGGCCGCTGCCCAGTTCCCCGCTGCCAGCGCCTCTTCACCACGGAAATCGAGCATTACGGCGCTTTTGAGCTGGCCCTCGATCTCGGACACCAGTGGGTCGAACGGCCGTGGCTCGATGCCACCCTGTAGCGCGAGGTGCGCCTGCGCCTGCTCGACGTCGCCCAGCCGCCGATAGGCCATCGCGAGCGGATAGTGAATCGCCGTGGCTCCCGGCTCGCGGGCCAAGGCTTCCTGCAGAGCCCGGACCGCCTCGGTGGGGTCGCCAAGTGCGAGCGCGGCCCGACCGGCCCCGAACCACGCGGCCGCCGAGTTGGGGTCGAGCGTGAGCGCTCTAGCGAACAGCGGGGCGGCCTCTGCCGGCTGGCCGCGGGCGAGATGGACGTCCCCCAGTCGGACGAGCGTCGCCAGTCCGCTGGGATCCAGCTGGAGCGCATGCTCGAGGGCAGGGACCGCCTTCGCGAGGGGGCCCTGGTTCCGGTACACGTGCCCGAGCAGATGAGACCATCGGCGATCGCCCGGCGCGAGCGTCTGCGCGTTCACGTAGTACGCCTCGGCCATCCCGGTCTCCCGGGCCGCGAGCAGGAGGTTCCCCATCTCGCCGTAGGCGCTGGCGAGCCGCGCGGGCGTGGCGTCGCCGTCTGCGACGGCCCCGGTGAGCGACGCGTAGCGGTCTTGCATCTGTTCCGCGACCGACGCGCCCATGGCGGAGAAATCGGGCGTGAGGACCGGTTGCAGCCCCAGGCCGTCTGGCGGAGCCAGCACGGGGCCGGACGACCCCGCTGGTGCGCCGGTGCCGGACGAGCAGGCGATGTTGCACGCTGCGTAGATGGCAACGACCGCCAACGACAGCCCCCGGCGGTCGTTTCGACCGGCGGGGCATCCTGCTTGGCGGCCGTACGGGCGATGGGGGTTCATCGGGTGGTGCCCTCGCCCTTCATCAGCGTGGTCCACTGGTCGATCACCAGTTCGGCCCATTCTTCGATGTCGCCGTCGGGCCAGCGGACGCGCACCGTCGGCACCGCAGTCGAAGCCCCGAGGCCGACGAGCACGCGCGGATCGTTCGCGGACGCATAGCTTCCGTCCGCCCGCACGCGGCGCCACAGCGTCTGTTGCCCCTCCCGTTGGATGGCGACCCGCGCCCCCTGCATGTCGCGTACCGCGGGCGATCCAGAGTCCCCGGCGCTGCGACCCAGTTGGGCGACGATCCGCAAGCCGAGCCAGTGGGACCGGTTGCCGACGTTGTTGATGAGCAGCCGCACCCGCCCGTTGAGATTGCCGAGTAGGACGTCGACGTCGCCGTCATTGTCGACATCGCCGAACGCCGCGCCGCGACTCACTTCCACCAGCGACAGCGCCGCGCCCGCCCGGTCGGTCACGTCCTCAAACCGGCCGTCTCCCCGGTTGTGGAGCAGGAGATTCCGCTCCTCGAACGGCATCGGATGATCCGGGCGACCAGGCTTGGCGTCGAGGGCGCCATGGGCCAAGAGGATGTCGAGCCAGCCGTCGTTGTCGTAGTCGATCCAAGCGGTTCCCCAGCCCGTGTAGCCGAGGCTGTGTTCGTGCAGGCGTGAGGCGGCGCTCATGTCCTCGAAGAACCCCGACCCGTCATTGACGTAGACATTGTGGCCCTCCGTCGGTATGTGCGTCATCATCAGGTCCTCGTCGCCGTCGTTGTCGAAGTCCCCGGCGTCGACGCCCATGCTCGCTTCCGGGTTGCCGTGCTCGCTCAGCGCGGCGCCCGACAGCAGCCCGACGTTCTTGAAGGTGCCGTCTCGCTGGTTCATCCAGAGCAGGTTGTCCCGCCTGTCGTTGGCGACGTAGATGTCCAGCCAGCCGTCGTCGTCGAAGTCGGCGGTCGACACGCCTAGGGCAGGCCCGAACGGCTCCGTGACGACGAACGCCGTCGCCGTCACATCGGTGAAGGTGCCGTTCCCCTGGTTGTGATACAGCCGGTCAGTCGCGGCCGGGTAGTGCTCCGGCCCGCAGTAAGTCCTCCGGTCCGACAGAACCGTGCACGTGCGTTCGGTCCTGAAGCCGTACTCCACGTAGTTGCCCACGTAGAGGTCGAGCGAGCCGTCGCGGTCGACGTCGACGAACGAGGCCGACACACCCCACCCGGCGTCGTCCGTTCCGCTCGCGGCAGACACGTCCGCGAACGTGCCATCGCCGTTGTTGCGGTAGAGCCGATTCGGTCCGAGGTTCGTGAGATAGAGGTCGACCCAGCCGTCGTTGTCGACGTCCCCTGCCGCCACCCCCATGCCGTGGCCGCGCGCGTCGATCCCGCTGGCGTCCGTCACGTCGGTGAATCGGAGCGTGCGCGTGCCGTCGGCTGCAACCTCGAGGTCGTTGCGATACAGCCGGCCCTTGAGCGGCAACGGGCCGACGGGCTCGAACAGCGCGTCGCTGAACGTCTTGCCCTCGCCCATCATCTGCCCCTGGACGAAGTACGCATCGAGGTCGCCATCGTTGTCGTAGTCGAACAAGCCGACGCCGGCGGGGATCATCTCGGGCAAATAGAACTCGCCCGACATGCCGTTGAAGTGGACGAAGTCGAAGCCGGCCGTGGCGGCCCGATCTGCGAACCAGTCATTCTCGTCGTCGGCGGACGGCGAGGGGTCAGCCGTCGTCGGATCCTCGCCGGCCGGGGCGTCGGACGCCGCCCCGAGGTCTGGCGCCCCCGATGCGCACGCCACTGAGAGCGCCGCGACCGATAGCATCGATGCGAGCGCGCGAACGAGGTCGCCGAATCGGCCGCAATCGAGACAACTCAAGGTTTCATTATAGTTGCTCGACGATGCAGGACTCCGCCGCTGACCATGCCGGCTCCGGCGTCCCGATACGGAGCCGGATCTGACTCACCTTGCTGCTCACATCGGGGGGGTGGTGGCGTCGCCCAGGGTTCCGATTATAGTTGCTGGACGATGCGAGGCTCCACGGCTGACCCAACCTGGGCCGGCGGTCAGTTCATACGTGCGGCCCGACTGCTGCTGCTAATTGCGGTGGGCGGCCTGAGCGGCTGCGACGTGGATTCAGGCGGCGCGTCCGGACTACCGGACCCGGGTGGCGCGCCGTCGCCGCCAGCCGCGACGGCGGATCGCTCGGACCCGCTCTTCGTCGAGCGAGCGCAGGACGCCGGCCTCGACTTCATCCACTTCAGCGGCCGATCGGGGCACTTCTATCAGCCTGAGATCATGGGGCCGGGCGTGGCGCTGTTGGACCACGACGGCGACGGCGACCTCGACGTCTACCTGGTGCAAGGCCGGATGTTGACCGCGAGCGCGGACGACGAGCCGCCGGGGGCGGAACCGTCGGCGCCCGGCGGACGCCTATACCGGAATGACCTGGCTGCCGAAGCGGACGGCGCGCGCAGGCTTCGGTTCACCGACGTGACGGACGCCAGCGGAATCGATACCGGCGGATACGGCATGGGGGCTGCGGCGGGGGACGTCGACAACGACGGCTGCATTGACCTCTATCTGACGAACTTCGGCCCGAATCAGCTGTTCCGCAACAACTGCGACGGCACTTTTACTGATGTGTCAGCCGCGAGCGGAACGGACGACCCCGGGTGGGGTGTGTCGGCCTCGTTCGTCGACGTCGACCGCGACGGCTGGCTCGATCTCTTCGTCGGCAACTATCTGATCTACAGTGTCGATCGACACATCGCGTGTGAAGGCGAGTCGGGGCAGACGGACTACTGCCCGCCCGAGCGTTATCGCCCTGGGCCGGATCGCCTCTATCACAACGGCAGCGACGGCACGTTCACCGACATCACGGCTGATGCCGGCCTGGCGGGCACGTTCGGGCCGGCGCTCGGCGTGTCGACCGCAGACTTCGATGGTGATGGCTGGATCGACCTGTTCGTCGCCAACGACCAGCAGGAAAACCAGCTCTGGCTAAACCGGCAGGACGGGACCTTCCTCGACGCGGCGCTCATATCGGGAACCGCGCTCGGCGCGTCCGGCGAGCGCAAGGCCGATATGGGCGTCGACGCCGGCGACTTCGACAACGATGGCGACGAAGACCTGTTCATAACCGACCTCACCGGACAGGGCAGCACGTTCTACGTCAACGATGGAGCCGGGCTCTTCGAGGACCAGAGCGCGCGCTCGGGGATCCGGATCGCGAGCCTGCCCTATACCGGGTTCGGCGCGGCATGGTTCGACTACGACAACGACGGCTGGCTCGACCTGTTGGCGGTCAATGGGTTCGTCACGCAGAACCTCGACGCGCTCGGTCCGGACAACCCGTTCCCCCTGCAGCAGCGGAACCAGTTGTTCCGCAACCTGGGCGACGGGCGATTCGCCGATGTGACCGATCAGGCCGGCGCGGCATTCGGGCTTTCGGAGGTGAGCCGCGGCGCGGCGTTTGGCGATCTCGACAACGACGGCGATACCGATGTCGTCGTCGCGAACGATGCCGGGCCGGTCCACCTCCTGGTCAACGAAGTCGGTAATCTCAACTCCTGGTTGGGGTTGCGGCTCGTTGGGGCCAGTAGCCCGCGTGATATGCTCGGCGCGCGGGTGGCCATTACGCGCGGGGATGGCCTGACGTTGTGGCGTCGCACGCGTGCCGACGGGAGCTATGCCTCCGCTAACGATCCGCGGGTGCTTGCGGGTCTCGGTGATTCCGCGGACGCCCCTCGCGTCCGAGTGACCTGGCCGAGCGGTCAGGTCGAGGAGTGGACCGACGTGGCAATTGACCGATACACGACACTCACGGAGGGAAGCGGCCGATGAGCGGGCGGAACAGGCGCGGCGCGGCCGTTTTCACCAGCGTGCTGGCCGTCGTGGGGGGGGGCTGTGCGTCTTCGCAGGTGGGCGATTCCGGGCGCGATGTCGATGCTGCCGCCATCGAGATAGGCGAATGGGAGATCCAGTCGGTCCCGATTCCCGCTCTGTCTCGGCTGGAGCCGTCAGTACAGGATCAAGTGCGCGAACGCTACGCTGCCCTCGAGGCCCTCGAGGAGAAGACGACCTCCCTGAACACGTCGGCCACCCAGCTGGCCCACGCGCATGGCGACGTCGGCCTCATCCTGATGGCGACGGGGCTGTATGGCGGCGCAGAAACCAGCTTGCGAAATGCCCAGGCGCTGGCACCCACTGAGCCGCGCTGGCCGTACTACCTGGGGCAGCTCCACCTGACGAGCGGTGACCGCGCGGGCGCGCCGGAGTTCTTCGAACGCGCGCTTGAGCTGCGCCCGACAGATCTACCCACTATCGTCGCGCTCGGCGAGGCCTATTTGGAACAGGCGCGCCCCGAAGACGCGGAGCGGCTCTTTCACCAAGCGCGCGAGGTCGACCCACGATCGGCTGCGGCGCTCGAGGGATTGGGTGACGCGGCGCTGGCGCAGGGCGACCAGGCCGAGGCCGCAGACTATTTCGAGCAGGCGTTGGCGCTCGAGCCAGAGGCGACGCGTCTGCACTACCCCTTGGCGGTGGCGTATCGAGGCCTCGGCGAGGAGGAGAAGGCCGAGGCGCACCTGGGGATGCGCGGCGACGGCGAGTCGCGGCTCCATGACCCGCTGATGCAGGAGTATTACTGGCTGATCGAGACTGCGGAGGCGTACCTTCAGCGGGGTGCCCTCGCGATGGACGCGGGTGAATATGCGGCGGCGGCGGGGGTGTTCCGTCGTGGGCTCGAGTTGGACCCCGAGAGCGATCCGCTCGGGCACGCGCTGGGCCTGTCGTTGTACTGGCAGGGGGAGGTCGAGGCCGCGGTCTCGCAGTTCGAGCGGGTCTTGCGGCGGTCGCCAGATCACGCGGAAACCCACCTCAGCCTCGGCGTGCTGTTCGCGGAGCAAGGCCGGTTCGGCAAAGCGCTCGCCCGCTTCGCCGCTGCCGCGGAGCACGACCTGGGCCGCGTGGACGCCCACGTGGGACAGGCCGAGATGCTGCGGAACATGGGCCAGCTGGCGGCGTCGGTGCCCCAATGGCGGCGCGTCGTCGCACTCGAGCCGGCGGACGCAAGGTCGTGGATCGAAGGGGCGACTGCCCTCGTCCGCCTCGAGCGCTACGAGGAGGCCCAGGAATGGCTGGTCGCCGCGCGGGAGGTTCATCCCGAGCGGCCCGAGCTCCGCACCATCGAGGAAACCGTCGAGGCGGTGATGGCGCTCAGCCGCGAACTCGCGCGTTAGCGGGCTGGTTGCGGGGCCTGCGCCGCTACTCTTCCCTGACCTCCACGGTGGTGTTGGCAGCGATCGGACCTGACACGACCTGTTCCGTGCCAGAGGGCCAGGCCACGGTTATCTCGTCGACACTCGCGGCATTCCCCAGCCCGAAGTACAGCGGGATGAGGCTCTGCGACAGGTACCCCGACTGCCCATCGTGGACCTTGACGTAGGACCCGCCGGCGGTCCGCACCGTGACGCGGGCGCCCAGACCGTCGCGGTTGGATTCCGTCCCGACGAGCGTGACGACCAGGTAGTTCACCGACGTCTGGTCGGCGAGGTTGCTGACCAGTACCATCGGTGTGTCGTGAAACTCGTTGGTCACGATGTCCAGGTCGCCGTCCCCCTCCAGGTCGAAGATCGCCGAGGCGCGCGACCCGAGGGCGGCCCAGATCTCGGTCTCGCCGAGGAGCCCGTACTGCTCGCAGTACTGGTTCCCACGGTCCTCCGCTAGGCAGTTGAGCGTGAACCAGTGCCTCGCCGTGCGCCGTTCCCGGCGCGGCTCCACCCCCAGGATGAACTCGCTGTCGAGGAAGGACTCGCCCCCGTTGTTCAACAGGACGCTGTTGACCCCATAGCGAAACGGGAAGTTCATGCTCGACGCGATGAACACGTCGTCGTAACCATCCGCGTTCAGGTCGCCGACGCTGAGTCCCCAGGGCCAGTAGTTCTCGGTTCCCAACTCGTCGGACGCCTCGGTGAAAGTACCGTCACCGTTGTTGCGAAAGAACGCGTTGCCGAAGATGCTCATCCCGTCCGATTGCAACCTGTCCTCGCCCCACTGCATGCGTGACTTGAGCTTCTCGCGCGGCGGGCCGACATCCTCGCTCATGTCCGAGTGCATATCTGTGAGGATGATGTCCATGTCTGCGTCGTTGTCGTAGTCGAAGGCCTTGATGCTCATCGATCCCCACGGCGTCCTGGGAAAGAGCTCGCGGCTTCGTCGCTCGAAGTACTCGCCGCCTACGTTCTCGTAGTACTGGTCGTGGCCCTGCATATTCAGCACGTAGAGGTCGGGCCAGCCGTCGGCGTTGGCATCGATCGGGCTCGCGTCGCCGGTCCAGCTTTCGTCGACCAGCCGGCGCGCCTCGGTCACATCGACGAACCGATTGTCCCCCTGGTTCTCGTACAGGATGCTGCGCTCGTTGAACTCCTCCGGCTGGAGATGCCCAAAGAACGCGTTCTCGGCAACGCCAACGTAGTATCCGCCGGGACCCATCTCGTCCGTGGAGTACACGCCGACATTGCACAGGAACAAGTCAAGTAACCCGTCGCGGTTGTAATCGAAGAACACGCCACCCGACGAGTGACCGACGTGCGTCAGGCCGGCCGCCTCGGTGACATCGGTGAATCGACCGCTGCCGTCGTTGACGAAGAGGTGGTTGCCACCGCGGACGGTCGTCACATACAGGTCGGCATCGCCGTCGTTGTCGGTGTCGGCGAACGACGCGGCCACGCCGATCAGGTCCGCGAGCGCGACGCCCGCCGTGGCGGTGATGTTGTCGAACTCGCCGTTCCCGAGGTTGCGCCAGAGCTCGTTGCCGCCCACCTGGTTCGAGAAGTAGAGGTCGAGCCGGTCGTCGCCGTCGACGTCGGCAACGGCGAGGCCGTTCCCGTGGTCGTAGTGGACCGGCTTGTAGGCCTTGCCCGAGTCGTCGGTCACCCGGTTCAGGAAGGTGATGCCGCTCTCGTGTACCCGATCCTCGAAGCGAAAGTCGTGGAACACCTCGAACCGGTCGACTGTCGCGAGCTGATCCTCGGCGCGCTGGCTCAGCCACGCAGGATCGAGCACCTCTTCGGGGTCTGCGTATCGCTGCTGGGCCGGCGCGCCGGCGAGGGCGCGCAGTTCGGTCACCAGTGCGTCGCGACCGTCCGCGCTCGAGCCGTCAAACACCCCGCGGATCGCACGGTGACGGCCTACCAGCAGCAACTCCTGACTCGGAACAGCGTCCCCGCCCCCGGCGTTCTCGCCGACCGCGAAGTGGAGCCCGTGCCGGCTGAGTTGTTCGATCTGGTTCGGCCGCCCGGTCAGGAACTTCCAGTGGTCCGGGTCGGCCCCCGCGTCGTCGGCGTGGCGGGCCAGGACCCGAGGCGTGTCGTGTTCAGGGTCGACGCTGAAGCTGACCAGGCGCACGTCTTCCGCCCCGAGGAACTCGTCCTGGATCCCGCGCAGTACGGCGATCACGTCCTGGCAGCCGCCGCCACAGCGTGTCGACGTGAGGTTGGCGACCCAGAGCCGGCCATCCAGATCGGCAGAGCCAAAGGGGGCGCCCGTCTGATCGGTCAAGGAGAACGATGGGATCTCGACCACGTGGCCCGCGGCCAGGAGGTCTCGAGCGGTTGGGGCCTCGGGTACGGGCGCGTCGGCGGCGGCCTCGGCCGCCGGGGGCGAGGCGCCGCCGCCACCGCAGCCGATGGATGCGGCGCTTCCGAACGCAATGATCCCCGCGAGTGCCGCCGTGCTTCCACTCGCATTCATGGTGAAAACCTCCTACGGAGTGCGGTCCCCGTCCCGTGCCCCAACCGGATCGAGCGTCCGGCGCTCACAAGCCGGACGACCCACAACATGCGAGCGTGCCACGCAACTCAGAACTATCGTAGCACCCGGCGTCCGGCCATCCGATGCGTGGGCAGCCCGAGATTCCCACGGGGGGGGGGGGACGGGGTAAAGCCGCGTCTTGAGAGGAGCCGTCCGACGTGGAAACGTACGGCTCGTATGCGGACGGCGGCGGCCAAGGCGCGCCTCGCGGGCGCGGCGTGGGGCGGCCAACCCATGGGGCGCGTGCCGCTGCATTCGACCGCCGACGCATCCCACCGCGCGGCGGTGCTCGTCGGTCACACACTCCTGGTGTGCGCCCTCCTCGCGCCTTGCGGATCGTCGTGCACACCTCTGATGGAGCAGGAAGATGAAGATGATGAGGACGCCGCGTTCCGGGCTGTACGCGGACGCCTGCCAGTTGCGCCCGCCGACCAGACTCGGGCACGCGGGGACCGGATCACCGATCCCAGCGTCCCGAATTAGCTGCGGACGGCCTCGACCAGCGGACCGTGCCGTGTCACACAGAGGGTCGTCTTCCGTTCGGCGGTGAGGGTCCGGACGCCGCGATCGCGCGCGATACGGACGGCGTCGCTCGGGCGGCCGAACTTGCCATCGTCGGGCCCGTGTTGCGAACCGCTTGGGGCGGTTCTATGCCGCCGCCACAGTCGTGCCGAGGGCGAATGCCTTTATGACCGGTCGCGATCCGACCTCAGCAGATCGGCTGGCGCCACCCGAGCGGGGCGTCGCCGCGCGGTGCCCGCGCGTCGTCAAATCTGCCGTCCTCGGCGGCATCGCAGGATGCACGACACGCCAGCAGCGGAAGTGCGGCGAGCGCCGATCGGGAGTTGTGGGCCATCCGGCTAGGACAGTCCCGTCCATCCGTTGGCGGGGGATGTGGAGTACTATTAAGGTCGGAGGTCGGTCCCTGTGCCGAAGATCCTTCTCGGCGTTAGCGCGCTGTTCCTGGTCTTGGGAGCCGGCCTCGGCTTCGTCCAGGCCGAGCCGCGCCTGCCCGCTCGGCCGCCCACGCAGTCAGCACGCCTCGCGCCGGTGCCAGCCGACGCGTTCCGTGGCATGCTCGACCGCTATTGCGTCACCTGCCACAACGATCGCCTGCAGACAGCCGGTCTCTCGCTCGAGACGGCTGATCTCGAACAGGTCAGCGCAGATGCAGAGATCTGGGAGAAGGTTCTGATCAAGCTGCGCACGCAGGAGATGCCGCCGCCGGCGCGGCCGCGGCCGTCCGCGGCGCGCTATAGAGCGTTCGCCTCCTGGTTGGAAACGGCGATTGACCGTGCCGCTGCCGCTGACCCGGATCCGGGTCGGCCGACCGTGCGGCGGCTCACCCGGACCGAATACGCGAACGCGGTTCGCGACCTGCTCGCCGTGGAGATCGACGGTCCGGCGCTGCTCCCCGCCGACGAAATGGCGTTTGGCTTCGACAACAATGCGGATATGCAGCGGCTGTCGTCTGGATTACTGGAGCGCTACATGTCGGCCGCCTCGCGCATTGCGCGCCTTGCGGTGGGCGACATGCGCGTGCGCCCGGGGATTCAGGCCTACACCGTCTCGCGAATGGACACGCAGACCGGACGCGCCAGCGAGGCGCTCCCGTTCGGCACGCGAGGCGGCACGGTGATCCGCCATCATTTTCCGGTGGACGGCGAGTACATCGTTCGGATCGCGTCGCACCGAGGCGAGGGTATACGGCCCGGGCCCGAGCCGCAGCAGCTCGAGGTACGACTTGACGGCGTCCAGATTCAGGTCTTCACGCTGGAGCGGCCGCCGAGAGACCCGGACGCGCCGCGCCGGCGACGCGTGCCGCCGCAGCCGTTCGAGGCTCGGTTCTCAGCGGCGGCGGGGCTGCATCTGGTGGGTGTTACCTTCGTCGATCGCATGGTGGCACCCGAAGGCGTTGCGCCCGCGCAGCTGCCGGTCGCCAACATCACGTTCGGTGGCGTGCGCGGCGCGGAGACGCGCATCGGCCGCGTCGAGATCGAAGGCCCGTTCAACGCCACCAGTCTCGGGGACACGCCGAGCCGCCGCCGTATCTTCGTCTGTGACCCCGCCGGGCTCGAGGACGAGGAGCCGTGCGCGAGGCAGTTGCTCGCATCGCTTGCCCGCCGAGCGTATCGGCGGCCAGTCACCGACACCGACCTCGACACGCTGGTCGGCGTCTTTCGGGCCGGCCGTGCGGAAGAGGACAGCTTCGAGACGGGTGTCCGGTGGGCGCTCGAGCGCGTACTGATCGACCCTGACTTCCTCTATCGGATGGAACCTGATCCGGTCGACACTGCTGCCGGGGCTCCCTATCCCCTGACGGATCTCCAGCTCGCGTCCCGGATGTCGTTCGTCCTCTGGCACAGCATTCCTGACGATGAGCTGCTGACCGTGGCCACGGAGGGGCGGCTACGCGACCCCGGTGTTCTCGAGACGCAGGTGCGGCGGATGCTGGCCGATCCGCGTTCGTCGACGCTGGCGACGAGCTTCGCCGGCCAGTGGCTCCACCTGCGCAACATGCGCGCTGTGGCGCCCGACGTCAACGCCTTCCCGGAGTTCGACGACAACCTGCGCGAGGCGTTCCGCCGAGAAACCGAGCTCTTCTTCGAGCAGCAGCTACGCGACGATCGGAGCGCGAGCGAGCTGCTGACGGCCGATTACACGTTTCTCAATGAGCGGCTGGCGCGACACTACGGCGTGCGAGGCGTCTACGGGAGCCACTTCCGTCGCGTCCCGATGTCCGACAACGCGCGTCGAGGCCTGCTTGGACACGGCAGTATTCTTACGGTGACGTCGTATGCGACGCGGACCTCGCCGGTGCTGCGGGGGAAGTGGCTGCTGGAAAACGTCCTTGGTGCCCCGCCACCGCCACCGCCCCCCGACGTGCCAGAACTTGAGGAGAACGACGCGACGGCCGAGCCCAGATCGATGCGGGAGCGGATGGAGCAGCATCGGGCGAACCCCGCGTGCGCAAGCTGCCATGCTCGCATGGATCCCCTTGGCTTCGCGCTCGAGAACTTCGACGCGATCGGCAAGTGGCGGTCCGACGAAGGCGGGACCGTGATCGATGCGTCGGGCGAGCTCCCCGACGGCGCGTCGTTCGACGGCCCGATCGGCCTGCGAGAGATGCTCGCCTCCCGCGACACCGAGTTCATGACGACCGTTACTAGCCGGTTGTTGACGTACGCGCTCGGGCGGGGCGTCGAGTACTATGACATGCCGGCCATCCGGAAGATCGTCCGCGACGCGGCCGAGAGCGACTACCGCTGGTCGTCGATCATCCTGGGAATGGTCGAGAGTGTTCCGTTTCAGATGAGGAGGGCGGCGTCATGATCGTTACCAAGCGGGCCCTGCCGCGGCGCACCGTGCTGCGCGGCCTGGGCGCCACTATTGCCCTGCCGTTGCTGGATAGCATGGTGCCGGCATTCGCGGCCATTCGAAACACCGCGGCGAGACCCATCAAGCGGTTCGGCGTCGTCTACGTCCCGATGGGGATGATCATGGATCAGTTCACGCCCGCCACCGATGGCACGGGGTTCGAGCTGCCGACCATACTCCAGCCGCTCGCCAAGGTCCGTGACCAGGTCGTAGTGGTCAGCGGGTTGGACAACGAACCGGCGGTCGCTCGCCCGGGTGAGCCAGCTGGCGGCCATGGGCGCATCGGCGCGGCGTTTCTGACCGGGGTGCACGGCAAGCCGACGGAGGGGGCCGATTTCAGGGCCGGGGTGTCGGTCGACCAGCTCGCCGCGGAACAGCTGGGTCGGGAGACCCAGATCCGATCACTCGAGATCGGACTCGAGGCGACCGACCTGGCGGGCGCCTGTGACGTCGGATACAGCTGCGCGTACGTCAACACGCTGTCGTGGCGGACGCCGACGACGCCGATGCCAGTTGAGAACAACCCGCGTGCGGTCTTCGAGCGCCTGTTCGGCGACGCCGATACAACGGACCCGGCGGCGCACGCCGCGCGCCTCCGAAAGAACCGAAGCATCCTCGACTCGGTCACCGACACGGTCGCCGATCGCCAGGCGGTGCTAGGGGCGCGCGACCGGATCAAGCTGACGGAATATCTCGACGCGATTCGCGATGTCGAGCTGCGCATCCAGAAAGCCGAGGCGCAAGGCGAACGCGAGCTCCCGTCACTCGAGCGGCCGACGGGCGCTGTCCCGGAGGCGTTCGAGGACTACGCGAAACTGATGTTCGATCTCCTGGTGCTGGCCTATCAGGCCGATCTCACGCGCGTCGGCACCTTTATGGTGGGCAAGGAGATCAGCGGTCGGACCTATCCAGAAATCGGTGTGGCCGGTGGACACCATCAGGTGACCCATTCGACGTCCGATTCGGAGCGCGTCGAGAAGCTGGTGCGTATCAATACGTACCACATGCGGCTCTTCGCGTACTACCTGGAGCGGCTCCAGGCCACGCCGGATGGCGACGGGTCGCTGCTCGATCAGATGGCGGTGTTCTTCGGCAGTGGCATGAGCGAAAGCGACCAGCACGATCCGCACAAGCTGCCGGCTCTGCTCGTGGGCGGGGGCGGCGGTCAGATCAGGGGGGCGCGGCATCTCCGATACCCGGACGAGACGCCGCTGACCAACCTCTATCTGAGCGTGCTGCACAAGCTGGGTGTACCGGCCGAGCAGATCGGCAACAGCACGGGGTCGTTCGCGGAGCTCTCTGACCTGTAGAGTCCATGGTGAGCGTGATGCTGCACAACTCCACCGACCCCAACCTTCCGGTTGCGCGCATCGCTGCAGAAATCGGCTCGGCTCGTGCAACATCGTGCCGCTATCAGAACGGCGGTGCTTCGTCTCGCCGAAGGCCGACGGTTGCTTCCGGGACGTGCGCGACCGGTATAGCTGTCGCGGTCGTCGTCTGCCTGGTGACTGGCGTCGGGCTGGCGGCAGCTGAGGATGACCTCAGGGTCGTGGAGGCGGCACAGCGCCAGGATGCGAGCGGGGTGCGGGCGCTCGTCGCCGCGGAGGTCGACGTCAACGTCCGGCAGCCGGACAGCGCCACGGCGCTTCATTGGGCGGCCCACTGGAACGATGTTGCGATAGCGCGCCTGCTGATCGATGCCGGGGCGGAGCTGGACGCGGCGAATGCCCACGGTGTCACCGCGCTGTCGCTCGCCGCCGCCAACGCGAGCGTCGAGATGGTGACGGTGCTCCTCGACGCGGGGAGCGATCCCAATGTGGCCCGCACGACGGGAGAAACGCCACTCATGCGCGCGGCGAGCACCGGGAATCGCGTCGCGGTCGATGCGCTCCTCGCGGCAGGCGCCGAGACCGACGCAGCCGACCCGGTCACCGGGCAGACCCCGCTGATGTGGGCCGCCTCGAGGGGGTATCCCGAGGTGGTCGAGACGTTGTTGGCGGGCGGCGCCGACGTCTATGCCCGGTCTGAGAACGGCTTCACCCCGCTGCTCTTCGCGGCGCGCGAGGGGAGCCTCCGGGTCGCTCGGATCCTGGTGGCAGCCGGTGCGGACGTGAACGATACGATGCCAGACGGCGTGAGCGCGCTGATCGTGGCGACGGTGCGCGGACAGGTCCCGGTGGCCGCCTTTCTGCTTGCGGCCGGTGCAGATCCCAACGCCGGGCCGATCGCAAAAACTCCGATGCGGCCGTCGGCGGAACCGGATGCCGCGGCCGAGCCGGAGGGGCCCGACTACACCGCGCTCCACTGGGCCGCGGGCGCCTGGCAGACCGAGCTCTCGGGCCCAAACGGCATCGACGCCAAGCGGGACGCGGAATGGCAAGCCATTCGAGGCGTGCCGCCGGACGCCAAGCTCGAGCTGATCGAGGCGCTGCTCACCCATGGCGCCGACCCGAACGCGCGCATGCGAAAGACCCCGCCCCGATTCGGTTACAGCCAGATTTCCTACGAGCATAACAAGCAGGGGGTCCAGGTCTTCGATGGCGCCACGCCGTTCATGCTGGCGGCAATGGCCGGTGACGTCGACGTGATGCGGGCGCTCGAAGCCCACGGGGCCGACTCGTTGCTGGCGGCGACCGACGGGACGACGGCGCTGATGGTGGCGGCCGGCCTGGGCCGGTACGAGGCCGAGAATCTTCGGACGGAGGCCGACACACTGGCGGCGGTCGGGCTGGCGCTCGACCTCGGGGCCGACGTCAATGCGACCACCGACGCCGGTCACACCGCGCTGCATGCGGCGGCTCACATCAAGTCGGACCGGCTGGTCCAGTTGCTCGTCGACCGTGGCGCCGCGATCAACGTCGCGAACGAGCGCGGCGAGACGCCGTTGATGCTCGCAGACCGATTCCGCGCGGGTAGCGGCAACGTCGAGGTCCGGACGAGTACCGGAGATCTGCTGCGATCACTCGGGGCCGAGCAGGACTAGGCGTTCTTCCGTCTCAGTATGATCCAGTGGGGACACTTCGCTGTGTCCAGATACAAGCGCTCGCAGTCGTCGCAGCGGACGCACTCGGTCATCAGAATCTTTGGTCCCTCGATCGCGCCCCATTCACACGCCTTCTCGCAGATTTTGCAACTGTTGCATTCCGACCAGCGCTTGATGCGAAAGATCGTCAGGTTGGATAGCAGTCCCAGGAACGCGCCGACCGGGCAGAGAAAGCGGCAGTAGAGGTTTCTGACGAACACGGTCGCCACGAGCAGCAGGGCCAGGCCGACCCAGAGGCCGATCGTCGCCCGACCAGTGAACATCCAAAACGGCTCCACGTAGCGATAGGCCGAGATGTCGGAGGTGACGAAGAAATACAGGAGCGTCGCTCCGAGGAGGCCGTACTTCACCTTGGCGGCGCGCCGATCGATCCACGTGGGAACGTCGACGCGTAGCCGCGCCGGGACAACCCGGTCGAGGAGTTGTGTGAGCGCGCCGTAGGCGCAGATCCGCCCGCAATACAGGCGGCCCCACAGGACAGTTGAGACCAACGTGAACCCGGCAAACAGGTACCACGCGAGGCTGTACTTGAAGACCGGCAGGTTGCCGGTCAGGAGGCTGTAGACGTTGACCACCGAGACGAGCTGGCTCTTGGCGAGCCCAAGATAGAGCACCGAAGCCCCGAGCGTGACGTATTTGAGCGCCACGCTCTTTCGGGTGAAGCTCACCATGGCGAGCGTTGCGAACGCCGCGAGCAACCCCAGGTCGAGCGCCTGATCCGCCAGCAGCACGCCCCACGTCTCTTGGTCCTCCTCGTCGTCGAATCCCCACGGGTCGGGTTCAGCGGACGCGTCCGGTTGGGCACCAACGGCGCGGAGCTCGGCGGTTTCCGACCGCGCGTCGAGCGCTGTGGAGAGCGCGATCAGCAGCAACAAGACGATGACGAGCAGGCTGGCCAAGACCCCCTTCACTTCGAATCCCCTGGGGGCGTGAGGAGCTGTCTGGCGATACGCCGAGCGCTGTTCCTGACGGCGCGGGAGGCGCTCGTCACGGTCAGGGTCGCCCGCGACACCGCGTCGATGTCACGGCCCACCCGGAAGCGGTCACGAATGCTCTTTGCTTCAAACTGCGCTGCGAACTCCGGTAAATCTATCGAGAAATAGCCATACGGCTCGTTATGGTTGACGACGATGACACCGGTGAGGGAGCCGATCGTGTCCATACCGACCAGGATCTGGATGGGGCCGTCGTAGCCGCGCTCGAGCGGCTCGAGATCGCGGGTTAGAAACGCGAGCCCGATGAGCTGTTGGTCGCTGGTCCCCGGACCGCCGGAGTACGCCTTGATATGCGGCGGCGTGCCACCCTTCGGTGAGAACGCCGCCGCGGCAGGAAAAAGCCGCTCGAGTTGCGTCTCCCGGGTCGCGTCATGTGCGGCCTGCCGTCCGGCGACGATCGCGGCGCTGGCGGCGAGCGCGAGCACAATGGCTGCGAGTTTCATCGAGGGTCACAGTGGTCCGGTCCGCGGACGCCGATTATCCCGTGGCGCGGAGGCGTGGTCAACTAGAGAGAGGGCTTCCCTCAAGCCCCGCGACGGCTGCGCGGGGACCCAGAGTGCCCACGCCGCGGTGCGAACGCCCGGCGCGCGCCTGCTGTCTTCCGCAAGATTTGACTCATTTGCACAGGGTTCCGGTCAAGACGACGAGCGGGTCCCGCCCGGTGGCATATGATGCTCGCGTACGTCTCCGCAGGAGAACCCATGACCCGGAACCCTTGCTGCTCGACGCCGGCCGTGCTCGGTCTCCTCTTTTTCACATTGCTCGCCGCGCGGGTGATGCCCGGTCATGCGCAGGATCGACTGGCGACCGCCAGGACGGCGGCGTGCACCTTTCCACTGATTGCGACCGCCACCTGGACCGACGGAGACCCGGAGGCGGATGTCACCCCGTCCGATCTCTCGTTTCGCTTCGAAGCGATCGACACCGAAGACGCCACGGCCGAAGCGGTCGGCCCATTCGGCGCGTCGCACATCATTACGCGGCTTTCGGGCGAGTACCTGCACTTCCTCCAGATGTTCCAGGCAGGACCGTTGTACTCGACCACGATCTTCGATACGGAAACCCGTGACGGGAAGCTGATGGCGGTCCACACCCGCCACGAGTACACGCAGGTCTCACTCCCGGGGTTCACCTCGCGACCCGAGCAGTACTATGGCGAGTGCACGGTGGAACCGTAGCCGGTTCTCCCGGTACGTTCCCACCGGCCAGTGCTCGACCGTGGCCTCATTTATGGGGAAGTGTCCCGGGTTCCCGGTGGCCAGCACGGCTGCCGTCGAGGTGGCGCCCGCGGCGATCAGGCAGTCAGTCTGCGAGAGCGTCACGCCACGCTTGACGAAGGTTCGTCGCCACGTTCCCGCTTGGTAACCTTCCGACCGCCCGAGCGACACGATCCGTAGACCGTCGAACAGATCGCGGGCGACGGCGGCTTCACGCGGCCGAAGGCCCTTGAAGACTCCCTCCACGTTGATTGCAGTGGTGCACGGCAGGCCGCCCCGATCGTGCAACGAGTCGAGGCGTCGACCGGCGGGCCGGCCGCGCAGAGGGTCGATCAGAACGTTCGTGTCCAGGACAAAGAAAGGGGCGGGAGCCGTAGGCTCCCGCCCCTACCCGATGTCGCCGACCGGTTGGTGCTAGATGTGATCGAGTCGGCCGGTGCTGTCGCCGATGCTCTCGTGATGGACGTCGACCTTGTCGAGGATCGAAACGAGGGCGTTGGCCAACGGCGTCGCCTCCGGATACACGATGTGACGATTGCCCTTCAGCCGGCCGCCAGCGCCGCCCACGAGCAGGCACGGCAGGTCCTGGTGCTGATGGAGGTTGCCGTTGCCGATGCCGCCGCCATACATCAGCAGCGAATGATCGAGCAGCGTGCCGTCGCCGTCCGGAGTCGCTTGCAGCCGGTCGAGGAAACGGCTAAAGAGGCTCACGTGGTAGGCGTTGATCTTCTCCACACGCGCGACCTTGCTCGGGTCGTTCCCGTGATGCGAGATGGCGTGGTGCGGGTCGGGGACGCCGATGTGGTTGTAGGTACGTGTCGACGCCTCGCGCGCGAGCATGAACGTGCTGACACGCGTGATGTCGGCCTGGAACGCAAGAGCCTGCAAGTCATACATCAGCTTCACGTGGTCGTCGTAGAGCTCGGGCACTCCGACCGGCATGGTCGGGAGCTCGATGTGCTCGCCGACGCTTGCCTCCATCTTCTGCACGCGCTGCTCCACCTCGCGAACGCTGTCGAGATACTCCTTCACGCGTGCGGTGTCTGCGACCCCGAGGCGCTTCTGCAGCCGGTCAACCTCGCCAACAATGGCATCGAGGATGCTGCGGTCCTGGCTGAGCTGGCGCCGTCGCGCCTCGTCCCCGAGGCCCTCGCCAAAGAGCCGCTCGAAGACCACCCGCGGATCGGTCTGCATCGGGAGCATCGTCGTCGGTGTGCGCCACGACAACGTGTTGACGTAACTACAGGCGTAGCCGATGTCACAGCCTCCGACGGCGGTGAAGTCCTCGGCTGCGACTTCGAGCGATCGCAGCTGTGTGTCGCGCCCGAGCACCTCGGCTGCCATCTGGTCGATCGTCGTGCCGCCGCGCACGTCGGCCCCCTCGGTGCGCTTGGGGTGGATACCGCTCAGCCAGACCGCGCTCGCGCGCGCATGGTCGCCCGACCCCTCACCCTCGGCCGCCTCGGCTGGACGAGACTCGAGGTTGGAGAGCACGAGGAGACGGTCGCGGTGCCGCTCGAGCGAGGCCAGCGTCTGCGGGAGCTCGAACGCCGTCCCGTCTGCCACTGGTCGCCATTTGTCGTTGATCGCGCCGTTCGGGATGTAGGTGAAGCTCAGCCGGCGCACCGGGGCCGCCGCGGTCCTAGAGGCTGCCGACAGCGCCGGCACCATCGCATCGAGCAGCGGCAAGGCGAGCGTCGCACCGACACCGCGCAGAAACGTCCGCCGGGGTAACGCCATCTTCGTGATGATCATCTTCTCTCCTCGGAGAAACCAACGATATCGACTCCACCGCGCCCCGCGTCAGGGCCCGGCCGCCGCCGCAACGGTCGTGTGATCCGTCGCAGGCCGCTTCATCTTCATCCGGAACGGGTCGCTCGTCACGATGCCTATGATCACTGACGAGAAGCGATAATCCTCACCGGCGGCTTGGGTCACGATCGCGCGGACGATCGGGGCGTCGTAGTACTCCAGCCCTCGGCCTGTTGCGTAGATTAACAGCTTTCCTGTCAACGTATTGACGAATTCCTCCGGGCGCTGAAGGATGGCCTCCCGCAGCTCGCTGGGCCCGTCGAACACTGTCCCATCGGGGAGCGTGTCCGCCGCGTCGATCGCCACGCCATCGGCGCCTCGCGCGCGCCAGCGGCCGACCGCGTCGAAGTTCTCGAGCCCGAAGCCATAGGGGTCCATCCGTGCGTGGCACGCTGCACACGCCGGATTGGCTCGATGCCGCGTCAACCGCTCTCTGATCGAGAGGCCCTCGGCGCTGCCGCTGTCCTCGAGGTCCGGCACATCGGGTGGCGGTGGTGGCGGCGGCGCCCCGAGCAGGTTCTCGAGGATCCACCGCCCACGAAGCACCGGCGACGTGCGGGTCGCGTACGACGTCACCGTGAGCACGCTGGCGTGGCCGAGCAGACCGCGACGCGCGTCGTCGGTCACCGGGACGCGCCGGAACCGGTCTCCGTAGATTCCCGGCATCTCGTAGTGACGCGCCAACCGCTCGTTCAGGTAGGTGTAGTCGGCCGTCAGCAGGTCGAGCACGCTGCGGTCCTCCCGCATGATGCTCTCGACGAACAGCTCGGTCTCGCGCTGCATCGCCCGACGGAGGTTGTCGTCGAAGTCCGGGAATGTCGGCCGGTCGGGGGTGATGTTGCCCAAATTTCGTACATACAGCCACTGACCGGCGAAGCTCTCAACGAGCGCGGTGGCCCGCGGGTCGGCGAGCATGCGACGCACCTGACGCGAGAGCCCGTCGGGGTCGCTCAACTCGCCCCGCTCGGCCGAGGTGAGCAGGGTCTCATCGGGGATGCTGCTCCAGAGAAAGAACGACAGACGCGACGCGAGGTCAAGATCGCTTAGCGGATAGACCTCGCCCGCGGCGAGATCGGCCGGCTCGGTTTCGAGCCGGAAGATGAACTGCGGGCTTGCGAGCAGGTAACGGAGCCCGAGCTCGATGCCGGCCTCGAACTCGCCGTCGCGCCGCCCCTCGGCGTAGAAGCCGAGCAACGCCTCCAGCTCGGGCGTCTCCAATGGCCGGCGATACGCGAGCCGGCCGAGTCGGCCGAGGATGGCGCGGGCGCACGACGTCTCCTCGCTGGGAGTCGTCGGCTGGCACGTGAAGATCCGGTCCCGGCTGGCCGAGTCGCGCGGTCGAGCCGCCTCGAAGGGGCCAGCGAGCATTAGCCTGTCGACTTCAGGGAGCCCCAACCGGCTGTTCGCTGACACGTAGCTTCGCAGGAACGGCTTTCTCACTTGCTCCTGGAGGGCCGACGGCTTCCCGACAAACGTGGCGATTACAGTGTGGTCGCCGGCCGGAATTGGGAGCCGCACGTGGATGTACTTGTCAGCGGTGAACGCCTTCGTGACGCCCAGACCGGCGTTGCCGAACCCCGCTAGCGGTTGATACGCGTCAGGGCCGCCGATGGCGAAGAGGCCGATCCGCTCGTCATCGAGCGTCAACTCCAGTAGGTGCTCCTCGCTGATGCCGCGAATCGATCCACCCGCACCTCGGCGCAGTGTGACCGCGATCTCGTACACCGCATCGACCGGGAGGTACTCGTCCACTCGGATACCGCCCCGCGTCCCGAGCGGCAGCCCACGAAGATAGTAGGACTGCGTGAGATCAAGAGGGGTGCTATACGTGGTGGTGGCGGGCAGGATCGCAGGACTGCCGACGGCGAGCCGGGCGATCTTGCGCGCCGTCGTCACGTAACTCTCCAGCAGCACGGGCGACATGCCCAGGGCGTCGGCGATGTTGTCGAAGCCGTAGGTCGAATCGTCCGCCGGCAGCGCGCTAACGTCGATGTCGAGCGCCAGCAGATCGCGGACCGCATTGCGATACTCGGTCCGGTTCATCCGATGCAGGAGCGGACGCCCGGGGTTGGGCCGTGTCGCCGCGGACCGATCGAGCGACGTCTCGAGCCACGTCGCGACGGCGTCGTAGGTCGCGTCATCGGGTCGAGGCCGCCGCGCGGGCGGCATTGTGCGACTGCGGAGCTTGTGCACCACCTTTTCCCACACGTCGGCGTTGGCCGCAGTATCCGCCAGATCGAGCTGGTCGAGGGCTAGACCGGCGGTGCGTAGGCGCTCGTTGTGACAGGTGACGCAATAGCGCTGAAGGACCGCGGCATGGTCCGCCGCCGCTGATGCCGCCACGCCTTCGGGCGCCTGGGCGGCGGACGGCCAGGGGCACGCGACGAGCCACGTCGCCAACAGCCAACCACCTGCCGGCCAGATAGACTTTCTACCCGTCATCGAATAGGACCTCACTGGCTGGCGAATCGGTTTTCCGCGTCTTGCCTGGTCGGGGTGGCGCCGAGATCGCGGAGCAGCGTGGCCGACCGCTCGCGTCGGATCAAGCTGGCCACCTGATTGAATCCCTGCTCGGCGAGGTCGAGTGCCGTCCGCCTGAGCTCGTCGGCGAGGTCTGTTCTTGCCCCGGCGTCGACGAGATGCACGATGACGCTGTCGGCCGCCCGGTAGACGGCCCCGTGGAGCGCAGTCTGACCATTAGCATTCGCGGCGTTGATGTCCACGCCTTCGGCGAGCGCCACCTTGATGGCCTCGAGGACGTCCTCCTCGGGCCGAAAGCGTCGCGACCCCTCCACGTGCCCCACGCCGGCAGCGAGCGAGACCGCGGTGTTGTTGGCGTATGTAGCCAGTCGCGGATCGGCGCCGAGCTCTGCCAGGAGCCGCATCGCGTCGACGTCGGCCGCCTGCGCCGCTAGCAGATACGGCGTTACCCCGCCGAGATTGACGGCGTTGTCCATGCGTGGGCGCCCCGCGCTGTAGATGTCGGCGTCCGTCCAGCGTTCGTGCAGGATCGGCACCGGCTCCGTCCGCGCGTTCGGGTCGGCGCCGCGCGCCACCAGCATTTTGATGAGCTCGAGGCTGCCGAGCTGCGTCGGGTCCTCGCCGGTGAATGCCACCACGACATTGCCGAGGTGACGTTGCGGCGAGCGTGACGCTATCAAATCATGCAGAACCGTCCGTCCCCGCGCGCTGCTCGCATTGGGGTCGGCGCCACGCTCGAGTAGCATGCCGGCCACCGTATAGTGGCGGTTGCTCACCGCGATGCTCACGAGGCTCCCCGCCACCGGGTTTCGCGAGATCTGACCCTGGTCGCTAGGCGCGACCAGGTTGACATCGGCGCCGGCGGCGATGAGCAAGCGTACCGCATCGCGGGCATCCTGCCGGACCGCGAACATCAACGCCGTGAACTGGCCTTTTGAAAACGCGTCGACCCGAGCCCCGCCTTCGAGGAGCACGTTCATCACTGCCACGTGGTTCTCGGCCGCGGCCCACATCAGCGGCGTCTGACCGCGCCAGTCGTCGACTGCATCGATGTCGGCACCGGCGGCACGCAACGCTCGTACGGCTCCGACCTGACCCGTCCGCGCGCAGGTCAACAGCGGCGGCTCACCCGTCGGAGCGCGGTTCGCATCCGCTCCGGCGGCGAGCAGCCGGGTCACCATCTCGGGGTTTGAGTTCGTGCAGGCGAGCGTCAGCGGCGTGGCGCCGTTGCGGTTGACGGCGTCGGTGTCGGCGCCCGCGTCGAGCAGCATCGACGTGAGCTCGACGTCGTCGTGATAGACGGACCAATGAAGGGCGGTGGTGCCGTCCACCGCGGCCATGTTCACGTCGGCCCCCTCGCCGAGGAGACGTGCCACCACGTCGCGGTCGAGAGCCTGCGCCGCGTCCGGAAGCGGCGCGTCGCGCTCGGCGGCGGCCAGACCGATACCGGCCACGATGAACAGGAGGGAGAGCCACGACGCCAGGCTTCGGTATATCTGCATGTTCCGGTACCTTTCAACGACCAGGGGACACGTCGATCCTCTCACTCCGCCAGCGGATGGGGGCGGATCTGGAACCGCATGATCTCGCTGGTCATCCCCTTGCCGCCTTCGTTGTGCCAGTTCGCGATGGTGTCGTTGCTCGCCCACACGCCGCGGCCCTTCCAGCCGGTCGTCGGGTCGTCGATGCGGCCGTCCAGACCGCGCGTGTAGAACCCGAGCGGGTACGGGACGCGGAGCATCACCATCTCGCCGTTCTCCGGGAGCAGCGCGATCAGCGAGTCCGAGGTCGTGCCGTTGACGAGTGGAACGTTGGCGCCGAGACCGAGCGTGTCGAACTGATCGACCCACATGTAGTAGTGGAAGTCGGCGCTGCCCGCCGCCGAGACGCCCTTCATCTTCGGTCCTGGCGTGGGATACAGCGTCCATCCCTCGGGGCAGTGCTGGCCGGTCGCCTCGGGACCGTTCAGTACCTGACACTTAGCTCGGTCGAAGCTCGCCAGGTGGCCGCTCCCGCCCAGTGCGGTCCAGATCAGGCCGTTTCGATCGGCGTCGATTCCGCGCGGGCCGTGTCCCCACTGGCTTGGTGGTACCGCATCGGTCTCGAACGGTGGCTCGTAGCGCTCGGCGAGGCAGCTTGCTGGATCCAGCCGGACGAGCTCGCCCGGGACCGGATTCGGATACGGCCGCGCAATCCAGATGGATCCGTCGACCGGGTTCGGAATGATGCCGTAGGCGAAGCCGCTGATACGCGCGTCCTTGGTCGGGTCACGCGCCTCGTTCGGCTCGGTGTACTCGCCGACCTTGCCGTCGCCGTTGGTGTCCAGAATCGTCGGACACCATCCCTGCGCCGCGCGCTCATCACCGGTTTCGTCGAACAGCTTCGTGTTGATCCAACCGACGACGTTGCTGTCACCGCTGATCCAGAGCGTATCGTTGTCGTCATCGGCGAACTGCAGGTGATGGGTATCGAAACAGGTGTCGATCAGCACGAACGTCTGGCTCTCGGTGTCGTAGTAGGACATCTGTCGCCCGGCGCGCTGGAGGGGAAACCGCGTGACCGACGGGTGGTCCGATTCTTGGCACCACGATGCGTTCTCGCGTGGCCGGATCGTCGAAGTCATCCAGACGCGGCCCTTCCCGTCCATCATTGGGTTGTGCGGGTTTGCCGGCCCCGTGCGCGGGATTTCCTCGGTGCCCCAGTATGGCGAGGGCACCGGCGCGGCCGTCGGCGCGCCGTATCCGGTGCCCTGCCGGTCCATCGCCACGCGTGTAGGGATTTCCAAGTCAAACGACCGATGCGCCACGGGGTCGGTGATCACCAGCTTGCCCAGCATGTCGACGCCGTAGACCGGACCATTGGCATACAGCGTCGGGTCGCGCTTGTCGGTCGCGATCTCGTCGTGGATGAAGCCGCGATCGGTTGACCAGCCCCACTGGGTCAGCACGAGGTTGCGCTCCACCCCTTCCGGGCGCGGGGGCGCGGGCGGCACTTCGCCCGCCAGGATCCGGTCGGTCCAGTCCGCGAACAGCGCAAGCGAGCGGTCACGACCCATGCGGTTGATCCCGGCGTTCATGCCGGCGCCCGCCGAGCCAATCAGCACCCGTTGGTCCCAGGCGTGGAGGGTCGAGTCGTAGTCGTTGAGGTTCGGTATTTCCCGCGTCGCCAGATTACCCATCTGGTGGCAGAGCTGACACCCATCCTTCAGACGGTCGACCCAGTGCGCCTGATTGCGCATCTCTCGACCGATACCGTTGCCGCGTTCGCCAGTGCCGGGAAACTCGTCTGCGGTCGGGATCTCCAGCAGGGAATACCAGTAATTGCCGGGGTAGATGGCCGCCGCCTCGCGCGGATTCGACGCGACGGTGGGGTTCAGTTCGACGCTGTCACCAGGTCGCGCCGCGAGCGCGGCGGAGTCGACCAGACCGTAGCCACGCGCCCACACCTTGTAGCGCGCGTCAGGCAAATCGGGTACCAGGAACCGTCCGTCGTCGTCGGTGACGACGATCTTGCGGAAGACCGTCTCGAGGTCGTCGGTCGAGGCGACCACCCAGACTCCGGCCTCCGGACCGCTGGTGCTCCGGACGACGCCGCTGATATCGTCACCGGCTGCGGATGGCGCTGCGCCGGCGAGCCACAGGAGGCTTCCGGTCGCGACAAACGCGACGCTCGCGAGGCTGGCTCGCCGCAACGTGAGATGCATGAGTCGACTCCTCTCCCTCGAGTCTCCGTCCAAGACTTCCCGCTCGATTCAGCGGGATGGCCCGCATTATACTGCCGGTATGCCCCTTCGTCGTAGTCAGAATCGGTCGCGCGTCGTCCGGATCCCGCCGGGTCGTGGAGCGCTGGCACTCGCGCTTGCCATGGCCGCCTGGCCGGTCGCCGCGACCGCCCAGGAGCCCGTTACCTATTCGGAGGCGATCGCCCCGATTCTCTTTGAGCACTGCGTGTCGTGCCATTACCCGGGTGGCATCGGACCGTTCAGCTTGCTCGACTACGAGACGGCGCGCGAGCACGCGCCAGTCATGGCGTTGGCGACGGGCCGCGGGGCGATGCCGCCATGGAAGCCGGTCGCCCCGCCAGGTGCGTTCCGTGGCGAACGCCGGTTGACCGCCGCCGAGATCGATCTCATCGCGCGCTGGGCCGCGGCGGGCGCACCCGAAGGTCCGGCCGCCGCGCGACCGGACCCACCGGACGTCCCCGGCGACTGGCAGCTCGGCCCCCCGGACCTCGTCGTACCGATGCCCGAGCCGTATACCCTGCCCGCCGGCACGACGGACGTGTATCGAAAATTCGTGCTGCCGGTGCCGCTGGACGAGCTGCGTTGGGTCCGCGGCGTCGAGATCCGGCCCGGCTCGAGCGTAATTCACCACGCGAACATCAGGATCGATTCGACTGGGCGTTCACGTGACCTCGATGCCGCAGATGCGCTCCCAGGCTACGGCGGGTTCATGGTCGAGTCCGCCCGCTTTCCGGCCGGGCATGTTCTCGGCTGGGCGCCCGGCAAGATGCCGACCTCACAGCCGGACAGCCTCTCGTGGCCGCTCGCTCCAGGCACCGACCTCGTCATGCAGCTGCACCTCCTCTCGGGGACGACGCCGGTGACGGTGCAGGCGGACGTCGGGCTGTACTTCGCCGACACCCCAGCCACACTCCGGCCGGTGGCCGTGGTGCTCAACTCCCTGACGATCGACATCCCTGCCGGCGACTCGGCGCACGTCGTTCGTGACGGCTATCGGCTCCCGGTCGGCGTCGATCTGCTCGCCATCTACCCGCATGCGCACTATCTCGCCAAGGAAATCCACGCGACCGCGACGCTTCCGGACGGCACGGAGCGGACGTTACTGCGCATCGACGATTGGGACTTCAACTGGCAGGACGAGTACCGCTATGCAGAGCCGGTGCACCTGCCGGCCAACACGCGCGTCGAGATGCGCTACGTCTACGACAATTCGGCCGCGAATCCGGCGAACCCGAACAGTCCTCCCCAACCGGTGCGGTTCGGTCCGAGATCGACAGACGAGATGGCGCAGCTGTTGCTCCAGGTGCTCACCATCCATCCGGGCGACCAGGGTGTGCTGACGCGCAACCTCCGGGTGAAGGAGGCGCGCGACGAGATCCTCGGCTACCAAGCGCGGTTACGTCGTGATCCGGACGATCACGAGGGCCGGACGGGCCTGGCGGTGCGGTATCTCGACGTCGGACAGGCGGAGGCCGCATTGACCGAGCTGCGCGAGGCGATTCGCCTCGCGCCCGACTACCCGGACGCGCACTACAACATGGGCGCCGCGCTCCAGGCGCAGGGACAAGCCGAGGCGGCGATCGCCGCCTACCGGCGGGCGATTGAGCTTGAGCCGGCCTACGGCGAGGCCCACAACAACCTGGGTGCGTTGTTCGACGCCGTCGGTGACCCGCGGAACGCGTTCGCGCACTACCGGCTTGCCATTCAATTTCTCCCGCGACAAGCCGCCGCGCACTACAACCTGGCCACTGCGCTGATGGCCAGGGAGGAGCGAGAGGCGGCGATCGCCGCCTACCGTCGCGCGATCGAGCTACAGCCGACCTACGCCGCGGCGCACGCCGGCTTGGCAGGCGCGCTGATGGCCGACGCGCAACTGGAGGCCGCGATCGCAGCGTATCAGGAGGCGCTCACGCACGATCCGAACCAGGCGCGGGCGCTTGTCGAGCTCGGCTGGTTGCGCGCCACGGCACCGGAGTCGGTGTTTCGCGATGCGATCGAGGCGAATCGCCTCGCGCAGCGCGCTCAGGCGCTCCTCGGCGCCGATCACCCGGTCGTGCTCGACACGCTGGCGGCTGCGTACGCGTCTAGCGGTCGCTTCGAGTTAGCGATCACGACGGCCCGGGAGGCGGCCGCCCGCGCGCGCGCGACGCCCGGGTTCGAGTCTCGCGCCGCAGCGATCGAGCAGCGGGTTGGTGTCTACCTGGCGCACCGGCCGTACCGGATGCCGGCGGCCACGAGCGACCCTTCGCGACAATAAGGTAGGGTCATCACGGGAGGGAGGAGTGATGCGCTGTCTTAGTCTCGCCGGGCTCGGTCTGGCAGCGGTCGTGACGGCGGCCGTCTCGGCGCAGACGTCGCAGCAGCTGCCGACGTTTCGGAGCGGCGTCGACGTCATCGAGATCGACGTCGGTGTCGTCGACGGCGATGGTCGCCCGATCATCGACCTCGACCCATCGGAGTTCACGGTTTCCATCGACCGGGAGGTCCGCCGCGTCGTTCAGGCGCAGTACGTGTCGTTGCGACCGCCAGTTGGGGAGGTCGCCTCGCCGCCGGAGCCACAGGACGTCTTCTACAGCTCGAACACGGCCCAGCCGCGCGGGCGGGTGATCGTGATCGCTGTCGACGAGGAGAGCATGCTCTTTGGCGAGGGCCGCCACGTGATGCGTGCCGCCGGCGTGTTCGTTGACAATCTGTCGCCCCTCGATCGGGTGGCCCTCATGGCGATTCCGACCGGCCGGTATATCGACTTCACGTCGGACCACGAACGCGTCCGCCGCGAGATCGACAGCATGGCGGGTATCGGCGACCGTGTGATGCGTAGTATCAACATGGGCCTGTACGAGGCATTCCAGATCTCCGAGTACCGCGATTCGGACATGGAGGAGGAGGTGATCGCGCGCGAATGCGGCGGAGGAGCGAGCTCGACGAATACCCTGGACGCGAGCTGTTCGTTCCGGGTGATACAGGAGAGCCGATCGATCGTGCAGGAGATCAGGTATCACGCCACCAATACCCGGAATGGGCTTGAGTCCATCCTGCGCGCGCTGAGCGACTACGAGGGCCCGAAGGCGCTGGTGTGGATCTCCGGCGGGTTCGTGATCGGGCGTGAGGCCTCGTTCCTCCGCGAGATCGAAGATCTGGCCGCCGCCGCCCGCACGACGGTGTACGTCATGAAGGTCGATGAACCGCAGATCGACACGAGCGAGGGCCAGCGGGCGCCTTCGCCTACGCAGGATGCACGCATGCGTGAGGCCGGCCTCCAGGCGGTGACGGCCATCACGCGCGGCGACATTTTTCATGCCCGCTATAACCCGGGCCCGCTCTTCGACCGGCTGGACCGGGAGCTGTCCGGCTACTACTTGCTCGGCGTGGAAGCGCGTCCCGACGACCGAGACGAAGAGCGACGCACGATCAAGGTGTCAGTGAGTCGCGACGGCGCGCGTGTGCGCGCGCGGCGTGAGGTGCAGTTCACCGAACTTCACGAGGGCGAAAGCAGCGATGAGCGTCTCGCGCGAACGTTGCGCTCGCCGGTCGTCACGACGGAGCTTCCGGTGCGCGTGGCGACATACACATATCCCGACAGCGGGCAGATGCGGGTCCTGGTGGCGACCGAAGTCGGTGGTGAGGTGGACCTCACCTCGGATGTCACGCTAGCTTACGCGCTTCGCGATGAGGAGGGGACAGTGCTGGCGAGCGGGCGGCAGGCAGTGACCGCCACGACCGCCGATACGCCGGGAGGACCGGTCCTTGAGTACTCCCGGTGGATGCGCGTCGACCCAGGGACCTATTCGCTGCGGGTTGCCGTGTTGGACGGCGCCGGCCGGCGCGGCAGCGTGTATCACCCCCTCCACGTCGGCGCGCTGCCGGACGGCCCGGTTGCCGTCGGCGATCTGCTGGTGGCGGATACACCGGAGGGCCCAGGCGCCTTTTATCCGCCGGTCGAAGCGCGCGTGGTGAGCGGGCTCCTTTCGGTGTACACCGAGCTGTATGGCGAGGCGGCCTCGTCGTTGGAGGAGGCGCACGTCGTGATGGAGGTGGCGAGCGACGCACTAGGCGCCGCGCAAGCTTCCGTCGACGCGGTCCTCGGTAGGATTGCCGGCACGCCGCTTCGGGTCGTCAGGGCGGAGGTGCCGGTCGACCACCTGCCGCCCGGGCGATATGTCGTCCGGGCGCGCGTGCTCAGTGATTCCGCCGAGGTGGCTCGTCGCCACCGCCCGTTTCAGATCACCGGCTCACCCTAGCGAGCCATGGTGAAAGAGCCGCCGAACTCGGCCGGCGCCCGACCACGCAGCCACGGGGTTATGTATGGTCCCGTCTGCGGCCTCGTCGTGGCGGTGCTGGGCCTCGCGTTGGCTGGCATCGTCGCCGCCGCCCAGCAGCCCAGCGCATTTTCGGACGCCCAGGCCTCCAGCGGTCGCGCCGCGTACGAGCGAACCTGCGCGGAGTGTCACGGGACCACGCTGCGAGGGTCCGCGCATGGACCGGAGCTTGCGGGTCCCGGATTCCTGAGCGCATGGGGCGCGCGCACGGCGCCGGAGCTCTTGGCGTACATCAAGGACGAGATGCCGCCGGGTGGGGCCGGCTCGCTGAGCGACGACGCCTACCTGAGCGTGGTCGCGCACATCCTGCGCGCCAACGGGCATGCTGCCGGCTCGGAGGCGCTGCGCGCGGAAGCCGCAATCGTCATTGGCCCGGCATCTGCGGACGCGCTGGCACGCCCCGCCGCGGCGCCCGACGCCGAGGCGGACGCCGGCTCGGCGTCCCGCTTCGTCAATTCGGAAGTGGCGCGTCTGACACCGGTCACCGACGATCTGCTGCAGCAGCCGCCTCCCGAGGACTGGCTGACGTGGCGACGCACCTTCGATAACCACGGCTACAGCCCGCTGGACCAGGTCACGCGGGATAACGTGACCGAACTGCGGCTCGCGTGGGTGCTGGCGATGCCGGAGGGCAACAACCAGCCGACGCCACTGGTGCACGACGGGGTGATGTTTCTCGCCAGTCCCGGCAACGTTGTGCAGGCGATCGACGCGACGAGCGGGGACGTAATCTGGGAGTACCGCTACGCGTCTCCACCGGAGGCGCCGAGCTGGGGCGCGAGCCGCGCCATTGCGTTGTATCGGGGCAAGGTTTTTCTCGCGACTTCCGATGCAGCTCTCGTGGCGCTCGATGCCCGCACCGGCGAGCAGGTGTGGCGGACGGCGAAGGCGGACTACACCAAAGGGTTTACCCAGACGGGAGGCCCGGTCGTTGCGAACGGCGTCGTCGTGAGCGGCATCAACGGCTGCGAGCGGTTCGAGGACGACGGCTGCTTCATCACCGGTCACGACGCGGACACCGGTGCAGAGCTGTGGCGCACGTCGACCATCGCGCAGCCAGGCGACGTGAACAGCGGCTCCTGGGGCGACGTGCCGCCACATCTGCGAGGCGGCGGCGACACGTGGATTCCGGGCAGCTACGACCCGCAGCTCGATCTGTTCTACATCGGCACGGCGCAGGCAAAGCCGTGGGTGGCCGCGAGTCGCGGCATGTCGACGCAGCACGACGCCCTTTACACCAACTCGACGCTCGCGCTGAATCCCCGCACCGGCCAGGTCGAATGGTACTTTCAGCATGTGCCGGGCGAGACGCTCGACATGGACATCGTCTTCGAGCGGGTGCTGATCGACGTCGACGATCAGCCGCTGCTGTTCACCGCAGGCAAGGACGGCATTCTCTGGAAGCTCGACCGTCGAACCGGCCGCTTCGTCGACCTCGTGGAGATGGTGTTCCAGGACGTGTTCGAGTCGATCGACCGCGAGAACGGACGGGTGACGTATCGACGTGACATCCGTGAGGCGGGGATCGACGAACCCGTCCTCGCATGCCCGGGCCTGTTCGGCGGCCACAACTGGCAGGCATCCGCCTTTAGCCCAGAAACCGGGGCGCTCGTCTTTCCGCTTCACCAGGTGTGCATGAGTCTGACCGGGCGCGAGGTGGAGCTCGTCGAAGGTGGCGGCGGGATCGGCGGCTCGGTCGACCTCCGGGAGATGCCGGGCACGAACGGCAATCTCGGCAAGCTCGCGGCCTACGACGTGCGCACGATGGAGGAGCTGTGGAGCCGCGAACAGCGCGCCGTGTTCCTGACCTCGGTCTTGACCACGGCCGGGGGCTTGGCGTTCGTGGGCGACGTCGATCGCTACTTCCACGCGATCGACGTGCGCACCGGCGAGGTCCTCTGGGCGACGCGTCTCGGTGCCTCGGCGCAGGGGTTCCCGATCACGTACGCCGCCGGTGGAACGCAGTACATCGCCGTGCCGACCGGTCTTGGGCTGTTTCGCGGACTGACCGGCGTGCTGAGCCCGGAGATCTACCAACCTCGTCCTGGGAACGCGATCTATGTTTTTGCGCTTCCTTGATTAGACGGGGCTTCGCCCCGAACCCCCGCGGGCGGGCTCCCGTGGGGACCCCGAGAGCCTCACTCCGCGCCCGCGAGGGGCGCCATGCGCGCCTTGGTCATTACCCGACGGGTAGGTAGAATGCGAGTGAACGAGGGAGGGCACATGGGTCACTGGATGAGACGGTGTGGCGCGGTCGTGACGGTGACGGTCGTGGTCATGGGGTGGCTCGGCGCGGACGCCGCCTCGCAAACGATGGCGCGCGTGCGGGGCGAAGTGACCGACGAATGGGGGAACGGGATCGAGGGTGTGAGGGTCTCCGGCCGACTGGGTGACAGCGACCCCCGAGAAGTGACGACCAATGACGACGGGCGCTTCAACCTCACCAACCTGCCGTCCGGCGAATGGGTGATCGAGTTTCGGTTGGCAGGGTACCAGGCCACCGGGGTGGCCATGCAGCTCGAGCAGCGCGACTCGAGGGGGGGAAGACCATTCGAGGTCGAGCTCGTCGCGACCCCGCCCGGCAGCCGGGTCCGCGACGACATCGAGTTCGAGACCGAAGACGGCAGCATCACGCTCAAACTGAAGGGCGATGGCAAGTTCGAGTTCGAGGACACCGAGGGTGAGGGCGAGGGCACGTATGGCATCGTGGAGCTCGAAGGCCACCTGACCGTCCGCGACTACGGCGGCAACGACGACAAGTTCAGCATCACTGAGCCGGTGGTCGTCACGTTCCCCAACGAGCTGTACAACTCGATGACCTGGGGCGACACGACCCTGAGAAAGAAGTAGTCGAGCCGCCCGAGGTTCTCGCGACGCGCCCCGAGCCGCGGGGGGCGACGGCTCTCTAGCCGGTCCGGCCCCGCTGGGAATCGGGTGATTCCGCTTGCGTGCGTCGCTCCGCACGGCAGATCCGGCGTGTCAGCATGACCAGACGTCGTATGGTCGGTGGGTCGACCGCCCTGATGATGTTGGCGGTCCTCGCCGGAGCCTGCGCGGGATCCGATGAGGGCAGCGGGGTCATGCCAGATGGCGAAACCAGTCGAGCCGCCCGTGGGCGTGACGCGGTGCGGCCGGTCGCGTTACCCGATCTGGTCGGGCTCCCGACGGCGGTCCAGACGCAGGTGCGCGAACGGTTCGCCGTTCTCGAACGGCTGGCGGACCGTCGCGCGACGCGGGACGAAGCGCTCGGCACCGCGTACGGCGACCTCGGACTCATCTTGATGGCC
This sequence comes from uncultured Vicinamibacteraceae bacterium, assembly GCA_964646815.1. Lineage (GTDB taxonomy): Bacteria > Acidobacteriota > Vicinamibacteria > Vicinamibacterales > UBA8438 > CAZYFH01. The sequence continues at coordinate 33,533 of CAZYFH010000006.1, read as the reverse complement.
GCCGAGTACGAGCGACCGGCGCTGACGAGCTTCGTCAACGCGCAGGCGCTGACGCCCACCGACCCGCGTTGGCCCTACTACCAAGGGTACCTTCACCTTGTTCGGGGTGAGCACGCTGATGCGCAGGACGCCTTCGAACGTGCGCTCGCACTACGTCCCGATGACATGGCGACGCTCGTCCGGCTCGGCGAGACAGCCCTCGACCACGGTCGACCGGGCGACGCCGGGCGGCGGTTTCGCGAGGCCCTCGCGTTCGAGCCCCGCTCGGCGGCCGCCCTCGGGGGAATAGGCCGCGCGGTCCTCGCCCAAGGGGACCACTCGCTCGCGGCCGAGTACCTCGAGCGGGCACTGGCGCTCGAGCCGGAGGCGACGAGCCTGCACTACCCGCTTGCCTTGGCGTATCGTGGCCTCGGCGATCTGGCGCGGGCGGACGCGCAGCTGCGGGTGCGCGGCGGCGGCGAACCGCGTGTATCCGATCCGCTCATGGACGCGTACGACGGGTTGCTCGAAAGCGCGCTAGCCTACCTGAACCGAGGCATCGAGGCGATGCAGGCGGAGGAATGGGCGGAGGCGGCGACGCTCTTCCGTAGGGGTCTCGAGCTGCAACCCGACAACGCGGCGCTCGGGCACACCCTGGGGACGGCGTTGTCACAGATGGGCGACCTCGATGGGGCGGTCGCGCAGTTCGAGGATGTGCTGCGCCGGTCGCCGGAGTTCGCCGGCGCGCACTTCAGTCTCGGGTTGATTCATGCGTCGAGCGGGCGCTTCGACGACGCGCGCGCACGGTTCGCCGCCGCGGTGACCCACGAGCCGGACCACGTTCAGGCGCGCCTGCTCCTGGCCGACACGCTCCGGATGGTGGGGCGTCAGGAAGCGCTGCTGCCGCACCTCGAGTACGTGGTCAAGGTCGACCCACGCCGGGTCGAAGCGTGGGTTGCAGGCGCCAATGCGCTCATCAGCCTCGAACGCTACGCGGAGGCGCGCGACTGGCTCGCAGCCGCTTCCAAGGTGCATCCGGAAATGCCTGAGATCGCCAGTCTGCGGGAAACGGTGGTGGCGATCCTGGATCTGCGGCGCGCGTTCAGGGAGCCGTAGTCCGAATCGACGCTCGGCTGAAGTTCACGGCTCACGGCCGGTGTCCCTTCACCGCAAGCTCTGCGGATCACGTTGCGGCTATACGTCAGACAGGTACTCGAGCTTCCCGGTGCTGTCACCGATCGACTCGACCGGCACACCTACCTTGCCCAGCAGGCTGACATACAGATTCGTCAGCGGCGTGCCGTCGCGATACCGAACGTGACGTCCCGCGGCGAGCTGCCCCGCTCCCCCGCCGGCGAGGAGGAGCGGCAGGCCCATTGGTGTGTGGGCATTGCTGTCGGCCATCCCGCGCCCGTACAGGATGGTCAGGTGGTCGAGCAGGTTGCCGTCACCGTCGGGCGTCGATCGCAGCTTGTCGAGGAAATAGGAGAACAGCTGTGTGTGGTACGTGTTGATCCTGGTCAGTTGCGCGAGGTTCTCCGGTTTGTTCTGATGGTGTGAGATGGCATGGTGCGGCTCGGCGACGCCGATCTCGGGATAGGCCCGCGAACTGAGCTCCGGCGCCACCATGCAGGTGATGACACGGGTCAGGTCCGCCTGAAACGCGACCACCTGGAGGTCGTACATCAACTTCACGTACTCCGCGAAGTCGGCGGGCACCCCGGGCGGCCGGTCGACCACCGGGAGCTCGCGGTCGCGTTGCGCCTCGGCCATCTGGACACGTCGCTCGACGTCGCGCACGGCGTCGAGATACTCCACGATCTTGGCGCCGTCCCTGGCGCCGAGCCGCTTCCTGAGATGCGCGGCCTTGTCGGCGACCGAGTCGAGAATGCTCCGGTCGGTCTCGATCCGCTCCAGACGCGCCGCCGGATCCGTGCTCTGACCGTCGCCGAAGAGCCGCTCGAACACGGCACGCGGGTTGTTCTCCATCGGCAGCGGCGTGGTGGGTGTGCGCCAGGAGATCGTCGTGATGTAGGCACAGCTGAAGCCGGCGTCGCACGCACCCGCAAACTCGGTCGACTCCAGGCTGAGTTCGAGCGACGCCAGCTGCGTCCGCTGGCCGAGATGTCTCGCCGCGATCTGGTCGATTGACACGCCGGCCTCGAAGTCGGCACCCTCGGTGGGCTTCACGTGCACGCCGGTCAGGAAGGCTCCGCTGATGCGCCCGTGGCCACCAGCGGGTTCGCCTGGGCGCCGGTCGCCCGGCTCATTGTCGAGGCCGCTCACGACGAGCACGCGATCGCGGTGTGCCGCGAGCGGCGCCAGAATCGGGCTGAACTCGAAATCGCGCCCCTCGGCTGCGGGGGTCCAGTCGGGCATGACGGCGCCGTTGCCGGTGTACAGGATGCTCAAGCGGGGCGTCGGTGCCGCCGCGCTGTTCCGGATTGCGGCAAAGGCCGGCACCATGCCATCCAGTAGCGGGAGCGCGATGCTGGCGCCGAGCCCGCGCAGCACTGTACGGCGGGGGAGCGCCTTTTTCAGGACGATCATGACTCAGACCTCCTCATCGTGAAGGGGACACTCCGGACGATGCCCAGGATAATCGCGGACCATCGGTGGTCGGGGCCGGCGTCTCGCACGATCCGGCGAATGGACGGCTGATCGTAGTGCTCGACCCCGCGACCGAGCGCGTAGGTCAGCAGCTTCCCGGTCACCGTTCTGACGAACGCCTCGTGTCGGGACTTCAACCGCGCGCGGAGCTCGGCCGGTCCGTCGAACCCGGTGCCATCGGGAAGCGTCGCGGACGTGTCAAGTGGGACCCCGCTGTCGCTGGTCCGCCATCTGCCGATCCCGTCGAAGTTCTCTAAGGCGAACCCGAGCGGGTCCATCCGCGCGTGGCAGCTTGCGCAAACGGGATTCGCCCGGTGTTGCTCCAGCCGTTCGCGCACCGATCGGGGCGCCTCCGCGTCGTGGTTCTCGTCGAGGGCCGGCACGTCGGCCGGCGGAGGGGGTGGCGGCGCGCCGAGGATGTTCTCGAGCACCCACTTGCCACGCAGCACGGGAGAGGTCCGCGTCGCGTGAGACGTCGCGGTCAGGATACTGCCGTGCCCAAGCAGGCCCCCGCGGCCTCCGTCCGGGTCCAGCGTCACGCGGCGGAACCGGCTCCCATAGATCCCCCGTATGCCGTAGTGTCGCGCGAGGCGCTCGTTGACGAACGTGTAGCTCGCAGTCAGCAGATCGGCCACGCCGCGGTCCTCTCGCAGCTGGCTCTCAACGAACAGCTCGGTCTCTCGCTGGAACGCCTCCCGGAGATTGTCGTCGAACTCCGGGAACTGATTCACATCCGGCGTCACGCGCCGCATGTTGCGCAGGTGCAACCACTGTGCGGCGAAGTTCGTGACGAGTGCGGTGGAGCGACGGTCGGCCAGCATTCGTCGCACCTGCCGTTCGAGCGTGGCCGGGTCACTGAGCATGCCATCGGCGGCGAGATCGAGCAGTTCGTCATCCGGAAGGCTGCTCCACAGGAAGAACGACAAGCGCGACGCCAGCTCGAGATCGCCGAGCCGATACGGCGTGCCCGGCGCTGCGTCCGGCGGGTCGGCCTCGACTCGGAACAGGAACTCCGGGTCGACGAGGATACGCGTCAATGCCCGTCGAATACCGGCGTCGAAACCACCGCGCTGCCGGCCCGCTTTGAAGAAACCGACGAGCATGGTCGCGTCCGCCTCGGTCACCGGCCGACGATACGCGCCTCGGGCGAGTCTTGAGAGTATCTCGTGGGCGCACCGCTCTTCATCGGACGCGTCATCTTCAGCGGGCCGGCATATGAAAACCTGGCGGCGACTTGGCGTGTCGCCCGTATCTACGGGGTCGTGCGGGCCGTCGACCGCAATGCTCATGACGCCCATGCGTTCGGACGCGGGGAGATCCCGCGTCGAGCTCAGGATGAAGCTGCTGACCGGCAGGCGACGCGGCGTGACCCCCTCGGGTGCCAACGTGCGCCTAAGGAATGTGACGCCCACCTGCCGCGCCCCCGCGTTGACGGGGACCCGCACCGTCAGGTGAGCGTCGGCGTCGATGCAGGCGCTAGAGCCCGCCTGGCTCCGATTCAGGCACTCTAGGTCGCCACCGACGGCGAACACCGCGACTCGTTTGCCGTCGACGCGGATCTCAAGCCGCTGCTCGCGGGCAAGACCGTAGATGTTGCCGATGACGTCGCGTTGCAGGCGAGCGCTCAGCACGTACTCCGCATCGAGGGGGAAGTAGTGCCGCACGGCGAACCCGCCACGCGACCCAAACGGCAATGCCTCGCTGGCACGCGTGTCCTGTATCTTGGTGCGGGTGACGTCGTATGTCTCGATCACGGCGCCCTGGTCGATGTTCCCGATCGCGAGACGGCTGATCTTGTGCGCTGCTGAGACGTAGCGCTCCATCAGGGCCGGCGAGACGTTCAGCAAATCGGCGTTGTTATCGAAGCCGAAGCTCAGATCGTCGGCGGGCAGCAGGGCCGGCCCATCGATCTCAAGCGCCAGCAGATCGCGGATGGTGTTCGTATACTCCGTGCGGTTGAGGCGATGGACGGACGGTCGTCCGGGATCCGGCGCGTCCGCGGCGGACTGGTCGAGCGCCGCCTCCAGCCAGGATGCGAAGGCGGCGTAGGTGATCGGATCCGGCCGCGCGCGCCGACCGGGCGGTGGCATGGTACGCATCTCTAGCTTGAGCAGAACCTTCTCCCACACCTCGGCGTCCGCTCCTACCGAATCGAGACGCGTTGCGTCGAGGGCCAGGTTGGCAGTCCGAAGGCGGGAGTTGTGGCAGGTGACGCAGTACTGGTCGAGCACCGCGCGATAGGTCGCGGCCGGAGCAGCACCCGGGTCGGCCGGCGCTTGCTTTTGCCCAACGGATGCGGTGGACGCTGCGGCTACCGGCGCGGTCCCGTCGAACCAGAGCGCGGCGCCGGTCAGCGCGCACGCAACCACCCGTGCCGCCGTCAGGCGAGTGGCCACTTCGACTCAGAATATACCGTAGATTCGGCGCTGACCAAAGCTCGCCTCGAAAACCGCTGGCCCGGGCAGCGTTCCCATGGGAGAATTCGCCAGTATGGGTTTTGGGTGCTCGATCCGCGCCGTGAGGGAACGCCGTCCACGCCGCGGCGGCGTCTACGGCGCCCTTCTCGTCGCCACCTACGTCCTGGCTGCTACGTACCCTGTGGCAGGCACACTACGCGATCGGCTGTTGATCGATGCGGTCAAGGAGCTCGACACCGCACGGGTCGAGGTCCTGTTGGCGCAACCGGTCGACGTCAACGCGGTTGAACCGGATGGGTCAACCGCGCTGCACTGGGCGACCTATGCGAACGACCTGGAGATGGTACGCCGCCTGATCGGTGCCGGCGCCCGCGTGGACGCGGCCAACGACCACGGTGTCACGCCGCTGTCGCTCGCCTGTACCAACGCGAGTGCCGCGCTGGTCACAACGTTGCTGGAGGCCGGAGCCGATTCGAACGCCGCGATCTGGAGTGGCGAGACCGTGCTCATGACGTGCGCGAGGACGGGCAGCGTCGAGGCGGTCGCGGCGCTGCTGGCCAGCGGTGCGAACGCGAACGGGAAGGAGCCCGCTGAGGATCAAACGGCGCTCATGTGGGCGGTGTCGGAACGCCACCCGTCGGTCACGCGCGCGCTCATCGCCCATGGAGCCGATGTGACCGCCCGGTCGAGGCGCGGCTTTACGCCGCTGCTGTTCGCGGCCCGTGAAGGTGACCTCGACAGCGCACGCCAGCTGGTAGAAGCGGGGGCGGCGCCCGACGATGCGGCCGTCGACGGCATGAGCGCTTTGCTCGTGGCAACGGTTCGTGGCCACGCGGTCCTGGCGACCTGGTTGCTCGAGCAGGGCGCCGATCCGAACGCCGACGGCGGCGGATACGCCGCGCTGCACTGGGCGTCCGGGTTGTGGGAGACGGAGCTGACCGGGCCGGCCGGTATCGTATCGGACCGCGACGAGGAGTGGCGCGCGCTGGCGGGCGTCCCTGCCGGCAAGCTGGGGCTGGTCCGCGCGCTCATCACCCACGGCGCCGATCCGAACGCGCGCGCCACGAAATCGCCTCGTCGGACTGGTTTTGGCGGGGGGGGCGATTCGGTGGGGGCGACGCCATTCTATCTGGCGGCGACGGCGGCCGATCTCGATCTGATGCGTCTGCTGGTCGAGTACGGGGCCGACCCGTTGCTGGCCAACGCCCGGAATATGACACCGTTGATGGTCGCGGCCGGCGTCGGCCGGAGTCTGGCGCGGAGCAGCATCACAGCGGATCGCGCGCTTGCGGCGGCGCGGCTCGTCTGGGAGCTCGGCGGTGCGGACGTCAACGCGGTGAACGAGGCAGGCGATACGGCGCTGCATGGCGCAGCAACCATGGGGTCGGCGGAACTGGTTCGCTTCCTGGTCAACCACGGCGCGGTCGTTGACGTCGAGAACAAGCGGGGTCAGACGCCGCTGAGGACGGCGGCCGGGACCGACGCGGAAGCGCTTCTGCGGGCGCTGGCCACGGGCGATGACACGAGCGATCCGGGTCGCCTCGCACGGTGATCGCCCAGTCCGGATGGGCGCACGGCAAGACCGATTTAGGACCAACAGTAAGGAGAGAGTATGAGTATGGCACATCGACTGGCGGTGCTCTTCGGTATCGCGGCGATCGTGGCCGGCGGCGGGTTCGGGCTGACCGAGACGGAGGTCGCCGCTGCCGCCGACGATATTCGAGGGGTAGTGCGGAGCGCGACCGGGCCCGAGGCGGGTGTCTGGGTGATCGCCGAGACGGACGCGCTCGAGACCGGGTTCCGGAAGATCGTCGTCACCGACGATGACGGCCGGTTCCTCGTACCCGATCTCCCGGCGGTCGGCTACCAGGTGTGGGTGCGCGGCTACGGTCTGGCCGACTCGGACAAGACCGCTGCTCGACCCGGCGAGGAACTGACGCTGATGGCGAAGGCTGCGGCGACGCCGCAGGAAGCCGCCGAGGTGTATCCAGCGAATTACTGGTACTCGCTGCTGGAGATTCCCAGCGAAGACGAATTCCCCGGCACTGGAGCGCGAGGCAACGGCATCAACGAGGGGATGCTGACCCAGGCGCACTGGATCGACCGGCTGAAGGACGGCTGCCAGCTGTGCCATCAAATGGGCAACAAGGCGACGCGTGAGATGCCGATGCTCGACGTGAGGGACTTCGACTCGACGCTGGCGGCCTGGGAGCATCGGATTCGGGCCGGCGGCAGCGGGCCGTCTATGCTGAACGCGCTAGGTCGGATGGGGGGGCGGGCGCTCCAGATGTACTCCGACTGGACCGACCGGATTCTGGCCGGCGAAGTCCCGCCGATGCCGCCGCGCCCGCAAGGTATCGAGCGCAACCTTGTGCTCTCGATGTGGGCGTGGGGTACGCCGCGCGGCATGGTGCATGACGAGATCGTCACCGACAAGCGGAACCCGACCCTGTATGCGAATGGTCCCCTCTACGGCGTGGGTGGCCAATCGCTCACCGTCACCGATCCCGGCGCCAACCACTCGACGGTATTGGGTCTCCCGGGGCGCGTGCCACGGCCGAGTCGGGGGGATTCGTATGTAGGCGCGTCCGACGCGATTCCCTCCCTCTACTGGGGCAACGAACCGCGTCCGGCTGGCGCGGGCGGTGGCAGCGGCCACAACCCGATGATGGACGACAAAGGGCGCGTCTGGCTGACTCAATCGATTCGGCCCGGAGCCGATAACCCCGAGTGGTGCTTGGAAGGCTCCGATCACCCCTCGGCGAAGTATTTCCCGGTCGAGCAGAACTTCTCGCGCCGCCAGCTGTCGTACTACGACACGACGGCGGACAAGTTCGTGTTGATTGACACCTGCTACGGCACGCACCATCTGCAATTCGCGGACGATGCGAACGACACCCTCTGGACGAGCGGCGACTTGCCGGTTGTGGGCTGGCTGGACACCAAGCTGTACGACGAGACGGGTGACGAGCGGGCTTCCCAGGGCTGGTGCCCGACCGTGCTCGACACGAACGGCGACGGCAAGATCACGAAACCGTGGAACGAGCCACCGGACCCGCGCGACGTGACGCGCCCCACGAGCGTGACGGTGACCGATCCGGACCGCGACACGCTAGTCACCAGCTTCAATTACGGCGTCATTCCGCATCCAACGGACGGCTCTGTCTGGTTCGCGAAGCCGTGGCCGATGCCGGGGAACCTGATTCGCGTCGACCCCGGCGACGACCCGCCGGAAACCTGCATCACCGAGCTGTACGAGCCGCCCTTCGAGAACGATGCGGTCGATCCCAGTCACTGGGGCTACACGCCCCGCGGGATTGACGTCGATCGCGACGGCCTGATCTGGACGGCGCTGAGTGGGAGCGGGCATCTGGCGAGCTTCGACCGCGCCAAGTGCCAGATCACGAACGGTCCGACGGCCACCGGCCAGCATTGTCCCGAAGGCTGGACCGTCTATCAGTCGCCGGGTCCGAAGATCAAGGGCGTCACGAGCGCGACGAACGCCGATTTCCACTATTACAGCTGGGTCGATCAGTTCGACACCTTGGGGCTCGGGGCCAACGTGCCAATCGCGAACGGCACCGGGTCGGACTCGTTGCTGGCATTGCTGCCCGAGTCGAACGAATGGGTGGTCATGCGGGTGCCGTATCCGCTCGGCTTCTACACACGCGGCCTCGACGGGCGCATCGACGATCCGAACGCCGGGTGGAAGGGGCGCGGTGTGTGGGCGAGCTACGACGCGTTCAATTGGCACAACGAAGGCGGGAAGGGCATGACCAGCGAGATCGTGCAGTTTCAGGTCCGGCCACATCCGCTGGCAGAGTAGGCGGCGCGGCCGTGACTACCGACGCCCTGTGCGCGTGACGAGGAGAGACGATGGCAACGACGAGACGAGAGTTTCTGGCGGCTGGCGGCGCAGCGCCGCTCGCGCTGGCCTTGGGGGCGCAGTCGGGCTCGCGCGAGCTGACGATGGACGAGAAGGCCAACGTGAAGGTCGTCAACGATTTCTCTGCCGCGTGGGCGACGGGCGATCCAGCCACGATCGCTGCGCATCTCACGGAGGACGCGGTCTTCCGCTTCTCGCAGGACGGCGACACGGTGACGGGGGGCCGAGAGGCACTGCAGACGCAGCTCGCGACCGTGTTCGAGAATATGACCAACATCGAATTCGAGGTCCTGGAGACCTTCGCTGCCGGGCCACTCGTTGCGAACCTGCGGATCGACTACATCACCAATACGGACGGGGAGCGCAATGGCTTTCGCGTTGCCGGCGTGTTCTACGTCAAGGACGGGAAGATCATCGAGTGGATCGACGCGTTGGTCCCTGCGTAGGGCGATGAACCGGGGTTCCCGATTCAGAGTTCAAACGGTCTAGGGTTTCGAGGAGGCGGAAATGGCTAAGAATAGACATGCGGAAGACGTGTCCGATAACCCGCGGCGACTGATCGGTCGTCGCGCTGTGCTCCAGGGGTCGGCGGTCGGCGGGGCAGCGGTCGCGGTAGGTCTGTTCGGCCCGCTGGCCGGTGTTGCCGTCGCGGGTCAGAGCGCGGTGCAGCCGGTGACGAGTGGGCGCATCAGGCGGGTCGCGACGGGGCAGAACGCGGCCGGGAAGTCGTATATCGCCGTCGACGAAGTGGTCGACATTAATGACGTGTGGACGACGACGGCGGACGAGCCGCTCGGTCCCGCGCCAGATGGAGAGCAGCGGTCTGACTTCAGTCATCCGACCGGGGAGACCCGCTTCTTCGTTGCCGCGCTTCCCCCCTCGACCGACCCGAAGCCCGATCTGACCAACCGGATTGGCTTTCACAAGACACCGGGGGTGGCCTACTGCTATGTCCTTAGCGGCGAGATCGTGTTCCTCGTGGACGAGGAAGAGGTGCGGCTGCGGGCGGGGGATCTGATCGTCGAGCGAGGCACGGACCACTCGTGGCGGAACGAAGGATCGGAGCCGGTTGGCTTGGCGATCGTGGTGGCGACGGCCACGTGATTGCGAGCAGGCCACGCATATCCGTCCAGAAATCGGTTCGCCTTGGGCAGATGGCGCTTCGAGCGGCAGCGGGGCGTCGGCTCCGACGGCGTCCTCTTGGTCGTGCGCGCCCTGCTCCGCTGGTTGGTGTCAAGCGACGGTCGCGTGACGACTGTCCTTATAGGATGTGGCCTGTCCAGCGTCCGGCCAGGACCACGCCGGCCCAGAGGAGTAGGGACATCGCCCCAGCGAGCTTGGCGGCAAGCGGAGTGGCCGCGGCGGTGTCCCAGCCTTCTACCGAACGAAACGTCCGAAACTGAAACAGCGTCATGTTGGCAAATGCCAGGATGAGCAGGAGGAACTTGGCCTGGAAGGCAGGGTTTTCGACGTACGCCGTGGCACGCGTCATGAATAGCCCGGTGCCAGTGACCACCGCGATGCAAACGGCGGCCCACGTCCAGGGAATGAGCTCGCGTGTCATCCGGCTCGCCGGATAGCGCGCGGCGGCGACGCCGAGCAGCCGGAGGTCGACCATTAGGATCGAGCCGACGACGATCGCGATCGCCAACACGTGGATCGACTCGAGCAGCGGGAACCACCAGGTGAAGCCGATGTGCTCGGAGAGCGGCAGAGCTTGTACCCATTCCCAGAACTCAGCAAACGGCATAGCGCGGCCCTCTCCTCAAGCACAGCAAGACGGTCAGAACTCCGGAACGAAGAGATAGTCAAAGTACGCGATCCAACGTCCGGCCAGCACGACGCCGATCCAGAGGAGCAGCGACACGGCGGCGATGAGGCGCGCGGCAAGACGCCGCACCAGCGTTCGTTCCCAAAAGCCCATTTCGCGTCTGTTGAGCCAATAGACGACGAACGCGAAGACCACGGCCGGCACGAGCAGCGAGAACTTGATGCCGAACACCGGATTGTAGAAGTAGCGCACCGGCCGCGCCACCACGAACAGCAGACCGGTGAGCGCATTGAGCAGCAGCGCCCACCAGGTCCAGGGCATCAGCCGCTGGATCATCTCGCTGACGTTCTGGCTCGGCACACCAACGCCGAGGAACCTGAGATTCACCATCACGATGGAGCTCATGACGACGGCGATGCCCAGGATGTGGATCGCCTGGGTAATGGGCGGCAGACCTGGGACGTTGCCGAGCAAGTAGACGGCGAGCTCCCGCGCGCCACTATCGACCAGTGCGTTTGCCAGAAATTCGTTCATGGCCGGTTCTCGACCGCACTAGGATACTGCAGGCAGTTATGAAGACGACGCGCCCTCGACTTGGTCTCGCGATACTCCTGCTCGCGCTCGGTGGCACGACGATGGGTGCACAGGACCGGATCTTTGTCGACCAATGGAGCCCGACGCAGTCGGAGCTCTTCATTGCCGACGCCGATGGGGCGAATCCGCGCAAGCTGGTCGCGGGCTTCGAGCGCGACTACAACGCCTCCATCTCCGACGACGGCGAGTGGGTCGTGTTCACGTCGGAGCGCTATGGCTCGGCGGACATCTTTCGCGTGCGGACGAACGGTATGGGGTTGGAGCGGCTCACACGCCACCAGGCGTTCGATGACCAAGCCGCGCTGTCGCCGGACGGCCGCTTCGTGGCGTTCGTCTCGACGCGAGACGGCGGTAGCACCGACGTCTTCATCCTCGACCTGCGGACACGAAGTATTCGCAACCTGACGAACGCGCCGGGCGGTGATTTCCGGCCGAGCTGGTCGCCGGATGGGCGCCGGCTGGCGTTCTCGTCAGACCGCGGGACACCGTTTCGGATGGCGGCCGGGCGCTGGGAGCATGTGCACGCGACGAGTGTCTATGTCGTGGACATCGATGGCGGCGAAGCCCGCGCGCTCTCGCCCACGGGACAGCTCGCCGGGTCGCCGAAGTGGTCGCCGGATGGCCGTCGCGTCGTCTTTTACGAGGTGGCGGTTGCTGATACCTTCCGGGCGCGCTGGCTTCCCGATCAGGCGGTGGTCGAATCGCGGGTCGTCTCCATCGACGTCGCGACCGGCGTTCGGACCGAGCATGCGTCGGGCCCAGGATTGAAGCTATCCCCGCAGTTTCTCGGACTGGATCGTGTCGGCTACCTGGCGAAGTCGGGGCCTACCGCAGCGCTGGCCTTCAGCGGGGGTGAGACCGGCAGCGTCGGCGACATCGGCAACCCAGCCTGGTCGGGCGATGGCCGTCGTGTCGTCTACCAGACCGGTCCAATCGCGACGACTGCGGAGCCACGCTCACCGGGCGAGGTGCTGGCCAGCTCGGATCCAAACATCGAGCTCGTCTACGCGAGCGGCTTTCCGGCGGCGTCGCCTGATGGACGCCGGCTCGTTCTGAGCGAGCGCACACGGCGGGGACGGCCGGATGACCGCACGCAGCTGGCCGTGTGGAACACGGACGGCACGAATCCCCGGCGGATTTTTCGCGCCAATGGATCGGCGATGGCGCCCCAGTGGTCGGCCGATGGGCAATGGATCGTGTTCGGTGCCGGGAACTACTTTCTCGATCGCGTACGCCCCGCGCAGCTGATGGTCGTCAGGCCGGACGGCTCGGACGCGCGGCCGATCACGACCGGGCCTGGGAACGCGGGCTTTCCCGGTTTTTCGCCGGACGGGACCCAGGTCGTCTATCGATTCTGGACGGACACGGCCGGCGGGTTGCGTGTCGTGGACCTCGCCGACGGTGCCGTTCGCAAGCTGACCACTGGATATGACAACTTTCCCGTCTGGTCGCCTCGCGGTGACCGGATCGTGTTCAGCCGGCTGGCCAACGGCGATTTCGATATCTACACGATCCGGCCCGACGGGACGGACGTGCGCCAACTGACCGTGTCGCCCGGCAACGACTCGCACCCGGCGTGGTCGGCCGATGGCGAGCACATCCTGTTCAGCAGCTCGCGCTTCGGCTTCAAGGACGAAGCGCCGCTCGCGGACATTCCGCAACCGTACGGTGAACTCTTCATCATGCGGGCCGACGGGACCGGGCAACGAGCACTGACCGACAACCGATGGGAAGAGGGGACGCCTGCGTGGCAACCGGCGTTGCCTGGACCCTCCCAAGGGGGAAGGTAGAGAGGTGGACGTAAAGCACGCAGTCCTGGCGGGTGTCTTCGCGCTCGGGTTCGCGTTACTGTCGATGCTGGCCGGCGCCCAGCAACAGCCGCTGTTTCGGAGCGGCACCGAGCTCGTCGACCTCTATGTCACCGTCACGGATGTGGATGGGCGACTCGTCCCGGATCTGGTGCAGGACGATTTTGCGATCTTCGACGACGAGGTGCCGCAGGAGATTGTCCTGTTCGAGAACGAGGTCCGTCCGATCACGGTGGTCGTGATGCTCGATACGAGCATCAGCACGACCAATGTCATGCACCTGATTCTGGGTGGAGCCGAGCAATTCCTGATTCGGATGCTGCCCGACGACCGGGCCCGCGTCGGCGCCTTCAACGACAAGATCGAGGTAGTTCCCGCAGCGTTCGTCGGCGACCGCGACGTGTTGATCGACACGCTCGGCGCGTTGGATTTCGGAAACGAAACGCGCTTGTTCGACGCGCTGGAGGCGAGCCTCGACACGTTGCTTGATGTCGACGGCCGCAAGGCGATCCTTCTGCTGACCGACGGGCAGGACAGCGCCAGCGACCTCGGGTGGCGCGACGTTCTCGACCGCGCCGTTGCGGAGGAGGTGATGATCTACTCGATCGGACTCGAGGTCGAGTATTTCGACGGTCGAGGCGTGCGCCGAACCCGCCCCGACGGCAGCCTGCGCCGACTGGCGGAGGAAACCGGCGGCGGCTATTTTCTGCTCGAGGAAACCGACGAACTCGGCCCGACGTTCACCCGCGTATCACAGGAGCTGCACAGCCAGTACGTGCTCGGATTCGCGCCATCCGTTCGGGACGGCAAGCGGCACAGCCTGGAGGTGCGCATTGCCGGCCGCGGTCGGGAAGCCCGTGCCCGGCGGAGCTACATCGCCCCGTCGTCAGACGGTTCTCCCTAAGGTAGGCGGGGGGCTGTCAAGTTGAGGAGAAGAGGGCGTGACAATCCCTCGATGGCTCGACCCCCATAATCGGTCAGCAGGCACAAGTCACGGCCTTCTATTCAACGAACGCGTGTGTTCGGAATAGGCGGTGGTGAACTGACCGCAGCGGATGTCGGCCAACTCAGAACAGATTCAACACGAGGCCGGGCACCGACAGGAAGCGCCGTCACTAGACCTCGACTTCCTAGCGACCAGCCACGTGCTCTCAAACGTCTACCGGCCGTCCTCCGCGGTGGCGTCACGCGCGCGCGCACCGCTTAGGATGTTGCTCATGCCGTAATTACCCTCGTGGCACGCGTATTCGACGAGCTCATACTGGCTCCCGTCGAGATCCCAGCGAAACATCGCGGTCCACGGTTGCGTCCACACCGTCGGATCGTCAATCGTGAATCGGTACTCGAGTGTGCTGGCCCCAATGCGCGTGTAGCGCTCGACGAGTGTCATGTCCTCGCTCGATCCCCGGAAGGGTGCGCCCCCGTTGAAGTTCGTCGACTCGACCACCAGTGTGTCGCCCTCCCACCGACCTTGGGAGTGGCCCAGATACGACGTCAGGTTCGACCCGACCGCCTGACGTGGCTCGGTCGGAATGATCCGCGTCTCGTGGACCATTTCCCGCGTGATCGCGACATGGCCGGGCCCCTGCACGATCTGCAGGCCGTTGTTGTAGCCGCCCGGCGTGGCGATGAGGCCGCGCGTGATGCAGCGGACCCACGTCGAGAGATCCTCAGGCCCTACCGGAGGAGTTGCTGCGCGGCGCGCGCGCTCCTCTGCGGCGCCGGCCAACAGTTCCTCCCCGTGCGGCGTCCGGACCGGCAGTCGACCGTCTGGCGGATCAATCACCATTGCGACCTGGGTGGAGACGCCCTTCCTGCCGTAGCCGAGCGTCGTGTCGCGCCACTCGCGCTCGTAGCCCCAGATGCCGCCCAGCAGCCGTCCCTCGTGGCGGGCCACGGCTTCTTCGGCCGTCAGGTCTCCCGCCGCGACGTCATCGGGCCGCTCGAACGGGATGCCGACCGCGGAGCTGCTAGTCCAGATACCTTGCAAGTCTGGCTCGCCCCAGGGGGTGCGCGGCGCGTCGTATGGTCCCAACGCATCGCTGGTCAGGATCGCCGCACCCAGGTCGGTTTCCACACCCGCGAACCCGGTCTCGACCACTGCGAGGCGGACGTTGTCGGGGCCGGCAAGAAAGGCCCGCTTCGCCGACGTGCGGCCACCCTCCGGCGCCGCCGGCGCCTGCTCGAAGGTCACGCCTTGTTGACGAAGGTCCGCGGCTGTCATGTCGAGATCGTCGACAACGAAACCGACGTGATCGATAGCGCGTTCCACGGTTGCCCCGGGTTCGCCCTCGAGGTAAGCGGAGACCAGGAACCAGACGCCATTAAACCGCAGGCCGTCGAGACGGCCCTTCAGACTGGCCGGCTCGCCACCCAACACGTCGCGATACCACGCGAGGGTGACCTCAGGATCGCTGGCGCTCAGGTGCACGTGGTGAAAGCCGAGCGTGTCGAGGTCCTCCACCAGCTCGATCCGGGTGCCCCACGGATCGAAGATGAAGCCGATCTTGAAGAGCCCCGGCACGTCACGCAGCGTCGAGCCGTCGGGATTTCGCTGCAACCGAACGCCCGAGCCTCGGACACCGACCGCCTCGAGCTCGGCCATCTTCGCCGTCAGGTCGCGGAACGAGAACCCGATGTGGTCGACGCCCGTACCTTGACTGCCACCGAACGTCGGTTGCGGGACGAAGACGACCTCGACGCCGTAGCAGTCCGCAGCATCGGTGCGGTCGGCGAGCGGCTCGCAGCCCATGTGCTCGGCGTACCATTTGACCGCCCGCGACGGACTCGCCGCCGTGATGTGGACGTGGTGGTAATCGGCCGCGCGAACAGATCCCGGTGTGACCAGCGCGCCTGCGACCACGGCTGCGACAACGACTCGGTTCCAGGTCATGGTGACACCCTCTTGCAATCGTCTCCCGCTCATCATACCGTCGCGGATAGCTGAACCTCAGCCCGGATTCCCGGGAAAAATGGAGGTACTGCCCGGATGTTTATTTCCAGTTGTTTACGAGCCGTTTCCAAGAACTCCAGAGACGCAAGATTTCGTTGACGTACTTAGCCCAAGACCTGGCCACCCGCGGACTGCAGTGAGGGTGGATCCGATGAGTCAGGCTAGTCTCACGGCTTTGGTGACGGTTCTCGCGATCGGTTGTCTGGCGCCGGTCCCCACCTCCGGGAAGAATCAGGCCCAGGGCGACGCGGACGGGGCGGGAACGTGGACACCGCCTCGCGGCCGACCCCGCCGGGGACACGGTGTGGGTCGCGAACTGGTGGGGTTCTAACCTGGCGCGGATCGACATCAACACGCTCGAGGCGACGTACTACCAACTGCCGATCGACGCGCATCCGTACGCAACAGTCGTCGACCGCAATCACATGGTGTGGACGCACCTCTCGTCCGACGACGCCGTGGCCAAGTTCGATCCGAACACCGAGGAATACACGATCTACAAACTGCCCATCCTTGGCGCCGAGCTGCGCCACATCGCGGTCGACAACGCCGGCGGTCCGGACGTCTGGGTTGTCTACCGCGAGGCGAGTCGGGCGGCGCGCATCCAGTTCCGCACTGAGGCGCAGCTGCAGGCCGCCCGCGCGGCGAGCGCGCTTCCCCCCGCCGCAGGAGGCGGTCGGTAGAACCGAGCCGATTTCTGACGCTCCGTCGGGTTGCAAGGGACCGCGGGCGCTCGGCATGGGCGTCGTCTACTGGGCCTGCGACCCACGGACTCGGTGCGTCGCGGATTCTTGCCCCAAGCTCTATGTACTAGCAAGCGGAGGTCAGGTCTACGGGATGCCCGCACTCGCGTCCGGGAGCGCGAACACATACAGGGCGTTTCCACTCCGGGGGTGATGAACGTCGGGGGCCAATATGCGAGGAGCGAGCCTCGGGCTGCCGCCTCCGAGTCCGGTCGAGACCGCGACATACTGCCGGCCGTCGATGCGGAACGAGATCGGGAAGCCCTGCACCGAGGTCCCGAGCCTGGCCTGCCAGAGTTGGTCGCCGGTCTTCGTGTCGAATGCTCGGAACCGCCGATCAAGGTCGCCGACGAAGGCGAGCCCGCTCGCTGTCGACAGGACGCCGGTGAGGAACGGAGCCCGTTGTTCGACACTCCAGACCTCTTCCAGGGTCTCGACATCGAACGCTGCCAGCTTGCCGAGGTTGCCGTCGGTCCCGGGCATCTCCAAGAAGGGACGCTCGCTCAGGCCGACACCGCCCGACCCCTCCTCGAGCGCGACCTCGCTGCCGGCGATTTGCATACAGGTCTGAGCGAGCGGCATGAGGAGCAGCCCAGACCCTGGGTCGTAGCTCATCGGGTGCCAGTTCTTGCCGCCCGCTGTGCTGGGACAGGCCGAAACGAGCTCGTCGATCTGCATGTCGATGATGTCTTGTCGGTAGGTCACCGCGCCGGTCTCCGGATCGATCTGCTCGAAGACGCTCTGGTAGACGGTCTCCGTATGGCCGAGGAACTCGCCGGTCTGCCGGTCTAGTTTCCACAAAATGCCGTGCTTGCCGGCGCTGAAGACCACCGGCCGGTCATCGATGTCGACCAGCACCCGCTCGTACACCTCGTCAAGGTCGAGGGTCTCGCCCGGCACGTGTTGGAAGTACCAGGCGAGGGTGCCGTCGTCCGGCCGTAGGGCGATTGTTGAGTTGGTGTAGAGCGCCGCGTCGTGTACCGTCATCCCGCGGCTCGCTGCCACCCACGGCTTCGGCTGCGCTACCCCGTAGTAGACGAGATCCAGCCCGGGATCGTAGCTGCCGGTGATCCACGTGTCGCCACCGCCACGCAAGTAGTCGGGCAGGTTGGCCCAGGTGTTGCCACCCGGTTCGTCCGAACGGGCAACCGTGTTGAACGTCCAGAGTTGATGGCCGGTCGCACTGTCGTAGGCGCTGATGAAACAGCCCGCACGCGTGAAGCGGTCGCATCCGTTGAGTCCCTGGATCACCTTCCCGCCGATGACGATCGGCCCGCTAGTGCTCTGGAAGCCGTTGGCACTGTCGGCGAGGGATGTGTGCCAGAGCTCCTGGCCGGTGCGAGCGGCGAGCGCGAACAGCCGGGCATCGGACGTCGTCAGAAACACCTTGTCGTTATAGATCGCGAGGTTGCGGCTCTGTCCAGAGTAGCCGCCACCCTCGGCGCCGACCTGATGCTCCCAGATCAGGTCCCCGGTACGTGCGTTGAGCGCCTGCACGACGTTGCCGTACCCTGGCAGATAGAGGACGCCGTCGTGCACGAGTGGCGAGGGGGCGTTCCATCCACCCTCGTTCATTGCCCACGTCCATGCCAGCTTGAGGTCCGCGACATTGTTCGGCGTAATCTCCTTGAGCCTCGTGTGGCTCCACGCCTGGTAGTTGCCACGGATCATCAACCAGTCGTCGGGGTCAGGCGCGCGCAAGGCCTCGTCGGTGACTGGCTCGTAGCGCTCCACTTCGCCGGCGACCGTGAGCCCACGTGCCGCAGGCCGGGCGCGGCCAGCGGCCGGTGTTCCAGCACCTCCACGCTGCGCTTGCGCCGCATCCGGGACAACCTGTCTGCTGGCAACCGAGCCAATCACCGTGGCCGCGGTCGGCGCCAGCGCCTCTCTCCCGGCCGGCGCACCGTTCACCTGCAATACGTAGGCGACGATGTGGAGATAGGCGTCGTCTGCGAGGCTGCCCGGTTGGTCGAGGGGCATCGTGGCGCCGATGCGATCGATGAGCTCGGCCGCGGTCCGCTCCCCCCAGTCGTTCAAGAAGTTACCGCCCGCCAATGCGGGCGCTTCGAAGCTACCCTGCAGGTCGGTCCGATGACAGTCCGCGCAGGCGCCTTCATACAGTGCGCGACCCGCCTGTGCCTGTTCGGCCGTATAGACACTCCTCGACGGTGACTGCTGCCCCCCAAGAACGGTAACGCCGGCGGTCAGGCCGAACGCAGTAGTAGCGACGGTCACGACCAAGGACATGGGCTTCGAGCGGATCATCTTGTCACTCCTCGTCAGCAATCGGGGTCGGCCGTGAACGCTTCTGGCAAGACGTTGAGCGCCACGTCCCAGTCGAGCTTCGTGTCACGGGCGCGGTAGACCTCCCTCATGCCGCCCGTGACGATCATGGCGGTGACCGTCGAAGCTTGAGCTGGGGGGCACCGCCGTCGTCCAGCCCCATGTAGACCACCTAGTTGCCGTCGCGGGAGATCGCGAGGCCCTGCCTGAGTCTTGTAGATCCCGGTGGCATCCTGTCCGGCACGTTCATCGCGAGCCGAACGAGGTCCTCCGCTCCGCCCGGCTTGGAGCGAACTGTGTTCCAGACGCTGGGGCGACTCCATTGTGGCTGGCGGCCAAGTATGCAGAGGTCGACATTATGCGGTTTCTGGCCGCGAACGGCGCCGATCCGCTGCTCTCGCCGGAGAACGGGACGACGCTACTGATGGCGATCGCGGGCGACGGCTGGAATACCCAGCGAAATAACCGCCGCGATCAAGGGATTGGTGTTGATGTGGCCCGGCGATTGGTCGAGGCCGGCGAGCGACCGACGTGGGAAGGGACCAAGTTAGCACTCGAGTTGGGCAACGACGTAAATGCAACGGATCCGGACGGGAACACCGCCTTGCACGCCGCCGTGAGGCTTGCGTATTCGACGGTCGTTCAGCTTCTGATCGAGCATGGGGGGAAGCTGGACATCGAGAACAACGCTGGTGTGACGGAGCAGGTTCTGATGTGCCGTGATGCGGCCGGATAGCTAGTTCGCCGGTCACGCGGTGGAGGCTCATGTCTGGACTCAGCCAGATAGTGGTTACATGTATCTGAATATTCAGCCACGCCGGTGAGAGCCCAACCGGCCTTGCGTGTCACCAAGACGTGCTCTAAGAATATGGCCCCACCAATCTGAGAGACAAATTCTCAGTTTGGCGGGGCCACAGATACGTGCCGGACGACGAGTTCCAAGCCCCTAGAGCTACGCGCGCACCCGGTACATCGGCGCGCTCCTAGCGTTCACGTCCGATTAGGGTGCCCCCTCGCGCTCCTCCGCCCTTGCGCCCGCCAGCATGTTGCGCAGCCCGTAGTTGCCTTCGTGGCAGGCGTACTCGAACATTGGCGCCCCACCGCGTTTCATCGGTAACGCGACCGTAAAGGCCTGGGTGAACGTCCTCGGGTCGTCGACGGTGTACTCGTACAGCAGAGTGTCGGCGTCCATACGCGAAAAGCGCTCCGTCAGACGGAGGGTGGTGCCGCTACCCACCGCGCTCACAACAGAGGGGTTGAAACTCGCCGTCTTGTCGGTGAAGTTCGAGGTTTCCACGACCAGCGTGTCGCCGTCCCAGTAGCCGCGCGCGTCGCCCATCCACTGGCGGATGTCGTCCGCGAGATGCGGACGCCCGTCGAGCGGCACGATACGCGCGTCGTGCACCATCTCGTTGAGGATCGCCACGTAGCCGGGTGCCTGGAACAGCTGGAGGTTCTGGTTGTAGCCGGCGGGCACGATCGGCGGGCCGGTGTTGAACCCGATGAGACACCGCTCAGCGAGCCCGCGGTCTTCCGGACCATCCGTCCCAATGCCGCCAACGCGGAATCGCACCGGTCGCGCGGCCTCGTCGGCGTCGCCACCCTGCTGCGAGACTCCCGGTCGCGCGGCCGGCACGCGCCCATCCGGCGGATCGACGATCAGCGACGTACGGCGGTCGTCGACAACGCTGGCGCCACGATCGAACCAGAAGTTGTTGTAGGCGCCGACGTCACCGCCTGCCGGGAGCGGTTCCGTTCGCACTTCGCTCGGTGCATCTGCGTCCACTGCGCGCTGCACGGCGTTGGCCTCGATCTCCGCGGCCTCTTCCGGCGTCAGCACCGACTGCTCGGCGCGGTCTTCCGGCCGCTGGAGCGGGGTCAGGGTCCGAAAGTCCCATACCCCCTGCAGGTCGGGCTGGCCGTCGGGCGTCCGCGGCGGCGTCCAGGAGCCAGCCGGCGGCTGAGCGCTGGCCGCCGTCAGCGCCAACGCCATGACGAACAACAGCCCCGTCCCTACCAAGAGCACACGACAGACACCACAATTAACCATGCCACTCCTCCTGCAGCGAGATCCTGGCCCGTAGCTTACTACGTCGCGCCCTCTGGAACACGACACGACTCGTCTACGCCGGGCAACCGTCGACGTGGCGCGCTCTGTACCGCCGTCATGAGAGCGTGCCGCCAGACAGTGAGACCGCGCGTCAATCCTGTTCGGAAGTGGGTGGCGCCTCGCGTCAGACGGACCCTGGCCGACCGGCAGGGTCGAGACGCCGGCGACCACCACTGGAATCGCAGCGCACGCCAGAAGTCACGGGAGCAGGCGGAGCGGCCGACGGGATACCGGAAGGCGATGGTAAAGTCCACGAGCTGGACGGCAGCCGGGGCGCGTAAGGTCTCCCGAGTGGTCCGCTACTCTTGCGTGGCGTCGACCGGCACGTCGCGCAGGCGCTCCTGCACCGTGCCGGGGATCCCGAGCCGCGTGTTCGCGCCGAGAGACGCGAGCAGCTCAGCGGTGTCCGGCCAGGCCTGGAACTGGAAACTCTGCTTGGATCCTTCCGCCATCCGATACGCTGTGCGACCGCGGAAGTCGCGTGCGTCGATGTCGGCCCCCTGCGCGACGAGATACTCGATCACTTCGTTGAGGCCTCGAAACGCAGCGCCGTGCAGCGCCGTGAAGTCGGCCTCGTTGACGCCGTTGATCTCAGCGCCCGCATCGAGCAGCACCTGGACCGCCACCTCGGCGCTCAGCGATCGGATCCCCCGTGGTTCGCGCGGGCGAAACGTGGGGAGTCCCAGCCCCGCCGCGGCCATGAACGGTGTCGTCCCGTCGTCGGTGGCCAGCCGCTGGTCGGCACCCGCCGCGAGCAGCGCGCTGATGATCTTGGCGTGGTCCTCCGCGGCACCGGTGGCCGACCGATACGAGCTGCCGTTCGCCGTGTGCGCAGCCACCCAGAGCGGCGTCGCGCCGCGGAGGTCGCCGGTGCCGCACGCAAACGGCTCGAACGCCCCCTTGGTTGGGTAAGCGATGTAATTCATGAACATCGCCGACGTCGTGATACGCACGTTCGGATCCGCGCCCCGTTCGAGCAGCGCTTGGACCAGCGGCAGACGACGGTCCGGCGGCAACGCGTTCCGGCCGAAGCCACCGCCGAGGTATCGCCCACCATGGCCATGCGTCCGCGACCAGTCACTCAGCCACGTCGAGACGTTGCCCGCCGCGGCATGCAGCGCGTGAATCCCGGCCATCGAACTGTCGGGATCGGCGCCCTGCGCGAGCAGGAAGAGCGCGAATTCATCCTGACCGGCGGCGATCGCGTACGGGAGCGCCTGCGTGCCGTCACTACCGCTCTCGTCGACGTCGACTCCGGCCGCGATCAGTTGCTCGGCCATCGCGACATCGCCGTTTCCGGCCGCGAACAGCAACGGCGTGAACCCTTTCCGCGTGGAGGCGTGCGCGTCGGCGCCGGCATCCAGCAACTGACCGACGATCTCCGGATGAGGTTGGGTGACCGCCCACATCAGGGCGGTGCTCCCGGTTTCCGTCGTTGCGGCGTTGACGTTGGCGCCATGGGACAGGAGTGTGTCGACGACCTCGGCGCTGCCGGTCCGGGCGGCGGTCATGAGCGGCGTCAGCCCACTTGCCTGCGCAGCATTCGCGTCGGCCCCCGCGCGGAGCAGCCGGACGACCATGGCCACACCCGCGTTCTCGGCGGCCCGCTCGAGCGGCGTCACGCCGTGGTCATCGGAGGTGTTTACGTCCGCGCCAGCCGCGAGCAGGAGATCGACCACGTCGAGGTTGTCCCAGTGCGCCGCCCAGAGCATCGATGTCGCGCCGTCCGCGCGTGGCGTGCTGACGTCGACACCTTCATCGAGCAACGCGCGCACGGTCGCGGCATCGTTCTCTGCTGCGGCGGTCACGAGTCGGAGATCCTGCGCGTCCGCGAGCGACGCGGCGGCCAACAGTGACAGCAAGCTGGCGCCGATCAGGCGTGTGACACGAGCGCTCATTGCCGCCTCCAGTCGTGTCCGTATGGAATAGCGTGGGGCCCGTTGCCTCACACGCGGTGGAGTCCCGTCCGGCGGTCGATGACTCAGTTGCCGGTCACCGTGACGGTGACGTCCTCGTGTGTCGTGAGGCCGCCGTCATGGGCCTGGCAACGGAGCACGTAGGTGCCGGGATTGTTGAAGGTCGCCTGCACCACCCATTGGCCCCCCTCGGGGGCCTCCGGTGTCGTCCACCCTGATGCCCAAGGCGAGTTCGCCCCTTCGCGGTAGTCTTCCCAGACCTCGAACTGCGGTGGGTCGAACGCCACATCGCCGGGGCCGCGGTAGACGAACCAGGCGACGCGCAGCCCGCTCGCGCTGTTAGGCGTCCCCGAGCCACCACGCGACCGCCCTGGCCGCGGTGGTGGCATCGCTCGCGCCTTTGGCACGCCGTCGTCCTCGGCATGCGCCGACAGGGTGATCGGCTGTCCGACGGTAGCGAGCACCGTTGCGTCGCCTGCAACCTTGAGCATCGGCCGCTCGTTCCCGAAGATGTTGTACAACCCGCCCGGCGCTCCGCCGGCGCCGTTGTTGTTCATGATCGCGACGTCGTTCAGGAAGTAGTCAGGGTGCAGCGTTCCGTATGCGTTCGTCGTCTCGCCATGAGTCGTCAGAGTCCAGACGACTTCTTTGTCGCCGAAGTCCTCGGGGACACGAATGCGGAAGACATGTCGGTTGCGGCGGGGCAGGAAGTGCGTCGGTTGTCCCTGATCTAGCGCGCCCGGCGTGATGTGGTTGTCCGGTCCGATCGGGACGTCGAGCTCTTCCAGCCAGTTGCGGTTCATGTACCCGAACAGCAGGTTGAACGACCCGTCCTCGTTCTGCTCCCATCCCTCGTATGCGAGCGCGATGGACTGACCGGTGGCCGAGGACTTCACCTGCGCCTCGGCCGCCGGGCCGCCCAGAAGGATGGCGGCCCAGACGACCGTGGCGAGGCACGCCCGTGCCATCAGCGACGGCTTCATCACTGCCCCCCGTCGTTGTCGTCGTCCGCGGTCACCGACAGCGCGGGAACCTCGCTGTAGCCGCAGAGGGGGCATCCGGTCACGGTTTCGCCGGGGGCGAGGGCCAACTGCTCCCGCCTCTGGGCCACCTCCTGCGCGAACTCCTCGTCGTCCATAAAGACGGCCTGACCGATGTTGATCATCATATTATCGATCGACCGGTGACCCAGCCCTGACCAGTTCCGCGGGTCGGAGACGTTGCGGTTGGTCGGCGTGTTGTCGAAGTAGCCGGTGATCCGCAGGATCGTCCCCTTCGGCAGCAGCGGCGCCACGTGATCTTCGTAGGTGTAGACGCGTACCCAGCTGTGGTTGTAGCCGGAGCAGCTCAAGGTCTCGATCGTGTTTTCGAAGATCGCGTCGAGGCACATTCTCACGCCGGCGGCGTGCATGTGGGGCTCGAACACGGTCATCTTCGTGTGCTCCATGAGTGTGCTGAACGCCTCGAATTTCTGGTCCGCCTCCATCGGTTTGATATCGAGATCGAGCGTCGCCGGGCCGATGATCTGCACCGTCCGCGTCGGTTCGTATCCCTGCGGGTGGAACTTCAAGCCAATTTCCAGATGTGCGCGCGTGTGGCGCCCGTTCGAGTGAAGATGCGAGGACGGCAAGATGATTTTCGACCCGGCCTTCAGCAGTTTGCCGGAGTCGGGATGAAAGATGTCCGGATTGCGGCCCACCTCATGGACCGGCCAAAACCCCGCCGACGCTTCGGGTACGCCGTCAGGGCCGACCGGCGTGATGAGCGCATGGTGAATGACGTACAGACCGCCGATCGTGTCGCGTTCAGGCACTCCGTCGGTGCTGTTCACCTCTCGCATCTCGATTGCAGAGACGTAGCGGTCCTCCGTCAAGCCGGTCTCCACCTCGCCCATCGGACCCCACCAGTCGGGCGCGGTCGGCAAGGTCTCGATCTCCTCGGACCGGAGCACGAGATCGGGCTCGCCAAGCTGCCAGCTCGAGGCGTTCGTGAATTCGATCGCTGGCGGGAGGTCGGCAGGGTTGCCGCGCGGTGCACCGTTGTCCGCCCACGTCGCGATGTTTGCGATCTCTTCCGCGCTCAGCGAGATGTCGCCCTTGTAATCCTGGATGCCGATGTCCTTCTCGATATACCAAGGCGGCATGACGTCCGGCGCGCTACCTCGGCCCGTCCGGTACTTCATCGCTCGCGCCCAGGGGCGCGCCTGCTCGTAGGTGAGGAGCGACATTGGTGCCACCGACTCAGGGCGGTGACATTGTTGGCAGCTCCGCTGGAGGATCGGTGCAATATCCTTCGTGTAGGTCACGTCCGCCTCAGGCGCCGCTGCCGCGGATGGGGCGACCGAGGTCACCACCGCGACCCCGACTGCAAGTAGGGTGCGCAACACGAACGAAACCAGGCGGGCGCTCTTTGTCTTCATCGGAGATCTCCTCGATCCGTCAAGCCTAGACTAAGTCTGATCCTAGCCGGGTGGGGACGTGTTTTTCAATGTCAAATCGACGATTCCACCGGGATTCGGCGGATTGGGTCGGCGCAACTCGTTTGTCGGGTTCCGTATAGGATTATATTGCGGTGAGGCGCGCACCGCGGAGTGACAGACCTTCAGTGGGACCCACCAGCCAAGGAGTGACTGTGGTGAAACGAGTGGTACTGGCGATCTCCCTCTCGGTGGCGGTTGCATGCGGGGCGCCCGCGAGCGAGACGAGTGGGTCGATGGAAGCGCCCGAGATGGCCGGCGTGACCGAGGCCCCGGTCGACCCGACGGCGGTGCGGCCGTTCACGATCGACGTGCCGGACGCGGTGCTCGAGGACCTCAAGCTTCGGCTTGACCACGCACGCCTACCGGACCAGCTCGACGATGTCGGCTGGGACTACGGCGCCGAGCTCGGGTACGTCACGGATCTCATCAGCTATTGGCGCGACGAGTTCGACTGGCGAGCGCAAGAGGCGCGGCTGAACGAGTTCGACCAGTACAAGACGGTGATCGACGGGCTCGACATCCACTTCATCCATCAGCGCTCGCCGGAGGCTGACGCGCTCCCGCTCATCGTCACGCACGGGTGGCCAGGGTCCATCGCGGAGTTCACGAAGATCATCGGGCCGCTGACCGATCCCGTAGCGCATGGCGGACGGGCTGAGGAGGCGTTCCACGTCGTGGCGGCGTCGATGCCCGGCTATGGCTTTTCCGACAAACCGCGCGAGCCGGGTTTCGGGCCGGAGCGGATTGCCGAGACGAACGCCAAGCTGATGGCTCGGCTCGGCTACGACCGCTACGGGGTGCAGGGCGGTGACTGGGGCAGCATCGTCAGTCAGTGGCATGCCTTCAACCATTCGGATGTGGTGGCCGGGTTGCACATCAACATGGTGGTTGCCGGTCCACCGCCGGACGTGGAAGACCCGACGGCCGGTGTGCCGCCCGAGGAGCTCGAACGGTCACAGGCACGCCAAGCGTTCTACACCACCGACGAGAACGGCTACGCGCAGATACAGGGGACCAAGCCGCAGACCGTCGGCTACGGTTTGAACGATTCGCCAGTGGGCCAGGCGGCGTGGATCGTCGAGAAGTTTCGGGCCTGGTGCGACTGCAACGGGGACCCGGAGTCGATTTTCACGAAGGACGAACTGCTCACCAATATCATGATCTACTGGGTGACCGAGACGGCGACGTCGTCGGCCCGTCTCTACTACGAGAGCGGCAACGCTGCCACCTCGCGCGTACTGGGTCGCATCGAGGTGCCGACCGGCGCCGCCATCTTCCCGTACGAGCTGTTCATCGCGCCTCGGAAATGGGCCGAGGCGAGCTACAACATCGTCCATTGGACGGAGATGCCGCGCGGTGGACATTTCGCCGCCATGGAACAGCCCGATCTGCTGGTCGCGGATCTCCGCACGTTCTTTCAAGATCTCCGGTAGCGGCGCGGCGGACGTCCCGGACGACTGGACACGACACACTGAGGAGGCGGGCGCATGAACGCACGGATCAGGTCGACGCTCATCGCGGTTGGAACGGCCGGCGCGATCGCCACGCTCGCAAGCTGCGACGAGATGGTCAACGTCCCGACCGGCCTCGAAATTGACGCCGACGACATCGGCGGCGTCGTCACGAGCGCGGTTGGGCCCGAAGCCGGCGTGTGGGTGATCGCGGAGACGACCGATCTCCCGACGCGGTTCACCCGCATCGTGGTGACCGACGACGAAGGACGCTACGTCCTGCCCGATCTGCCGGAGGCGAGCTACCAGGTGTGGGTCCGCGGCTACGGGTTGGTCGACTCCGCGCGGGTGCCCGTTACGCCAGGGCAACTGCTCGATCTCGATGCCGTCGTCGCCCCCGATGCGCTGGCGGCGGCCGAGGTCTACCCAGCGGCGTGGTGGCTGTCGATGATGGAGTTGCCTGACGGAGAGCACTCGCAACAGGAGCTCGGCAGCTCCGTCACCGGCTGCCTTAATTGCCATCAGGTCGGGAACAGGGCGACGCGGGAGATCCCGGGCGGCATTCTGAGCGAAGCCGACTCGCATCTCGAGGCGTGGGACCGTCGGGTGACGATGGGGCCGATGGGCGCCGGGATGAGCGGTATGTACCGCCGGCTCGGTCCGCAGCGGGAGATGTTCGCGAACTGGACTGACCGGATCGCGTCCGGCGAGGCGCCGCGCCAAGCGCCGCCGCGGCCGCGGGGTGTCGAGCGCAGCGTGGTCGTCACCCTGTGGGACTGGGGAACCGAGCACGACGGTCGGACCGACAGCACCCCATCCGACGTGCGTGACGGCACCGTGAACGCGAACGGGCTCGTCTACGGCGTGGTGCAGCCGAGTGACATCCTAGCCGTGGTCGATCCTGTCGCGCACAGCGCGGAGATGATCCACATTCCGTCGAACGCCCCTGAGATCCTGGCCGACACTCCGACATCGCCGTACTACGGCGACGAACCGATCTGGGCGCGCCGGTCGGATCCACGGAGCGTGGCGATGGACGGGGATGGGCGCGTGTGGCTCACCGGCCGCGTCCGCGGTGCCGACGAGCAGCCGGAGTTTTGCACCGACGCGTCGAACGCGTTCGCCGAGTACTTCCCGGTCGCGCGGGGCACGCGCCAGGTGTTCATGTACGACCCGGAGACCGAGGCGTTCAGCGAAATCGACACCTGTTTCTCGGCGGACCACAACCAATTGGGGCACGACGAGGTGTTCTATTACGGGTTTCGCGAAGGGGTGGGGTGGATCGACACCGAGGTCTGGGACGAGACCTCGGACGCCGAGGCGGCCCAGGGGTGGTGCCCGACGGTCATCGACACGAACGGCGACGGCGTGATCTCTCCCGGGTGGACCGAGCCGGACGAGCCGGTCGACCCGACACGCGATCATCGCGTCGCCTACGGGTGCTATTCGCCGGCGGCGAACGCCGCGGACGGAAGCGTCTGGTGCTCCGACAACGGACCGACGGACAACACGCTGGTGCGACTCGTTCTTGGTGCCGATCCGCCAGAATCGTGCATCGCGGAGGTCTACATGCCGCCGCCCAGCATCCAGGATCCACCGCCGTACGGGAGCGGTGGCCTCCACATCACGAGCGACGGGATCGTGTGGCAGGACTGGCGCGGCAGCGGGCACTTTGCCTCGTTCGATCACAGCCGGTGCTCGGTCACGAACGGGCCGGAGGCCACCGGCCAGAGCTGTCCGGAAGGGTGGACGTTTCACCGGATGGAGAAGCCGACATTTGACAACACCCCTTTCCCGATCAACTCGGACGAGAGCTACCTGACGCAGATCGACCATCACGACGTCTTGGGTCTCGGCGCCGAGACGCCGGTCTACGGCGTGGTGAACACCGACTCCCTGGAGGTGTTCAACCGTGCGACGGAGGAGTTCGTCACGTTGCGCATTCCCTATCCGATGGGCTTCTTCTCGCGGTCATCGGTGGGCCGAATCGACGACCCGGCCATCGGATGGAAGGGAAAGGGGCTTTGGTCAAGCTATTCGAACTACGCTGCATGGCACCTCGAAGGCGGCCCAGGCACTCTGCAGAAGGCCGTGAAATTCCAGATCCGTCCCGACCCACTGGCCAAATAGAGGTGAGCTGGCGTTACCTGGCCGCGGTCTCGCTGCTCGCGACCGGCTCGCTGGCCACGGCGGTACCGTCGGTCGAAGCCGGCCGGCGGGGTGCGCGAGCATCTGCCGCCCAGGACGTGTCCGCTGCTGGCGCGTTGACGGGGCCAATTGCGGTCGCGCCGTTCGCCAACATTTCACGAGATCCGGCCGACGAATGGCTCGGCGCGGGGATCGCGGCGACCGTGGCGGCCGACCTCAGTGAGCTGGGGCTGGCGGTCGTCGACTCTGACCCGGACGGCCCGGCGGCTGCGCGGTGGGAAGTCACCGGTGGCTATCAGCGCGTGGATGGCCGGCTCCGCATCACCGCGCGCCTCGTCGAGCTGGAGACCGGCGTCGTGCGCCACTCGATTCGGGTGGACGGCGCGGTCGACGAGATCTTCGATCTGCAGGACCGCGTCGTCGCCGAACTAACAGCCGCGCTCGGGGTGCCAGTCCGACCGAGCGGACCTCCAGCGGTCGTCGATCGCATTACGGCATCGCCGGCAGCGCCTGTGCCACGCGATGCGACCGGGGAGATTGTGCTTCCGAGTCCTGCTCCGGTGTCGTCGCGCGGCGTCGGCGGGGTGCCCTCTGCGGCGGCGGGCACAGGCGGGGGCGGGTTCGGCATCGCGACCGGCGCCGGCTTCTTGACGGGCCGTCCGAGCGTGCGACCGGCGCGCACGACGACGCCCCCCCGCGTCGATGGTCGGTTGGATGACGCGGTCTGGCGCGAGGCGACCCGCATCACTGAGTTCGTCCAGCAGGCCCCGCTCGACGGCGCACCGGCGACGGAGGCGACGGAGGTCTTCCTCGCGTACGACACACAGACGCTGTATGTCGGCATACACGCACACTACTCGGACCCGACGCTCATTCGCGCGAACCGATCAGATCGCGATCAGACCTTCGCCGACGACACCGTCGCGCTCTACATCGATCCCTTTCTCGATCAACAGCGTGCCTATGTCTTCTCAGTGAACGGTTACGGCGTGCAGAGCGACGCGGTCCTCGATGCCAGCCAGGGCGGGTCTGGGATTGGTTCGGGTGGCGGTGGCGGTGGCGGTGGCGGTGGCGGTGGCGGTCGCCCACCTGGCAGCGGCGGCGGCAGCATGGGTAGCGTGCCCCGTGGCGGGATGGGCGCGTCGATGGCGGCCGCGTTCGGCGGGGCGCCGCTTGGCGACACGTCGTGGGACGCGCTGTTCGACACCGGGGGTACGCTCGTCGAGGACGGGTGGACGGCGGAGATGGCGATCCCGTTCAAGAGCCTGCGATACCCGTCGCGACAGGGTGGCGAGATTCACCGCTGGGGGTTTCAGGTCACTCGGGCGATCCCGAGCAAGACCGAATCCGACGTCTGGGCGCCGGTTTCGCGCGACATCGCCGGCTTCCTACCACAGATGGGCGTGCTCGATGGGCTGACCAATTTGTCGACCAGCCGGAACCTTGAGTTCCTACCGACGTTCACCGGCATCAAGTTCGGCTCGTTCGACAGCACGAGCGGGACCTTCGTCGATGGGGATCCGGACCCCGAAGGCGGTCTCAACGTCAAATACGGACTCACCCCTAATCTGACGGCCGATTTCACCTACAACCCCGATTTCTCGCAGATTGAGTCGGACATCCCGCAGATCGAGGTCAACCAGCGATTCCCGCTCTTCTTCCCCGAGCTACGACCCTTCTTTCTCGAGGGGCAGGAGATCTTTCAGGTGCCCGGCCAGGTCACCCTCGTTCACACGCGGACGATCGCCGACCCACGCTACGGCGCGAAGCTCACCGGCAAGGTCGGTGACACGACGCTCGGCCTGCTCGTGGCCAACGATGAAGGGCCGGGTCGGATCGACGATCCGACTGCTGCTGGATTCGGGCAGACCGCGCAGGTGGTCGTCGGGCGAGCACGATACGATCTCTATTCCGAGTCGTATGTTGGAGCCATCTTCACCGACCGCGAGTTCCTCGACGGGTACAGCCGGGTGGCGGGAGTCGACGGCCGGTTCCGTCTCTCGCCAACTTCGTCCGTCAGCTTCCAGTACGCCGAGTCACAGCACCGCGACGGGACAGGTGCCGAGCAGTCCGGGCCGACCTACCACCTGGCGCTCGACAGCAACAGTCGGAACTTGAGCTATCAGGTCTCGATCGACAGCGTCGATCCAGCGTTTCGCACCGATACCGGGTTCGTGCAGCGCGTCGATACCCGCACGGCGCAGGCCAACGCCATGTACCGTTGGTGGCCGCAGAACTGGCTCATCAACTGGGGGCCACGTTTCAGTTACAGCCGAAACTACGACTTCGCAGGGTTGCTCCAGGACGAACAGGTTAGCGCCGGTGTGCTCGGTGTGCTGTCGAGCAACGTCATCGGCATTGGCATGGTCAACCGCGACATGGAACGGTTCCAGGGCATCGAGTTCTTCAAGACCAGCTACTACGTCGGTGCTGGCTTGACGGCAAGCCGTAAGTACTCGCTGGGCGGGTACCTCAGTTGGGGGGACCAGGTCTTCTACGGCACCGACTCGTTTCTCGGCCGCGGGGTCACCGGCACACTGTTCGCGACGCTGCGACCGATGTCCCGACTAAACGCCGACCTCGCTCTCATCACCAGCCGCCTGCATGACCCACGGACGAGTGCCCAGGTCTTCGACGTCAAGATCCTCCGCGCGCTGACGACCTTTCAGTTCACGAACCGCCTGTTGTTCCGCAACATCATGGAATACAACACGCTGAGCCGCGCGCTGGCGGCCAACCTGCTGTTGACGTACCGCGTGAACGCGGGAACAGTGTTCTTCGTCGGCTACGACGATCACTACCAGCAGGCGGACTTGCTGTATGCCGATCTGGACGGCGACGGGGTCGGCGACCGCCAGCTCTTCCCGGGAGACAGCAGGTTGCGGCAAACGAACCGAGCGTTCTTCACCAAGCTGTCGTATCTGTTCCGGTACTGACCGTCAGTTCGTCCGGAACCGGCGCATCATCGCTCGTTCGGCAGTGCGTAGGCGACGAGGCGGGGCCCACCGCCGATGGTGAGCGCGATGTACTGCCGGCCGTCGATCGCGTAGGTCATCGGGGTGCCGATGGCGCCGCTCGGGAGGTCGACCGACGCGAGTTCCGTGCCGTCGGACTTGTCGTAGGCGACGAGCCGCGGACCCTCGTTCGTGCCCCCGGCCGTCAGGCAGTAGATCAACAGCGTCCTGGTGAGGAGCGGACCGTTGCTGCCGTTGTCGCCGCCGAGCGGCGGCAGGTCGAGATCGCGGAGCAGCCGGTGGCGCCGGTAGCGATTCCCCTCACCCGTCGGCACCCACCAGAGGTGCGAGCCGGTGTTCATGTCGATCGCCGTCATGCGGGAGTACGGCGGCTTGAGCAGCGGAAGTCCTTGCGGCATCCGTGGGGCGGGCCGGATGGCGCCCTGCCGGGCGAGCCGCTCGTCTTCCGGGGCGCCGTGCGTGTATCGCATCGTGGCGCCGAGCGCGGGGTCGGGCGCATACAGAGGGATCACGGTGGCTTGGTTGCGGGACGGGATATAGAGGATGCCGGTCTCCGGGTCGACGGCGGCGCCGGCCCAGCCGGCGGTGCCGCCGTCGGGCGGCCGCATCAGCGTCCCTTGCGTGCCCCCGTCGATCGGGCGGGTCGGCGGCGTGAACAGCGGCCCGAGGACGAAATCGCTGACCGCCTCGACCGCCATCGCGCGAATTTCAGGCGTGAAGTCGACCAGGTCGTCGATAGTCACGCCTTGATAGTCGAACGCGGCCGGCTTCGTCGGAAACGGCTGCGTCGCGGCGGGCACCTCCCCCGGCATGTTCGTGTCCTGCGGGACCGGGCGCTCCTCGATCGGCCAGACGGGGTCGCCGGTGACACGGTCGAACGTATAGACGAAGCCCTGCTTGCTGACTTGCGTGATCGCCTTGATCGGACGGCCGTCCACGGTGATGTCGACCAGGTTGGGGTGTGTGGGGAAGTCGTAATCCCACAGCCCGTGATGCACCGCTTGGAAGTGCCAGACGCGCTGGCCGGTCTCGACGTCGACGGCAACCAGCGTCTCGGAGAAGAGGTTGTCACCAAGCCGTTCTGCGCCGTAGTAGTCGTTTGTCGTCGTGCCGGTGGGGAGGTAGACGTGGCCCAGCTCGTTGTCACCCGCCAGCATCGACCAAACGTTGGCGTTGCCCGAGTAACGCCACGATTCATTGAGCCAGGTCTGCGCGCCGAACTCGTCTGGGCTGTTCGGCACAGTGTGGAAGTCCCAGGCGTGCTCGCCCGTCCGGACGTTCCACGCACGCACCCATCCCGGCACCGCTTCGTTCGTGATACGGCGGTCAGCAATCTGCGAGCCGTGAATCACGCGGTCGCGGACGACGATCGGTGGCGAGTGGATCCCGTAGAGCATCGCGTTGAGATAG
>CAZYFH010000005.1:0-159684 GCA_964646815.1 uncultured Vicinamibacteraceae bacterium | reverse complement strand
AGGGCGGTAAGACCGTCGGGTCTGGCACGATTACGGAGATTGTGGAGTAGGAGCATTCGCGAGATGGCGACGTTCAGCGACAAGATTCGGATCCGCTTGAAGGCCTACGACCATCGTGTGCTCGACCAGTCGACGACCGAGATCGTCGACACCGCGCGCCGAAGCGGCGCGCGGCTCGCCGGACCGATCCCGCTCCCCACGGAAAAGAACAAGTGGACCGTGTTGCGCTCGCCACACGTCGACAAGAAATCGAGGGAGCAGTTCGAGATTCGCACGCACAAGCGGCTGATCGACATCTTTGAGCCGTCCCCGCAGACGGTCGATGCACTCATGAAGCTCGATCTCCCGGCGGGCGTCGACGTGGAGATCAAGGCGTTCGGGAAAGAGCATACGTAGGGCTCGGCGGTGGTGGTCAGAGACTGGGAACGACGGCGATGGTGACCGGAATCATCGGACGGAAAATCGGTATGACGCAGGTGTTCGGCGCCGACGGTGCGTCGCAGCCGGCCACCGTGCTCGCGGCCGGTCCCTGTGTCGTGGTGCAGCGGAAGCAGATGGATCGTGATGGATACGAGGCCGTACAGCTTGGTCTGGTCGAGGAGCGTGTCCCGCGGGTCTCGAAGCCGATTGCCGGCACCTACGCGCGTGCTGGAGTGCCACCTACGCGCGTGCGCCAGGAGATCAGGATCGATGACGCGGGTGGAGCGCTGAAGGCAGGCGAGCAGGTGCTCGTGTCGGTGTTTACCGCCGGAGATCAGGTCGACGTCTGCGGTGTGAGTCGCGGTCGCGGGTTTCAGGGCGTCATCAAACGCCACGGTTTCAGCGGAGGCCGCGCGACGCACGGTTCGATGTTTCACCGGGCACCCGGCTCGATCGGACAGTCGTCCTATCCGTCGCGGGTCATTAAGGGGATGCGGGGGCCCGGTCGTATGGGCGGCGCGCGTGTCACCGTGCGTAATCTTCGAGTGATCGAGGTCGACCTCGATAACCATCGGCTGGTCGTCAAGGGTGCCGTCCCGGGCGCGCCTGGCGGATACGTCGTCATCCGTAAGGCGGTCGCGCCGAAGCGCGAGCCGGTCGCGCCGCCAGCGGACGATGGGAAGAAGAAGAAGGGCCGATGACGATCGACGTGGTCAACGCGCAGAACGAGAAGGTCGACTCGCTTGAGATGAGCGATGAGATCTTTGGCGGCCGGGTGCGCGCGGGACTAGTCTGGGAGGCTGTCGTCCACGAGCAGGCGGGCCGACGACGCGGCACGCACGCGACCAAGACGCGGGGGCGCGTGAGCGGTACCGGTAAGAAGCCGTGGCGTCAGAAGGGCACGGGACGAGCCCGCGTCGGTGAAGCGCGTAATCCGCTCTGGCGCACCGGCGGCGTGGTGTTTGGTCCACAGCCGCGAAGCTACGGATATCGGTTGCCCAAGAAGGTGGGGCGTGCCGGTCTTGGCGCGGCGCTGCGGCAGAGGCTGGCGGAGGGGAGCGTCATCGTGGTCGACGCGTTCGCGATTGACACTGATGGTCCCCAGACACGGCAGGCCGTCGCGCTCCTCGCACGACTTGGCGTGAATGCGACAGCCGTGTTGGTCGACGTTCGGCCGGACCGCAGCCTGGAACGGGCGACACGTAACCTCCGTGGCGTGCGTGTCGTCGCGTCGCAGCGGTTGACAGCCAGGGACGTGGTCGGCGCCCGGCAGCTGATTGTCAGTCGAGCCGCGGTCGATCATCTAGCTCGAGTGTTGGGGTCATGAAACAGACCGACGTCATTCGGCGCGCCATCACCACGGAAAAGTCGACCCTGCTGAGGGAGGGCGACCAGATCCTCGTATTTGAGGTCGCGCTACGCGCCACGAAGATCGAGGTCCGCCGGGCCGTCGAGCAGTTGCTGGGGTCGAAAGTCGCCGAGGTACGCACGTCCATCGCGCACGGTAAGATCAAGCGCCAGGGGCGCTTCGCAGGGCAGCGGCCCGACTGGAAAAAGGCCTATGTTCGCCTTCGGGCGGGTGAGCAGGTGCCGGAGTTCCTCGAAGGCGCCTAGGACCGGGCAGAAGGCACCGAGCAGTACGATGGCTATTCGCAAATACAAACCGACGTCGGCCGGTCGTCGATTCCAGACCGTACAGACGTTCGACGAGATCACCACCGATAGACCACACCGGCCCTTGATCCGTCCGCTGAAGAAGTCCGGGGGGCGGAACAATAGCGGCGAGGTGACTGTGTGGTGGCGCGGCGGCGGCCACAAGCGTGCCTATCGGGTCATTGATTTCAAGCGAAGCAAGCGCGACATTCCGGCAAAAGTGACGACCGTCGAATACGACCCCAATCGCACGGCGCGAATCGCGCTCGTGACGTATGCGGATGGGGAGAAGCGATACATCCTGCACCCGGTCGGCGTGAAGGTCGGCGACGTCGTCATCGCGGGCGACAAGGTCGACATTCTGCCTGGCAACACGCTTCCGCTCGAGAACATTCCCCTCGGGACGCAGGTCCACAATGTCGAGTTGCGACCGGGGAAAGGCGGCCAGCTCGCCCGAAGTGCCGGGTCATCCGTGCAGGTCGTGGCCAAGGAAGGCAAGTACGTGACCGTTCGGCTGCCGTCTGGGGAGAGCCGACTCATCATGCCGAAGTGCCTCGCCACGATCGGCCAGGTCGGTAACGTCGACCATGAGAACGTCCGAATCGGGAAAGCCGGTCGCGAACGGTGGCGCGGGCGTCGCCCGCACGTGTGCGGCAACGCGATGAATCCGGTGGACCACCCGTTGGGCGGCGGTGAAGGCCATGCGGCGGGCGGGCGGCATCCCGTATCGCCTTGGGGAATGCCGACCAAGGGGTACAAGACACGCAAGAAGAAGCCGTCGGACCGCTTCATCGTGTCACGGAAAAAGAAGCGGTCGAGATAGGGACGCGACTATGAGCCGCTCGTTGAAGAAGGGACCGTTCGTCGATCTGCCGCTCCTTGAGAAGATCGAGATCATGAATCGGAGCGGCGACAAGAAGGTGATCAAGACCTGGTCGCGGCGGTCGACCGTGGTGCCCGAGATGGTGGGGCACACTATTGCTGTCCACAACGGAAAGAAGTTCGTGCCGGTCTACGTGACCGAGAACATGGTGGGCCACAAGTTCGGCGAGTTCTCGCCCACACGGTTGTTTCGGGGGCACACGACGAAGAGTGAGAAGGCCGCGTCGGTCGCCAGGACCGGAGGTCCTCGATGATCGAGGGACGGGCCACGTCGCGCTATGTGCGGACCTCGGCCCAGAAAGCGAAGCTCGTGCTCGACCTGATTCGCGGTCGAGACGTCAATACGGCCCTGGCCACACTCCGCTTCGCGCGCAAGGGCGTGGCCAAGGACGTCGAGAAGACGCTGCGGTCAGCCGTAGCGAACGCCAGCCAGCGCGAGGGTGGGAGTGGCGACGTCGATCGTCTCTATGTCGGGGTGTGCCACGCTGACCAGGGCCCGTCGTTGAAGCGCATACGCGCGGCGCCGATGGGCCGCGCGTTTCGCGTATTGAAGCGGACGGCGCATCTGACCGTGGTCGTGCGAGAGAGGCCTGAGTCCACGTCGGTGGTGACTGTCGGCGAACCGGCGGACGACGGAGGCGAGACAAAACCGCGGCGCGCTGCGGCGTCAGGTGCTCGGCGCGCGACCAAGCGGGCGAAGCGAAGGTCGCCGCGGAAGACCGCACGCCGAAAGCCGACGGGGGTAAGGGGAGCGACCGGCGCCACGACGGGAGCCGCTCGCACAGCGACGAAGGCGCGCGCTGCGAAAAAGAAGACGAGGAAGGCGCCGACGGCGGACTAGCCGGACACGGCGCCATAACGCTCATGGGACAGAAGGTTCATCCGTACGGGTTCCGCCTGGGGTTCAACAAGACCTGGCGATCGCGATGGTATGCCGACCGCGACTACGTCAAACTGCTACACGAGGACCTCGCCCTCAAACGTGATCTGAAGAAGCGCTTCGCTCATGCGGGTGTCTCGAAAATCGAGATCGAGCGCGCCGCGAACATGCTGAAGCTCGACATCTACACATCGCGGCCGGGCATCATCATCGGGCGGAAGGGCACCGAAGTCGACAAGCTGAAGACGGAGATCCAGAAGCGCACTGATCGCCAGGTGTTCATCAACATCCAGGAGATTCAGAAGCCTGAGCTCGATGCACAGCTGATCAGCGAGTCGGTCGCACTGCAGCTCGAGAAGCGGGTGGCGTTCAGACGCGCGATGCGAAAGGCCGTGGAGTCGGCGCTTCGGTTCGGCGCCAGGGGCATCAAGGTGCGTGTCGGTGGTCGACTCAACGGTGCGGAGATCGCGCGGTCCGAGTGGTATCTGAACGGTCAGTTGCCGCTGCAGACGCTGCGGGCGGATATCGACTACGGGTTCGGGCAGGCGCGGACGACCTACGGCGTCGTTGGCGTCAAGGTGTGGCTCTATAAGGGTGAGCGCCTCGAGCCGAAGGTGGGTGGCGAGGAAGAGTATCGCACCCCTCGGCGTGGCGCTCGAGCGTAGTCGGCGACCGCAGGGGCCAGGGGACGCATCATGTTGATGCCGAAGAAGGTTAAATATCGGAAGCAGCACCGAGGGCGCATGGCGGGCAAGGCCTGGCGGGGCTCGACGGTAGCGTTCGGCGACTACGGTCTGAAGGCGATGGAGCCCTGCTGGCTCACCGATCGGCAGATCGAGGCCGCCCGGGTTGCGATGACCAGATTTATCAAACGTGGTGGGAAGATCTGGGTGCGTGTGTTTCCCGACAAGCCGATCACGAAGAAGCCACAGGAGACCCGGATGGGCAAGGGAAAAGGGGCGCCAGAGCAGTGGGTCGCCGTTGTTCGCCCCGGCCGGATCCTCTTCGAGATGGAAGGGGTCAGCGCGGTAGCCGCTGAACGGGCAATGCGCCTGGCAGCGGCGAAGCTCCCGATCCACACGAAGTTCGCCACGCGGTTCGGCGAGGCGCGGGTGTGATGGCGAAGATTGACGACTTGCGGGAGCTGGGGAGCGACGACCTTGTCCAGCGAGTCCGTGAGCTCGACGACGAGGTGTTCCGGTTGCGGCTGCAGCAGTCGATGGGAAAGACGGACGCACCGCACAAGATGAGCGCGTTGCGTAGGGACCGGGCGCGGGCCAAGACCCTGCTCCGCGAGCGGGAGCTGGCGGCCTCGGGGGAGGGCAATGGGTAATCAGCGAGAGGTCGTGGGGGTCGTCGTGCGCGACAAGCTGGACCGAGGCGTGATCGTGGCTGTGGAGCGCCGGGTGCGGCATGGCCTCTATGGGAAGATCCAACGTCGCACGTCGACGTTCATGGCGCACGACGCCGAGAATAGCGCGAAGGTCGGCGATCGGATCGCGATGGTCGAGTCGCGCCCGCTGAGTCGTCGGAAGCGCTATGTGGTCAAGCGTGTCATCACTCGGGCCGAGACGGCCTGACCGTAGGCGAGCTCATGATTCAAATGCAGTCGGTCTTGGACGTGGCCGACAACTCCGGGGCGCGCAAGGTTTCGGTCATCAACCCGATCGGCGGCGCGACGGGTCGGTTTGCGCGCTTGGGCGACGTCGTGACGGCCTCCGTCAAGGAGGCGACGCCGGACGCGGCGGTGAAGAAGGGGCAGGTTGTGAGGGCGGTCATTGTTCGCACCCGGAAGGAACACCGTCGCCGCGATGGTAGCTATATTCGATTCGATCGAAACGCGGCAGTCCTGGTCAACGAGCAGAACGAGCCGATCGGTACGCGGGTCTTCGGGCCGGTCGCGCGAGAGCTGCGCGAGCGAAAGTTTATGAAGATCGTCTCCCTGGCCCCGGAGGTGTTGTAGTGCAGCGGCGTCGGGTTATGGCCTAGGGCTCAGGGTTTCAGGTAGAGAGCGACGCAATCATGTCTCGATTACAGACCCCGGTCCGCAAGAACGACAATGTCGTTGTCGTGGCCGGGAAGGACCGCGGTAAGCGAGGGCGGGTGTTGAAGGTCGAACCGGGCCGCAATCGTGTGGTAGTGGAGGGCGTGAACTTCATCAAGCGACACACGCGACCCAACCCTCGTGCCAATGTGAAGGGCGGCATCGTCGAGCGCGAAGCCTCATTGCACGCCTCAAATGTCCAGCTTGTGTGCCCCGAGTGCGACGCACCGACCCGCCTCGGGCGCCGGCTGCTCGGCGACGGACGCCGCGTGCGTATCTGTCGCAAGTGCGACGGAGCGGTGGACAAATGAGCCGTCTACGTGACCGGTATAAGAGCGAGGTCGTGCCTGCGCTCCAGAAGGAGTTCGGCTACGACAACCTGATGGCGGTCCCGAAGATCGAGCGCATCGTCGTCAACATGGGGCTCGGCGAAGCCACGCAGAACGCCAAGCTGATCGACGTGGGTGCCGACGAGTTGGCGCGTATCACGGGCCAGCGCCCGGTGACGCGGCGCGCGCGAAAGTCGATCGCGCAGTTCAAGGTCCGCCAAGGAATGCCCATTGGTGCAATGGTGACGCTGCGCGGCGAACGGATGTACGAGTTTCTCGACCGACTCGTGTCGATTGCCCTGCCGCGCGTGCGTGACTTCCGCGGGATCTCGCCGCGTGGCTTCGACGGGCGCGGAAACTACACGCTGGGCCTCAAGGACCAGCTGATCTTCCTCGAGATCGACTACATGAAGGTGGACGCGGCTCGCGGGATGAACATTTCCGTGGTCACGACGGCCGGCAGTGACCAAGAGGGCCGAAAGCTCCTGCAGTTGATGGGGATGCCGTTCCGGCAGAACTAAGGACCCGGGCCGAGATAAGACGGACACATCATGGCCACGACCGCAAAAATCGTCAAAGAGTTGAAAACGCCGAAGTTTAAGGTGCGCCTGCGCAATAGGTGCCGGCTGTGCGGCCGGCCACGCGGGTATCTCCGCAAGTTCGCACTCTGCCGGCTGTGCTTCCGTCGGCTGGCGCTCGAGGGCGAGGTCGCGGGCGTTATCAAGAGCAGCTGGTAGACGGCGCGGCCCGGGGCGTGGCTAACGCGGGTCCGGGGTTGGGATCGGAGTGCTATGGCTGACCAGATTGCCGACATGCTGACCAGGGTTCGTAACGCGACCTCGGAGCGGCGCCCGCGAGTGGATGTTCCGGTGTCGCGCTTGAAGTCCGATATCGCGCGCATCCTTCAGGGCGAGGGCTATATCCTCGGGTTCAAGCAGGTCGAGTTGCCGAACCCGCGTGGAGAGCAGCGCCTGCGGATGCTGCGCATCTATCTCAAGTACGGTCCCCGCGGCGAACGCGTGCTGACCGGGCTCCAGCGGGTGAGTCGGCCGGGGCGTCGCGTGTACTTCGCCCGGGATAAGGCGCCGCCGGTCCTCGCGGGGCTCGGGACGAGCATCCTGACCACGTCGCACGGCGTGATGACGGGGCGCGACGCATCGAAGGCGGGTATTGGTGGAGAAGTGCTTTGCAACGTCTGGTAACGGCGGTGGGGGCCCACACCGGACCGTGGCATCCTGACACCCGGGACTCCTGGAACTACGAGCAGGTCGAGCACACACCATGTCACGCGTAGGGAAGAAGCCGATACCGATACCGAGTGGGGTCCATGTGCGGGTGGACGCCGATGCCGTCGAGATTGAAGGGCCGAAGGGTAAGCTGCGCCAGATCGTGCCCCCTGGTATCCGGTTCGAGGAAGCCGACGGCACGCTCGTGGCGCGCCCGATCAAGGAGAACGACACGTCGGTCAGTAACTTCCACGGGCTGGCGCGCAGCCTCGTGGCGAACGCGGTCCACGGCGTGGTCGACGGATTCAAGAAGGAGCTCGATATTGTTGGGATCGGTTACCGCGCGGAGGTGACGGGTAAACAGGTGGTCTTTGCGCTGGGATACTCGCATCCGATTAACTTCGATGTTCCACTCGGGATCGACATCGCGGTCGAGAAGCAGACCCACATCACCGTGAGCGGCATCGATCGCCAGCAGGTGGGCCAGGTGGCGGCCAACATCCGCGCGCTGCGCAAACCGGATCCGTACAAGCAGAAAGGCGTTCGCTACACGGGCGAAGTGCTCAAGAAGAAGGTGGGGAAGACCGGAGCGTAGAGGTTGGTACGGGCGAAGAGATGAGAGTCAAGACGAAGAAGGACCGGCGCACTCGCATCCGTCTGCGGCAGCGGCAACGTATGAGCGGGACGTCGGAACGGCCCCGGCTTGCCGTATCGCGGAGCCTGGCTCATATCTCCGCGCAGGTGGTTGACGAC
Organism: uncultured Vicinamibacteraceae bacterium; assembly: GCA_964646815.1. Taxonomy (GTDB): domain Bacteria; phylum Acidobacteriota; class Vicinamibacteria; order Vicinamibacterales; family UBA8438; genus CAZYFH01. Next base: position 151,497 of record CAZYFH010000005.1, on the reverse strand, counting down.
CTGGCGGGACGCACCATCGTGTCGGCATCGAGCATGGAGCCGAGTGTGAAGGCATTGTTCAGCGACGGCGCGCGAGGCGGTAACCTGGCCGGCGCCCAGATCATCGGCCGCATCGTCGCCGAGCGCTCGTTGAAACAGGGCGTCACGCGCGTGGTGTTCGATCGCGGGGGCGTCCTGTATCACGGGCGGGTCCGATCGGTGGCCGACGCCGCGCGCAAAGCCGGATTGGAGTTCTAGAGGATCCATGAACGAAGCACGACCGAAGATCGATCCGACCATGCTCGATTTGAAAGATACCGTCGTGTCCATCAATCGAGTGACCAAGGTCGTCAAGGGCGGCAAGAACCTGAGCTTCAGTGCGCTCGTGGTCGTCGGTGACGGGGCCGGCCACTGCGGGTTCGCCATCGGCAAGGCCAAAGAGGTGCCCTCGGCCATTAAGAAGGGCGTCGAGGCCGCCAAGAAGGAGCTGATTCGGGTGCCGCTGCAGGGGACGACAATTCCTCACACCATCATCGGGCGGTTTGGGGGGGGGCGCGTGCTGCTGAAGCCAGCCCCGCAAGGCACCGGCATCATCGCTGGTGGCGCCGTCCGCGCGGTCATCGAGTCCGTCGGTATCCACGATATCCTGACGAAGTCACTCGGCTCTAACAACCCCAACAACGTTGTGCGCGCGACGTTCACCGGCCTGGCGGGGCTCAAGGATCCGGTGGATGTGGCCAAACTCCGTGGTGTCGATCTCGAAGCGCTAGGCGCGTGAGAAGGTGGGCGATGCGACGACCAGCAACGCGTAACAACGACGCGCCCAGAGTTCGGGTCACGCTCGTACGGAGCTGGATTGGCTATGAAAAGGGGCATGAGCAGGTCGTGCGCGGCCTCGGGTTGCGACGGATCGGGCAGTCGGTCGAGGTGGTTGACAATCCGTCGATCCGCGGCATGATTCGCGCGGTCCGGCATCTGGTCGTGACGAACGATGACTGAGCAACGGACGAAAGACGCGTCGGACGCACGGATGAGTCTCAGCACGCTCCATCCGCCGAAGGGCGCGAAGCGGGCCAAGAAGCGTATCGGTCGTGGGGAGGGCTCCGGGACCGGTGTCACCGCTGGTCGCGGGCACAAGGGTCAGCAGTCACGTTCGGGATACTCGCGCAAGCGTGGCTTCGAGGGTGGCCAGATGCCGATGCATCGGCGGTTGCCGAAGCGTGGTTTCCACAATCCGTTTCGCGTCGCGTACGAGGTCGTCAATCTCGACACGTTGGAGAGTCGCTTCGAGAACGGTGCCGAGGTCACGCCAGAGGTGCTGCGCGCGTCTCGGCTCATCAGCCGCTCGGCGCTCGTCAAAGTGCTGGCGCGCGGTGAGATCTACAAGACACTGACGGTCAAGGCCCACAAGTTCAGCGCCAAAGCGCTGGAGAGGATTTCCGGGGCCGGCGGAACGTGCGAGGTCGTGTCGTCACGCAAGTCGACGTCCAAGGACACCGCCCGATGATCGACAGCTTCAAGAACATCTTTTCGATTCCGGATCTCCGGAAGCGTGTGCTGTTCACGCTCGCGATTCTCGGGGTATATCGGTTCGGCAGCGCGATTCCGACGCCTGGGGTGAACACCGACGCGCTCGCGATTCTCTTGGAGCAGGCGGAAGGTACGATGTTCGGTCTCGCCAACATGTTCTCCGGCGGTAATCTCGCGAACGCGACGATCTTCGCGCTGGGCATCATGCCCTACATCAGCGCGTCGATCATCCTGCAACTCTTGACGGTCGTGTGGCCCTATTTGGAGCGCCTGTCAAAGGAAGGCGAGCTTGGTCGTCGCAAGATCACCCAATACACGCGGTACGGGACCATCGGGCTCTGTATCGTCCAAGCGACGGCGATCGCGATCTTTCTCGAACGACAAACAAACATCGCGGGGGGGTTGCCGCTCGTCTATGAGCCCGGGTGGGCATTTCGACTGATGACCGTGCTCACGTTGACGACCGGGACCGGGTTCATCATGTGGCTCGGCGAGCAGATCACCGAGCGTGGTGTCGGCAACGGCATGTCGCTCATCATCTTTGCCGGCATCGTCGTCGGGTTCCCGACCGGCTTGCTGACCACCCTCGACCAGATGCGCAGCGGGGCAATCGGTCTGTTCACGTTGATCGCGTTGGGTGTCGTCATGGTGGTCGTCATCGGGGCCGTAGTCTTTATTGAGCGGGGGCATCGCCGCGTCACCGTTCAATACGCGAAGCGTGTCGTGGGTCGACGTATGTACGGTGGCACCAGTACGCACATCCCACTGAAAGTGAACACCGGCGGTGTGATTCCCGTCATCTTCGCGTCGTCTATTCTTGCGTTTCCCGCGACCGCGGCTGTGGCGATCCAGCCGGATGCGGCGCTGGCGGGGCTTCCGGTCGGTGCGTGGGGGCAACTGGTTACGGACAACCTTCGGAACGGCATGCCGCTGTACTATCTGCTGTTCGTGGGCCTCATCGTCTTCTTCGCCTACTTCTATACCGCGATCATCTTCAATCCTGACGATGTTGCCGAGAACATGCGGAAGTACGGCGGTTTCATTCCCGGCATCCGGCCGGGACGGCGGACCGCGGAGTACATCGATACGATCCTCACGCGGATCACGCTGGCGGGATCGATCTATCTGGCCCTCGTGGCGATCATGCCGGACGTCATGATCGTCGGCTTCCGGGCCGATGCGGTGCCGCTGATCGGAGACCAGCTCGACACGATCTTGCCAGGATTCATCACCAACGGGCTCGGAGTGACGTTCTACTTCGGGGGGACATCGCTGCTCATAATTGTCGGCGTGTCGATGGATACCGTGCAGCAAGTGGAGTCGCAGTTGATCATGCGCCACTACGACGGCTTCATGAAGAAGACGCGGATCAAAGGACGGCGGGCGTAGCTGCCGACATGAGCGATGACGCTCGATGTCGTGATGCTCGGGCCGCCCGGCGCCGGCAAGGGGACGCAGGCGAAGCGCGTGGCGACGGCGCGTGGCATCCCACATGTGTCCACGGGCGACATTCTTCGGGCGGCCATCGCGTCGGGAAGTCCGCTGGGACGGCAGGTCAAAACGGTGCTCGATGCGGGTCAGCTGGTGGGTGACGACATCGTGATCGAGGTGATGCGGAAACGACTGGCCTCGCCGGACGCCCGCGCTGGGGTCGTGCTCGACGGGTTTCCGCGGCGGGTACATCAGGCGCAGGCCCTCGACGAGATGCTCGCCGACCGTGGTGCCTTGGTGATCGTGGATCTGACAGTGACCGACGCAGAGGTCGTGGAACGCTTGTCGCGCCGGCGTGTGTGCGCGAGGTGCGGCGCCATCGCGGGGTCCAGTGACGCGTCGCCGGCAGCTTCCTGTTCGAGCTGCAGCGGCGTGTTGGAGCAGCGGAGCGACGACAGCGAAGACGTGGTGCTTGAGCGCCTTGCCGTCTATCGGCGGGATACGGCGCCGCTCGTGGAGTTCTACATGGAGCGGTCGACGTTTCGCACGGTCGATGGCGCTCAGCCTCCGGAAGCCGTCTCAGCGGCGGTGTCGTCTGCCATCGCTGACGCCGCGGCCGTCGTGAACCCGGTCAGCCAATGATTGTTAGCAAATCGCCCGCGGAGCTGCAGCGGATGCGCGCCGCCAATGCGCTGGTCGCGCAGGTGCTGGCCGAGCTGCAGGCACAGGTGGCGCCCGGTGTCACGACGCGCGCGCTCGATACGCTCGCGGAGGCGCGCGTGCGCGAGGCGGGTGCCGTTCCCGCATTCAAGGGCTACAAGGACTACCCGGCCACGTTGTGCACCTCGGTCAATGATGCCGTGGTCCATGGCATTCCGTCCAATACGCCGCTGGCGGCGGGAGACATCGTCTCGATCGACCTCGGGGTCGTGCTCGATGGCTTCTACGGTGACTCGGCGGTCACGGTCGGGGTGGGGACGATTCCTGAGCGCGCGTCGACCCTGCTGCGCGTAACGCGCGAGGCGCTGACACAGTCGATCGCGTGCGCCCAGGTGGGTGGACGGGTGTCGGATCTCGGACACGCCGTGCAACAGCATGTCGAGGCGAACGGCTTTTCGGTGGTGCGTGAGTTCGTCGGGCATGGAATCGGCACGAGTCTCCATGAGGATCCCCAGATTCCCAACTATGGAGAGCCTGGGCGGGGGCCACGGCTGACTGCCGGAATGGTCATCGCGATTGAGCCGATGGTGAATATGGGCCGGGCGGACGTCAGGGTGCTCGACGACGGCTGGACGGCGGTGACGCGCGACGGCAGCTTATCCGCGCACTTCGAGCACACCGTGGCCATCACGATGGAGGGTCCGGTGGTGTTGAGCACGCCGCTGGCTCTCACCACGGGGACACAGTCGGGCGAGGAGGCGAGCCCCGTTCATTCGTACGCGCCGACAGCCGGCGGTCCGGAGAGCGATGCAGGAGACACGGGCCACGGGTGGTGACGTCACCGACCGTGATATCGAGGACGAAGGCGTCGTCGTCGAGGCGCTGCCCAACGCGCTCTATCGGGTGGAGCTCGCGTCGCATGAGCGAATCGTGGCGCACGCGTCGCGTGACGCGCACCGTAACTTCGTGCGCATTCTCGTGGGAGACCGTGTGAGCGTGGCGCGCGCACCACGCAACCGGACCCGCGGCCGGATTACGGAGCGTCTGGGAGCCCAGTAGAACGACGGCGGGCGAGAGGTAGTCATGAAGGTGCGCACATCAGTTCGACGCATGTGTGACAAGTGCAAGATCGTGCGACGCCGGGGCGTCGTCCGCGTGATCTGTCCGAATCCGAAGCACAAGCAACGGCAGGGGTGAGCTGGACACGATGTAGCGTAGACGTAGGGCTCATGGCTGACCGCCCGTCCGGATGTGGTGTCAGCCCTCAGCCGAAGTACAGAGGCACAAAGGCACAGCTATGGCACGTATTGCAGGCGTAGATCTTCCGAGAACGAAGCGGATCGAAGTGGGGTTGACCTACATCTTCGGGATTGGTCCGACGCGATCGACGAATATCCTCAGCGTCTCAGGCGTCGGTCCGGATACGCGCGTCAAGGATCTCACTGAGGACGACGTCAGGAAGATCAGTCGCGTCATCGAGGAGCAGGGTGGGGTTGAAGGCGACCTGCGAAAAGAGATCTCGATGAACATCAAGCGCCTGATGGAGATCGGGTGCTATCGGGGGCTCCGGCACCGGCGAAACCTGCCGGTTCGGGGACAGCGGACCAACACGAACGCGCGCACCCGTAAGGGACCGCGCAAGGGTGCGGTCGCCAAGAAGAAGGCGACGTAAGGCACGCGAGACTGACGATGGCCAAGACGGACACGGTTGAATCCGGACTCCCCACGGGGAAGCCGAAGCGGCGGAAGAAGACGTTCAAGAAGCGTGGCGAGAAGCGTGTCGTGCACCACGGTGTCGTGCATATCCAGGCCTCGTTCAACAACACGATCATCACGATCACGGACAACGACGGCGCAGTGTTGTCGTGGTCGAGCGCGGGTGGGATCGGCTTCAAGGGGTCGCGCAAGGGCACGCCCTACGCCGCGACGCAGGCTGCCCTCAGCGCGGGTCATGGCGCTAAAGGATTCGGCGTCCGTTCGGTGGACGTGCGGGTTAAAGGGCCGGGTGCGGGTCGCGAGTCGGCGATTCGCGCGCTGCAGACGTCGGTTGGGCTCGAGGTCAAGTCCATTCGGGACGTGACCCCGATTCCGCACAACGGGTGCCGTCCACCTAAACGGCGGCGCGTCTAGCGCGTCGAGAAGGGCTGAGCAAGCATGGCACGTTACGTGGGTCCGGTGTGCCGGTTGTGCCGACGAGAAGGAATGAAACTCTTTCTCAAGGGGGAGCGCTGCTATGGCGAAAAATGCGCCATCGAACGGCGCAACGTCCCCCCGGGACAGCATGGAAGGGGCCGCAAGGCCAAGCTCATGGGTTACGGGCTCCAGCTGCGTGAGAAGCAGCGGGTGAAGCGTATGTACGGCGTTCTCGAACGCCAGTTCAGGCGCTACTTCGAGACCGCTGACCGGAAGAAGGGCATCACCGGCGAGACGCTCCTCCAGCTCCTAGAAAGCCGCCTGGACAACGTCGTCTATCGGCTCGGCTTCGCGACGTCGCGACCACAGGCACGGCAGTTGGTGCGCCACGGGCACTTTCTCGTCAACGGCAAACGCGCCGACATCCCGTCGTACTCACTGCGCGCGGGAGACCAGATCACCGTCAAATCAAAGAGTGCAAAGAACCCCGCAATCCAATACGCCATGGAAGAGGTCAAGGGTCGTGGCGTGCCGGAATGGCTGGAGCTTGATGGCGGGGCGCTGACTGGCCGGCTCTCGGCCGTCCCCACGCGAGAGCAGATAAACCTGCCAGTGCAGGAACAACTGATTGTCGAGCTGTATTCGAAATAGGCGACCCCGCTGGCCCGTTCGGGGTCAACAGGTCTGCTCCCCGCTCTGAAAGGACTGGATTCGATGCTGTGGAAAGGCTTCCAGCGACCGAAGGTACTGGAGTACGAGCGCGACACGCTCACGAATCAGTACGGGCGCTTCTACGCTCAGCCGTTCGAGCGCGGCTTCGGGACGACCATCGGCAACGCGCTACGGCGCGTGCTGTTGTCGTCGATCGAGGGCGCGGCCGTGACCGCGGTGAAGATCGACGGCGTTCTACACGAGTTCTCGCCGATTCAGGGTGTGGTGGAGGATGCCACCGACATCATCCTGAACCTCAAGCAGATTCCGATCAAGATCCACGTCGATCACATCAAGACGCTTCATCTCCATGCGGACAAGGCCGGCGAGGTCAAAGCGGGAGACCTCGAGACCGACGCCGATGTGGAGATCCTCGAGCCGGACGTGCACATCGCGACGATCGGCGACGGCGGGCGCCTGAACATGGAATTGCGTGCGCGGCGCGGCCGGGGATACGTGTCGGCCGACAAGAACTTCGACGAGGAGCTGGGGATCGGGTGGATCCCCGTCGATTCGGTGCACTCCCCCATCAAGAAGGTTAACTATATCGTTGAGTCCGCGCGGCTTGGCCAGACGACCGACTACGACAAGCTGACGGTCGACGTGTGGACAGATGGGACGATCACCGCGCGCGACGCCGTCTCCCTCGGCGCGAAGCTGATCAGGGATCACTTGAACATCTTCATCAACATCGACGAGCCGGTTGAGCAGCCCCGAGAGCCGGCACCTGATCAGCCTACCCCCATCGCCAACGAGCACCTGGACAAGAGCGTCGAAGAGCTCGAGCTATCGGTACGGTCGTATAACTGCCTGAAGAACGCCGACATCCGGACGATTCGCGAGCTCGTCCAGAAGAGCGAGCCCGAGATGCTACGGACGAAGAACTTCGGGCGCAAGTCATTGAACGAGATCAAGGAGATCCTGTTGGGGATGGGGCTGAGCCTTGGCATGCGGCTGGAGCAGCCGGCTGCCGAGGCACCGCCACAAACCGAGCAGGCGTGATTGTTATGCGTCACCGAGTCGCCCACCGAAAACTGGGTCGTGTGACGGAGCATCGGATGGCGTTGCTCCGGAACCAGGCAGAGGCGTTGCTCCGCCATGAGCGGATCAGCACGACCGTCGCAAAGGCGAAGGAACTCCGGCCGTTCGTTGAGCGACTAATCACCGTCGCCAAGCGTGGCGTCGCCGACGGGGCCGGCGCGGGTCGGGCCCTGCATGCGCGGCGCCTGGTCGGACGGGATCTCGCCGACCGAGAGGTGGCGACGAAGCTCTTTGAGACGATCGCACCGCGATTTGCGACGCGTCCCGGAGGGTATACGCGCGTGTTGCGGTTGGGCCACCGCCAGGGCGATGCGGCGGAAATGGCGCAGATCGAGTTGATTGGGAGTGAGTACAGTCCGGAGACTGACACTGACGCCGACGCGAAGAAGGAAGCTGAGGCCAAGCCGGGCGTCGGTGGGCGTCTTCGACGGGCGGCGCGTCGCATCCGCGGCGCCGGTCGGGAAGGCGTCGACACAGGTACGCCCCCCAGCGGGAAGCCGGACCGGGGCGGCAAGGTCCAGCCCAAGCGCACCCGGAAGAAGGTGTAGGGCAGCGACTGGGGCGTCGCTCACCCGCTCTCCAGGTGCAACACTCCTCATCGCTCCGAAAGCGACCCAGCGGTGGTCTCTCTCGAAAACCGCGTCGTCACGGTTTCAGGGGTGCGGTTCGGTTTCGGTACCTCCGAGACTCCAGCTACTGGGCCAAGCCGAACCAGCTTTTCAGTACCGCGATCGATCGATAGCAGCGCCTGATCCTCGAGTAGTCGCTTCAGCAACGCTAGGTCCTTCTGATTGGCCCGGCGCATGGCCTTCGCCATGAATGGCGCAGCCATCTTCGAGAACCCCGAGGGCGTCCTTCTGTTTCGCAGCGTCATCCGGGTGTATCCGTCATCGACCGCTTCCCATGTGTACTGCCTCTCCATCGAGAACGGTCCCTCCGGCGTCCGCATGACCAGCCGCGCGTAGGGCACGAGTTCGACGATCTCGTACGTGTAGGCTAGGTGGCCGTCCGAGGAACTTCGCGACGAACGTGATACGTGAGCCGACCGTGGCCGGCGGCTGAGTTTTCCACTCGACCGACTTGATGTTCACGTGCCAGGCGTTCGCGTTGTCCGGATTTTCCGTGTAGGCGGCGACATCCTCCAGCACGCGATCGGTCATGATCTCCGTGGCGACGTCGACGCTCATTGTCGTCGCGAGACGGTCGTTCCAGGCGACTGCGGTGCCCCCACGCGCCTCGCGCACGCACCGTAGGATTTACCAGCAAGGCTCAGCCGTCGCGGGACGTCCCTCGGGCAGCCGAATGCAACCAGACGCTCACCGCGGACTGTCAGTCGCTTCGGAGCGGTTTTCCATTCAATGTGGACCGATTGAGGCGGTGAGACAAGAGAGACGTTGCCACCAGGGGAGGAGCTCCCCATGACAAAGGCAAAGTCAGCAGAAAAGGTCGTTCAGGCCATTCGACGGAAGACCCGCCGGCGATTCTCGGCCGAAGAGAAGATCCGGATCGTCCTCGAGGGCCTGCGGGGCGACATCGGTTTGGAGGTCCGCAGGCAGATTCAGTAAATCTGTCGCTTGAGGGCTACTCCTCGGCCTCCACGGTCTCTCCGCGTTCGGCCTTTGCCGCGGAGATGATCTTGCCGTGGAGGTGCGACGGCACCTCTTCGTAATGGGAGAACTCCATATGGTACGAGCCGCGACCGCCGGTCGAGGACGTCAACTGCTGCTCATACGTCAGCATCTCAGCCATCGGCACCTGGGCCTTGATGAGCGTCGACGTACCCCGTGTCTCCATGCCGCCGATACGTCCGCGGCGGCCATTTAAGTCACCCATGAGATCGCCGGCGAAATCGCCCGGCGCTGACACTTCGACGTTCATGATTGGCTCGAGCAGCGTCGGGCGAGCCTTCGACATGGCGTCCTTGAACGCGAGCCGACCGGCCATCTTGAACGACATCTCGTTCGAATCGACAGCGTGGAACTGCCCGTCGTAGAGGGTCACGCGGAAGTCGACCATGGGGTACCCTGCGAGGAACCCCTTCTCACGGGCCTCGTGAATGCCCTTTTCGACAGCCGGGATGAACTGGCGCGGAATGGAGCCGCCGAAGATCTCGTTTGCGAAGTCGAAGTCCTCGCCGCGCGGCAGCGGCTCTACTCGGATCTTGCAGTCACCGAACTGACCGTGGCCGCCGGTCTGCTTCTTGTGCCGGCCGTGCGCCTCGGTGGCCGTTGTGATGGTCTCCCGGTAGGGGATGCGAGGTGGCTTCAGGATGACCTCGACACCAAACCGCCGTTTCAGCTTGGCGACCGTCACCTCAATGTGCACTTGTCCTTGCCCCGACAGCAGGAGTTGCTTGGTCTCGGCGTCGCGGTCGTAGCGGATCGTCGGGTCCTCCTCCTGGATTCGCTGCAGCGAGGTACTGATCTTCTCCTCATCCCCACGGCTCTTTGGCTCGATGGCGTAGGAGAGCACCGGTTCGGCGAACGCGATGGGGGTAAACCTGAACGCGCCACTCTTGTCCGCCAACGTGTCGTTTGTCTGGGTCTCCTTGAGCTTTGCTACCGCGCCCAGATCGCCGGCCTTGACCTCTGGGACGGCGTTCGCGGTCTTGCCCTGCATGATGGTCAAGCCACCGAGCCGCTCCGACGTCTCCTTCGTGACGTTGTACACGGTGGAGTCAGCCTTGAGCGTACCAGCAGCCACGCGGAACAGCGTGATGCGCCCGGCGAATGGGTCGGCAATGGTTTTCCAGATGAACGTCGCCGCCGGCGCCGTCTCGCTGCCATCGTAGGATGCTGCCTCGCCAGTCTGTCGGTCGACCGCAGGGAACGGCTTGTCTTCCGGGGAAGGTAGATAGGCGAGCATGGCGTCGAGCAGCGGCTGGATGCCGATGTTGGCGTGCGCCGATGTGCAGACCAGCGGGAAGACACGGCGCGCGATCGTCGCGGCGCGCAATCCGCCCTCGAGTTCCCCTTGCGTCAGCGTCCCCGCCTCGAAAAACCTCTCCATCAGCGCGTCGTCGGCTTCCGCCACCAGCTCAATGAGGGCCTCGCGCGCCGTGTTTGCCTGTTCCGAGAGGTCTCCGGGCACATCGCCGGTCGTCGGTGTGCCGCTGCCGTCCATGGTGAACGTCACGCTCGTCGTCGCCACCAGGTCGATCACGCCACGAAAGGTCTTTTCGGAGCCGATCGGGATCTGCACCGGGACGACCGTGCGACCGAACGCTTCCCGTAGGGACGCGAGCGACCGATCCAGACTGGCCCGCTCTCGGTCTAGGAGATTCACCACGACCAGACAGGGCACACCGAGCTCCTCGGCGATGTTCCATACCTTCTCGGTTTGCACTTCGACGCCGGCGACGGCGTCGACGACGACCAGCGCCGCATCGGCCACGCACAACGCCGCGCGAGTGTCGCTGAGGAAGTTGCCGATGCCCGGCGTGTCGATCAGGTTGATCTTCGTCTTCTGCCACTCGGCGAAGGCGACGGTCGACGACAGGGTGTGTTTGCGCACAACCTCTTCGTCGTCGTAGTCGGTGGTGGTCGTGCCGTCGTCCACCATACCGAGGCGGTTGACCATCTTCGCGTCGAACAGCGCGGCCGAGGCCAGCTGCGTCTTGCCGGAACCGCTGTGGCCGACGATCGCGACGTTGCGGATGCTCGACGCGCTGTAGACCTTCATGGATACACACCCTCCTCACTCTGCGGGTTCCACGTCCGGGGAGCCCCCGATCGTACTTCGATGGGGCCGGGGGCTCAAGTCCAGCGAGTCGGGCCGCTCGTCAGTGTCCGGCCGGTCACGGGGATGCTATTCGAATCGAAGGGCTTCGATGGGATCGAGGGCTGATGCTTTGATCGCCGGGTACATCCCGAAGACGATGCCAACCGTGGCGGAGAAGCCGATGCCGAGGGCGAAGGACCACCAAGGGAGGGACACCGGGAAGCTGGTGACGAGTTGAATGCCGAGGGCGATACTGGCGCCGAACGCGATCCCGAACACGCCGCCAACCGCCGTCAGAAACATCGCCTCCAGCAGGAACTGCTGGAGGACCTCACGCCGGCGGGCGCCTAGTGCCTTACGCGTCCCGATCTCTCGGGTCCGCTCCTTGACCGAGATGGTCATGATGGCCATGACCCCAATCCCACCGACCAGGAGCGCGATGGACGAGACGCCCCCCAGCGCCAGAAACATCGCAGCGCTGATTTGATCGAACATCTGGAGCGCGGCGTCCTGGGTCATCAGATCGAAGTCGTTCGGCTCGTCGAGGCGGAGACCGTGGCGAATACGCATCACCGCTGTGACATCCCGTTCGGCAGTGTCCCGTGGGACTCCCTCGCGGGGCACGGCGGCGATCATGATGCTGGAGAATGTCCCTCTGCGCGATCGATGAGCCCTGATCCCGAACTGCTTCTGATAGGCGGTATGCGGGATGACCGCGGTGTCGTCCTGTCCCGCATCCATGCCGCCCATGACTGCCCGAGGGGCCATGACCCCGATCACTGTGTACGGCTGCGTGCCAACGCGGACTGTCTTTCCAATCGGGTCGACGTTGGTGAACAGCGCCTCGAACGTCGTGTAGCCGAGCACGATGACCCGGCGCCGGTGGCTGACCTCGCTGTCGGTGAAGAAGCGCCCGTGTTCGAGATCGACGTGAAATACGTCAGGGAAATTACTCGTCGAGCCAGCGATCTGGATCGGCTTGGTGCGCTCACCCTGGTAGTGCAAGCGTGTTTGTGACATCCCCGGTCCACCCATTCCGCCCAATTGGATGTTGACGCTGGCGATGGTTTCTGACGCCTGTTGATCGATCGCGTTGGCGTCAGCGATCGTCAGGGTCGGACGTTGCATCAGGTCCATGAAGTCGGCGCCCGACATCAGACTGGTGCCGGAGAACTGCATCACCATGATGGTGTCGGGGCCGATCTGCCGGATGGCGTCCTTCAGCGTTTCGGTGAAGCCTCGAATGAGAGACGTCATGCTGACGAGGGACGTGATTCCGATCGCGATGCCGAGAATCGTGAGCGACGAGCGCATCTTCTGCGTTCGGAGGGTCGCGAACGCCATCCCGACGATCTCGGTGAACAGGCCACTACGCATAGAAATCTCCGCTATTCACCTCGTCCGAGAGCATCGATCGGATCGAGCGCGGCCGCGCGAGAGGCCGGATACAGTCCGAAGAAGAGCCCGACGACGGCGGTCATCGAGATCGCCAGCGCGATCGACCAGACGTGCACCGACGCCGGGATCGGCGCAACTCGGTCGAGCGCCAGCGCCGCGCCAGCGCCGAGCGCGGTGCCGGCAATTCCACCCAGGACCGACAGAGTGACCGACTCTGCGAGCATCTGCCATAGGATGTCTTGCCGCCGGGCGCCGAGCGCCTTCCGGAGACCAATCTCCCGCGTCCGCTCGGATACGGCCATTAGCATGATGTTCATGATGACGATGCCCGCGACGACGAGCGACAGCGCCACGACGCCGATCAACACGGTGAAAATGCCGGTCGTGGCCTGGTTGTAAATGCCGAGGATCGTGTCGGACGAGAAGATGCCGAAGTTGTCCTCCTCGGACGCCTTGAGTCGGCGGTCGATCCGCAGGGCGACGGTGGCCTCGCCCATGGCGGTATCGGTGAGGATCGGGTCCGCCGGCTGAACGAGCAGAGTGAGTGACGGTCGGCTGCCGAAGAGCCGTCGAAAGGCCCCGAGCGGGATGACGGCGAATTCGTCCATCGTCCGCCCGAGGACCGCTCCCTGCTTTCGGCTCACACCGATGACCCGGAAATGCACCCCCTGAATCTTGATGGTGCGGTCGAGTGGGTTCACCTCGGCGAACAGTCGGTCGGCCGTGTCCCATCCGAGGACGGCGACGTTGCGCCGTCGATCGACCTCGGTGCGGTTCATTAGCCGGCCGCGTTCGGCGTTAAACACCGAAAACTGCGTAAACTCGCTGGTCACGCCCCGGATCTCCACGCTCTCTAACACGTGCTCTCGATAGCTCACCTGGCCGGTTTGCTCCGCCTCGGCCATGACCGCCGTGACGTTTGGCGCGTACTGGCGAACGGCCGCCGCGTCGTCTAGCGTGATGCGCGGGTTCCTTTGCATCCGTTCCCAGTCGTCCACGTTCATCGTGGGACCCTCGCGATCGACCATGAACGAATCGGCGCCGACCTGTGAGAGAAGGACGCTCGACACCTCGTCGTTGATCCCCTCGATCAGCGACACGAGCGCGACGATCGACGCCACTGCGACGATGTTCCCGAGGGTGGTCAGGAAGGAGCGCAGCTTATTGGCCCAGATCGCGCTGAGCGCAACCCGGATCATCTCGACGATCAACCCCAGGCGAATCATGTTATGGGTGGCCCGTCACGATACTGCCCGCGACGTCAATCATTGACCGAATCTCAGCTGGATTCCCCCCCCCGACGCGCTGTCCGGGGAGTCCTCTGTGTCGCCGAGTGCGCGTTCGTTCGCCTGCACCGCATCGCCGTCGCTCAGGGTGCGCACGACGTTGAACGGACCGGTGATGACGCGGTCGCCTTCGTTCAGGCCCGCCAACGCTTCGAAATAGCGCTCACCGGCGATGCCGGTCTCGATCGCCACGAACTGCGCGCGGCCCTGGCGTATGACAAAGACCCCCTCGACCTCGGCGCGACCGCCCGAGGCGGTCGCCGGCGCCGCCAGGAGTCCCTCCCCGCCGACCGGATTCGCGCGGATGATGTTGCCTGCCACGTCGAGTTCGACCTCGCGGATCGTCGTCGCCTGAATCGGCACCGCGACAGCGCCGGGACGCGTGGCGGTCGTAATGTCGGCCGTACACGTGAAGCCAGGTCGGACGTTCGGTACATTCTCGTCGAGCGTGACGATCACCTCGAAGTTTGTCGCCTGCTGCGAGCTGACACCGCCGGCCTGGCCCTCCTGGATCGGGCTGTTGCCGATCTCCGTAACCTGTCCGACGTAGCTCTCGCCCGGCAATGCGTCGATGGTGATCTCGGCGGACTGCCCAAACCGCATTTCCGGGATGTCGGTCTCGTCCACTTCGAGCTCGGCCTCGAGGATCGAAAAGTCGGCGATCGTCAACAGCACGGTGCCGGCGTTGTTCATTGTGCCAATGACGACCGTCTCGCCCTCCTCGATGTTGCGACGCGTCACGATGCCGTCGATCGGTGACGTGATCGTCACCTGCGTGAGGTCATACCGCGCGCTGTCGAGCGTGGCCCGTTCCTGGCGGATCCGTTGTTCCGCGGTCTCCACCTCGACCTCACGCGCCCTGAGCTCGGATTCGCGCAGCTCAACCTCGGTGTTCGCCTGGTCGTACGCCTCGCGCGAGACCAGCTTGAGCTCCCAGAGTTCCTGCTGGCGTTCGAGGTTGTCGCGCGCGAGCTCGAGGTTGACGCTGGCTGTCTCGACCGACACGCGTGCCTGCACCTGCGTCGATTCGGTGGCTCCGAGCGATGCCTCGCCTCGACTCACGGCAGCCTGGAGCGATTCGGGGTCGATCTGCAGCAGGAACTGACCGGCCGTCACCCTGTCGCCTTCGTCGACCGCGAGTCGCGTGACGCGGCCCATTACGCTGGCGCTCATGTCGACGGAGAGCTTTGGCTCGATCGTTCCCGAGGCGGAAACGACCGCCACGAGATCCCGGCGTGCGATCGCCTCGACGTCGACCTCGGGCAGGTCCGATCGCTGGAAGTATAGGTTCACTACGACGAGCGCGACACCCGTGAGCACGATGAGCCCGCCAACGAGGAGCATGCGACGACCGCTCGACTGCCTCGGTACGATCGCGGGCGTCGTCGATATCGGTTCATCCGAGGTCGGTGACTGACTGCCTTGGTTCATAGTTTCATCCGCTCAGTCGCATTTGAGTGACCGCGACCGCCATGATTGTGTACACCGCATACAGCGCAACGGCAATCGGTCCGGCCCGTCGTTCGGCTACGACCCCGGTTCCAATCGCCAAGAGCATCACCCACCAGGCGACACGATCACGCCGACGAAACGGCTCATGAGGCCCAGACGAAGCGTGGAAGGCGATTCGTTTACAGCGTTCAGCACAGATCATGCCTCAAGCTCCCATTTTACCCTTGGACTGGCTGTATCCGATTGATACGAGACAACTTGCCAGAAAGTTCTGAGCCCGCGCGTGCCTTGACACCCGTTGAAGCATTTGACTAGGATGCGTGTTCACTATAGGACTACGCGTTGCTCGGTTTCGTTCCCAGAGAGCTCTTCTTCACGAAGGGCGTCGGTAAGCACAGAGAGAGACTCACCTCGTTCGAGTTGGCCCTGCGGTCGGCCGGCATCGCGGCCTGTAACCTGGTGCGGGTGTCGAGCATCTTCCCGCCCGGGTGCAAGATCCTTTCCCGCAAGGACGGCGTGCGTCGTCTCAGCCCAGGCCAGGTGACCTTCGTCGTGATGTCGGAGGCGGCGACACGCGAACCGCACCGTCTAGTCGCCGCCACGATCGGCGTCGCCATCCCGCGCGATCGCAAGCTCTACGGCTATCTCTCTGAGCATCATAGCTTTGGGGAGAACGAGGAGACAGCAGGTGACTACGCGGAGGATCTCGCCGCCGAGATGCTGGCCACAACACTCGGACTGGAGTTCGATCCTGACAAGAGCTGGGACGAAAACAAGGAAGTGTGGCGACTCTCGAGCAAGATCGTGCTGACCCAGAACGTCACCCAGACGGCGATCGGCGACAAAAGCGGGCTGTGGACCACCGTCATCGCCGCCGCTGTCCTGGTGGGTTAGCACACCTGCTAGGCTCGTTCGCATGATGGCGTGTCGGTGCCCGCCGTTGCACCCTAAGGCACGTATCCATACGGGATGGGTGGTCGTCGTCGCGCTCAGCGCGGCCCTGTTTCCAGGGACCGCGGTCGCACAAGTGTTCGAGTAGGTCGGCACTCGCGCCCTCGGTATGGCCGGCGCGTTCGTGGGTGTGGCCGATGACGCCACTGCGGTGTATTGGAACCCGGCGGGTCTCCCCACTGGTGGCTTGTTCAGCCTGATCGTCGACGGACAGACTGCCAACACGCGGGTCGATCGGAGCCAATCGGACACGCCGGGTACGGCGGCATCCGGCTGGTTCGCGGGGTGGACGACAAACACTGCGGGCTTCTCGTACTACCGCCTACGCGCAAACAAAATCGACCGGCCCTCACCCCATGGAGCGGTACCCAGTGACGCTAGAGAAGATCCAGGGGGCCAGGCGACCCTGCAGTCGCTGATCACTCATAACGTCGCCGTCACGACCGTGTCGATGGTCGAATCTGGGTTCAGCCTGGGGACGACCATTCGCTACGTCTACGGGGCGGTCGGTGTGGCGGCGGGCGCGCCCGCAGTGTCGACGGCCGATTTGTTGCTCCAGGCCGACGACCTCGATCGGCAGACGAAGCACGAATACGACGTCGATCTGGGCGTGATGATCGGGTCGCCGACGTTTCGAGTGGGGCTCGTCGCCCGTAACATGCGCCAGCCGTCGTTCTCCGGGCCGGCCGGCGGCAGCGTGCGGTTGGATCGCCATCTGCGGAGCGGGATGGCGCTGCGGCTCCCCGCCGGGCTGTTGCTGGCGGTCGATGTCGACCTGACGCGGTCGCGTACGGTCGCCGGAGACCGTAGAGCGCTCGCCGTTGGCGGCGAGCACTGGTTCGGCGAGTGGGTCGGCGTCCGGGGCGGGGCTCGTGTCAACCTCGCCCAGGAGAAGCGCCAGATGGCCGGCGCGTTTGGTCTGAGTGTCGCGCTGACGTCGGGATTCTACTTCGACGCCCAGATGACTCAGGGGCGGGAGTCGACCGAGCGGGGCTGGTCGCTGTCGGGCCGCATCGGGTTGTAGCGAGGCCAGCCTCGTCCCTTGACGATAATTGTCAGCGTACCAGAATAGTAGCTTTCCCTTTTTTCAAGGGCAAAGAGACAGGACCGCCCAGGGCCGCACTCTGGGATGGGGAACCCTCTCGCCTTCAGGAGTCTTGCGACACAAGGGCCGGCCATGCGCGACTACCGTCGGTCGGCCCATACAATTCATGTGGTGCACAGTCATTTCGTCGTGTGCACGAAGGATCGCAAGCTTGCCCTGCGGGGCGACCTCGGCTTGGAGGTCCGCAAGCAGCTTCAGCAACACTGTCGGAGGCGTGACATCGAGATTCTGCAGGGGTCCGTCCGGGCGGATGATGTCCACCTGTTGCTGAGCACCCCGCCGCACTGGTCCCCGCGCCGCGTGATGCAGGCGGTCAAAGGCAAGACGTCGCATCGAGAGCTGAAGGGACAACCGGCGGTTGAAGAAGACGTTCTGGGGGCATGACGTGTGGACCCATAGCTCTTTCGTGGCGCGCCGCGGCAATGTGACGGACGAGACGTTCGCCGAGTACATTCGGTGGCAAGGGGACTCCCCGTCAGCCGCTGAGCGTTTGCAGGTGTCCGAGTGAGGGCGATGGAGCCTGCCTCGTGCGGAGAGCCTTCGGGCGGCGTTAGTCGAGGATGACTCCCCGCCTGCAGGCGGGGGAGTTTGGGCTCGAGCGGAATCGAAATCGCGTTCGCAGAGGAGAGAACAATGAAGAAGCGCATGATGAAGGACGAAGGATTCACACTGATCGAGCTGCTGATCGTTGTCGCGATCATTGGGATCCTCGCCGCCATCGCGGTTCCGGGGCTGCTCCGAGCGCGTATGTCAGGGAACGAGGCATCCGCCATCGGGTCGCTCCGCGCGATCAACAGCGCCCAGGCGACCTACGCGGCGAGCTGTGGGAGCGGATTCTACGCGCCCACGTTGGTGAACCTCGCCAACCCACCGACCGCCGGCACTGATGGCTTCATCGGCACCGACCTGTCAACGGATCCGTCGACGAAAAGCAGCTATACAATCACCGTGACCGGCGGGGCGGCAGCGACCGGCGCCCCGGCGTCGTGCAATGGGCTCGCGGCGGGTGCGGTGGCTACGACGTACTTCGTCAGCGGCGCGCCGCTGGCCGGCGGCGGCGTGCGGAACTTCGGGACCAACCAGGGTGGCACGATCTACTTCATCAGCGGCGCCGCCGTGCCGGTGACGCAGCAGGGAGCGCCCGCGGGCTCCGCGCCGATTCAGTAGGGACGACATCGGCGTTGTCGACCAGGGGATGGCCTCGCGGGGAGCCTCCTTTTCTTGTGGTGCCGACCAACCCGTGGAGCGGGCCAGGAGGCCCAGGGTGCGATATGGACGAGGGTCCGAGCGGTGCACGAAGCGCATGCTGACTTTACGCCGTTCGAGGTGATGATCGCCCTGGCGGTCATGATGCTCATCGCTGCGCTGGCCCTTCCCGGTGTTAACCGAGCCTGAGCTGCCTCTAACGAGTCGGCTGCTATTGGCTCGCTTCGCATCATCAACAGCGCGCAGTACTCATACACGTGGTCCTGCGGCTTGGTTTCTACGCATCCTCCCTCACCGTCCTGGGGACGCGCCGGTGTCAAGCGGGCGATGGATGGATTCATCAACACCGACCTGTCGACCGATTCATCGACCAAGAGTAGCTATCTGCTGATACTGACCCCAGGGGCTCTCGGGGCCGGGGCCGGGGCCGAGGCGTTGTGTAACGGTGGGTCGGCGTGTAGCCTGGCCTCGACCTACCACGCCGGAGCCGACCCTATTTTCAACGGGGGCATCCGCTTCTTCGGGATGAACCAGGGCGGGACCATCTATCAGGCGACCGCCGCCCTGCCCGTGACTCAGAACGGCGCGCCTTTGGGACGCCAGGCCTTCCAGTCGCCGCCTTCCGCCAGGCCGCCGACCTGCGCCACTGGCGTTGAACGCCCCTCCAGCCGACACGACAAATGGCGGCGCGTCGGGGCGGCCAGCGAACGTCTCGGATGTCTACGGGTCGTCAGCTTGACGTTGCTTCCCAGAGCCTTTACAAGATTGTCAGATCTTTACCTCGGGGATGAGCGAGTGAACGGAGGTCGCGAGGGATGAGTAACCGTGCACGGCGCTGGATGACGGTCCTGGCGCTCGGCGGCCTCGTGGCCGCCGGGATCTCCACCTATGTGCACGCGCAGATGGTGACCGACCAGGGTTACACGACGTTCTGTGACATCAACGCGCGTATCAGTTGCACCGATGTTTACCAGAGCCGATACGGGAGCCTCGCCGGAGTCCCGGTCGCCGTCGGCGGCGTGTTCTGGTTCATCGGCATTCTCCTCCTTGCCTTCGCTGGCGCCACTGCACCGGCGTCGTCGCAACCGAACGTGAGCGGGTATCTCCTTGTGTGGTCCACCGCGGGCCTCGCGGTCGCGATGTATATGGCGTACGCCTCGTTCGTCGTCCTCCAGGTCGTCTGCGTGCTCTGCGTCGTCGTCTACGTGGCCGTCGTCGGCATCTTCATCGTGTCGGGTATCGGTGAGTCAACACCGGTGAGGCAACTTCCGGTGGCTGCGGTCGCCGATCTCAGATATTTGACGTCACGTCCTGTCGGTTTTGGGCTCGTCGTCGTGTTCGTCGTCGTGGTGGCCGGCTCGACGGTGTGGTTTGCCCGCCTGGGTGAGGTGCCGGCCCTGACCGCTGCGGCGCCGAGCGAGACTGCCGGAGACCCGCGCCCGCCCGCAGCGACGGCGGCTCAGCAGAGCGAGTTCGAGCGGTTCTGGGAAGCCCAGCCGCGCGTGGATCTCGCGCTGCTGAATGTGGGACCGGACCACGAGACCCAGGTCGTGGTCGTCAAGTTCAACGACTACCAATGCCCCGCCTGCGCCAATACTCATCTCCTGTATGGACCGATCTTCGCGAAGTACGAGTCGAGCCACCCCGGCGCCGTCTCGCTCATCACGCGCGACTATCCACTCGATCCCGAGTGCAACGACGGGTCGCCGAACGGCCCGCACGGCGCAGCTTGCGAGGCCGCGGTCGCGGTTCGCCTTGCGGATTCCGTCGGCGCCGACGTGCGGCAGGAGATGGAGGAGTGGTTGTACGCCAACCAGCCGACGCTCTCACGCGACAGCATCGTGACGGCGCTCGGCGACGTCGCGGGAATCGACGCGGCACGATTCGACACGGCGTATGACGCCGAGATCGCACGGGTCAAGGTCGACATTGCGAGCGGGGCGGTGTTGCCCGTGGAGGCGACGCCCACCTATGTCATTAACGGCGTCGTGCTCAAGGGCGGTCTCGCGCCGCAGTTCTTCGACGCCGCGATTGCTTTCGAGCTCGCGCGCGCCGAGGGCGCCCCATAGGGCGCCGCCATGGTCGGGCAAGCCATCGCTAAGACAGGGGGGTAGGCAGCCAGGATGCGTGCCGTTCGCCTCGCGGAGCTGACGAAGGACTTCAAGGTGGGTTTCTGGCGTCCCCGCCCGTACCGCGCGCTCGACCGGGTGACGCTCGACGTGGAGCCGGGAGAGGTCATCGGGTATCTCGGACCGAACGGGGCCGGCAAGACGACCACGTTGAAGCTGCTCATGCAGCTCATCTATCCGACGTCCGGTTTGGCCGAGATCTTGGGCCAGCCGGTCGGTGACGTGGCGGTGCGCCGGCGCATCGGCTTCCTACCGGAAACACCCTACTTCTACGAAAACGTCACGGCGGAGGAGTTGCTTATCTACTTTGCCGGGCTGTTCGGGTACACGGCGGCCGAATCGCGCCGGCGCGCGGCTCAGTTCCTCGACCGCGTTGGTCTTGGTGCGGAGCGGCGCCAGGTGCTACGCAAGTACTCCAAGGGGATGTTGCAGCGTGTCGGCATCGCCCAGGCGCTCATCAACGATCCTGAGGTGATCTTCTTGGACGAACCGATGTCCGGCCTGGATCCGCTCGGACGGCGCGACGTGCGCGACATCATCCTGTGGCTGCGCGACGAGGGGCGGACGCTGTTCTTCAGCTCGCATATCCTCGGCGACGCACAGGCCGTCTGCAGCCGGGTCGCGATTCTGACGAAGGGCCGACTCGTCGCGTCAGGTCGCGTGGCCGACCTCGCGCTCGAGGTGCGGGGCTGGGAGCTCGTCGTGGAGGGGATCGACGCATCGCGGGTGGCCGCCCTGGAGCCTGGCGTCAAGGCAGTGACGCGTGTCGCCGATGGGCTCTACATGATCGAGCTCCCGATCGATCGACCACCGGAAGCCATCGTCGCAGAGCTCGCCGGCAGCGGTGCGCACATCGTTTCGCTGACCCCTCGCCACGAAACGCTCGAGGACTTCTTCGTGAGACAGGTCACCGTGGCGGGGGCCGCGCCAGACACAACGCGAAAGTCCGCCTAGGAGCATCAGCACCCATGCGCGCCATCCTCAGGATCGCGGTTCACGTCTTCCGGGATTCCGTCCGCGACAAGGTGCTGTACAACCTCGTCCTGTTCGCCGTGTTCCTCATCTCTGCCTCGTATCTCATCGGCCAGCTCACGGCAGGCCAGGATCTCAAGATCATCAAGGACCTGGCGCTCGGCGCGACCGGCGTGTTCGGCCTCTTCATCGCCATCTTCATCGGGATCGGCCTCGTGGCAAAGGAGGTGGAACACCGGAGCATCTACACGATCCTGTCGAAACCGGTGCGCCGCCACGAGCTCGTGCTCGGGAAATACGTAGGGCTCGTGCTGACGCTGGCGATCAACGTGACGGTCATGGTCGTGGCGATGTACGTCGTGCTCGGCTACATGTCGTGGATCGAGACCGAGGAGTTCAAGCAGAACTGGGAGGCGCCGGCAATGGACCCGGGGATGCTGAAAGCGGTGTTCCTGATCTTCGTCCAGTTGATGCTCGTGACGGCGATTGCGGTGTTCTTCTCGACCTTCTCAAGCCCGATGCTGTCGGCGGTCTTGACGTTCGGCTTCTACGTCGTCGGGCATTTCAACGCCGACCTGCGGAATTTTCAGGATGTTGTCGACTCGGCGCCGGCGGTCTACCTCGCGCGTGCCCTGTATTACCTGCTGCCAAATCTTGCGCCGTTCGACGTCAAGGCGGCGGTCGTGCATGCGCAGCCTGTGACGCTCGAGTACATGGCGCTGACGACTGGCTATGGACTCACCTATATCGCAGCGCTGCTGGTTCTGGCGGTACTCGTGTTCACGCGGCGAGACTTCAAATGACCGACGACCGGGCCGCGGACGGTCGCACGGCCTGGTGGGGCCGCCCGGGCACGGCGCTCCTAGCTGTCGCGGTGCTCGTCACCCTGTTCACATCGCTGCAACTCATCCGCGACCGGGCGTACGCCGCCGAGCGCGCCCGCGTCGAGGTCTTGTATGTCCCGTCGGGAAATATCCTCCAGCGCATGGCGTTGTCGTTCGACGCCCTGTTGGCCGACGTCTACTGGATTCGCGCCATTCAGCACTATGGGCGTGGCCGGCTGGCGGAGGATGCGGAAAAGGACTACAGCCTTCTATATCCCCTCCTCGACATCACGACGACGCTTGATCCGCGATTCAACGTCGCCTACCGGTTCGGCGCCATCTTTCTCACCGAGGCGTTCCCCGAAGGTCCGGGACGCCCCGATCAAGCCGTCGCCTTGCTCCAGAAGGGCGCCGCCAGCATGCCTGAGCGGTGGCAGTTGCTGCAGGACATCGGGTTCGTCTATTACTGGTGGCTGCACGACTACCAGGAGGCGGCGCGGTGGTTCGAGCGGGCAAGTCAGGTGCCCGGTTCGGCGTGGTGGCTTCAGTCGCTCGCTGCCAACACACTGGCCGAGGGCGGCAACCGGAGCGGGTCGCGGATGCTGTGGCAGCAGCTGCTCGAGTCGGCCGACAACGACTGGATCCGCAACGAGTCCGAACGCCGCCTGGCGCAGCTCGATGGGCTCGACGAGATTGAACTCTATGAGCAGGTCACCGCAGCGTATCGCGATCGCACCGGGCGGCTCCCCGAGTCGTGGGAGGAGCTCGTCGCCGCCGGTACGTTGACCGGGATTCCGCTCGACCCAGCCGGGCATCAGTATCTGTTGCTGCAGCGCACCGGCGAGGTGACCGTGTCGCTACAGTCGCCGCTGTTTCCACTTCCGGACGATCCACAGGCACCGAGTCCCGCTACCCGATGAGCGGGCCGACGGGGGTCGTCCTCGTGGTCGTGGTCGGCCTCGTCGTCGGTAGCTTTCTCAACGTCTGCATCCACCGGTTGCCACGGGGGGTGTCCATCGTGTATCCGCCGTCGCACTGTCCCTTCTGTGGGCGGTCGCTCCGGTGGTTCGACAACGTGCCGGTCATCGGCTATGTCGTGCTACGCGGGCGGTGTCGAGCCTGTGGCGAGCCGATCTCGCTCATGTATCCCGCGGTGGAGCTTGCCACCGCGGCGTTCTTCCTCCTGCAGTACTGGCACGTGGGATGGCAGCCGCTGCTCATCGTCCGGTTGGCACTCAGTGGCGCCATGTTGGTGCTCTTCGTCATCGACCTTCGCCACAGGATTCTCCCCAACGTGATCACGATCCCGGGGATCGTCGTAGGTCTCGTAGCAAGCCTGTTCGTCGAGCCGGGATGGATCGATGCGCTGATCGGATTGGCGGTGGGCTCCGGATCGCTTCTCGTCATCTCGGAGGCGTATTACCGGATTCGGGGCGAAGAAGGCCTCGGCATGGGCGACATCAAGATGCTGGGTATGATTGGGGCCTTTCTGGGGTGGCAACTGATGCTGGTGACCCTCCTGCTCGCGTCGTTACTTGGTTCGCTGGCTGGCCTCGCCGTCATGGCGCTCCGGCGCGGTGACGCCCGCTACGCACTTCCGCTTGGGTCGTTCCTGGCCGTTGCCGCCATTGTGGCGACACTCGTCGGTGAGCCGTTCATCGTCTGGTATGCATCCTTCTAATGACGGCCCCCTGGCCGTCAATCCGTGGGAGCACGCGGAATTTATCGGGCAGCCTCGACGAGGCCTTCGGCCGCGTGCAGATCGAGGTCGAACGGCACAAGATTGCCCAGGTTCTTCGAGACGTGGGAGGTGATCGGGGCCTGGCAGCCGACCCAGCTCAAGATCGGGGGGCCATGCGTTGCTGGCCAAGTTGAAACAGTACGGCTTGGGCTAGCGCCCCATCCAGGGTTGGATCAGGCGCGTAGTCCGATGGTGCGCAGGGAACGGCTGAACTCGCGCTCGGCGACATCGTCGACGATCTCGGTGGTGCCGATGCTGGTCGGCAGCACGACGTGGAGTCGGTTCTTCACCACTTTCTTGTCCCGGCGCATGGCGGCGACTACCTCCTTCGTCGACAGGTCGCTCACCGACGGGAGCGGGCCCAATTGGGCGATGAGCGCGGCAAGCATGTCCCGCTGGGACGCTGCGAGGACTCCGCGCCTGACGGCGATGTCGGCGACCGCCAGCATGCCGTAGCCGATTGCCTCGCCGTGTCGGAAGCGCCGGTACCGCGTGACGGCTTCAATGGCGTGGCCTGCGGTGTGTCCCAGGTTGAGCACGCGGCGACGCCCCTGCTCCCGTTCATCAGCCGCCACGACCCGCGCCTTGATCCGGCACGACGTCGCGATCAGCGGCACGAGCGCGGCGGGCGCGCGAGCGAAAAGCGCCGTCAGATCACGGCTGACTCTGTCGAAGAGGTCGCGGTCCGTGATCATGCCGTATTTGATTACTTCGTACAGACCCGCCCGGAACTCGCGCCGGGGCAAGGTGTGGAGGACCAAGGGGTCCGCGACGACGACGATCGGTTGGTGGAAGGCTCCGATGAGGTTCTTGCCCAGGGCATGATTGGCGCCCACCTTGCCACCGATCGCGCTGTCGACTTGCGCCAGCAAGGTCGTGGGCACCTGCACCAGCGCCACCCCTCGCAGCAGCGTCGCCGCGGCGAATCCGACCACGTCGCCGATGACACCGCCGCCGACGGCGATCACGGTCGCGGCGCGGTCTGCTGAAGCGCTCAGGAGCGCCCCGTGGATCTTGGCGACGGTCTGCATCGTCTTGGACCGCTCGCCATCAGGCACCAGCGTCGTGTGGGCCCCGTGGACCGCCTGCTCTACGGTGCGGCCGTGGGCCCTCCAGACCGTGGGGCTCGACACGATGAACCTGCGGTCGCGCGCGCCGGCCTTGTCGAGCAGCGGCCCGAGTTTGGCGAGTAATCCCTCGCCGATGTGTACCTGGTAAGCGCGTGACGCCGTCGCGACGTCGATGCGGACCGGCTTCATCGTTCGCCCAGAATAACAGTACGTTCCAGACGATATAGACTGTGCACGACGCGCACACGGGCAGTCGATGACAGCCAAACAGGCATCGTTCGTGACGGAGATCACGCCACAGTCGAAAGATTTCTCGCGGTGGTATACCGACGTGATACGCCGCGCCGAGCTCGCGGACTACTCACCGGTCAAAGGCTGCATGGTAATCCGGCCCTATGGCTACGCGATCTGGGAGTTGATGCAAGCAGAGCTCGACCGGCAGTTCAAAGCCACCGGTCACGTGAACGCGTACTTCCCGCTGTTTATTCCTGAGAGCCTGTTGCGGAAGGAGGCGGCGCACGTCGAAGGGTTCGCGCCGCAGGTCGCCTGGGTCACGCGGGGCGGAGACGAGGATCTAGAGGAACGACTCGTCGTGCGGCCGACTTCGGAAGCGATCATCGGCACGATGTACGCCAAGTGGGTCCAGTCGTGGCGCGACCTGCCGATTCTCATCAACCAGTGGGCCAACGTGGTTCGGTGGGAGAAGGTCACACGGCTGTTTTTGCGCACGACGGAGTTTCTGTGGCAAGAGGGTCACACGGCGCATGAAACCGAGGCCGAGGCCGAGGAAGAGGCGCTGCGCATGCTGGCGGTCTACAAGGACTTCGCGGAGCGCGAGCTTGCCATGCCCGTCCTCGACGGACGGAAGACCGAGACCGAAAAGTTTGCTGGCGCTGCGCATACGTACTCGATCGAGGCGCTCATGGGCGATGGTCGGGCGCTGCAATTGGGAACGTCGCACCAGCTCGGGCAGAACTTCGCGAAGGTTTTTGACATCAAGTTCCAGGCACGCGACAAGTCGTTGCAGTATGTCTGGCAGACCTCTTGGGGCATGACGACACGCCTCATCGGCGGGGTCATCATGACGCACGGGGACGATAGTGGGTTGATCCTGCCACCGCGAATAGCACCGTTTCAGGTCGTGATCGTTCCCATTCCGCGCGGAAACTGGCGGGAGACGGTGCTGCCGCGGGCGCAGGAAGTCGCGTCCGCCCTGCGCGACGCCGGGATGCGTGTCTCCCTCGACGATCGGGAGGAGTATTCGCCCGGATGGAAATTCGCGGAATGGGAACTCCGGGGCGTGCCGCTCAGACTTGAGATCGGCCCGAAGGACATCGAGAAGGGCCAAGTCCTGCTGGTGCGCCGCGACACGCGCGAGAAGCTGCCAACACCGATGGACGGTCTTCCGTCTCGGGTCGACGCCTTACTTGAGACTATTCAGGGTGCGCTCTTCGAGCGGGCAGTGCAGTTCCGCGAGGCACACACGGTCCGTGTGGCGGCGCACGAGGAGTTTCGCGACGCGCTGAATGGCCGGCCGGGCTTTGTCGTTGCCCCCTGGTGCGGCGACGCCGCGTGCGAGGCCAAGATTAAGGCTGACACACAGGCGACGATTCGTAACCTGCCGCTCGAGTCAGCGGAAACCTCGGGTCGCTGCGTCGAATGCGGTCAGGCGTCTCAGACGGATGCCGTCTTCGCCAAATCGTACTAGAACCCATCTCATAAACCCGTCGTAGCACCGAAGGCGTCGAGGCGCCCGGCCAGCAAGACGGGAGGAGTGGGAATACCGGGCCGTATTTGATCGACAAGCAACGCCGCGGGGCGGGATGTATCGGCGGCCGAATGCCGGTGGGTTTATGAGATGGGTTCTAGCCTGTCTCGACCTGCCCGTACGTGACTCGAGGGCACCCAGATCGCGACTCGGGGCGCCCTCGAGACACGTACGCTGACACGCCGCTACTGGAGGCGAACGACGAGCGCCGCACGGCGGTTCAGGCGCCGCGTCTCCTCGCGCGCGTTGTCGTGCACCGGCCGCTCTTCACCGTAGCTCACGGTTCGGAGGCGGTTGCCGCCGACCCCGCGACTGGTCAGGTACTGCTGAACCGCGTTCGCTCGCCGGTCACCAAGTGCCACGTTGTACTCGTTCGTGCCGATGTTGCACGTGTGACCCTCGATCTCGATCGTAAGGTCGGAGTCATCCTGTAGCGCCGCCACAACCTCGTCGAGCACGCGCGCCGCGCCCGGTCGTAAGCTGTACCTGTCGAAATCGAAGTGCACGTCCTCAAAGACGTACTCGCGCGGCGGGTCCGGCGCGGGCGCAGGTGGCGGCGGTGGCGGCGGTGGTTGGCGCGGCGGTGGTGGCGGCGGTGGCGGTGGCGGTGCCGGTGGCGGTGGCGGTGGCGGTGGCACGTAGACATTGACGCCCGGGTGGTACGTCAGCCGCACGAGCAGCCCGAACCGGTCGCCAGATGTCGTCGACTGATCCACCACGGACCGCGACTTGTGGCGCGTCGCCACACTCATCCCGCCGCCCAACGCAACACCGCTCGGTCCGTTCCATTCGAGGCCGAGGATTACGTCGAGCGGGCTTCGCTGCAGTGAGCCGAGGGTCGACAGGCTTCCGTCGGCGCCGATCAGCGGATCGGTCACCGTGATCGCGCTGCTCAGCAACTGTTCGCCGAGCAGCTCCCCGAAGAATTGAACCCGGCCGCGGACCGGGGCCCCGACCCCGACGCCCCATCGCAGGCTGTTAGGGAGATCGATCGTCGAGGGGTTCGCCCGAAAGACGAAGTCGAAGTGCCCCGCCAGCTCGGCGCGGGCGAAGGCCTTGCTCATGACGAAGCCGATCCCGCCGTCGGTCTGCCCGGTCGTCGTGCCCGCCTCCTCACTGCCGCTTGGGAGCTTGACGAAACCTCTGATCGCCATGGCGTAGGGCGCGCGGGTGCGCTCGGACAGGAGATTGATCTTCGCGCCGACGATGAAGTCGCCGATTTCGTTTCCGCTGAAGGGGCTCGTGACGAGCGGGTAGCCCGGGACGAGGCCACCGACGCCAATCTTGTCCGGTTGAAAGATCGGCCGAAGATCGCGGTCGATGCGCGTCAAGAACTGAAACGAGCCAAACACCTCGACCCGGTCACGGAGCCCAACCGCAAACGTCGCCGCAGCTGACTGGACCGCCGTGAACCCCTGCTCGCGGTTGAACGTAGCCAGGTGCCCACTGGCCGCGACCCGTCCGTCGCCGACGATCTCGGCCGTGGGCACGAACCACAGTCCCGTGTCGCCAAGAAACGTCGATCCGGCCTGGCGGATGTCGTCAGACTGGGCGGCCGCGGGGGAGCAAAGCAGGCAGAAGCAGACAACGACCGCAAAGCGGTCAAGCCATCGTCTCGTCTTCATGAGCAGCACGTTCCCACAAGAAAGGTAACGGAACCACCGTGAATCCAGGGCCCACCATGAAGACCAGCCAGGCGCCGCCCTAGGAGCCAAATGGGCCACTACATCTTGCGGTGGTCAGACCATTGAGACGCCATATGTGCTAATAGTATGGCGTCCGAACGGACCAAGTCAACGAATCACCGCCGATGGGACGAGCCGTTAACGTGATTTAGCAGCCGACCGGGTCGTTGCCAGCGTCACTCGTCGACGTCGCGCTTTGCAAAGGCCCAGGCGATCACGATGCTCAGCCCGTAGAGTGCGAACGTCGGCAAGAACATCAGGGACCAGGTGACGGGGTCGCCGGTTGGCGTCAGCACCGCTGCGAAGATGGACATGCCAAGAATCGCGTACTTGATGTTTTTGATAAGGAATCCTGGCGTCACCACCCCCATTCGGGCGAGAAAGAACATGACGGTCGGGAGCTGAAAGACGACAGCGCAGGCGAGCACGAGCTTGACGTACAGCGAGAAGGCCGGCTGAATGCGCGGCATGAACGCTAGGATAGCGCTGCCGTAACTCGCAAAGAACCTCCATGCGACCGGGAAGAGGATGTAGTGCGCAAAGAGCGCGCCCCCGATGAAGAAGCCGGTGGCAAGGACGACGAAGGGGATCGCGAACTTCTTCTCGTTGGCATAGAGCCCAGGCGCGACAAAGAGCCACACCTGCCAGAGGATGACCGGCGTTGCGAGCATGAGACCGGCGAGTGCCGCCATCTTGATGTTCAGGAAGAACGCCTCTGTCGGCTCGGTGAAGACGAGCGTCCCCCCGTCCGGCAGGACGTCGGTGAGCGGCTCCATGATGAAATCGAAGATGTAGCCGATGAAGCCGAAGCAGATAAGTACGCCAACGACGAGCGCGACGGTGGACACGACGAGGCGCTTCCGGAGCTCATCGAGGTGATCCAGGAACGACATCTTGCCGCCTGCCTCATCCGGTTCGGCCGGATCAGTTGGGCGGGGAGCGTCGTCCTCGGGATCGGGCGAGGCTTGTTCCGGAACCGGGACGAGCGCCATCGGGGTGGGCCTGCCGTTTACTAGGTGCCGGCGTCGGGTTCCGTGGGATGCGCGTTCGACGCGGGAGTGGTGGGCACCGGTGCTGGATCCGGCTTCGGGCTCACCGCCGCGGCCTCGCTCTTCGGCTCCACGCGGATCTCGTCCTCGAGAGTATTGCGGAGGTCGTTCGACGCGGGAGTGGTGGGCGTCGGTGCTGGATTCGGCTTCGGGCTCACCGCCGCGGCCTCGCTCTTCGGCTCCACGCGGATCTCGTCCTCGAGGGTATTGCGGAGGTCGTTCGACGCGCGCTTGAATTCGCCGAGGCTCTTGCCGAGCGAGCGGCCCAACTCAGGAAGCTTGCGCGGACCAAAGATGACTAGGGCGATGATTCCAATGATGATCATCTCCGGCACGCCGATCGGGCCCATTGCAGTGCTCCTCAGACCTCGCGCGAACAGTATGCGAATCTCGCTACATTATAAAAACGGCGGCAGCGATCGGTCAAGCTTGGGTGGCCTTCGGATCGCTCGAAGTCATTGCTGGGCAGTAGCTTGTCTGATAGCATTCGTCAAATGCGAACTGTGACGAGTTTGACCGTTGGCGTGGGCGCGATCGTCATTTCCGCGATGGCAGGCGGGCTTTTCGGCGGGCGGGTCCTGGCGCAGCAGGACACGATGTCCCGCCACTACGACGCCTTTGCCTCCGCCCTTGCCGCCGTCGAAGCCAACTTCGTCGACGACGTGGATACCGAGCGGCTCGTCTATCAGGCGATTGGAGGCATGCTCCAGACGCTCGATCCTCACTCGAACTTTATGGACCCGCGGTCGTATGCCCGGCTGCGTGAGCGGCAGGAGGGTCGGTACTACGGTCTCGGTATCTCGATCAACGTCATTGATGAGCGGATCACCGTCATAAGTCTGTTCGAAGGATCCCCAGCCTATCGCGTGGGGATTCGCCGGGGTGACGTCATCGCCCGAATCGAGGGTGAGAACTCGATCGGGATGAGCAGCGATCAGGCAGTCGGCCGGCTACGTGGGCCGAAGGGGAGCGCGGTCAATATCTCTATTCTCCGTACCGGTTACGAGGAGCTGATCGACCTCGAAGTGGAGCGAGACGAGATCAACATCCCGACGGTCGAGGCGGCGTTCATGGTCGCTGAACAGACCGGCTACGTGCGTCTCGGCGACTTCTCGGAGACGAGCACTCGCGAGCTGCGACAGGCGTTGGACCAGCTCGGCGCGGACGGACTGGAGCGGCTAGTGCTAGATCTTCGCGATAACCCAGGTGGGCCGCTCGACCAGGCCATCAACGTGTCGAACCAGTTCCTGCCTCGTGGCGACATGATCGTCTATACGCGCGGCCGGATCGGCAACTCGGACCAGGACTACCACGCTGGCGATGAGAGCGACCTCACGGGGCTGCCGGTCATCGTGCTCGTCAACCGAAATAGCGCGAGCGCGTCGGAAATCGTGGCCGGTGCGCTGCAGGACCACGACCGAGCTCTGGTGGTCGGCGAGACGACCTTTGGCAAGGCGCTCGTGCAGTCCATCTACCGCGTCAGTCACGGCGCGGGGTTGGCGCTGACGACCGCCCGCTACTACACGCCTAGCGGCCGCATGATCCAACGTCCGTGGGACGGCACGTTCGACGAGTACCGGACGTACTTTCTACGCGAACAAGAAACGCCGGCTCATGCGGCGACCGATCGCAAGCTGACCGATGGCGGTCGAGAAGTGTACAGCGGCGGAGGGATCGAGCCGGACTATTTCATCTCGGGGCCAATCGATGGATTCGACCCGTCCCGGTTGGGCCGGCTCCTCGCCGCCCGCGCCGAATTCGCGAGCTTCGCGGAGCGCTTTTCCGCCGACGGTGATACGCGGATTAGCGCGGAGGGTCGTGACCGTGAGATCGTGAGCCGGGGATTCACCGTCGATGACCAGTTGATGGCCGCATTCAAGGACCAGGTCCGCCGCCGTGGCCTGACGGTCGATGACGACGAATTTGCGGCCGAAGAGGATTTCATCCGGGCGAAGATCCACTTCGAAGTGGACCTCGCGCTGTTCGGTCAGACGGAAGCGCGCCGCAACTTGTTTCGCAGAGATCCGCAGGCTCAGTACGCGCTGTCGCTGTTCGACGAGGCCGGGGAGTTGCTTCGCTTGTCGCGCGAACCCAGCCTCGTGGCCGCCCGATAGATCCAGCACCAGGGGTTGCCGTCAACCGTCAGCCCTTGCTACACTGCGAGCGGCGTTGGCCGTGACCGTGAAACGGGCGCGCGGGATCCCGACCGGTCACGACTAGGCCCGCGCGTTTTCTCGCCGGGCACGTGGCGCATCGGGGCGGCGCATTGCTCACGCGTTATTACGACTCCCGAGTTGGAGCGTTCCCAGCCGCTCGACAGGTGAGGTTGCGAGTGGACCTGTCGATGCGGCCAGTTTTGTGTACGGCCTTTGATAGTTGACGTTCGATGCGCCTGAACCATCTCGAGATCGCCGGTTTCAAGAGCTTCCCGGAGCGCGCCCAACTCGCGTTCGACGGCGGCGTGACAGCGATCGTCGGTCCCAACGGTTGCGGGAAGAGCAATGTAATTGACGCGATCACGTGGGTCCTCGGCGAGCAAAGTGCTCGTAGTCTCCGCGGCGAGCGTATGGAGGACGTGATCTTCAGCGGCAGTGATGCCCGCCGTCCGACCGCTGCCGCCGAGGTCCGACTCCAGCTCTCCGAGGTGACTGCGGCCCTCGCGGCAATCGCTGGTCCGGCACATGAACCGAGCGCTATCCAGGAGCCGGTCCCTCGCGCGCGCGGCAATAGCAACGGTAACGGAGGCCGACACGGTCACACCGCGACCGAAGTCCAGCCGTCGCTCGGCGATGTCTCGCCCGGTCCGGCGGCCCAGATCGAGGCCAACGACGACCAGTTCGCGCCGCCCCATATCAGCCGCGACATCGAAGTCGGGCGGCGACTGTATCGCTCGGGGGAGAGCGAGTACCTCATCGACGGGCAGGTCTGCCGCCTGCGGGACATCCAGGATCTTCTGATGGACTCTGGTGTCGGCGTGAAAGCCTACGCGGTCATCGAGCAAGGCCGAATCGGGCAGATCCTGAGCGCACGTCCAGCCGAGCGCCGTCAGCTCCTCGAAGAGGCCGCAGGGATCACGAAGTACAAGTCACGGCGCCGCACCGCGGAGCTCAAGCTCGAGGCCGCTCAGCAGAACCTGACGCGTGTCGACGATATCGTCTACGAAGTCGAGAAGCAGACGATCGCGCTAAAGCGGCAGGCTGCCAAGGCGCGCCGGTATCGACGCTTTCGCGACGAGCTACGCCGCTGGGAGAAGGTGTTCTTTGCGCGGAGGAGCGACGAACTGAGGGGAGCCATTGGGGAGGCCGAACGCCACCTCGCGGAGGCACGCGTCCGAGAACAGGGGGGAGCTGCTCAGCTAGCCCGCCTGGAGGGTGACGAGGAACGGCTCCGGCTCGAGTTGGCCGAAGCGGACGAGGCGGCGACCTCGATGCGGGATAGGGCCCATCAGCAGGAACTCGATCTCGGACGCTGTCAACAGCGTATTGCGTTCGACAAGCAGCAGGTGGCCGCACTTGCCGACACGCTGACCTCGGGCGCGGATGAGCTCCAGTCGCTTAAGCAGCGAAGCGGCCCCGTTCGAGGCGAGCTCGCCGGCCAGCAAGCGGCTCGCGCACGATGTAGCGATGAGCATGACGTAGCCGCGCAGCAGTTAGCGGAAGACGAACATCGATTCGCGGAAGCTCAGCGTGCCATCGAGGGGCAGGAAGCAGATGTCGAGGCGGCGCGCAGCGAGGTGTTTTCGGTAATTAACGCCGCGACGGCGCTCCAGAACGTGGTGACCAACGCGGATGCTGGGCACGCCCGGCTCCAGCAAGCGCTGGCGAAGCTCGAGGCGGAGGCGGCCGACATCGCCACCGAGCGTGACCGGTGCGATGACGAGCAGACCAGGGCGGATGCGGGTGCGCGAGACACGCGCGAGACACTCGACGGTGTGCGGGTCGCACGAGCCACGTGCGATGCGGAGCTGGCGTCGGCTCGTGCCGAGACCGAGTCGCGGACCCGCGAGGCTGGCGCCGGCGAGCGCGAAGTGGCCGCCGTCCGTGCGCGACTCGAGTCACTCGAGGAACTCGATGCCGGACGGGCTGCATACACGGACGCCGCCCGAACGGTGCTGGCGTCGGATAATCGAATCGCGCACCAGGGGTCGGTCGCCGATCACCTTGAGGTCGGCGAGTCGGACGAACCCGCTGTCGAGGCCTGTCTGGGGGATCTGCTGCAGTATGTCGTCGTTCCCACCCGTCAGGCGGCGCTCGACGGAATCACGCTGGCGGCGGAGAAGGATGCCGGGCGGTGCGGGTTTCTCATCAGCGCCAACGACGAGCGAGATTCCGTGACCGCGCCGACGCACCCGACGCTTCGGGCACTGGCGGATGTCGTGGCCGTCCATGGCCCGGGTGAGGCGGTCGTGCGCCGTTTGCTGCGGCGCCGCTGGCTCGCGCCGTCGCTCGAGGCTGCGTTGGAAGCGGCATCGGCCACCGACGATCCCATCGTCACGCGTGACGGCATCGTGGTGCGCGGGAGGTCTCGGCTTGGCGGTGGCGGCAAGACCGGCGTGCGCGGTCTGCTGGCGGCCAAGCGGGAGATCACGGAGCTCGGTGCGAGGGTCGTGACTGGGGAGGCCGACCTGGCTCGTCTTCGCACGCGGATCAGCGAGCTCGAGACCGCGGTCGCCCAGTGGAGCGACAGGCGGGAGGCGTTGATCTCAGACGAGCACGCGCACGAGAAGACGCTGGTGGGACTCGACATGCAACTCGGTCGGCTTGGGGACGAGCAGGCCCGGTTGGCAGAGAAGCAAGCCGTGATCGCGACCGAGCGGCGACAGGCCACCGAGGAGCGCGACGTCCTTACGGCGAAGCAGGCTGAGGCGCGCGAGGCGATCACGCGCCTCGAAGCGGATCAAACGTCAGCAGAGGAGCGCTTCATGCGGGCGCAACGCCGCTTACTTGAGGCGCGTGAGTCGGTCGATGCGTTGGGGCAACGCGTGACGGCGGCCAAGGCTACCGATGCCGCGCTGGGTGAGCGGTCCACCGCGTTGGCCGCCGACGTTCGGCGACTTGAGGATCAAACCAGCGATCTGCGGCAGCGCATCGGCGCGCGCGAGGCGGAGAACCAGCGCGCCGTGACGCGCCGCGGCTCGCTGCTCTCCTCGATTGAGGAGGCCGATCGTCAGCTCGACGCCGATGTGGCGGCGTTCGATGGACTCCGCGAGGAGATTCGGGTGGTCGACGAGCAGACACACGGGTTCCGCGACCGCATTGCTGAGCAGGGTCGCCAGGTGCGTGACGCGCGGCACGCTGTCGAGCAGATCAGAACCGAGGTCGGCCGTTTTGAGGTTGACCACGCCACGGCCAACGCCGATCTCTCTCACACGGCCTCGTCGTGCGCCGAATCCTTGCAGCTCGATCTCGCGGAGGTTGTCGCCGAAGTGGAGCGTCTCGAGCGGGACGGCCCAATCGAGCCTGACCGCGCACTGCTAGGTGTAGTGGGTGGAGACGCTGGCGCTTCGGTGGCCGAGACCGACGGGGATGGCGAGGTTGAGGAGCCGATTGGCGACGCGGAAGAGGTCGAGCGCGAGACGGTTTGCGCGCCACTCGATGTGGCGCCCACAGTCGATGACATCTTGGCGCAGCTGCGCGCCAAGGTCGACCGGCTCGGACCGGTCAATATGATGGCCATCGATCAGTTCGACGAGCTCGAGGAGCGTCACGCGTTCCTGACGACACAGCGACGGGACCTGCTCGATGCGATCACCGCTACTGGTGAAGCCATCAAGAAGATCGACGTCACGACCCGTGAGCGGTTTCAAGACGCGTTTCGAGCGATCAACGAGCACTTCCAGCACTCCTTCGAAACCTTGTTTGGCGGTGGCCGCGCGGGGCTGTTCTTGCTCGACGAGACCGACGTCCTCGAGAGCGGGATCGACATCATCGCGCAGCCGCCCGGCAAGCGCCTCCAGAGCATTCAGCTGCTCTCCGGCGGTGAGAAGGCGTTGACGGCCATGGCGTTGATGTTCGCCATCTTCAAGTACAAGCCGAGCCCGTTCTGCCTGCTCGACGAGATTGACGCGCCACTCGACGATGCCAATATCGGGCGTTTCGTGGAGATGCTCCGAGGCTTGCAAGATCGTACGCAGTTCGTGCTGGTCACGCACAACCGCAAGACCATGGAAATCGCGGACCGGCTCTACGGGGTCACCATGGAGGAGCCGGGCGTCTCGAAGCTTATCTCGGTCAAGATCAACTGAACGAGGACAAGGCCACTCGGTACCACCGGCTGAGACGGCGCAGTACCGCGTTGGGGATTTCCGCCCGCGCGGCTCTGCTCACGAGCCTACTTGGCGTGGGGCTCCTGCCAGCGGCGCGGGTGGCACTCGAGCACGCGGTGTCGAGCGCTGGCGTGCCGGTCGGCGCGCGGGCGACGGCAGTGGTCGTGCTCTTCGCCGCTGCGCTCGGGGTCGCCGCGGAGGTCGTCGCCTTTCCTTTCGTGTGCCATACCGGCTTCCTGCTGGAACGACGATACGGGCTCTCGCGGGAGGGCTTTGCGGCATGGGTGCGAGGCTACGCACAGAACGCGCTCGTGCGGTTGGTGTTATGGGTCGCGGCGGTGGTGTTCGTTTACGTCGCGATTGATCGCTGGGCGACGTGGTGGTGTCTCGTCGGAGGCGCAGCGTTCGCCGCCGTCTCCGTTGCGCTGACCAACCTCGCGCCGGTTCTGCTCTTGCCGAACATGTTTCGCGTGCGGCCGATCCGTCGACGACGGCTTTCGTCCAGGCTCGAGGCTCTTGCGCGACGTGCCGGTGTCCCGGTCATAGGCATCCACGAGTGGCGGGTCGGCGCCTGGACGTCCACGGCCAACGCCGCGCTCGTTGGCATCGGTTCGACCCGGCGGATCTTGCTCTCCGATACGCTGATTGAAGGCTACAGTGATGCCGAGATCGAGGTCGTGCTCGCCCACGAGCTCGCGCATCATAAGTATCGGGACATCTGGAAGATGATCGCCTGCGAGGCCGGCGTCGCCATGTTTGCGCTCTGGGTGTCTCAGAACGTGCTGACCGCGATCGCACCTGCGCTCGGGCTAGAAGGGATCGGGGACGTCGCTGGGCTTCCGGCGCTGGTCCTGTGCGTCGCCGGCGTCGCGCTTGCGGCCTTGCCTCTCGCCAACCTCCTCTCGCGCCGTCACGAACGACGAGCGGATCGGTATGCCATTGAGGTGACCGGGAACCGCGAGGCCTTCCTGTCTGGGCTTCGCCGCCTCGGTGCGCAAAACCTCGCCGAGGCGCGCCCGTCGCGCGTCGCGGAATGGTGGTTCTACTCCCACCCGCCGCTTGCTGAGCGCATGGCCGCCGCGCGTCGCGGCTAACGGCTTGATACAGTCCGCTAGTATCGCCGTGACAGGACACGATACTCGCGGCGACTGCGTCTTTATCGCCTGGCGTGCTCTCTGTTGCCGCGCGGGCGGCCCCCGGGGCCGCCGCGACCGCCCGGGCGCTCCTTACCATCACCGCTAGGCGCGTCCTCGCTCGGGGAGTCGGCGGATTCGGCTGCAGCGGGCAAGAGCGCCTTCCGACTCAGGCGGACCTTGCCCGACGGGTCGACGTTGATCACCTTGACCAGGACCTGGTCGCCTTCGTTCAGCTCGTCACGCACCTCCTTGACCCGGTAATGCGCGATCTCGGAGACGTGCAGCAACCCGTCGATGCCGGGCAGGATTTCCACGAAGGCTCCAAAGTCCGTAATGCGTTGCACTTTGCCCAGGTAGCTCTTGTTCAACTCTGGGCTTGCGGTCAGTTCCTCGATGATCGTAATTGCCCGTTGCGCCGAGGCCTCGTCCGAGGATGCCACGTTGACGCGACCACTGTCTTCGACGTCGATCTTGACCCCGGTGCGGTCGATAATGCTACGAATCGTCTTGCCACCCGGGCCGATGACATCTCGGATCTTGTCGACCGGGATCTGGATGCTCACGATGCGCGGCGCGTGCATCGAGATAGACTCACGCGGCGCCGCGATTGTCGCGCCCATCTCCTGCAGAATATGGAGCCTGCCGGCGCGCGCCTGTGCCAGTGCCTCGCGCATGATCTCGGTCGTGATGCCCGCGACCTTGATGTCCATCTGGAGCGCGGTGATGCCGTCGGTCGTTCCGGCGACTTTGAAATCCATATCGCCGTAATGGTCCTCGGCCCCTGCGATATCAGAGAGGATCGCGTGCCGTGGCGCGCGGGCATCGCCTGCGCCCTCTTCCATGACCAACCCCATGGCGATCCCGGCCACGGGCCGTTTCAGCGGCACCCCCGCATCCATCAGCGCGAGCGCGCCGCCACAGACCGTAGCCATCGACGACGACCCGTTCGACTCGAGGATGTCGGACACGACCCGTACGGTGTATGGAAACTCGTCGTCGCCGGGAATCATCGGCAGCAGGCTGCGCTCGGCGAGGTTGCCGTGTCCAACCTCGCGCCGGCCAGGACCGCGAAGGAATTTCACTTCACCGACCGAAAACGGTGGAAAGTTATAGTGCAGCATGAACCGTTTGAAGCTCTCCCCGTCAACTAATTCGATCTTCTGTTGGTCGTCGGCCGTGCCAAGCGTCGCGGTGACGAGTGCCTGGGTCTCGCCCCGGGTGAAGATCGCGGAGCCGTGCGTACGCGGCAGCACGCCCACCTCCGACCAGATGGGCCGCACCTCGTCGAACCGGCGTCCATCCAGGCGAGTGCCGCGCTCGAGGACCTCGTTCCTCAGAACGGTTTCCTTCAGCTGCTTGAACACCCGCTTGGCGTCGTCCCGCTCGGTGCCCTCCTCCGGAAGCGACGCGAGCAGCTCGTCGAGCACCTGGTCGACCCGCGCGTAGTTCTCAAGCTTGTCCGGGACTCGCATCGCCTCGCGCAGCGGGTCGATGACCCTGTTTGCGATCTCCGGCTTGCGGGCGGAATCTACCTCCGTCGTGGCGACTACCAGCTTGGTCTTGCCGACCGCGGCGGTCATCTCGTCGATCGCGGCCACAATGTCACGTATCGCCTGGTGGCCTGCCTCCAGCGCACCGAGCACCACGTCTTCGGTGACCTCGCGCGCCCCAGCCTCGACCATGACGATCGCGTCACGACTTCCCGCGACGACCAGATCAAGCTCACTGCGTTTCCGCTCGGGATAGGTGGGGTTGATGAGCAGCTCGCCGTCGACCAGGCCGACGCGAACCGCCGCGATCGGTCGGGCGAACGGAATCGGCGAAATCGAGAGCGCGGCCGACGCGCCGGTAAGCGCAAGAACATCCGAATCGTGCTCGGCGTCGGCCGACAACAATAGCGCGATGACCTGGGTCTCGCGCGACCATCCTTTCGGAAACAGCGGTCGGATCGGTCGGTCGATGAGGCGACTGGTCAGGACCTCCTTGTCGGTCGGCTTCCCCTCGCGCTTGAAGAAGCCGCCCGGGATCCGACCCGACGCGTAGGCGTATTCACGATAGTCGACGGTCAGCGGCAAGAAGTCGATGCCCTCACGGGCCGTCGCGGCGGCACACGCCGTGACGATGACGACAGTATCGCCATACCGTACGGTTACTGCGCCGCCCGCCTGCTTGGCGATCTTGCCGGTCTCGATGGTGAGGGTTCCCCGGCCGACGTTCACTTGGGCCGTATGCATGACGTGTGACTCCCGTTGAAAGGTGGCGCAGGCGACGGTGCTCAGCGAATCGTCAGGCGGGGAGGGAGGGCTACCAGCCCGTGCAGGGCCAGTGGTTCGTCTCGCGCCTACTTGCGGATGCCGAGTCGCTTGATGAGATCTGAGTATCGCTCAGAACTCTTACCCTTGAGGTAGTCGAGGAGCCGCCGCCGCTGGCCGACGAGCATCAAGAGCCCGCGGCGCGAGTGGTGGTCCTTGATGTGGACCTTGAAGTGTTCAGTCAGATAGCCAATCCGCTCACTGAGGATGGCGACCTGCACTTCCGGCGAACCGGTGTCGCTCTCGTGCGTGCGATACGACCCGATGATCTCCGTCTTTCGCTCCTTGACCAGCGCCACGTGTAACTACCTCTTCCTCTTTCGTTTATCGCGCTTTGCCCTACCGAAAAATCTTACACTAGAACGATCGCGGGATGCAAAATGTGCTCGCTGTTCACCTTCGCGATTGCGAGCAAATTGCCCGTTCCGTCGATGAGCTTGACTCGCGCGCGGCTGCCGTCCGCCTGCTCGTGCCACCAGTTGCGATTCCACGACACCAGGTCCGCGCGCGACAGCCGGTTGCCGTGTTTAGCCCGTTGGGTGCCATGCTCAGTGAGTACGGCGCTCGGTAGGTCGGGTAGAAGTCGGGCGAGCGGCACGAGGTGGTCGGCGACGGGCACCGACGGATCTGCCAGTGCACCGACCGGCACCGCGTCGGTCAAGTCGAACGCGCCGCTCCGTTCGCGACGTAGTGCTTCTAGACACCCGCCGCAGCCGAGTGCACATCCCAGATCGTGTGCCAGCGCTCGCATGTAGAAGCCGGGCTCGCACGTGACGCGGCAGTGCAGTCGTTCGACCGTGCGCGAGACGACCTCGAGCGCATGGACCGTCACCTCGACCGCCCGGGGCGCGACCGGCTCACTGCGGCGCGCCAGGCGATACGCTCGCACGCCACCCACTTTCTTGGCCGAGAACGGCGGTGGGTGCTGCATGAACGTACCGACGAACGATACGATCGCCGCGTTGATCGCGGTGGAGGTGACCGCGGCCAGTGAGCGTGATTCAACTTCGGACGCCTCCGGGGACTTCGTGCCGGTCAGATCGTACGTGTCGGTCACGACACCGAGCCGGATGATCCCGTCGTAGACCTTCGGGCCCGCTGACAGGAGGGACGCCAGCCGCGTGGCGCGCCCGACGACAAGGGGCAGCACGCCGGTCGCCATCGGGTCGAGCGTTCCGACGTGGCCGACTCGACGCGTTCCGAGGGCGCGCCGCGCGCGGGAGACGACGTCGTGCGAGGTCATCCCGGCCGCCTTGTCGACGACGAGCACGCCATCCACGCCGATGGACTGGTTAGCGCGCTGGCTCATTCGCCGCAGAGTCCACGGCTACGATGACTGCGGTGACGGCGCGAGATACGACGTCTTCACGTGGTCCGTCGAGCGAGAACCCGGACGCATTGCGGTGGCCGCCGCCGCCGAAGGACGCCGCAACGGCTCGGACGTCGATGGCTCCCTTGGAGCGCAAGCTCACCCGTGCGGAGCCGTCGAGGAACTTGAACATGATCACGGCCTGGACGTCGCTCGCCGACAGAGGCAGATTAATGAGCCCGTCCAGATCGTCGGCCGGACAGCCGGTCCGTCGGAGCAACGCATCGTCGACACGCAGTATCGCGACACGACCGCCGGCGTCGAGCGTCATGTCGGTGAGCAGTGCCCCCGTCAACCGCAGTTTCCCGACGCTGCCCCTCTGGTAGATTTCGGCCGCCACCGCTGGGACGTCCACGCCGGCGACTGCGACGCGTCGGCAGATCTCGAACGTGCGGCTCGTGATGTTGGCATGGCGAAACGACCCGGTGTCGGTGAGGATTCCCGCGTAGAGCGCAGCTCCGATCTGCGGAGACACTGCTACGCCGAGATCTGTCACGAGGTCGTACACCATCTCGGCGCAGGCGGCCGCCGACGGGTCAAACCAGTTGAGCGATCCATACATACCGTTGCCGGCATGATGATCGACGTTGATGACGAAGTGGCGGTCGAGGCCCGTCACCTCGGTGCGGTCCAGCGAGCTACACTCGAGTATGACAGCGGCGTCGTAGGCGCCGTCCACTGTGTCCGCAACCTCGATGGCCGAGACGCCAGGAAGCGTCTGCAATGAGTCCGGCGGCGCATCGTGATTGACGATGCGCACCGTCCTCCCGAGCCCGGTCAGGGCGTGCGCGAGCGCGAGCTGCGAACCGATGGAGTCGCCGTCTGGACGCGCGTGCGACGAGATCACGAAGCACTTGCGCTCCCGCAATGCGTCGACAATCTTCCGGATCGGGTGATCAGGGTTCGTGGACATCGGTCTTCGCCACGTCGCGAGGCGCGTCATCGTCGCTATTAGCTGAGCCGCCGCGCGCGGCTTCGATCTTCTCGAACAGGCTGGCGACTCGGGCCTGCTGTTCGACCGCATCGTCGTAACGGAACGATAGGTCGGGGACGCGTCGCATGCGGAGTCGCTCGGCAAGCGCGCGGCGCAGGAACCCATTCGCGCGGCGCAGGCCGCGCGCGGCGTTACGTCGCGCCCGCTCGTCCGACATCACCGTATAGCGGACCTCAGCGCGCAGCAGGTCGCGGGTGACGCGGACGTGCGTGATCGTCACGTCCGTCACGCCAGGGTCCCGTACGCCTCTGGTAAGGAGCGTGGCGAGCTCGACGCGAATCCGCTCGGCAACGCGATCGGTCCGAGTCCCGTGCGACATGTCTCAGGGGCGCTCGCTAGTGGACTGTAACAGCCGTTTGTAGAGCGATTTCCGGCCGGGACGCACCGCCTGCTAGAGGTGTTCCTCGGTCACATATTCGGAATATGCTCCCTCGGTACGCCTTGCCAGCCGGGCGTCGCGGCTCTGACCGCACTCCACAAATGGCTGTGACAGGCCACTAGCTGCAAAACACTACGTGAGCCAGTCGAGGTCGGACGCGACGATGGCGCCGGCGTTGCGCCGATCGATCTCCGTCAGGACACCCTCGAACAATCGGTCTATGCCGTCTCGCGCCGTCGCCACGGCCACGATGCCCAGCCTCGCTCGCTGATGTAGGTTGTGGTGGTCGAGCTCGGCGACGGCGACGTTGAGCTTGCGCAGCCGGTCCTTGATGCTGACGAGCACCCTCCGCTTGTCCTTGAGCGAACGTGCGCCGGCGAAGTGAAGCTCGACGGACAGTAAGCCAACGGCGGCCATCGCTCCGGCGGGATTAGACCGTGGCCGCGACCTTCTCGACCGTGAACATCTCGATGACGTCGCCGATCTTGAGATCGCCAAAGCGTTCGAAGGCGATGCCGCACTCGAAGCCCGTCTTGACCTCGCTGACGTCGTCCTTGAAGCGGCGCAGCGATCCGATCTTGCCTTCGTGCACAACGACGCCGTCGCGAACGATGCGTGCCTGCGCTTCGCCGGACCGCGTAAGGATGCCGTCGGTCACCATGCAGCCCGCGGCAGTGCCGAACTTGGGCACCTTGAAAGTCTCGCGAATCTCGGCCTGACCGAGCTGCTGCTCACGGACGGTCGGCTCGAGGCGGCCCGCCATCGCCAGCTTGACCTCGTCGATTACGTTGTAGATTACCGAGTGCTGCCGGATATCCACCCCTTCCCGTTCAGAGGCTGCCGCGGCGTTCCGGTCCGGCCGTACGTTGAACCCGATAATGATGGCGTTCGACGTGGACGCCAACAGGACGTCCCATTCGCTCACGGCGCCGACACCGGTGTGGATTACGAGAATCTTGATGCGCTCGTCACCGAGCTTGGAGAGCGCGTCGGCCAGCACTTCAGCCGAACCTTGCACGTCGGCCTTGATAATAACGGGTAGCTCTTTGGCCTCGCCCTCGGACAGCTGGGCCTGCAACGATTCAAGTGTCAACCGCTGACCGCGACCACCGAGCGCCTTCTCCTTGGCCTGGTTTTGCCGGAGCACCGCAATCTGTCTCGCCTTGGCGGCGTCGGCCACAGCCTGGAAGGCGTCGCCGGGCTGCGGCAGCCCCGTCAGCCCAACCACCTCGACCGGGTTCGACGGACCGACTTCCTTGGTCTTCTCCAGGCGGTCATTGAGCAGGGCGCGTACGCGCCCGACCTGAATGCCGGCGATGAAGTCGTCTCCCACTCGCAGCGTGCCATCCTGCACCAAGATGGTCGCCACCGGGCCTCGTCCTCTATCCACCTTTGCTTCGAGCACGGTGCCGGTCGCCGCCCGCGTCGGGTTGGCCTTGTGCTCGCCCATCTCCGTGACGAGCTGGATCATTTCGAGCAGACCGTCCAGGTTCTCGCGCTTTTTGGCAGAGAGCGGAACGGTGACGGTCGAGCCGCCCCAGTCTTCAGGCGTCAACTCGCGTTCGGCTAGCTCATTCTTGACTCGGTCGAGGTTGGCGTTGGCTTTGTCGATCTTGTTGATCGCCACGATGATGGGTACACCGGCCGCACGCGCATGGTCGATCGCTTCCTGTGTCTGCGGCATGACGCCGTCGTCCGCCGCCACGACGAGGACCACCACGTCGGTCACCTTGGCGCCGCGCGCCCGCATCAGCGTGAAGGCCTCATGCCCAGGCGTATCGAGGAAGACGACGCGCCGGTCGTTAACGGTGACGGAATAGGCGCCAATATGCTGCGTGATCCCGCCCGCTTCGCCGCTAGCCACATCCGTTTCGCGAATCGCGTCGAGCAGGGTCGTCTTCCCGTGATCCACGTGCCCCATCACGGTGACCACCGGCGCGCGCGGAATGATGTCCTCGGGCCTCGCGACCTCGGCCTCGACGACGACCATCTCTTCCTCGAACGACCGCATCTTGACGTCAGCCCCGAACTCGCGCGCGATCATCGTTGCGGTGTCCGGGTCGAGGGTCGTGTTGATCGTCATCATCAACCGCTTCTCGATGAGCTTTTTCAGCACGTCCTTGGCGCGCACCTCGAGCTTTTCGGCCAGATCTTTGACCGTCATGCCCTCCGCCACCGTAATGGTACGCGTGACGGGCGGCGGCGGCGGTGCCGGTGTAGGCGCCTGGCGCCCACGCCGATAGGCCGCCCGCCGACCACCGGGCCGATGATGTGGTCGTGGCGGTGGTCGATATCCG
This sequence comes from uncultured Vicinamibacteraceae bacterium, assembly GCA_964646815.1. Lineage (GTDB taxonomy): Bacteria > Acidobacteriota > Vicinamibacteria > Vicinamibacterales > UBA8438 > CAZYFH01. Next base: position 106,904 of record CAZYFH010000005.1, on the reverse strand, counting down.
ACCGCAGGTCGGGGCGGTAACGGTCTGGACGACGGTGGGCGGAGCGGTTGTGATGGCAACGGCCGGGGTCCGCCGAGCGGCGGCTGGCCCATGGGGGTCCCAAGACGACCCGGTGCGCCGACACCCGCGCGCGTTGCGCCAGCCGGCGGAGCGGGAGCCGCGGTAACTCGTTTCGGTTCTTCGACGCGCAGTCGCAACGTGGGCGGGACAATCCGCCCCGTGGGCCGTGGCGCCATGGTCGCCGCCGATCGCGCGACGGGCGCCGCTGGCCGTGCTGGCGGCGCGGCGGGTGCGGCGGGCGCCGCTGGCTGTGCTGGCGGCGCGGCGGGCGCCGCCGCCGCCGCGACCGCAGGAGGCGACGCGACGAGCGTACTCGGCGCGGCTGGTGCCGCGGCAGCCGGTGGCAAGACGGCCGGCGGTGTCTCGGCCGGCTGCGATTGCGCGGCCGACGTGGGCGCAGAGGTTTCCGGTGCGATTGGCTCGGCGGGAGGCGCGTCCTCGCTGGGGGCGGTCACGGCCGCCTGCGCGCCCGTGACCAGCGCGCCGCTGTCCGGTGCACTGGTGTCGGGCGCGACGACATCGGGTGCCTGCTCGGCCGCGGTGGCGTCGGCCTGCACCTCGACTTCCGCCAGCACTTCTGCCTCGGCCGCCGCCGCCCGTGCCGCTTTGGCCGCCTTCACGAGGCGGGGCGGTCCGAGTCGTGGCTTGGCGGTTGGCGCCGCTTCTTGCTTGGCCGCCGCGCGCTTGCTGCCGCGCCGTGGCGGCGGCTTCTGCGCGAACAGTTCGCCTTCGGGGAGCTCGAGGCCACGCTCGCGCACGTGGCGCTGTGCGAACTGGCGTGCGACGATCTCCTCGATCGTGCTCGACGCGCTCTTTACCTCGATGCCGTGCTCCTTGCGCAGCACCTCGATGACCTGTTGGCTCGGGATGCCCAGCACGTCCGCGACTTTGTAGATCCGTATCGTGGCCACGTATATTCTCAGTGTCCGGTGTCGGGACGTTCTGACGATGCGGCGTCCTCGCTACCCGGCTGCGTCGCGGTCGGCGTCTCGTCGGTGGCGACAGCGTCCTCGCCGGGCTCGCTCCCATCGGGCTCGGTCGCGGGTGACGCTGTCGCAGCGCGGTCGGCCTCATCGTCAGCCAGAGCCGGCGGCATGTCCTCGGCCGCACCTGTCCGGGTTGCTGCCGCCTCGGCGAGCGCCGCCGCTTCAGCAGCCTCCGCCGCGGCACGCTCGACCGCGGCGACCTGTTCGCGGACCGCCGCCTGCAGTTGCTCTGCGGTCGGCTCGTCGACGCCGGCCACCTCGGCGAGGTGGGCAGCCGAGGTCTCGAGCAGGCTGTCCGCCGTGTCGAGACCGGCGTCGCTCAACTTCCTCAACTGCTCGTCTTCCAGACTCGGCAGTGTCAGCGTCGCCGCTTCCTCCGACATTCCCATCCTATCGAATTGGGCCTCGACTTCGCGCCGCTTGTCTTCCTCGCTCTTGATGTCGATCTTCCACCCAGTCAACTTGGCGGCCAGCCGCACATTCTGGCCTTTCTTGCCGATCGCCAGCGAGAGCTGTCTGTCTTCGACGACCAACTCGATGACCTTCTCGGTATCGTCGATGATGGTGACTCGCTGCGCCCGAGCTGGGCTGATCGCGTTCGTCACGAACAGCACCGGGTCTTCAGACCATTCGACGATATCGATCTTTTCGCCACGCAGCTCGCGGATGATCGCCTGGACCCGCGTGCCCTTCATCCCGACGCAGGCTCCGACCGGGTCGACATCGCGTTCGCGCGAATGCACGGCCACCTTCGCTCGGTCTCCGGCCTCGCGTACCGCTCCCCGGATCGACACGGTGTCGTCATAGATCTCCGGCACCTCCTGCTCGAAGAGCTTGACGAGCAGCTTGGCGTCGGTCCGCGACAGGATGATCTGAGGGCCCTTCGTGTTCTTGTTGACCTCGCGGATGACGGCTCTGACCCGGTCGCCGGTCGTGTAATTCTCCGCACGTGACTGTTCTCGTCTCGGCAGCATCGCTTCGACGCGGCTCACTTCAACGATAATGTCGCCGTTCTCGAAGCGCTTGACCGTGCCAGCCACGACTTCGCCCAGTCGGTCGCTGAACTCCTCGTAGACGTTCTCGCGTTCGGCCTCACGCACCTTCTGAAAGATGACCTGTTTGGCGGCCTGGGCGGCGATTCGACCGAGCACGTCAGTCGGTTTCGGGAACTCGATCTCCATGTCGATCTCGGCTTCCTTACCGTAGAGGTCCTGCGCGTCGGTCAGGGAGATCTCGGTGAGCGGATCGGACACTTCTTCAACGATGTGCCGCACGGCGTAGAGCTCGACCTGGCCGGTGTCATGGTTGAACTTCGTGCGCAGGTCCTCCGTCGACTTGTAGTACTTGCGCGATGCCGTCAACACGGCGTCTTCAATGGCCGTGATGATCACGTCGGGTTCGATCCCTTTCTCCTTCGCCAGGGCCTCGATGGTTTGCTGCAGCGCTTTGCTCATGACGTCTTTCCGGATGGCGCGGCCGGCGGCACGTCGCCGCGGCCGAGCCGAGTGGGCTGTCCCGTCGAATTCTGTAGCGTTCTCCGGGCGGCGCATCCCGCGATGGCCGGCGCTGGACCATGCCTCAGCGCGGTCACATATGCTGACTATGCTCCTTCGTCGCGCCTTGCCAGCCGGCCGTCGCGTGCCGGAGACCGCTACAGAATTCGACGGGACAGCCCACTAGAACTCCACCTCAAGCCGCGCCCGGGTCACGAGCGCCCAGGGAATTCGGTGAACGCGCCGACCCGCTTCGAGCACGATCTCCGTACTGCGTGACGCCCCCGCGTGACGCGTCTCACCGCTCGCGGCGGGGGTTTCGTCCACGTCTGCGATGCGACCGGTAAGATGGCGTTTTCCATCCACGGCTTCGGACGTCACAAACTGCGCCCGGCGGCCGTGAAATCGTCGGCAGTCGTCTGGATGGCGCAGCGGTCGATCGAGCCCCGGCGAAGAGACCTCCAGCGTGTAGGGGTGCTCGAACGAAAATTCTGCGTCGAGTACGGCGCTGACGTCATTGCTGACGTGCTGACAATCAGTCACGCTCACCTCGTCACCCTCACTGCTCGCCGCGGGCCCGGTGGCCCGAGGCGGCCGGTCGATGACGACGCGAAGAACCCAACCGATCGATTCACGGCGCAACTGCACGTCGAAGATCTCGAGACCGAAGTCCCGCCCGACGCGGCCGGCGATCGCCCGAACCTGGTCCAAATGGTTTTCATGGTCCACGGGTTGACCACGCGAAATCACGCCCTCAAAAAACAAAAAGTGGGCAAAGCGCCCACTCTTGCGGACTTGGCGTCGACGTACCCAACTCAATATATCATGACGGAAATCGCGCCGGCAACGCCCGTAGAGGCGCCGCGTTGCTCGCACGGCGCGTTCGTCACGGGTCGCTACGGTGTGAGGCGGTTCAGCATTCGCGGATACGGAATCGTCTCGCGCACGTGCTCGATGCCAGACAGCCATGCTACGACCCGCTCGACACCCATGCCGAACCCGGCATGTGGCACGGTCCCGTACCGTCGCAGATCCAGATACCACTCGAACGCTTCTCGAGGCAGCTGGTGCTCGTTGATGCGCTCGAGGAGGAGGTCATAGTCGTCGAGGCGTTGACCGCCGCCGACGATCTCGCCGTATCCCTCGGGCGCGAGCACGTCGACCGACAGCGACAGCTCCGGCCGCTCGGGGTCCGGCTTCATGTAGAAGGCCTTGATCGCGCTGGGGAAACGATGTACTGCGACGGGTCGGTCGAAGTGCTCCGCCAGCGCGGTCTCGTCCGGTCCGCCGAAGTCGCCGCCCCATTCGAACGGCACACCGCGGTTCCGGAGTATCTGTACCGCTTCGTCGTAGCTCACACGTGGAAACGGCGTCCGGACTCCCTCGAGGGGAGCCGTATCGCGCTCGAGGACCTCGAGCTCCCGCTGTCGAGTCTCAAGCACGCGTTCGACGATGGCGACCACCAGCGCCTCGGCGAGATCCGTCGCGTCGTCCAGGGTCGCGTACGCCATCTCGGGCTCGACCATCCAGAATTCCGTCAGGTGTCTCCGCGTCTTCGATTTCTCTGCGCGAAACGTCGGACCGAAGCAGTAGACCCGCCCGAGCGCCATCGCATTGGCTTCGTTGTACAGCTGTCCGCTTTGCGTGAGGAAGGCGGTTCGGTCGTCGAAATACGCGACCGGGAAGAGCGTCGTCGTGCCCTCGCACGCCGCTGGCGTGAAGATCGGCGTGTCGGCCAGCACGAAGCCCCGGCGGTTGAAGAAGTCACGGATCGCGTCGACGACCTCGTGCCGCAGGCGCAGGATGGCCTGCTGGCGCTGGCTACGAATCCAGAGATGACGGCGGTCGAGTAGGTAGTCGACGCCGTGCTCCTTGGGCGTGATGGGGTAGTCATGCGATTCGGCGACAACCTCAAGCGCGGCCACGTCGAGCTCGTAGCCCCCAGGCGCCCGTCGGTCGGCCCGTACGGCGCCGCTCACGATGAGTGCGGTTTCCTGGCCCAGATGGCTGGCGCGCGCGAACGTCTCACCGTCGACGGACGACTTCGACAGCACCGCCTGCATGAAGCCGGTGCCGTCGCGCACGGTGAGAAAGTGGATCTTGCCGCTCGATCGTCGCCGATGCAGCCACCCGCGCAGGGTCACGACGTGCCCAGCGTGACGCGCGACGTCTTCGATGTAGGTTGTCACGGCCGCCATGCGGTGTGTGCCCGCGGTTCCAGGGTTCCAGCCGATTCGCGCTTACGGTGCAGGGTACTACGACCGGAGCTCGTCGAGGTACGGCGCCAGCAGGTCGCGGAGCCCGAACAGCTCGGGATCGCGCACACAGCACTCGCGCAGATACCCCAGCGTGCGCGGCACTCCCTCCAGGTAGCGCCGGTGGCCGCGAACAGTGATCTGGTGGCCGAACGTGCCAAGCGCCTTCAAGTTGCGTTGCACCGCCATCCGGTCAAATCGCCGCCGGAAGCCGGCTGATGTCGCGGTCCCCGCCAGCGCACCGTAGTGATCGATCAGATGATCGACCAGCGTCGGGTCGAGATCCACATAGGAATCACGGAGTAGCGAGGCCAGGTCGTAGGTGGCGGGCCCCATCCGCGCATCCTGGAAATCGATGACGTGGAGCCGGCCCGCGTGCAACATGAGATTCCTGCTGTGGAAGTCGCGGTGGCAGAGGACGCTCGGTTCGTCGGCCAGCGTGGTCGACAGTTCGTGGAACGCACGGGTCAGTGCAGATCGTGCCGCCGTAGTGAGCGCGATGCCGCGGTGCGCGATGAGGAACTCGTCGACGAAGAATTCGAGCTCCCAACTCAGCTTCTCCACGTCGAAGGCCACGTTGTAAGGTGGATGCTGCGGGGACGCCAGCCGGTTTCCCTCACGTTGGAGCACCGAAATGACGCGCACGGCCTCCTCGTAGCGAGCTGTCCGCTCCGCCGCGGACGCGCGCCGAAGATGCGCTTCCAGTGTTATGTCCCCCAGGTCGTTGACCACGATCACGCCGAGCCCGTCGTCAGTGTCCAGAACCGTCGGGACGGCGATGCGCATCGCCTCGAACAGCCGCGCCACCGTCACGAGTGGCTCGGTCGCCGCGTCAATTGGTCCGGGATGAACAATGAGCACCCGCGAGGCATCAAGGGGTGGGTGCACGCGAACGAAGGCTCGCGATGACGCATCGCCGGCCATGAGCTCGAGCCTTGTGTCCGCGGTCGGCCAGCCGGCGCGCGCGACGTACAGGCGTGCGCGCCGGAGCACCTCGGGAGGGGGCGTGTCGGGCGGCGTCATGCGGTTGCGTTGCTGTCGGGTCCCAGGTCAGGCCGATTAATCCGGCCAGATCGGTGACACGAGGAGGTCTCCGAGTCGCCGCTGGCCGGCGGTCGGCGCGGCGCCACCCGCCGCTACGACGACCTGCCGCTCGAGGCGCGACCCGGGCGGCAGGCGGACGCCGTCGCCGAGGATGCAGTCGTGCAGGCGACATCGCTCCTCCACCACCACGCGATCCCAGACGGCCGTCCGCGTCAATGATGCACTGGGATGCACGGTCGAGCCCTCACCGGGCGGGAGTTGACCGCGTGCCTCGACCTCGGCGAGCGCAAGGCACGCAGCGAGGTAATCACCCGGGGTGCCGACGTCGAGAAACGGAGTCGCGACCGAGTGGACGCGCACCGCGCCCGGTCGGTTGGCGATGAGCGTGTCATAGATGCCGCCAATGCTCGCCGCCGCGCGTCCCGCCGGCAGACCGGCGAAGACCGAGGCGTCTGCGATCTGCACGCCGACGAAATGCGCCGCGGTGGCATGGCCGGTGCCGGTGAACGCTCGCACACGGTCCAGTTCGTCGACCAGGACGCTTCCGTAACGGTCGGGCGCCGGGTTTGGGCCGACCGCGAGTGTGACTGCGGCGCCCGTCCGCTCGTGGGCGGCGCGAAGCGCGTCGAGCGACAGGTCGACCAGGGTGTCGCCGTTGACGATGAAGAAGCGCGGGCCGAGCAGCGGCAGCGCCTGGCGCGGTCCGCCCGCTGACCCGAGGATGTCGGGTTCCCAGGAATAGCGGACGGCGACACCTGCGCGCGCCCCGTGGCCGACGACGCGGGTGATCGACTCGGGTCGATGGTGCAGGTTCAGCACGACGTCACGCACACCCTCGCGCCCGAGCCATGCCAGCACTCGAAGGATGAGCGGGGTGCCGGCCACCGGCACCGCCGGTTTGGCTCGGGTCCGCGTCAGCGGAGCGAGCCGTGTGCCGAGGCCGGCTGTCAGCACGATCGCCGGCGGAAGCGGATTCCTCACCGGCTCAGCGACGAGCGACCGCGGGCGTATCGGAGAACAACATCGCGTCCGCCGGCAGACCGCGCGCCTGGCAGCGCTTCACGTACAGCTGACGATACGAGTCGACGATATAGTCATCCTGCGTCCGTCCGAGCGCGGCGGTGAGCCTAATGATTCCCTCGCGGTCTCCCTCGAGCTCGACGAACGTCGCGAAGGGTGTTTCGTCGATCGCCACGACAACGCCGTCGAGTGCGAACTCCTCGCGGAACTTCTGATAGCGGAACCAGACCTCGAGCCCCAAGCGGTCGAGGATGCGAAGCAGTAGGATCCCGTCGCCCACCCCGGTTTCCAGTTCCTCGCGCACCTTCATCAGATCGGGCCGTGGCGGACCCTTCAGGGTTATCGTCGCCGTGTCGCGGTCCCCCTCGACGCGAACGCGCAGCGCGACGCGCGCGCTCCGCAGGTGGCCATCGGGTGAGTCCAGGAGGCGGTCGTCCTGGAGACGACGCGACCGCATCGGCGTCGCGCCGAGCAAGGCGACGGCTTCACGCGCCGCCTCAACCGATGCGAACGCCAGCTTGACCTCACGCTCTACCGCGTCCGGCACCATCCAGCGATCCCGCCGCAATCTTACGTCAGACGGCCGCGATAGCTGCACCCCGAGAGTCGGGGTGTGCCGACCCCCCTGCCGAAGACGAGCACCTTGTGCGTGCTGCCGAGACCGCCCGGCATCAGGAGCGACTTGAGTGCCAGCCGGCGCTTGAGGCCCGCGACGCCTCCGTCGCCCACCCTGGCGGCGACGTGGTCTGCGGCGCCCAGCCCGAGTAGGAAATACGTCTGATCGAGCACACCGATCGTCTGCAGGCCCGCGCGTTCGGCTGTGTGCCGCACCGCCGTGAGATCGACATGCGCGCTGATATCGCGGTCACCGGGGTCGACGAGCCACGCTGGGATGGCTGGGTCCGGGCCCACTGCGACCCGGTGCCGGTGATAGGTGGTCAGAGTGCCTGCCGCGTGCGCGGCGGAGTAGAGCTCGTCCGCGTCATGACCGTAGTCGATCAGCAGCAGGAACCCACGCGTCAGCGTGCCGGCGGCCCGTCGTACCCATGTCACCGCAGCCGGGGAGATCTCGGCCCGCCAGCCCGGCTCAAGCCGGATCCCCCATCGATCGATGTGTGCTTCCACCTCGCCGCTAGAGAGCGGTCCAAGCCGCTCCACCAACTGCCCGCTGTGATCATCGATGTCGACATAGACCTCCCGCAGGCCATCGTCCGTCATCATGACGACGTTGGGCGGCAGCGCATCGAGCAGCTCGTTCGCAAAGATGACGCCGGTCGTGTCGCCAGCGAGATCCGGGTCCGAGCCGAGAAGTTTCGCCGCATGCGGGCCGAGCGTAGTCGCATGTGCGTCTCTCGCGGCCGCACTCCGTTCGACCAGCCTCACGCGCACGGCGTCGTAGAAAGCCGGGTCGTTGGCCACGGCCGCGTCGAGGACGTCCCGCGCCAGCCGGCCGCTGCCGGCGGCCGCCTCGACGAGATCGAAGGTGGTGCTGGACGGCGACTCGGTGGTAACCAGTCGCCACATCTCGGCGAACTGGGACGCGAGCAACTCGCCGAAGAGTGGGCCGAGGTCGACGCTGGTGTGGAAATCGCCTGCCCGACCGGAACGCCGGGCCGCGCGTGAGTAGTAGCCGAGCGTCGGGTGGTACAGCGCGAGATCGGCGTACAACGCGAACGGCAGCGGACCCGAGCTTCGGATTCGCTGCACGATCACGTCGCGCACCGTCACATCGCTATTCCTTGGGCACCTGGAAGAACACCCTCGTCTCGCCGCGCTGGACCAGGAGGAATGCGGTGCGGCCTGACGCGATGCCGTTGAGCTGTGCAGTCGCTTCCGCCGCCGACGTCACCTCGACCCGATTCACCGTGATGATCACGTCGCCGGGTTGCACGCCGACCGATTCCGCCGTGCTATCGCTTGCGACATCGACGACGACCGCGCCGGTCGTGTCGCGAGGCAAGCTGAGACGGCGTGCGGTTTGCGGTGTCAGGTCCTGCAGCGTCATGCCGAAGCCCTCGCTGATTTCCTCGACCGCGTCCCTGACGGTGCGTCCCTCCGTCTCAAGATCGAGCTCGCCGATCGTGACGCGTAGCGTCAGCGGCTCGCCGGCGCGCACGACGTCGATCGGAACGGTCGTGCCGGGTCTGGTCGCGACAACCCTTCCCTGCAGGTCTTCTACGTCGTCGACGGGGCTACCGTCATAGGCGACGATGACATCGCCCGGTTGCATGTCGGCATCGTCGGCGGGTCCTCCCTCGTTCACTTGTGACACCACCGCGCCCCGCGGCTCGGCGAGCCCGAGGTCCTGATATCCATCCCGATCGACGTTCTGGATCCCGACGCCGATGACTCCGCGCGTCACCTTGCCGGTGCGGAGTTCGGCCAGTAGCTCGAGGACCGTGTTGATGGGCACCGCGAAGCCGATGCCTACGTTGGCCATCCGGTCGCTGACGATCGCCGTGTTAATCCCGATCACTTCACCCCGAACGTTGAGGAGCGGGCCACCGGAGTTCCCTGGATTGATGGCGGCATCGGTCTGGAGCATCTCCGTGTCGCGACCGCGAACCGGACGAAACGGGCGTCCGATCGCTGAGATGACACCGACGGTCACGGTGTGGCCGAGGCTGAACGGGTTGCCGATCGCCATGACCCAGTCGCCCGGCGCCATCTGACTCGAATCGCCGAACTGCGCCACTGGCAGCTCACCGGCCGGCTGGTCGGTGAGTTCGAGGAGGGCGGTGTCGGTCAAAGCGTCCCGGCCGAGGACCCGCGCCTCGTAGACGACGTCGAGGTCGTCGCCGAAGAAATGTATCTCGATCTTCGTCGCTTCCGCGACGACGTGATTGTTGGTCAGAATGAGCCCCGTGTCGTCGATGACGAACCCCGTCCCGGCGGCACGCACGGTTTCTTCTCGCGGCTGCCGCTGCGGTGGCCGCTGGCCCGGACCAAAGAAGCGGCGGAAGAACTCGTCACCGCCGAAGAAATCGTTGAGCTGGTTCGAGGTCTGTTGCGACTCGGTGCGAATGTTGACGACCATCGCGGTCTGTGCCTGCGCGATGTCGCGGAACGTCGTCGCGCCAATGTCGCCGGTGATCGGCGCGGTGTTCATCGCCGGGATCTGAACGGCCTGGGCCGAGGACGCCGGGGTGAGGTTGAAGCGCGACGCGATGACCATGCCGATGGCCATTGACGCCACCACGATCAAAATTCCGGACAACAGGGTGGTCCTGTGTGTCGACATCACTTCCTCCAGCTGGGTCGTACCGGCACGCTACGCGTATTACGTTACCGCAACCGCTTTCGCCACTGCTAGTGGCCCGTATCGGGTGAGTCAATCGTGCTCGCCGGGTGGGGCATCCCGCCTGCCGGCCGTGCTCCTCGGTTACCTACGGTATGTATGCTCCCTCGTCGCGCCTTGTCCGCCTGGCGCCGCGCGCCGGTGACCACTACCGATTCACCAGATACAGGCCACTAATGCCCCGAACGGGCCATATGTAAACCGCCTTCCGAGCGGGGCATCCCGTCTGGGCGGCGCTGCTCCTCGGTCACATATGCGGAGTATGCTCCCTCGTCGTGCCTTGCCAGCCGGGCGCCGCGTGCCGGAATCCGCTTTACATCTGGCCCGTACGGGGCACTAGTAGATTCTGACATCGATCGTCACGACAGGAGCGGCACAACCTCGGCCTGCATCGGTCCGGTGACTGTCGCCTCGTCTGGTCCGACATACATGTTCAACTCGGTCCTGACCCCAAATCGATCGAAGTAGATCCCTGGCTCGATCGTGAAGCCGGTTCCGGTCAGCAGGCGACGATCGTCGTGGGTCTCATAATCGTCCATATGGACACCATTCCCGTGCACCGCTTCTCCAAGACTGTGCCCCGTCCGATGCAGGAAGTAGGCACCGTAGCCGCGCGCGTCGACGACGGCACGCGCCGAACGATCGACCTCCCATCCGCACACCGATCGCCCGGCCCGCACCCGATCCTGGACCAGCGACACCGCGGCGTCGCGCGCGTCACGCGCGACGGCGAACGGCGTCGCGTATTCGGACGGTACGGTCTGGCCGGTGTACCCCACCCACGTGATGTCGGCAAAGACGGCACCCGGCGTGTCGAGCTTTCCCCACAGGTCGAGCAGCACCAGCTCGTCCGATCCGATGGGGCGGTGCCGCGTCGCGGTCGGCAGATAGTGAGGGTTGCCACTGCTTTCCTGGGCGGCCACGACCGGTGGCGAGTCACTCACCAGACCTTCGTCGGCGAACCACCCAACCATCGCGCGCTGCACGGCGAACTCCGTCAGATTGCCGCTCCGGGCATCCGCACCAATTAGCGCGAACGCGCGATCCTTAATGCGGTGGAGCCGCGCGGAGGCGTCAGTGTGACTCTCAAGGGCCGCCGCATCCCAGACCGCCTCGAAGCGCTGCACCAGATCGCCGGACGATACGACGGCGGCGCCGAGCGCCCGGATACGGTCGACTGTGCCTGCGTCGACACGAGACACGTAGGGAATGGCGCACCCCGGTGAGTACTCCATTGCAACGCGGCGCACGCCCTCCAGCAGCGTTGCGAGCCCGGCCAATAACTCATCACGTCCCGCGTACAGCCGGCGCGCGCCAGGCAGATGTTCGAGGCTGTCACGCTCGATGCGATGCACGAGCGCGCGAGGCGCACCATCGGTTGGTATCAGGTAGTACCACCCACGGGTAGTGAGCTTGTCGCTTCGAGCCAACCCGACGATCCGACGCGCGATGGGGTTGGATCCATGGAAGTCGTAGAGTAGCCAACCGTCGAGGCCGTCATCGCGTAGCGCGTCTTGGATGCCAGCGAGGTCGAGTGTCACGGTGGCCATCGATCACCAGGGCAGGACGCCGCCGATCTGACGAAAGCCTGGAATGCTCGAAGGGGGGAATCCAGGAGCGCGTGCCGGGCGTTCCGGTGCCGGCCAGTCCGACGCCCACTGGCGGGCGCCGGGCCCAAGCGAGGAATGGGCAACATCACAAGACGAGCCAGCGGTCGCCTCTGCTGGCCAGCGAACGTCACCAACCGCTGGTGCGCCGTCTTTCAGCGGGCGTCCTCGGCCTCGTCGTCCGACTCTTCGCCTTCCTCTTCCTCGGGTTCGGGCGGATCCTCGATCTCGTCGAACAGCGTGGCCTTGATGTCGCCGTTCTGATGGGAGAACTCGTAGTTGCTGCGGTCCATCGACCCCACACGCGGGACACGGAGTTCGATGTCGAGGATCTGGCCGACCGCGATCGGCTCACGGAATCGCACCTGGTCGCCGGTCACGGTGTTGCCAGCGGCGTCGAACCAGAACTCGTCGACGGCGAAGCCCGCGATCGCGTTCTCGGCCAGGTTCTTGACTCGGAGCGACGTGATGATGAAGCCGCTTTCGCGCCGGGCCACCGGTTGGGTATACGCAATCTCGGCGAGGCCGCGCTGCGTCGGCAGGAGCTTAACGCCGGATCCAAGTCGCGAGGCCAGACGGCGCGCGGCCGCGGCCGCGGCCGGATCGGGCGGTGCGATCCCTGCCTCTGGCGCAGCCTCCTCCACCTCGGCCGGCGCGCCGCCGCAGGCGACGGTCGCGACGATCGAGACCATGACACCGACCACCAGCGCACGGCTCAGGCGTTTCATCACATCTCCTCCAGAGTCCACACAGCGTGAAGCGAGATTATAGGCTCCGGCGCCAGTAAACCTCAACCGGCCACGACTCGGACGCTCACATTTCCCCGTTCCAGTCCTCCGGCTCGGGGCTGGCGGACCGGAAAATCTCCAGGTGCCACTTGCCGCCGCCCCAGGGTTCGATGACATCGGCGGCAACGACGTCGACCAGAAGCTCGGCGAACGAGCGCCCCTCCGGGTCGCCCTCCAGATGATACGCCGGCTCGTCCCACGCGAAGCTAGGGTACAGGATGAGGCTCAGAAAAAGATCGTAGCCGTCGTCCAGGACGATGAGCTGGCCGCAGGGACGCTTCTGGGTCGAGTGATACACGAGGTACTTCTCGGCGCTGTGCGCGCGGATGTAACGTTTTAGCGCGAACTCGCGCGCGACGACATCCTCGACCGCAATCTTCCTGTCCCAGCAGTCGCGGCAGTACTTCTCTTCGCCGCGCGGTTCGGACACCTCCTTGGCGCCGCACAAAGCGCAACGAGCCTGGGCGGCGGACCGCGGAGACATGCGATGAATCTTAGTGGCCTGTATCGGGTGAATCAATAGCGGCGCTCACCGGGCGGGGCACCCGAAGCGAAACGGCGCTGGACCACCCGTAGCGGGGCCACATACAGCGAGCATGCTCCTTCGTCACGTCTTGTACGCAAGGATGCCCCACGTCTTTTGCACGAGGCGCGGAACTGTCGGTACGATGCCCCATGGATCAGCGACCGTCCCATCTAGGGATTCGGCATCTCGCGCTGCACGCCGCGGCGTTCGACGACATGAAGCGGTTCTATGTCGACCTGCTCGGATTCCGCGTCGAGTGGGAGCCGGACGCCGACAACGTCTATCTGACGTCTGGTAGCGACAATCTCGCGCTCCACCGATCAACTGCGAATGGCCGCGCCCACACGGTACTCGATCATCTGGGGCTGGCAGTCCGAAAGGCGAACGAGGTCGACGCGTGGGCGAGGTATCTGGAGCACCGGGGCGTCACGCTCGTCGCGCTGCCCCGGACGCATCGGGACGGAGCCCGCTCGTGTTATGTTCGGGATCCCGACGGCAATACAATCCAGATCATTCATCACCCGCCGATCAGCGGCGCGTAAGACCCGCCGGATCGGCGGACGCTCCGCGGGTCGCGGCGGAGTGGCGCGCCTCCGAAATGGCAGGCTTGTACATCTCGTTGACGTACTGCTTCACCATGCGACGCGCGCTGAAGCGGGGTGCGATGGTGCGAATCGCCTCGCGGACGACGGCCAGCCATCGTGTCGGGATCCCGCGCTCGTCACGATCGTAGAACGCGGGGACGACCGCGTCTTCCAGCAATTGATACAACGCCTCCGCATCGGCGGCGTCAGCGGCTGCCTCGCCGGAGTCGGCGAGCCGCGTGGCGGCCTCGATGGTCCACCCGTTCGCGCCGGTATAACCTTCGGCCCACCAGCCATCTCCAATACTGAGGTGCGGCACACCATTGAGTGACGCTTTCATCCCGCTTGTTCCACTGGCCTCGAGCGGTTTCCGCGGGTTGTTCAGCCAGACGTCGCATCCCTGCACGATGAAGTGCGCCACGTGCAGGTCGTAATCGTCGACGAAGGCAATCCGTCCGCCGAACGCCGCGTCGATGGCTCCCCGATAGACTCGCTGGAGCAAGTGCTTGCCTGCTTCATCGGCAGGATGCGACTTGCCGGCGAAGACGATTTGAACGGGACGCTTCGCCGCGTTGAGAATGCCGGCCAGCCGATCGGGATCACGAAACAGCAACTCGGGCCGTTTGTAGCCGGTAAAGCGGCGTGCGAAGCCAATCGTGAGCGCGGCGGGATCGAGCAGTGTCCCAGCCGCGACCACCCGACCGGTGCTGACGCGTTCATCGGTCCATCGCTGCCGCGCCCGCTCCCGGATGAACGCGAACAGGTAACTGCGCAGCGCGCAGCGCGCCGACCAGAGCTCCGCATCTGGGATCTCGCGGACCCGGTCCCACACGGCGGTGTCTTCTTGTCGCTCGCGCCAGTCGGCGCCGAGATACCGATCAAACAAGAGTGCGACCGCGGGCGCGACCCAGGTCCCGATGTGCACGCCGTTGGTCAGGGACCGCACAGGCCGTTCGGTGGCGGGGACCTGGGGCCAGATGGGACCCCACATGTCGCGTGTCACCTCGCGGTGCACGTGACTCACCGCGTTGACGTGGTCTGCCGTCCGGAGGGCCAGCGCGGTCATATTGAAGAGCGAGCCGGTCCCGCTGTCGTAGTGACCGAGCGCGAGGAACGCCTCGCGGTGCGCACCCAGTGCGCCCCAGCAGCCGGCGAGGTAGCGCTCGACGAGTTGAAACGAAAACGCGTCGTGCCCGGCGGGCACGGGCGTGTGGGTCGTGAACACCGTGGTTCGGCGAACCTCGGCCACGGCCTCGTCGAAGCTCCGTCCCCGGCCAGTCAGCTCGCGAATCCGCTGCAGTGCAACAAACGCCGCATGTCCCTCGTTCAGGTGCCACACAGCTGGGTCGGACCCGAGGGCCCGGAGCGCCAGCACGCCGCCGATGCCGAGAATGATCTCCTGTTGGATGCGGGCTTCGGCGTCGCCGGCGTAGAGCCTAGCCGAGAGCTCTCGATCCCATGGAGCGTTTTCCTCGAGGCCGGTGTCGAGAAGGTAGAGCTTGGTCCGACCGAGACGGACCCGCCAGACGGCCACTGCGACCGTGCGGTTGCCGAGAGGCACCGGGACGACGAACGGACGACCGTCGCTGGTGGTCGCGCGTTCGATTGGTGCGTTGGCCCAGTCGATTTGCTCGTACTCCTCCTGTTGCCAGCCCTCGGCCGAGAGGTGCTGGTGGAAGTAGCCCTGGGGATACATGAACCCGACACCAATTAACGGCAGGCCGAGGTCACTCGCCTCCTTGCAGATGTCGCCGGCCAGCACGCCCAGGCCGCCCGCGTAGATCGGCAGCGACTGGTGGAGCGCAAACTCGGCGGAAAAATAGGCGATCGAACGGCCTGGCAGCGCGCCAACTTCGTGCCGCCACCAGGTGCCCTTGGCTGTCCGCGCCTGTTCCAGGTCGGCGAGCGCGCTGTCGTAGAGCTCGAGGAACGGCGCGTCCTGCGCGACTCGCGCTAATCGGTCGGCCGGGAGGAGGCGGAGCATGTGCACTGGGTTGTGTGCAGTCGAGCGCCAGAGCGGGTAGTCGAGACGCCGAAACACCTCTCGTGCGTGGCGATTCCAACTCCACCACAAGTCGTTGGCCAACTCGTGTAGACGGCCGATGCGCTGTGGCAGGTTGACCATGGTTACGACTCGTCGGTGACGAGGTGAGCGAACGTCGTCAGGTCGACGTTGCCGCCGGAGACGACCGCAGCGATCCGACCGCGGCCCGCTCGGCCGCTCAGCGCGGCGGCGACCGCGCACGCTCCGGCGCCCTCCGCGATAACGTGCGCGCGCGCGGCGACGAGCCGCATCGCGCGCTTGACCTCCTCGAGCGAGACCACGATGGATCCATCGACGAGGTCGCGCAGCAACGGCCACATCGTCGGGGTCACCGACTTGCCGCCACAGCCGTCGACAAAGGACGCACGCCACCCGTCGAACGATCGTGCCTCGCCGGCCGCGAGCGAACCGGCGAGCGGTGCAGCGGTCTCCGGCTCGGCGGCGAAGATGCGCGTGCCCGGTTTCAGCGCGCGGACCGCGGTGGCCAGGCCGGCCAGTAGCCCGCCGCCGCCGACAGAGGCGACGATGGCGTCCACGTCGGGGAGGTCCTCGATGATCTCCAGACCAATCGTCCCGTTGCCGCTGATGAACGCGTCATCGTCGAAGGGATGCACCAAGCACCCAGGCAGACGGTTGGCGAGGCGCTGCTCGACGACCTCCCAGCACTCGTCGTAACTTGCGGTGACCGTCGTGGCCCCCAGACGCGCGATCGCGTCGCGCTTCGTCTGCGGCGCCGTGTCGATGACCAGGACCGAACAGGGGACCTCTGCGGCCCGCGCGGCAAGTGCCACCCCCTGGGCCGCGTTACCGGCGCTCACCGTCCAGACGCCCCCGGCGAGCTGTTCCGAGGTCAGTTGACGTACGGCGTTATACGCGCCGCGGATCTTGAACGAGCCGATCGGCTGCAGCGTTTCGAGCTTCAGATGAATGTTGGGCGTGTCGGCGTTCGCGGCCGCTGTCGCGTCGAACGGGACAAGCGGCGTGCGGCGCGCCACGGTGTAGATGTGGCGTGCCGCGTCGCGAATGGTTTCGAGGGTGATCTGACGCGGCATCCGTCGTCAGTCCGCAATCGAAGACGGGGTCATCGGAAGAGGAGGTCGCTCATCGCTCGCCCCATTTCAGCTTCTCGCGGAGCACGGCGAAGTAGTTGCGTGATTCGGCTCGCACGACCCGGAGTGCCTGCGGCGCCTGTGCGACGACGACAACATCGCCGTCGACGAGCTCGACGGTGAACTGTCCATCGAAGCTCGCCACGGCCTCGCGGTGCGACCCCGCGAGGTCAGGCTGAATCCGAACGGGCGTCGCGCTGGAGATGACGATCGGCCGGTTGGTAAGCGTGTGCGGGGCGATCGGCGTGATGACCAGAGCATCCACGGCCGGATGGACGATCGGGCCTCCAGCCGCAAGGTTGTACGCGGTCGACCCGGTCGGCGTCGCCACGATGATGCCGTCGGCGCGGCTGGTCGTGACGAACTGGTCGCCGACCGAAATCGACATCTCGATGATGTTGGACCGTGCCGACTTCCCGATGACGACGTCGTTCAGAACGAGACGTTCGGCAGCCGTCTGCCCGCCGCGGAGAACCTGGGAGCGGAGCATGCGGCGCTCATCGACACCGGCGTCGCCGGCGATCACCGAGGCTAGTGCGTCGTGAAGCTCGGGGAGCGTGATCTCGGTCAGGAAGCCAAGGCTCCCGCAGTTGACCGCGAGAATCGGCGTCTCCGGCGAGGTGCCGGCAATCCGGTGGGCGACATCAAGCAGCGTGCCGTCGCCGCCGATCACGAGCGCGAGATCGGCGACCGTCGGGAGCTTGTCTTTTGCGCAGCGCGGATGTCGGTCGTCGAGACCCGCCTGGCGCGCCGTGTCGGTCTCGACGACGCTTCCGATGCCCCGCGCGTCGAGCCACGCGACCGCGTCGCGTACGACCTGAGTCGCGTTTGGCGAGTGGGTCTTGGCGACGAGGCCAACAGTCGTGATCGGCCCGATACGCTCGGACGCCGCTGGTGCCGTCATCCAACCTTCGCGGGGCGCAGGTGGAGAAAGAATTCCCGGTTGCCCTCGGCGCCGACGATGGGCGAGGCGGTCATCGCGACCCGCGTCAATCCTATCCGATCACTTGCCGCCGCGACCTGATCGACGACGCGGTGCTGGATAGCGGCATCGCGCACGACACCGCGCTTCCCGACCTCCGGTCGTCCGGCTTCGAACTGCGGCTTGACGAGTACGATGATATCGCCGTCAGGTGCCACAACGGCGGGCACGACGGGGAGGATCTTGGTCACCGAGATGAACGACACATCGATCGTCATGAGGTCGGCCTGTCTGAACGCGGGCGGGAGCCGGTCGGGCGTGAGATACCTCGCGTTGATGCCCTCAAGCACGACGACGCGGTCATCCTTGCGAAGCTTCCACGCGAGCTGGGCGCGCCCAACGTCGAGGGCCGCAACTTTGCGAGCACCGCAGCGGAGCAGCGCGTCGGTGAAGCCTCCGGTGGACGCGCCGATGTCGATCGCGACCCGACCGCGGACGTGCAGACCGAACGCGACGATGGCATGTGCCAGCTTCACGCCGCCGCGGCCGACGTACGGGTGGTCCGGAATGACCAGGGTGATGGGGGCATCGGCGGGCACGGCGGCGCCGGCCTTCGTGGCTGCCTCCTCGCCGACGCGTACCTGGCCCGCGAGAATCAACGCACGGGCGCGCGCGCGGGTGTCGGCAAGACCGTGCTCGACAACCAGGGTATCGAGACGTTTCCGTGACCCCATCGGCAAAGGTTCAGGGCTCTGGGCTCAAGGCTCAGGGGCGGCCCCAAAGCTCTAAGACCCGTATCCTGCGTCCGGTGCGCGTCAGTGCGATCGCTTCAACACCCATTCCGCGATGTCCTGGAGGCGCCCTCCGAGGTTGCCGGCCGTCAACGCGTCCCTGGCGCCGGCGATCGATTGCGCGGCTAGGCGGCGCGACTCCTCCAACCCGTAGAGGGCCGGGTAGGTCGGTTTTCCGGCTATGGCATCCTTGCCAGCGGTCTTCCCCATTTCCGCCGCGCCGCCCTCGATATCGAGGATGTCGTCGACGATCTGGAACGCGAGTCCGAGCTGCGTCGCGTAGTCGTCGACCGCCGTCACGATGGCACCCGGCGCTCCCGCCATCATTGCGCCGGCGACGGCCGCGGCGCGGATGAGCGCGCCGGTCTTGCGCGCGTGCATCGCGCCGAGCGCCGGCCCGTCGAGCACATCGTCGGTGGGCGCCGGCCGGTCGGCGTCGACCTGGCCCGTGGCACCGAGGTCGATCGCCTGGCCGCCCACCATGCCGACGACGCCCGCCGCCTCGGCCACGCGATCAAGCGTGCGGACTTTTCGCCCCACGATGTCCGGCGCGTCGGTCCGCGGATACCGGGCGAGCACGCCGAACGCCTCGGTCAGCAGCGCATCGCCCGCCAGCACGGCGATGCCGTCCCCGTACACGACGTGCGATGTCGGACGGCCGCGACGCATCACGTCGTCGTCCATTGCCGGGAGATCGTCGTGGATCAGCGAGTAGGTGTGAATCATCTCGATGGCGCAGGCCGCCGGCATGGCAAGGTCGCACACGTCGCGATCCTGGGTGTCCCGCATCGCCTCGGCCGCAGCGAGCGTCAGAATGGGCCGCAGCCGCTTGCCGCCGGCAAACAGGCTGTAACGCATCGCCTCGGCCATCAGCGGCGGGCAGGCGGGTGGTGCGGGAAGAAACTCCTCCAGCGCGGCGTCGATGCCGGCACGTCGTGACTGCAGGTACCGCTCGAGCGGCACGCGATCGAAGATCGCCGTCACTCGTCCTCGCGCGCGGTGAGTGAGGAGGGCGCGGGCCGGGTTTCCCCGCGCTCGGTCACGACCTCGATGCGGCGCTCCGCTTCCTCGAGCCGCGTGTGGCAGTACCGGGACAGCTCGATGCCGCGCTCGAAGAGCTCGAGCGATTTCTCGAGTGTGAGCTGTCCGTCCTCCAGCGTCTTGACGAGTGATTCCAGCTCGGCAAGGGCCGACTCGAAGTCGGTGATCGTCGGTTCCGTCACTCTGTCTTCCTGACGTCGCACTCAAGCTCGCCACGATGCAGCGTGACGTGGACCGCATCTCCGACGGTGACGCCCGCGCTGTCACGGATGATGGCCGTCCGGGTGTCGTTCCAGCAGACGGCGTAGCCGCGCGCGAGCACGCCCAGCGGGCTGAGCGCATCCAGGCGTCCCGCGAGGCCCGCGAGTTGCGTTGTGCGCGCCGTGCACACGTCACCGGCGCGGCGCACGAGCCGCGTCCGCGCGGTCGTGAGACGCGTGCGAATCTCGGCCAATTGCCGCCTGAGATCCAGCGCCTCCAACCGGAGGCCCAGCGCGTGCGCGCGACGCTCGCGCCGGCTCACGGCTGCCCGCATTGTGTCCCCCAGACGATGCGTCAGCTCCCCGGCTTCCCGGCTGAGCAGCACCACACGCGCCGGCCATCCCGCGAGGCCCGGCCGGCTCGCAGTCGCCTGTACCCTGACGCGGCGGCGGTCGATACCACGTCGGATCTCGGTGCCGAGCCGGGCCACGGCGCGATTGACGCGGTCGACCATGTCCTCCTTGCGCGTCACCACCATCTCCGCTGCAGCCGATGGGGTGGGCGCGCGCAGGTCGGCGACGAAATCGGTGATCGTGTAGTCCGACTCGTGGCCCACGGCCGCGATGATCGGCACCGGTGAGGCAACGATGGCGCGGGCCACTCGTTCGTCGTTGAACGCCCAGAGGTCTTCCATCGAACCGCCGCCACGACCGACGATGACGACGTCGATCTGCTCGACCCGCTGCAGGCGTTGAAGCGCCCGAACGATCTCGAGCGCTGCGCCCTCTCCCTGGACTCGCGCCGCGCTGACGACGAGATGGGCGTTCGGATACCGGCGGCCGAGCACCTGAATGATGTCGCGCAGCGCGGCGCCGTCAAGCGAGGTCACCACGCCGATCTTGCGCGGTAGCGCAGGCAGCGCGCGTTTGCGCGCGGCGTCAAAGAGTCCCTCCTCTGCGAGCTTTCGGCGCAGCTGATCGAAAGCCAGTTGCCGCGCACCGAGCCCTCGCGGCTCG
The DNA here is from genome assembly GCA_964646815.1 of uncultured Vicinamibacteraceae bacterium. Classification (GTDB taxonomy): domain Bacteria; phylum Acidobacteriota; class Vicinamibacteria; order Vicinamibacterales; family UBA8438; genus CAZYFH01. Next base: position 86,119 of record CAZYFH010000005.1, on the reverse strand, counting down.
AGGTGCTCGGCGACCAGTTGGTATTCGCCCTTTGGCTCGTAGACGCCGAGACGACCCCGAGCGACCACCTGCAGACCATCCTCGGCGTCAAAGCGAAGATACCGTAGCGCCGACCGAAACATGATGGCGCGGATCTGCGCACCGCCATCCTTCAGCGTGAAGTACAGGTGCCCGGTCTTCCACCGGCGGCAGTTGGAGATTTCGCCTTCGACCCACACCTCGGCATAGCGCGACTCGAGCAGCAGGCGAATTGACGACGTCAGCTCGCTGACCGTGTACACGCGACGGGGGGCGCGCGGGAGGATGCCGGGCGCCGGACGCGGCGCCAGTCCAGAACGCGGCTCGTCGAACGGGAGCCGGCCAGTCACGGAACCGATACCACCGTGCGAGCAAGCACCTCGACGTCGTCCGCCGAGAGGTCGACCCGTTCGATGCCGCTTGCGACACCGGTCGTCGGGTCTGCCGTCACGATGACTGCGTTGAGGTGTGGGTTCCCGGTTGCCGTATCGAATCGCGCCGGCATCCCGTCGAGAAAGCGCTTCAAAGCCGGCCGGGTATCGACGCCAATGATGGAATCGCACGGGCCGGTCATGCCGACGTCGGTGATATAGGCGGTTCCCTTCGGCAGGATGCGCTCGTCGGCGGTCTGCACGTGCGTATGAGTCCCGATGACCGCCGTCACGCTGCCATCGAGATGCCACCCCATCGCGACCTTTTCGGACGTCGCCTCGGCGTGGAAGTCAACGATCACGATGCGGACGTCCGCATCGCTCCGCACCGCCTTGATTTCGTCGCGTACCACGTGAAATGGGTTGTCGAGGGGATTCATGAATATGCGTCCCATCACGTTGATGACGCCGACCGCGATGCCATCCGCCGTTCGCGCCACATATCGGCCACGGCCGGGGACCCCGGTGGGGTAGTTCGCAGGTCGGAGTAGGCGCGGCTCCAGATCGATGTAGTTCAGCACCTCTTTCTTGTCCCAGACGTGGTTGCCCGTGGTCATGACGGCGATGCCAGCGTCGCGCAGCGCCTCGGCTGTGTCGCGCGTGATGCCGTTGCCGCCAGCGGCGTTCTCGACATTGGCGATGACCAGGTCTATCTCGTGGAGATCAACCAGCGACGGAATCGCGCGACGTGCAATATCGCGTCCGGGTTTGCCTACGATGTCGCCGACGAAGAGGATGCGCACTTTTGGCTCATGATCGCACATTCTTCCTAAATCGTTCAGGTCAGACGGCATAGCTGGCTGCCTGCAACGACTGAAGTTGCACGATATCTTAGTATGATTAAATAAGATTTCATTCTTGATGTACGCTAATGTATGAACTATTGTCAATGTAGCCACTCTCCACAGAGCGTGAGAGTTACCGGGCCGATGGGTGATCAGGCTGCGGTGACGGCGGTTCTCGATGTCTGAAGACACCACGGAAACGGACCATCGGGCGATGACCGAACACAAACATCCTCGCCGCGCGGATCTCGACGCGCGATCGATCGTGCCAGTGACCGATGACATCGGGGGCGTCGTGTTGTATGTCGCTGGCGAGCCGGCGTACTACGTGCTCAACGGTGAGTGGTTCGAGGCGCTCCCGGGAATCGGCGCGGCCTCGCGATCAGAGCGGCCTCGCGATCAGAGAGGCCTGGCGATCAGATCAGGGGAGACGGCGCCCGACCGTTTCGCGTATTCTTGATTGTTATGAGTGAAGACAACGGGCTGTCAGAGGCGGAACCTGTAGCGGACACCGACGTCGACGCCAACGCCGAGCCACCGATCGAGCGCGACCCACTCCCGCCGATCGAAAGCCGGTTCCTTTACGTCGACGTGGCCGCGCAGCGAGCGAAGCAGCTGCGGCGCGGCGCCTTGCCGCGCTTGAAGGATCTCGCACCCGATCCCGAAACCGGTGTCCGTCCTGACCCCCAGAGCAAGCTCGAGCGAGTGGCGATGCGCGAAGTGGACGGCGGGTTGATCCTCTACGAAGTGCCGGAGCCAAAGTCCGACGGAAACAAGCGCGCATGACGCCGTTCGATATCGCCATTGGGACGTTGCAAGGCCTGGTCATGTCGACCGGGTTCGTGCTCGTCCTCTTTATTGGATTTGTCGTCGTCTTCGGCTTCACGAAGTTTCGATATGCCCGCCGCGACTCGCTCATCGTGCGAAACCTGCCTGACGGACCGGAGAGCGGATTCCGCTACCTCACTCCAGATGCACCCCGCGGGCCGGCGGACCAGCTCCGGACACCGGAACTTCTGGAGCAGGCCGGCCGTAAGGATTAGTGAACCGAAGCAACCATACGCTGAGCGATCGCCGGCCAGGATGCTCCTCCTGACGGGGTTGCGACTCGGTCGCATAGACGGAACATGCCCCCTCGGCGCGCCTCGTCAGCCTGGCGTCGCGGCTCTGACTTCACTCAACGCTTGACTGTTACCGTCCGCTAACAGGTAATGGAAATCGTTGCACTGATCGCGCTCGCTGGCACGGGCGTTTCCATGCTGCTGGCCCTGAAAGCGCTGGTCTGGCCTTCCTGTTGCCGCTTGGCTCCATCGGCTGGATGCTGGTCTTGCTGCTGCTCAAGGTCCTGCTTGGCGTCGCAATCGTTGCCGTCGTCGCGGTCGAGGGTCTCGTCGCGCTGGCCGTCGCCGTCGTCCTTCCACTACTTCCGTTGCTGCTGCTCGGCGTCGTCCTGTGGGGGGTCTTCGCCATCCTAGCCCGCCCCGTCGCGGCAGCGCGACGACGGGATGTGAGTAACCTAGTCGTTCCCGGGCGGTAACTCGTGCCACCACGGCGCCGCAAGCTCCAGCGCCCCTCCGAGTCGAAAGAGCGTCGACTCGTCGAACGGCCGGCCGATCAGCTGGAATCCCGTCGGGAGACCGTCCGCCGTCGGGCCGGCCGGCAGGCTCATCCCGGGTAGCCCGGTCAGGTTGGCGCTCACCGTGAAGACGTCGCCAAGGTACATCGCGAGCGGGTCGTCCGCGCGCTCGCCCAAGGCGAACGCGGGTGACGGGGTCGTTGGCATCGCAACGACATCGACTCCCCGCTCGGCGAACACCACGTCGTAGTCGCGTCGGATGAGGCTTCTCACCTGTTGTGCTTTGCGATAGTACGCGTCGTAGTACCCGGCGCTTAACGCGTAGGTGCCAAGCATGATACGGCGCTTCACCTCAGCACCGAATCCGGCGTTTCGCGTCCGGTCGTACATCCCCGCCAGCGCTGACCGACGACCGTCGTCCGACCCGTCCGGCGCGGCGCGAAAGCCGTACCGCACGCCGTCGTACCGGGCGAGGTTGGCGCTCGCTTCGGCGGGCGCGACCAGGTAATAGGCCGGCACGGCGTATCCCGCATGTGGGAGCTCGATGTTGATGACCTCGGCGCCCATCGCGGCCAGCTTGCCGAGCGCCGCATCGAACGACTTCCGCACGTCTGGGTCGAGTCCAGCGTCACTCGCGTCGAGGACGGTGCGTGGCACGCCGATGCGCATCCCATCGGCGTTGGACGCCAGCGCGGCGTCGACTGGCGCGACCGGCGCGTCGACCGACGTCGCGTCGCAGGGATCGGCACCGGCGATTGCCGCGAGGATGGTCGCCGCATCAGCGACCGTCAGCGTGATCGGGCCGATCTGATCGAGCGACGATCCGAAGGCGAGCAGGCCGTAGCGGGAGACGCGACCGTAGGTCGGCTTGAGGCCCACGACACCACAGAACGCTGCCGGTTGGCGAATGGAGCCGCCGGTATCGGAGGCAATGGAGGCGGGTGCGAACCGTGCTGCGACAGCGGCAGCCGCCCCGCCGCTCGAACCACCGGGCGTGCGGTTGCGCGCCCAGGGGTTACGCGCGGGTCCGTAGGCGGAATGCTCTGTGGACGACCCCATCGCGAACTCGTCGCAGTTGGTCTTGCCGATCACGATGGCGCCTGCGGCGCGCAAACGCGTGACCACCGTGGCGTCATACGGCGGCCGGAAACCCTCGAGCATGCGCGACGCCGCAGTTGTGGGGTGACCGCGTGTGCAGATGACGTCCTTGATCGTGATCGGGACGCCGAGCAGCGGTCGATCGCGCCACTCGGCGCGGCGCGCGTCGACCTCGGCGGCCCGAGCAAGGGCCTCGTCGGCGAGCACCAGGGTCATCGCGTTCAGGTGACCATCGGCGTCGGCGATGCGGTCGAGGTAGGTCTGGCACACGTCGACGGCCGAGCGGTCCCCACTTGCCACCGAGGCGCGAATCGAGGCAATCGTCCACTCGTCGGGCGCCGCGGTCGGCGGCATCAGCCGATCACCCGGGGCACACGAAAGAAGCCGGTGTCGGCGTCGTGATCGGCTGGCGAGGTGTCGGGGGCGTTCGCCAACGCCTCGTGCGGTGGGAGCGAAGGACGCACCGTGTCGGCCCTCAGCGTGGCCCCGGGCGCGCTCGGGCGCCAGCTCGCGGTCGTCCCGGTCGTGTCGACCTGGCGCAGGCGGTCCGCGTAGTCGAGGATGTCACTAAGCTGCCGGGCGAAGCGCTCGACCTCGTCCCGGGTGAGCTCGAGATGAGCCAGTGCCGCGATGCGCTCGACCTCGGCCCGTGTCAACCGCTTAGCCATGCGCGGATGTTAGCACTCAGTTCGGGCGCGCGGTACCGGGAGCATGCCATCATTGGCGAGCTGTCTTGACTGTCCGGAACGTGTGCAGAAGAGAACCGTCGTGCTGGAGACAGCGAGGCGCGCACGGCGCGCCTCGCAACCGCGGAGTGGGGCGTTCGGGGTCTCCACGCAGCGGTCGCCGGGGGTTGGGGTGCAGCCCCATCTAGAGAATGACCGGATCACTTTTTGGTCGGTCGCGTGCCGAGGTGGACGCGGCGCTGTCGACGCGCGAACCGGTCACGTGCCCGATCTGTCAGTGCCCGCCTCGCGCCCTTGGTGTCGACTTCCAGGGGTTCTCGCTGGCGCGCTGTGCACGCTGCGGCCTCGAGTTCCAGCACCCCCGCCCGATCTTCCAGGAGCTGGAGACCGCCGTCTATGGCCCTGCGTACCATCCGGCGACGCACCGCGCTGTCGACCCCGCCCGGCGTCGGCACTATACGCGGCAACTCGCGGAGCTGGCGCGTCTGTTGCCCTCGGCCCGCCGTGCTTTGCTCGACGTGGGCTGTGGGGCCGGGGCGTTCATCCGTTTCGCGGTCGGCCGCGGCTGGCACGTGGACGGGACCGATGTGTCTCTGACGGCTGCGGCGCGGGATACGGGTGTTCCTCTCTGGGAAGGTGAGTTGCCGAGTATCCCGTTCGGCGACGCCCGCTACGACGTGGTCCGGTTCAATCACGTGCTCGAGCATACGCAGAACCCGCTTGCCGAGCTACGGCGCGCACGAGAGCTCCTTGCTGCCGGTGGTGTTCTCTTCGTGGGTGTCCCCAACGTGGCTGGATTAAGTCCACGTCTGAAGAGTTGGCAGAGCCGCTTGGGCCTCAAACGCCGGCCGTGGAAACACTACGGCGCACTCCATCACCTATGGTTCTTCACGCCGGCAACGCTTACGCGGATCGTCGCCGCTGCCGGGTTCGAGGTGACACGCGTGGAGACGCCCGTGCTCGATCGGAAAGGGCGCCCGTCCTGGGTGACCGCGGCGATCAGGGGGCCGCTCGAGGCCGCGCGTGTGGGCGGGGTGCTGGATCTTTATGCGCGCGCGAAGTAGCCTGCCCGCCGGGTGGCGCTGGGGTCTCGGCTGCCAAGCGGGGGGGCCTGGGCGGACGCTCAGCGCTATGTCTGACTCCGATGTGCAAGAGATTGCGGTGGGGTCTGAGAGCCTGTCTGGTCGCGAGGCCAAGGCGAAGTATTCGCTGGAAAACACCATCAAGTGCCCCCACTGCGAGCGCGACCTGGGAGTGCTCAAGGTCGTGCGCTTGCTGCGTACGCGGGTGAACTTCCCTTCGAACTTGCCAAGCCGCGGGCGAGTACTGGCCTGTCCGGGGTGCCAGAAGATTGTGTCAGCGGAGCTCGCCGGCTTCGCATAGTGGCCTGTATCGGGTGACTCAATAACGCTCACCTGGTGGGACATTCCGCACTGGACCAAGCGTCAGCGCGGTCACATAACGGTGTGTCTGCTCCCTCGTCGCGCCTTGTCAGCCGGGCGCCGCGCGCCGGTGACCACTACCGATTCACCCGATACGGGCCACTAGGCCAGGAGCCCACCTGTGTGGCATCCGTAACGCACGCCTGCGAGGGCGAGGCTGAAGCCTCGCCCTCCATGGGCAACACAAGTGAGCTCCGCAGCGCGCGCACACTCACTCGTTCGCGGTGTGGTAGTCCATCTCGCCGGCTTCAATCCGAATCGGCAGGCGATTCTCCGGCGGCGGCAGCGGACAGGTCGTGTACGGATTGAACGCACATGGCGGGTTGTAGGCCCGGTTGAAGTCGACGACGGTCATCCCGTTCGCTGGGGCGTCCGCGTACAGAAAACGCGCCGCCGGATAGGTTTCTGCTCCGCTCGTCATATCCCGGAAGATGAACCACAGCTGGTCGCCCGAGTCGATCGCCATCATTCGTAGCTCGCGCCCGCCTACACGAAGCGCCACCGAACCGCTGCTCTGGAACACCTCCACGTCGCCGAGGATGTTCGGGAGTTCGATCGTCACCGGCGCGTCGTGCGCCACGTATCGTCCTCGCACGCGGTAGCGGTCGTCGACGGGAAACCACCGAAGACCGTGGAACTGCCTGCGGATATCACTCTCGGTGTCCCGCATCCGAATGGCCAGGCGCTCCCCACTGTAGTGGGCGAACAGGCTCAGCGGTCCCACCGTGACGGTCGGGCGGTCGTTCCCCTCGAAGGGCCAGAGCCGCGCGGTAGCGACATCGTGTCCGTCGACCGACAGCGTGGTGCCCGTGGCGGCCCGCACGGTGATCCGCCGGTCGTCCAGCGTCACGATGCCGGCGTGCTCGGGCCCGGTGCGGATCATGATGTCGTTGATTTGCGACGACCCGAAGCTATTGTCGCCCTCGGTGAGGAAGAACAGCCCCGCGACGGTCAACCAGCCGTCTTCGGCCGTGAGGCGCGCCTCACGCTCCATGCGCCACGACTCGGTTTCGGCGATGTAGTCTTGCGCGGCTGGACCGACCGACGGCAGGATCGACAGGACTCCGACGGCGCACGAAACGGACATTCGGGCCATGCTCACCTCGGGGCGACTCGAGGCCAGAATAGTAGAGCGGCAGTCGACGGTCAACGTGTGCGACCGTAGCGCGCGACCTGCGCGGCCGCGCGTCGTTGTCACCGCGCGACCCTCCATCGGCGGTAGCTGATGGGCTGCGTGTGCCGTGATCGCGAGAACAGACGAAAAGGAGATTCTCGTGAGATGCCACAGCGAGGAACTCACGCCACTACGGCCAGCGGCCGTTGCCGGGTCGTGGTATCCGGCGGAGGCGAGGGCCCTCTCGGCCGAGGTGGATGGCTACCTGCGTCGCGCGAGCCAGAGCCGCCGGGAGCGCGTGCGTGCGGTCATTGCGCCGCACGCCGGGCTGGTCTATTCGGGGCCGGTGGCGGCGCATGCCTACGCCGCGGTGCGGGGAGGCCCCTACGACGTCGTGGTGTTGGTTGGCCCGTCACACCATGTCGGCTTCCACGGCGTGTCCCTGTTCGAACGCGGCGCGTTCGACACGCCGTTGGGGCCCGTGGCGGTCGATGCCACGGTAGCGGCGCGCATACGCGCGCAGTCGCCGTTGATTGTCCTGCACCCCGCCGCGCATCAGCGAGAGCATTCGCTGGAGCTCCAGCTCCCGTTCCTACGGCGCGTGCTTCCCGACACGCCCATCGTGCCGCTGGTCGTCGGATATCAGGTGCGCGCCACGATCCTCACTCTGGCAGACGTGCTCGCCGAGACGTTGGCCGACGTGCGGGCGCTGCTCGTGGCGAGCACCGATCTCTCGCATTACTTCGATGCTGAACGTGCCGCCCAGCTCGACACGCGCGTCGCCGGGTACGTGGATCGATTCGACGCTGACGGGCTACTGACCGAGTTTGAGCGGTACCCGGAGTCCGAGCGCGGACGCTCGGTGGCCTGCGGCGGCGGCGCCGCGATCAGCGTGATGCTTGCCGCCCGCGCGCTCGGCGCGACACACGGTCAGGTGCTGAGACGAGCCGATTCCGGGGACGTGTCCGGCGACAAGCGGCAGGTGGTCGGATATCTCGCCGCCGTGATGGAGTGAGTGCATGGGCCTGTCCGACGCCGAGCGACGGCGCTTGCTTTTGATCGCGCGCGCTACGGTGGCGGCACGACTCGGCGACCCGACAGCAGACGGCGCGACGGACACAGGTGAAACCGAAGCGCTCCGCCGCCGGGCTGGCGCGTTCGTCACGCTCCGTGTGGCCGGCGCGCTCCGCGGCTGCATTGGTCACGTCGAGGCCGACGCCCCGGTGTCCGAGATCGTCCGTCGCGTCGCGGTGGCCGCCGCAACCGAGGATCCGCGTTTTCCCGCGCTCACCCGCGCCGAGCTGGCGGAGGTGCTGTTCGAGGTCTCGGTGCTCGGCCCGCTCCTGGATCTGGCCGACGCGAGCGGGATCGAGGTGGGCCGGCACGGCCTGGTCGTCGAGGAAGGCACACACCGCGGCCTCCTGTTACCGCAGGTGGCGGTCGAGTGGGGCTGGGACGCCCGGTCGTTTCTTGGGCAGACCTGTCGAAAGGCCGGTCTGCCACCGGATGCCTGGACACGGGGCGCCAGAGTCTGGACGTTCGAGGCCGAGGTGTTTGCCGAAGCGGACTGATCGCCCTCCGTCCGGAGTTTCCGCGTCCCAGGTCAAAAAAAGAGCGCCCGCGTGGTCGGGGAGTCAACACCGCCGGAACCGAGCGGCAGCCGTACCCGGCCTACTCACTCGTCGCGGAGTTTCCTCAGCAGCGCGAGGTTGTCGAGGTCTTGTGGATCGGCCTCGGTCCCGGCCGGCCGGCCACGTTCGGCCTTGGGCGTCTCGAGCACCATCGGCAGGTTGGCGAACCGTGCGTCCCGCAGCAGTCTCCGGAACGGCTCGGTCCCGATGCACCCCTGGCCGATGTTGTCGTGGCGGTCGACGCGGCTGCCGAGCGGCTTCTTCGAATCGTTGAGATGCACGACCGTCAGGCGATCGAATCCGAGCACGGCGTTGAATTCGTCGAAGACGCGGTGGTAGCCCGCCTCCGAGACGATGTCGTAGCCGGCGGCGACGAGGTGGCATGTATCGAGACAGACGGTGACACGCGACGCGTCGTCGAGCTGGTCAATCATGGTGCGGAGTTGCTCGAACCGATACCCGAGCATCGTGCCCTGACCCGCCGTATGCTCGAGCACCACCGGCGTCCCGCCCCTCTGGCGGGATTGCGCGGCGGCGATTCCCTCCGCAATCCACATGATCCCGTCCTGTGCCGTGGCCGTCGTGTGCGCGCCCGGATGGAGGACGACGCCGGAGAGCCCGAGTTGGTCCCCCCGGTGCAACTCGTCCTCCAGCGCCGCGACCGACCGTCGACGTAGCGCTGGATCGGGCGACGCCAAATTGATCAAATAGCTCGCGTGCGACACGATCGACTCGAGGGCGTGCGCGCGCGCCAGTCGACGAAACTCCTCCACCTCTGTCTCGGCGAGCGCCCGGCCGTGCCATCGGTTCGAGTTCTTTGTGAAGATCTGAAGCGTGTCGCAGCCGGTCGCGACCGCGCGATCGATCGCGCGCGGCACACCGCCGGCAACCGACAGATGCGCGCCGAGCCGAGGAGCTGTCATCGCACCCAGCGGGCGGGGCCTTGCGCTGAAGGGCACACGTGAAGGAGCATTGAGGATCCGGTCGACCGTGTCGTCGGCATTCTAACCCCGTCACTTTCGTAAGCGCCATGAGCATCAACTCCTTTGGCACACGACAGGCACTGCCCACCGGGGACGGCACCACCGTCGAGCTGTACAACCTGCGCGCGCTCGAAGCCGCCGGTTATCCAGCCGTGGGCCGGCTCCCGTATTCGCTCAAAATCCTGTTAGAGAACATGCTCCGCCGCGAGGACGGCCGCTCGGTGACGGTGGACGACATCGAAGCGCTAGCACGTTGGACGCCGGGGCTCTCCGCAGAGATCGCCTTCATGCCGGCGCGGGTTCTGCTGCAGGATTTCACCGGGGTGCCGGCCGTGGTTGACCTCGCGGCGATGCGCGACGGCGTGGTCGAGTTGGGCGGCGACCCGGGAAGCATCAACCCGTTGCAACCGGCCGAACTGGTCATCGATCACTCGGTGCAGGTCGATTATTTCGGTCGGCCGGATGCAATGGAGCTCAACGCCGAGCTCGAGTTCACCCGCAACCGCGAGCGTTATGCGTTCTTGAAGTGGGGACAGGACGCGTTCCGCAACTTCAAGGTCGTGCCACCCGGCACCGGCATCGTGCACCAGATCAACGTTGAGTATCTGGCCCGCGTCGTCTGTCGGGACATCTCGAACGGGCGGGCGCTTGCATATCCAGACACCCTCGTCGGCACCGATTCGCACACGACGATGGTCAACGGTCTCGGCGTCGTCGGATGGGGTGTCGGTGGCATCGAGGCGGAAGCCGCGATGTTGGGACAGGCGATCTCGATGCTCATCCCAGACGTCATCGGGGTCCGGTTGGTGGGACGGCTGCCCGAGGGCACGACCGCGACGGACCTCGTGCTGACGATCACCGAACGGCTCCGTCGATACGGGGTGGTCGGCAAGTTCGTCGAGTTCTTCGGGCCGGGCCTTGGCTCGCTCAGTTTGGCCGACCGAGCCACGCTTGGGAACATGTCGCCGGAGTACGGGTCGACAGTGGCCATCTGCCCGATCGACGGGATGACGCTCGACTACCTGGCGTTGACCGGGCGCCCGGCGGCGCAGGTCGACCTGGTCGAGGCGTATGCGAAGACGCAGGGCCTCTTCGCATCGGAATCAGATGACCCGGTCTACACGGATGTCATCGAGATTGACCTCTCGACCATCGAACCGTGCATCGCGGGCCCCAAGCGGCCACAAGACCGCGTGCCGCTCGGGACCGCCAAGCAGGCGTTTCGAGCCATGCTCGACGAGTCGCGCCCCGGGCACACCGTCGGGTCGCTACCGGCGTCGTCCACCGGTGCCGGTGGCGCGGCCGACATCGATCATGGCGCGGTCGTTATCGCCGCGATCACAAGCTGTACGAATACGTCGAACCCGAGCGTCATGCTGGCCGCGGGGCTGGTCGCCCGTAGGGCCGCCGAGCGCGGGCTGCGGCCGCAGCCGTGGGTCAAGACGAGCCTGGCGCCCGGGTCGATGGTGGTCACCGAATATCTCCGAGCCGCCGGGTTGCTGGCGCCACTCGCTGAGCTTGGCTTCGGGCTCGTTGGCTACGGCTGCACGACGTGCATCGGCAATAGTGGGCCGCTCCCAGACGACGTCGCGAACGCCATTACGACGCGCGATCTCGTTGTGGCGTCGGTGCTGAGCGGGAATCGCAACTTCGAAGGGCGGGTCCAGCCGCTCGTGCGAGCGAATTACCTCGCGTCACCGCCGCTCGTCGTGGCCTATGCGATCGCTGGCCGCATGACCATCGATCTCACGACTGAGCCGATTGGCACCGGCTCCGACGGGCGCGACGTCTTTCTCGCCGATCTCTGGCCGTCCGCGAGCGAGGTCCAGGCGTCCATGGCGTCGGCGGTCACGACCGAGCAGTTTACCGAGAAGTACGCCGGCGTCTTCGACGGCGACCGCCGCTGGCGCGATCTGTCGGCACCGCGCGGCGACCGCTTCCAGTGGTCGGTCGACTCGACCTACGTGCAGCACCCGCCGTTCTTCGAGGGGTTGTCGACCGAGCCCGTCCCGCCCGCCGACATCGGCTGCGCGCGCGTGCTTGCCGCGCTGGGCGACAGCGTCACTACCGACCACATCTCGCCCGCGGGCGCGATCCCCGAAGACGGCCCAGCGGGGCGGTATCTGGTCGCCAACGGCGTCGCCCCCGCGGACTTCAACTCGTTCGGGAGCCGGCGGGGTAACCATGAGGTCATGATGCGCGGCACATTCGCCAACATCCGCCTGCGCAACCGGCTCGCGCCGGGCACGGAGGGTGGATGGACAATTCACCAGCCGAGCGGCGAGCAGATGAGCATCTACGATGCCGGAATGCGGTACCAGGCGGAGGGCACGCCGCTGATCGTGCTGGCGGGCAGGGAATACGGTTCGGGATCCTCGCGCGACTGGGCGGCCAAGGGCACGATGCTGCTTGGTGTCCGTGCGGTGATTGCCGAGAGCTTCGAGCGGATCCATCGGAGCAATTTGGTGTTCATGGGTGTGTTGCCGCTCGTCTTCAAAGAGGGGGACACGGCCGCGAGCCTGGGCCTGAACGGGACCGAGTCGTTCGCTCTCACCGGTATCGCCGACGGACTCGGGGCACGCAGTGACGTGCACGTCCACGTGACCGCCACCGACGGCGCCACGCGTGAGTTCAGCGTCACGGCTCGCATCGATACGCCGGACGAACTCACGTACTTCCGTCACGGCGGGATTCTCCCGTACGTCCTCCGACAGTTAGTGCTCCGTACGGGCCAGATGTAAACCGCCTTCCGGGCGGGGCATCCCAACTGGGCGGCATTGCTCCTCGGTCACATGTTCGGTATATGCTCCCTCGTCGCGCCTTGCCTGCCAGGCGCCGCGCTCCGGAATCCGCTTTACATCTGGCCTGTACGGGGCACTGTGAGCTGACGATGCCGCGCGGAGTGCACCGCCGGCCGATAGCGTTGGGGGCCTCCCACGCGCCGCCAGGTTCGGGTTCGCGTTCATGGCCATGGTGATGACGACAACTACCGCGCAGACGACCGACACCGCGCCGCCCCCGAAAATAGAGTGGGACCTGGCCGCGCTCTATCCGAGCGTCGAGAGGTGGGCGGCCGAAAAGACGCGTCTCGACAGCCAGGTCAAGGGTCTGTCGGTGTTTCAAGGCCGGCTCGGCGAGAGTGCCGCGGTGCTCCGAGAGGCACTCGACGCCATCAGCGACACCGCGAAGGCACTCGAGCATCTGTATGCCTACGCCTTTCTCAAATCTGATGAAGACCGACGAGCGGCCGATGCACAGAAGCGGCGCGGCGACGCCGCGTTGCTACTGGCCGAGTTCGAGGCGGTCACGAGCTTCATGGCACCCGAGCTGCTACGTGTCGGCTCCCCGACGATCGAGCGCTACCTGCGCGAAGACGGCGGGCTATCGAAGCACGCTTTCAACGTACGGGACACGTTGCGACGGGCACCGCACACGCTGACGAACGAGGCCGAAACGGTGATCGCCGGCACGAGCGCCATGCGCCAGGGGCCGGAACGGATCTTCGCGATGCTGTCGAGCTCGGACATGTCGTTTCCGACCATCACGCTGTCGACGGGAGAGGCGGTGCCGCTCGACCCGACCGCGTACGGGAAGCATCGTGCCGCGCCGAACCGTGAGGATCGGAAACACGTTTTCGACGCCTTCTGGAGGTCGTGGAAGGCGTACGAAGCGACGCTCGGCCAGACCCTCGACACCCACGTCAAGGCGCACGTCTTCGAGGCGAAGGCCCGCCGCTACGACAGCGCGCTGGACGCTGCGTTGGCTGAACCGAATATCCCCGCCGGCGTCTATTACACGCTGATTGCGGCGGCCCATCGCCACCTCCCGTCACTGCACCGCTACTTCAGGCTCCGGCAGCGGATGCTGGGGCTCGACGAGCTGCGCTACTACGACATCTACCCGTCGCTCGTGGCGTCCGAGCGGGCCTTCGACCTCGACGAGTCGGAGGCGCTCGTGTTGGCGTCCGTTGCGCCGCTTGGCGACCACTACACCAAACTCCTACGGGAGGGGTTTTCCGGCGACTGGATGCACGTCTACCCGCAACAGGGGAAGGCGCCGGGCGCCTACATGTTTGGATCAGTCTACGACGGTCACCCGTATCTGCTGCTGAATTTCAATGGCACATACGACGACGTGTCCACGCTGGCCCACGAATGGGGACACGCCGTTCACACGCTGCTCGCGAAGGAAGGCAACCCGTACGAGACCGCGCGCTATGCTACGTTCGCGGCGGAGATCGCGTCGACGAGCAATGAGGTCCTGTTGCAGGAACACATGCTCGCCCAGGACATCTCTGACGAGGAGCGGCTCTTCTACCTCGGCACCGCGTTGGAAGCGGTGCGCGGGACGTTCTTCCGGCAGGTGATGTTTGCAGAGTTCGAGCTGAAGATTCACGAGCTAGTCGAGATGGGCGAGGCGCTCTCAGGCGAGAAGATGACCGAGCTCTATGAGCGGCTCGTGCGGCGTTATCACGGCTCTGACGACGGCGTGCTGGTGTACGACTCGGTGTATGCCATCGAGTGGGGATTCATCCCGCACTTCTACAGCAACTTCTACGTGTTTCAGTACGCCACGTCGATTGCGGGCGGCACGATGTTCGCCGAGCGCTTCCTCAACGGTGACGAGCAGGCGCGCGTCGACTACCTCGCCGTGCTCTCGGCTGGCGGCTCCTGCTACGCCTACGAATTGTTGCAGGACTACGGGATCGACCTCGCGACCGATGCGCCCTACGACGCGCTCATCGCCCGGATGGACCGCGTGATGGACGAGATCGACCAGATCCTCGACCGAACCGCTCGGTAACCGTCGGCCGGATCACTCGCGCGCCGGCGACACGTGGTCCGGCCGGACCCCTGTCCCCAGCGATCGGGTCGGCCACGGTGCGTCGGTCGCGCGGCGTGTATTCGTCCTCTGCGCGTCTCGTTGCTCCAACCGACGTTGCCGCCAGTCCCGCCGGTGCTCCTCTGTCCGTTAGCGTCGTTCGCTGCGCCGAGCCTGCGCTTCTGCCTCGAGCTCCGCTGCCCGCGCCTGCTGACCGGGCGTGAGCAGCGGCTACACCTGTGCGAAGGGGTAGGCGCGCTGCACGGCGGCGTCGCTTTCGATCGTTGCAAGTTGGGCCGCAAGTGAACGAATTTTACCCTCGTTGACGACATCCGTTGTTCCCATCGACCCGGCGCCCGGAGGGGGATTTTCGGGTTCCGGGCGCACCGCGGCGACGGGCGAGTCGGGGAAGAAGCAGCAGCCGGTCGACGTCTCTGTCTGTATAGCGCTGGCACGGAGGCCGAAGGGCGTGGCGCCTGTATGCTGCGCGGCAGCCTATGGCGACCGGCGTGTCGGGCGCAGTCACCCCGTGGGACGCGATGCGCGTGATGCAGATCGGGATCTGGTGGATGAGGCGAGGACGGGTGACCTCCAGGCGCTCGTCAGGCGCTATCAGACGCGGATGGTGAACTTTACGCACGCGACACTTCGCGACCGGAGCGAAGCCGAAGACGTGGCTGTACCGCATCGCCACCAACGCTGTCCGGATAGCGCTCGACCGGCGTACCCGGCGGACGCGGCTTGAGGGCTCGGTTCCTGGCGGGAACCTGGAGGCGGCGAACGTGAGCGAGGTACCGTCGGGCCTCCCGGACGCCGAGGCGGCGCTCCTCTCGAGCGATGCGATCGATCGGGCGCTGGCCACGCTCCCCGCTGATCTGCGAATCGCCGTGATCTTGCGGGACGTCGGCGTCGCCGCTGACGTGCCCACGGACGAGACACGGCATCGTGCGCTCCGCCGCCATCTTGCCGTATGCGTCGCATGTCGCAAGATTCGTGACGAGCAGCGCGCCGTGCGCGTCGTGCTGGCCGCTCGGCCCAACCGGGACGCGCCGCCCGACTTCGCTGCGCGGGTGATGGCGAACCTCGACCCGGCCGGTAGCTGGCTCGACGCGCTGGACTGGCGTCGGTGGACGTTTCGCCTCGCGCCGGTAGCAACGGCGCTGTTCCTGGTCGCCGCCGTGGGTCTCCGGACGACCGTCCCGGCAGACACATCCGCCCGATCGAATTCACCGATCTGGTGACCGCTTGGGGTGATGATGCGCCGACGAATCGGATGCCGACCTTCATGCTGTTGTCGGGGGTCGACGTCGCCGCCGATGCGCTACTCGACGCGGTCTTGACGACCGATCCCGACGAACCGCTGGAGGTGGTGTGATGACCGGTGTCCCCGCGCGAGTCTGGGTCGGGTTGTACGTGACCGTCGTCTTCCTGGCGGCCATGGGAGCGGGAGCACTCGTTCACGCCCTGGCTTGCGCCGGGACCACGGCCAGGCGTTGGGCCGCCGGCGCGAATGCTCCTCGAGCGGTTGTCGTCGGACGTGGAGTTCACTGGTGCTCAGCGCGCGCGGCTCGAGCATCTCTTTGAGACGCGCCGGCAGCGTTTTCGGGAGGTCAATCGCGAGGTACGCGCGCGCTTCGGGACCGAGCAGGCGGATTCTGGATCTGCGATCGCGGACATCCTCACGGCCGCCCAGATGGAGGTCGTCGAGGAAAAGATTGTCCGCCTCGGCAACGAGCGACGCTCGGGAGGGCGCGACCGGCGCTCCGGGCCTGGCCCGGGGCGCGAGCGCATGCTTCCGCCCCGGCGCTGACCGACGACCGCGGCGCGTCAACCACAAGTGCTCGTGTGAAAGACCCGGTCCGCGACGTCCGCTCCGGACATCACAGCGTCGCCGGGATCAGCAGCATCGCGATGATGCTGGTGATCGTGCAAACGATCGCCACGATGCCGGTGTAACCGAGGACGTCCCCGAACTTCAATCGTGTCACCGTCAGGATGGGGATCGCCCAGAACGGCTGGATCAGGTTCGTCGTCGAGTCGCCGTACGCGTACGCGAGCACCGTCGTCGTCGCCGACACGCCGAGTTCGCGCGCCGCCGGCAGGAGATACGGCGCCTCGATCAGCCACTTCGAGCCAGCCGACGGCACAAACAGGTTCATGAACCCCGAATAGAAGTAGACGACCAGCGGGTAGGTCTCCGTCGTCGCGACCTGCACGAACAATTCGCCGAGCCAGCTTCCGAGCGCCGTGTTGTTGATGACGCCGAAAATGCCCGCATAGAACGGGAACTGGAGGATCACTCCTGACGCAGTCCGTGCGCCGTTGCCGAACGCTCGCACCAGGTTCGCGGGTCGCCCCTGTAGGAGCAGCGCCGAGACTAGGAACACGGCGTTGAAGGCGTTGATCGTCCATGTGGCTCCGAAGCCGCGCGTGACCATCGAGTGGCCGAGGGGATACCCGATCAACACGGCGGCAAGAATGATCCATCCGCGAAACGACTCCATCCCCCCCGCCGGCGTGTCCGAGCGGTCGACGACCGGCAACGTGGGCATCATCCGATCGATCTGCTCGTCGGTGAGGGTCTTCGGCGTGCCGCGTGGGTGAAGCGCGACGACCGTCGCCAACGCGACTGCGCCGATGACGACCACGTAAATCAGGTTGAATGGGATGAAGAGGCTCTCGGTGATCGGGATAATGCGGTCGATCACCGGCTCACCAGTAGCGGGTGCGACGAGCGGGTTCCCGGGAGTGGCGAGGATGAGCGGCGCGGAGCCCGAGAACCCGCCGTGCCACACGGTTCCGAGTCCGAGATACGCAGCGGCAATCAATACGCGGATGTCAACCTTCGGGTTGCGTCGCGCAATGAACGGCACGAACAGCGCTGAGGCGACGACGCTGAGCGCCCAGTTCAGGTAGGCCGTGGTCATCGAATACACGGCGACGAGGGCGATTGCCTGGAGCGGCCGGTTCTTGTTTGGCAGGTTGGCGAGCCTGTCCAGTAGTGTGAATACCGGACGGGAGGAGACACACGCGTGCGCGGCGATCATGGCGATCGAGAACTGCATCGCTAGCTCGAGCAGTGCCCACATGCCGTCGCCCCAGGCGAGCACTGCCTCGTTGAGGCTCGCGCCGGCAACGACCATGGCCAGCAGGATCGCTAGCACCGTCAAGATCATGCACACGACCCAGGAATCCGGGATCCATCTCTGGGTGAATGTCGAGAGGCGTTCGCCCAGATCGCCGATCACGCTGACAAGTGATGTCGTGGAGGGGTTGTTAGCCACCGGCACTTAGTGTTGTCGTCGAGGGCCCCTGTCACCCTTGCGCGGGCTCATGAGCGGTTGGAGCCTTCGCTGACATGAGTAGGACGAGAGCGACGATCGACAGGATGGCTGCGCCGTAAAAGGCGAGCTGGTAGTTGCCGAAGGTGTCATAGGCACGGCCAGCCAGCGGCGCTGCGACCAACGCGCCCGCGCCCCAGGCTAGAAACAGCAAGCCGTAATTCACACCCAGGTGCCTTGTCCCGAAGAAGTCGGCGGACGTCGCTGGGAAGACAGCCAACAGCGTCCCGTAGCAGTAGTAGACGACAAAGATGCCCACGGCGAAGGTGAGGACAGTCGACCCAAGGAGATACAGTAACGGCATGGCAACCGCCGACACGAGAACCATGAGGCGAAGTACGTTCAACCGTCCGACCTGGTCAGATAGTAAGCCCGAGAGGATTCGGCCGCTCGTGTTGCCGATGGAGCCAACGACGAGGCCGATGAGAGCAACGCTACCGATTCCCACTTGGGCGCCAAACGGCACGAGTTGGCTGATTAACCCAAGCCCTGCCATCGATCCGAAGAAGTATGCCGCCCAGAGAAGGTAGAAGGTCGACCCGCGCACCATCTCACCCGGCGTGATCTCGCGTGCGGTCGTCGTCACGGCGGCCTTCAGCTGCGTGGGTTCCCAGCCCTCCGGAGCATACCCGTCGGGTGCCGACTTGAGTAAGTAGGCGCCGGTCATCGTCATCACGAAGAAGAGAACACCGTACAACTGGAATGTTGCTTCCCAGCCGATCGACCCAATCATGCGATCCGCGAGCGGCCCGAACACACCGGAGCCGGCACCGTACCCGCCGATGGCGATGCCAAGCGCTAGCCCACGCTTATCTGGGAACCACCGCGAGACGACAGGTATGCCTACGGAGTAGCCGAAACCGTTGCCCACACCGCCGAGCACGCCGTACGTAAAGTAGAGCCACCCCAGCGAGCTTGTAAGGCTCGCCAGGAGAAACCCGACGCTGAACAATAACCCGCCGAAAGCTGCGATCGGGCGGAATCCCCACGTCGCGTGAAGCCGTCCTGCGAGAACGAAGGTCACCGCGAAAGAAACCATCCCGACACTGAAGGTCCAGGAGGTGTCCTGGCGTACCCAGTTGAACTCCTGTTCGAGGGGAAGAACGAACACACTCCATCCGTAGAACGTTCCCAGCGCGAGGTTCAGCATGGTGCCACCGATGAGGGGCAGCCATCGGTTGCCTGCGGTCGCGTCGCTCATGTGCCTGCTCTCCTCGCGCGTCTACGGCATCGCCAGACATCGCGACGACGTTGACCGTTCTAGTCGCAGTTTGGCGTCAAGTGTTGAAAAGAGGTGACGTTGAGGCGCCACTCGTCCTCGTATCGCAACTTCAGGCCCTTGACCTGAACCTTGTGTCCGCGGTGGGGCTCGACCCCGAATTCGCCGACCCCGAGGAGCCGGTACTCCAGCGAGCCGAGCCCTTCGGTGCCGGAGCGATCCAGTTCGTCCTCGCTGGTAAACGCAGTGACAGTCTCGATGCCCTCCGTGGCTCGTTCGAGGATCCACGGCGGATCGCCTGGGTCTTGCCTAAGACACCCGACGACGGTCACGAGTTGTACATCGTTCTGCGCCGAGACGGCGGTGATCGCGGCGATGGTCGCCAATCCGATGACGACGATTGTGCGACAGGGGCTGCTCAGCATGCGGGAACTGCGGAGGTTCTACCACGCCTGCGCGAAGGGATCAACGCATCGCACGGTCAGCGGGTGGCTCGCGCCGAGGTGTGGCTGATCCGGAAGCTACAATCGTAAGTCGTTGCTCAGTCTTGATGTTAGTGTCTTGACGAGTTTCGCAGAGGCCTCTTAAGATAGCGTTTCGCTAGTGTACGGTCACCACTCTAGCCCGCGTCTCGAGTTGGCACCGCGGGGACACGCGAATAATGAGAGCAATGCTGTCGGTCCTTGTGGCTGTGCTGGCGTGCGGCACTTGCCTAGGTCCTCAAGCGTCTGCCGCGCAGGACGGCCCCACGAGCGGATTGGAAATGATGCCACCGTTCGATCCGCGGTATCTTCTGGGCGAATGGGAGATCGAGTGGAATCCGCCGGAAACCGGGCTTGTCGCGCCCGGCAAATGGACGGGCACCGAGACAGTCACGCATATCAATAACCGCTACCTCAGGGTCGCGCTCGCCATGCAGAACGAGGACGGGACGACGTTGACCGGCGACGGGATCATGCTTTACGAGTTTGGACTGAACGGCCAGAGCATCACCCGCTTTGTGCGGTACGATGCCGGCTTCTCGATCTTCCAGTACGGGCCACTCGGCGGAGACCTCGGCGGTTACTACAGCTCGTTCTGGGAAACGCCCGCGATCCATCACGAGGCACACACCTTCGCCCTGAAAGGGCGGAGCTACTTTGTGTCCCCGGCGGCGTACCGTATCAATCAGCAGATCTCAATCGACGACGGGGACTTCTTCAACTTCGGGATCATGTGGCTGACGAAGAACATCGAGGCACCGCCGACCGGGCGGTAAGGACCATGACTGGGCACGGAGTGTCGGGCGCCGCCGTGGCGGTGGTGATCGTCACGGCTAGTTTCCTCGGATATGGGCTGCGCGCACAGGTCGAGGTCGGAGGTGTCTGGGAGATCACGCTCGACACCCAGACCGGTCAGACCGTCTGGACCGCCACCTTCGAGCAGGACGGCGAGACTCTGTCCGGAGAGGTCGACATCGGGGACCGCATGATCCTGACGCTCGAAGGCACGGTCGAGGGCGCCGCAATCGAGTTCGAGTTCGTAGTTCCGGACCTCGACGGCGACCTGCCGATCACTCTGTCCGGCCAGATCGAGGGTCCCACCATTCGGGGCGACGAGGGAAGTTTTATCTGGTATGGCGCCGGCCGATGGACCGGCACGAAGCAGTAGGAGGAAGCGCGTACCGGCGCTTGGCCTCAAAACGTGCACGAGGAGAAACGGTTAATGAAGAAGAGCCGAGACGCAACGCTTGTTCTGACGTGGATTCTGCTCTTGGCATTCTTTGCTGGCTCGGCGGTCCAGGCGCGCCAGCCGGCACCGGGAGGCTCGATTCTCGGAACGATTGAAGACGAGAGCGGCGCCGTGCTTCCGGGGGTGACGGTGACGGCACGCGACGTGGGTGGCGCGACTGTGGGTGTGACCGTGTCCGATGCCCGCGGCAACTATGAGATCGCTCGCCTTGAGGCGGGCGACTATGAAGTCAGCGCCACACTACCCGGGTTCCGGGGCGAGCCAGCCAACGTGACCGTAGGGCCCGGCACGAGCGATCACGACGTCACGCTCAGCATCGCGCCGCTGGCGGAGACGGTGACTGTCTTGCGTACGGAACAGGATCTGGGAGCAGTGCCGCAGTCTGTCGCTGTGATCCAGCGAGACGAGATCGAGCACTCGCAGCGCAGGGCCTCACTGGATGAGGCACTACGCGGCATTCCAGGCCTTTTCGTCCAGAACCGGCGAAACTACGGGCTCTCCGGGGGCATCGGTATCAGTATCCGCGCACCACAGCCGCGGTTCGGCTTGCGTGGGCTTGCGATCATTCAGGACGGCATCCCGATCACTACTGCTGACGGCACGACCGAGCCGGGCAACGTCGACCTCGGATCCGTCGGGCGGATCGATGTGGTCCGGGGCCCGAGCTCGGTGCTCTACGGCAATTCCGCTGGTGGCGTAATCAACCTGACCACGACCTTCGATCCGTCGCGTCGGCTCACCATTACTCCCGATATCCAGTTTGGCAGCCACGGGTACAACCGGCAGCAGGTCAGGTTGGACGGCGGCAACGCCGGTACCCAGTTCATGGCTAGCGTCAGCCGGTTCGAAACCGACGGCTTCCGTGACCATAGCCACGCCGAGATTACCCAGGCCAACTTCGTGGTCCGCCACGATCTGACCGCCAGCACGGAGCTCCGCGGGGTGTTCAACCTGTATGACACCCCGTTCGCCGAGAGCCCTAGCTTTGTCAACGAAGAGGATGCGCGCAACAACCCGACGATGGCGCGTGGGCTCGCCGTGAGCCGGAACTGGGGCGAAGCGGCCAACCAGGGGCAGGGTGGGCTCACCGTGGAGCATCGCTTCAGCGAGTCGCAGCTCTTCCGGGCCACCGGGTGGGGGATGTGGCGAGACCTGGACGCCTCGGGCGTATTCCGGATGGTCGAGCTCGGCCGGACCGGGTACGGGATCCGGTCGGAGTACCTCGGCGGCACCCAGGTCGGCGCGACTGGTATCGAGCTCGCGGCCGGGCTCGACATCTCATCGCAGAACGACGACCGGCGGGAGTTCGGACAGGTTCGGCCGAGCACGCCTGGCGGGATGTCGACCAACGGGGCTCTGAGGGTCGACCAGACGGAGGACGTTTTGTCTGCCGGGCCATTTGCCCAGCTCAGCGTCGCGCCACACGACCGTGTGCAGTTCACCGCGGGCGTCCGTTGGGACTACTACAATTTCAGCGCAGGTGACCGCAAGCTAGACGACGGCGACCAGTCTGGGGACCGGACCATGGACGCCGTGAGCCCCTCGGTGGGTGTGACCGTGGCCGCCGCACCCGGCGTGAACATCTTCGGCAATTTCGCTACGGCCTACGAGACACCAACCACGGTCGAGCTGTCGAACACCCCGACGGGCGAAGGCGGTTTCAATCAGCAGCTGGATCCGCAAGACCTGGAGAGCTTCGAGCTGGGTGTGCGGGGGCTGATCACGCCAGCGCGTCTTCGATACGAGGTGGCGACGTACGTCTCCACCGTCGATAACGCGCTCGTCTCGTTCCAGAACGTCGACGAGCAGACGTTCTTTCGCAACGCCGGAAAGTCGTCCCGCGACGGTGTCGAGTTGCTGCTCGAGTGGGTGCCGAACGCCAGCTTCGACGCGACGATCGCCTATACCTATCAACGCTTCGTGTTCGAGGAGTTTGCCACTGGTGGCGACGACTTTGCCGGAAACGACGAACCGGGTGCGCCCCCGCATCGGGTGTTCGGTGGCGTTAGCTACACCGCGTCCTTCGGCCTGCGGTCCGGTCTGAACGTCCGGTGGGTCGACGAATACGTCCTCAACAACGCGAACACCGTCACCAACTGGGCCTACACGATTGTCGATCTTCGGTTTGGCTGGGACGCCCGGTGGGGTGATACAGATGTGCGGCCGTTCATCGGTATCGACAACCTGCTCGACGAGCGCTACAACTCGTCCGCTATCACCAACGCATTCGGGGGGCGGTACTACGAGCCGTCGCCTGGCCGCGAAGTCTACGGCGGCCTGACCTTCGGGTTCGGTGTCCGATGAGGCGGTAGGCGCAGGCCTCTTGTCGCCGCGCCCAGCACGCGTCGGGTTCTTCGTGCTCGCGGGCGCCATGTGCATCCTGTGCGGTCCAGCCGCGGCCGCGCAGGGGCAAACGGCGTCGCTCGATGGTCGTGTGACCGACGAGCAAGACGGCGCGCTCGTGGGCGCAACCGTCACGGCGCTGTCCGGATTGCTCCCGGGGCCGGCGGTCGCGATCACCGATGCGACCGGCGCGTATCGATTCCCGGACCTCCCGACCGGCGTCTTCACGATCACATTCGACCTTCCGGGATTTCAGCAGCAGCGTCACGAAGGGGTCGCCTTGCGAGCAGGGACCGCGCGCGTGCTGTCAGTCCGGCTCACCCTGGCGCCGCTGTCGCAGCGGGTCGATGTCGTCGCAGTGGCGCCCGTCGGCGGCGCCGGTGTCGACCGCGCGCGGGTCCCCGCCGTGGTCGCGATCATCGACGGCACGGCGCTCGCGCGGCGTCGGGCCGTCTCACTCGCGCAGGGGCTCAGCGAGCAACTGGGTGCGGTCACGCTGGCCGATACGACGACCAACCCGTTCCAGCCGACGCTACGCTTTCGGGGGTTTACCGCCTCGCCGCTCCTCGGTCTGCCGCAGGGGGTGGCGGTCTATCAGAACGGTGCCCGCGTCAACGAGCCGTTCGGCGACACGGTCCAGTTCGATCTGATCCCACAGTTCGCGCTCCGTCGGGTGCAGCTCACCGCGGGGACCGACCCGACCTTCGGCCTCAACGCATTGGGGGGGGCGATGGCTCTCGAGCTCAAGACCGGCTTTGACGTCTCCGGCTTCAGCGGCGAGTTCTCGGGCGGCTCGTTCGGACGCATCACGGGCACGGCCGAGGCCGGCGTCAGCGCCGGGCCGTGGGCCGTCTACGTTGGAGGGACCCGCTTCGACGAGACCGGGTGGCGGGTCGCTTCGGCATCGGATGTGACTCAGGCGGTCGCCGATATCGCCTACCGCGCCGGCCGAGTCGACGTCGGCGCCAGCTTCACGTTCGCCGACACGTCGCTCAATGGGAACGGGCCGGCGCCAGTCGAGTTGCTCGCCGCCGATCCCCACGCCGTCTTCACCTATCCCGACACCACCGAGAATCGTCTCGGGTTCAGCCAGGCCCGCTTCACCTATGCGGTGACCCCGAGGGTGAGCCTCCAGGCGTCCGCGTACTATCGCGACCTCGAGCGGCGGACGCTCAACGGCGACGAGGCTGAGTTCGCGCCGTGCGACGCGGCGGCGCTGCCGGCCGGCGCGCCCTCGACGACCCTGTGCGCGAGTCTCGCTGGCGACGACGCAGGGATGAATGGCGGCCGACTGGTTTCGGACGCGCTCGTCGACGTCCTGACCGGCCGGTTCATCACGCTGGCCGACGCCGCCGGCGACGCGGCGTTCAATCGAACGCTGACGCGGTCGTCGGGATACGGCAGCACGATCCAGGTCGTGGCCACGACCCGACTCGCCGAGCGCGACAACGTGTTCGTCGTTGGCGGCGCCGTAGATTTCTCCGATGTCGGATTTCATTCCAACGGCGAGGTGGGAACACTGACAGCGGATCGGACGGTCAACGGATCGGGTCGATTCGCGGGTGTCTATGGCCAAGCTCCGGACGACGAGTTCAACGTCAGGCTCGACACCGACAACCTGGCCCTCGGGCTCTATTTCAGCGACACCGTGTCGGTGTCGGACCGACTGCACGTCACCATCGCCGGGCGTTACAACGACGTGCGGACGACGATCGTCGATCGGCTCGGCACCTCGCTGACTGGGAGGCACCTGTTCTCTCGGTTCAACCCGTCCGTCGGCGCCGTCTACGAGGCGTCGCCCGCGGCGTCTGTCTTCGCGCGATATAGCGAGGCGAACCGCACTCCCACGGCCGCTGAGCTCAGCTGCGCCGACCCTGCCGAGCCGTGCCGCGTGCCGAACGCGTTCGTCTCGGATCCGCCGCTGAAACAGGCGGTCGCCCGTTCCCTCGAGGCGGGCGCACGCGGTCGCCTGCAGGGCGGCGTCATGGGCGACGTCGAGTGGGAGGTCGCCGGCTATCGCACGCGGATTCGCGACGACATCATCTTCGTGGCGTCGCCGCGTCTCATCGGCACGGGATACTTCCAGAACGCGGGTGACACCGACCGGGTGGGGGTGGACGTGACGCTCGGCGGTTACACGAGTCGACTCGACTGGTATGCGAGCTACACGGCGGTCGAAGCGACCTTCGACTCGCCCCTCGTGCTGCCGAGCAGCCGCGAAGTGAACGATGCCGCGAGCGAGGACGGGGAACTGATGGTGGCGCCCGGAGACCGGATCCCGGGGATCCCGCGACACAGCCTGAAGGCCGGGGTACGACATGACCTCACGGGCAGATGGGACGTGGCAGTGGAGGCGCTCGTCGCGTCGAGTCAGGTCTTTAGCGGCGACGAAGGCAACGACCAGACGCAGCTCGACGGCTATGGCGTCATCAACCTACGCTCGGCGTACAGGGTGAGCGATCGAGGGGAGCTCTTCGTCGTGGTCCGCAACCTTCTGGACCAAGACCACGCGACGTTCGGGATACTGGCCGAAGTGGAGATCGAGCTGGACGAGGCTCCCGGCGCCGACGACCCACGTTTTGTTTCGCCTGGTGTGCCCCGCAGCGCCTTTGCCGGCTTTCGCGTACGGTTTTGAGACGGCGTACGATTCACGCCGAATGCGGGCCCTGTGTATCAGCCGGTCGACACTGTCGGATGGCAGGGCTACGACCGCGAGCGTTGAACGCTGTGGTTCGGGTCTTGAATCGTGGTCTGAAGCCGCGGCGCCGCCGTTAGTCGATCCCGGCCAGCCGCTTGGCGTACTGCACACTTGGCTCGACGTCATGCTGCCGCCAGATCGTCATTTTCTCTGCCTCGATGCTCCCCTCGGCGTGCACGGCGAGCACCGCCTGGTAGCCGGCGAAGTCGGTGGCGGTGATCTCGGCAATGAGGTTCATCAGCCGTAGCCGGTCTGTCGCCGACGCGCCGGCGGCGCCGAAATAGCGATCGATCAGCTGCCGCACGTGGGGCTCCTCCAAATCCTCCGCGGTCGGCCCGGTCACGAGCAAGCCCCCCGCGATGTCCTGCACCCAGGCGAGCGCCTGATGGTAGTTGGTCGCGAAGTGGAGCTTGGCGATGTTGATGAGCTCGGCGTTCGGCACGGCGATGCCGCCGACGGTCTTCGACTCGTGTGCCGCCTCCCGCGTCATGCCGCGGCAGATCTGGGCATAGTTGATGAGCTTGGCTAATTTGTCACGCACGTGGCCGGCACCGAGGATGCCGTTGTAGTCCGCCATGAGGTGCGAGGCCCCCACGAACAGATCCAGCAGCGGGAGCTTGTAGCTGACTGCGGTGAACCGGTGAAACTCGACGAAGGTCTTGGCGAGTGGGCCCGCCATGTCTACCTCGCCGTTCAAAAACACCCGATCCCACGGCACCTTCACGTCCTCAAACACCGTCAGCGTCTCCATCATCTTGTGGCGTGTGCTGATGGGGTTCTCGAACTCTGTGCCCTTCCGTCCGCCGTAACCGCTGGCCAGCATCGTGAGCCCGGGTGCGTTGGCCGGGACCGCGCACGCGACAGCGTAGGCTTCCTCGCCGGCTTTGAAGGCGCGGGTCGGCAACACGATGATCTCGTGCGCGTTGGTCGAGACTGAGGTGTGGACCTTGGCGCCGCGCAGCGTGATGCCGTCGTCGTCTTCGGCGACCACGTGGACGTAGTAGTCGGGATGGTCCTGATCGGTGGGTCCCTTGCCGCGGTCTCCCTTCACGTCCGTCTGGGCGACCGCGACGGCGAGGTCGTTGTCCCGGCAGTGGGCGTAGAAGCGCTCGACGCGGGGAAGGTAGCGGGTGCCACGGGTCTTGTCCAGGTGCGCGGCGATCAGGTGCAGGGAGAAGAGCGCATCGGTACCGATCTCCTTGATGAGCACGACCAGGGTTCCGCCGATGGCGGTGGCCCGCTCGATGAGCGCGCTGCGGCGCAGCAGATCATCGCTCGTGCGGGGAATCTGGTAGTAGCGTGAATAGGGGCCATCGGGACCCTCGACGACGGCGAGCTGCCTCTCGGCGGGGTCGTGGGCCACCCGATAGTCGGTGGCGGCGTGCTCGACGGCGACGCTGATCACCGCGTGCGTCGTCACGTCATCGACCTTCGCTCCCCGGTAGTAGACCACCCGCCCATCGCGGAGGCTGTCCTTGTACTGTCCGGCCGTCATCAACGCCATCAGCGCACTCCCATCGTGGTTTCTCGCGCAATCGAAGGGCGCTATGGTGGCACCAGGGGGCCGAAAAGCCAAGCGTCCCGGGTTGAAAGCCCAGCGGCATGCGAGCAGCGCCCTAGAACGCTCGGGACGCCCCAAACTCGCCGATGGGCGACGTGGTCACCATGCGGTTCGACGCGGGACACTCGAGACTGGCCGCAAGTGGCCTGCAGGCAGCTGACACTGTTATGCTTCCCTGTTTTGGGGCGTTGTCGCCCCCAGGCCGGCTGGGGCTCCTGGCCATACGAGGCCTCCACGTGACGATGACAGTCGAGACCAAGCCGACGATTGATCGTGACCGCGCCAATGAGGTCGTGCAGCGTTTCCAGAGCGAATCGACCAAGTGGCTGTACGGCCTAGACGATGCCGCGCGCATTCTGTCCTGGGCTTTTTTTACACTGCTGCCGTACACCGACAAACTCAGCCAGGGGAAGCTGCTGCGCCAGCCGCACGTGATGTTTCGGGGGCCAACCGGCACCGGCAAGACCGACCTCGTCAGCGCGTGCGCCATGGCCATCGACGCGAAGTTCGAGCGCATCCAGGGGCTGCCTACCTACATGCCCGAGGACATCCTCGGCTACGAGACCATCGTCGAGGAGGTCGACGGCACGCGCAAGATCCACTTCAAACCCGGCAAGCTGATGGCGCATATCGTCCTGATTGACGAGGACAACCGGCTATCCGGCAAGACCAAAGCGGCCGTGCTCGAGGGGATGGAGGAGAGTTCCGCCACGCTCAGCTCGGACTACGGCAACCTGGAAGGGAAGATGCTGCCTCTGTTCCCATTGTCGGGGAAATTCGACGACATCGAGGGCCGGCGGTTCTTCATGGTGATCTGCACCGAGAACATCTTCGGCGAGGAGGAAGGGACGTTCGCTAACCCGGTCGCGCAGCTCGATCGCACGACGCTCTCGATCAACATGCTGGACCCAGACGACGAAGAGGACGAGCTGAAAATCAGCGCCCACAACGTCGTCGGGAAAAAGGTGCAAAAACTGACCGACCTTCACGAGGTACTCGACATCGCGGAGTACATCTTTCACAACGTGAAGATGTCTGACTACGCTCAGCAGTACAAAGTTCGGCTCATTCGGAACACCCGCCCCCACCGTGTTCAGGGCCGAGCGGCGAGAACAGTGAAGGAGTACATCAGGGTCGGCATCTCGCCGCGCGTCCATTTTCACCTCGAGGCGGTGGCGCGCACGTTTGCGTTCTTCAACGGCGACAACATCATTACGCCGGACCACGTGAAGGCCGTGGCTGAGCCGGTTCTCGCGCACCGTCTGGTGCTCCGCGAGGGGATGGAGTTCTCGGTCGTCAAGGAAGATCTCCTGTCGAAGATCGTGCAGGACATGGAGGTTCCTCCGTGGAAGTAGAGGAGGTCTTCGCGCGCTTTCGAGACATCAAGCACGGCATCAAAACCAAGAAAAAATCGACCAGCATCCACTACGGGGATCACAAGAGCGGCTTCAAGGGCGCCGGCTACGACATCGTCGGCGTTGACCAGTGGCGCCCGGGTCAACCGCTCAAGGACATCGCGTGGACGATCAGCCTCCGCACGTACCCCGAGAAGCTGTTTCGGATCGAGCGTATGGAGCCGAAGGAGCTCCGAACGCTCCTCGTCGTCGACCTGTCGTACTCTGCCCTCTTCCAAATCTCCCAGGCCTCGAACAAGGCGCTGCTGATGCTCGACCTGGTCGGCAACATCGGGTTGACTCGGGCCAATGTGCGCGATCCAGTCGGACTGCTGGCGTTTTCGGACCAGATCGAGCTGTTCGTGAAGCCGAAGCTGGGTTCATCGCAAGTGTTCTACATAGCCCACCGGATCTTCGAGAAACTCGAGCTGGAGCGGAAGTTTCCCACCAAGCGCGCCGCCGATTTCTCGATCGCTCTCAAGTTTATGGCGGCCAGGCTGAAGATGCGGCATTCCGTCATCGTCATCTCGGACGTCGTGGACCTCGTCAACGACAACACCGCCGTTGACTTCAAGATGCTCCGCATGCTGGCGGCGAAGCACGATATGATGATGCTCATCGTGGACGACCCGGAGGAGTTCAGGGTCAAGAGCCGGCTCGGCTACATTCGGATCTCCGATATGGAGACGGGGAAACAGACCGTGATTTCAGCGCGGAAAGCTGGCGCGATCCGCAGCGATATCGAGGAGCGCCGTGAGGCTCTGCAGTACCGGCTCAAGCATGAGAGCGGTGTAGACTCGGTCGTGCTGACGCCCGACAATCATGCTGAGGCGCTGCCGAAGTTCCTCATTTCGCGCACGGCGCGGTAGCCAGATCAACCAAATGACCATGAGACAGCTTTACGTGCCGCTCGGGGTCGCGGCTGCGCTGGTGTCGAGCGCGCCGCTGGCAGCACAGGATGCGCCGCCGGCCGCGGGGGGGGGGGGGGGCCGCGCGGGGACGCCGGAGGGCGGGCGGACGGGCGTAAAGCGGGGGGCCCCCACCCCCCAGCCCGCTCGGGGCCGCGGGTGGGCGGTGTGCGGGCGCGCCTCGGGCAGCACGGGACGCCCCGCCGGCCGGGGGGGGGGGGGGGTCCGCGTGGAGACGCTCGAGGTCGAGCCGACGGTCGTCAAGACGGGCGACCTCATCACCCAGACGTATCGGGTGCGGTTCCCTGAGTTGATCAGCGAGGGGCGGGAGATCCTCATGCTCGAGGACCGCATGGTGCCCGAGAACCTGCCGATTCACCCCTTCGAGGGGGTGTCGCTCGAGATTCGCAAGAGCCAGATCGACGCGGAACACATCTGGGACTTCGTCTACGGGATGCGACTGATTGCGCCGGAGAAGGCCGTGTACGTCATCCCGTCGTTCGGTTTCTATTACTTGATCCGCGACCTCGGCGAAGACATCGAGGACGCGGAAATCCAGCAGGTCGATGGCGGACAGGGCCTGGTCCGCTACGTGACCACCATGAACGACCTGCCGGTGCTGAACATCCGGGACACCATCGAGCTCGGTGAGTTCGGCGGCCGCGCCACCCTCTTCCGGACTGTCGCGTGGGTGGTCGCACCGCTCCCGCTGCTCGTGTGGGCCGTCCTGCTGGTGCGCCTCGCGCGAAGACCGACGGTCATCTCGCTAGAGGCGGCCAAGGACGCGGAAGAGCTCGAGCGTCTCGAAGCGCAGATCCCGATCCCGCCGTCGATCTGGGAGGCGCGGCGCAACCTGCAACGGCAGCTCAGGGCGTTCGAGGACCCGTCGCTGAGCGGCAACGGTGACGCGCGGAGGGATCGCGAGTGCGATCTCGTGATTTCCGCGCGGCAATACCTGCAGGCCGAGCTGCCGGATCTCAACTCGGGCGACACCGCGAAGGACATCAGGGCGCACATCGACGGCCTCAAGAACGGTACGCGCAAGGACGCGCTCTTGACGCTCGCGTCGCGACTCGTGGCGTATCAGAGCGGGCTGGAGCAGGGTGACGGCGCGTCGATCAAGAACCCGGCCGCGGAGGTCGCCGCGCTCGGTGCTTCGATCACCGCGCTGCGGCCTCACATCAGGCTGTGGCGGGGGATCCTGGGGATCGTCGGTCGGTAGAGTAGCCGCCATGTTACTGCCGTGGCCCGAGTTCATCGCCTTTCTGACCACCAGCGTCGAAGAGCTGATCGAGACGGAGTTCGCGCAGGTTCGATATGGCGATGTCGGCCTGGCGTTCTGGTTGACCCTGCTCGTCGCCATCGCGGCGGTTGCGACGCTGGCGCGACTCGCGCTGCGTCGGCGGCGGCACAGTCGTCAGCATTCCGGTCACGTCGTCGACCCCAAACACCAGAAGCGGCTGTGGGTGCGGGCGGCGCACACGTTTCCCAAGGTGCTGGTCGGTGGAGCGCTGGCGTTGATCATCTTCGCGGCGGCTGACCCGTTTCTGACGGCGACGGAAGAGGTCAGCGGCTTCGTGGAGTCGCGCGTACGTGTCGATCTGGTCGACACCTCGGGGTCGATGGCCTGGGAGTTCCCGGAGACGGGTAAGTCGAAAGCCGAGGTTGCGCGTGACGCGCATCTCCGGTTTCTCGACATGCGGACGGGCAAGAACGACCGCGTCTCGCTTTGGCTGTTCTCCACCTATCCCTATATGGTCGATGACTTCGTCACGGACGATGAGTTGTACTACTTCCAGGTCTGGGATGCGCCGTATGTGATGACGCAGCGGCTCGACAAGGCGATGGTCGTGCCGCGGGACAAAGTGCGCATCGTTCCCGCCGAGGGCGACACGAACATCATCCGTCCACTGCAATCGATCACGAAACAGTTCGACCAGGACGAGGCCGCGCTCGCTGGGGGGACTAACCAGAACCGTGCCGTGCTCATCGTGACCGACGCCGCGGTCGACGAGTTTCCAGACACGGAGTTCGCCGCGCTCAACCAGCGCAACATCGTGCCGTACATCATCTACATCAACACGAGCGACGCGCGTACGGCGATGATCGGCCATCCCAGCACGCCGCGCCTCGTTGAGATGATTCGGGAGTATGGCGGGGATTACTTCGATGTGACCGACGAGGACAGCCTGACGCGCGCCTATGAGGCGATTGATGAGCGAGAGGCCGTGCGGGTCGAGCTCCGACACCGGGCGCTCAAAGTGCCGATCTACTCGCGATTCCTGCTGATCGCCATGGCCCTCCTTGCCGTTGGCATTCCGTTGGGCTTCGTGGCAGAGCTGATGTGGGGGACGGGACCGTAGGAGAATCCCCGACAGGATTGATCTAGGACACACCCATGAGATTCACGGATCTTCTCGACAAAGAGCACTCGTTCAGATACCTCCTAGGCTTTGTCTTTGCCCTGCTGTTTCTGGTGCTCGTGACCATCCCGGCACGCGCGCTGGCTGGCTTCTATGGGCACCTCGATGGGCTCAGCGAGAGCGTTGAGCGGGGCGACTTCGAGCAAGCCGAAGTCGAGATCGGCGACGTGACCGGATTCTACGAGCGCAGCCGTGGGTGGGGTATGCAGTGGTTCGCTGACTCCTACCTGTTCACCGATGCCTTTCTGCAGCAGGCGTCCTACAACTACCTGACGGGCGATTATGCCGCCGTGGTTCGAGATCTCGCAGACGAGATCGACGACCCCCGGGCGTCGCATCTACTCGGCAGCGCTAAGTTCCAGCTCGCACGCCAGCGTTATCGCGCGATTCCTGACGACAGCGAGAACGGTGAAGCGCAGAAGCTCGCCATCATCCAAGAAGTACTCGAGGCCGTCAACGCGGACTACGAGCGGGCGCTGCGCAGTGACCTCAGCGGCCGCTTCGACTACAAGTGGAATTACGATCTGACGAGCGATCCCGAGGCGGTGCGACGGGCGCTCGAACCGCTCCGGGAAGTGGAGCCCCCGCAACTCGAGCAGATGCGGGGTGAGGGGACGCCGGTCCGTCGTCGACGCGGATGAGTGAGCGCGCTGACGGCGTGAGCCTGGCGCGGCGCGTAGCGGCAGCCACCGGCACTCACGATAACGAATGGTGTCGCGCAGGGCTGCAGCCCTGCGAGTTCAATGGATAGCCTGCAGGACGCGCTGCGCGAGAGCGTCGAGTTCCAGAACCCGGAGTTTCTCGCGGTCATCCCGATCGCCGCGCTGTTGTTGCTGTTCGGTCTCGCCGTCTTCCTGCTCCGGTTACAACTGAGGCCCGTGCGAACCCACGGGTCGTCGTATCCGCTCGTCGGCCACATCAAGTTCTGGTTCGTAGCCCTCGTGGCGATGGGCGTGCTTGCCGTCGCGGCAGCCCGCCCGTTCTGGGTCTACGGTGGCTCGAGTTTCAAGCGTGGCGACGTCGACGTGGCCGTGGCCATCGATGCGTCGGCGTCGATGTGGGTCCGGGATCTCGGACCGTCGCGCCTGCAACTAGCCGTGCGCGAGGTGCTCAATCTCTATACGGAGGACATCCTGACCCCTGGCGATCGCGTCGCGCTCTTCGTCTTCGGCACGACGGCGCTGCGGCAGGTGCACTTGTCATCGAACGCGGAGCGGTTTATCGAGCAGGTGGGACAGGTGTCGCCGCCGACGTCGCTGTCGGGCGACGCGTTTCCCTGGGACAGCGACGTCGCGACAGCGTTCGAGCACATCTACCAGTCGTTGGACAACCAGGATCGCTTCGAGACCGGCGAGGACGAGTTTCAGCCCGAGGAGCGCTCGGACCGGCTGGTCCTGTTGTTCACCGACGGTGATTTCGCGGCGGACAACGAGCAACTGGGGCGCCTGGATCAGGCGCTCACCGAGTTCCAGCGGCGTGGACTCAAGGTGTATCCCGTCGCGGTCGGGTCACGGACGGGCGTCGAACTGGACGTCGTGCTGCAGGACTATGTTCGCGGGATCGACTACGACCAGACGCTCGAAGCCGACCTTGAAGGCCTCCGTACGCGGCTGAACACGGAAGACCTGGGCATGCTCGAGCAGCGCTCCGGCGGCGGTTCGTTTGTCATCGACAGTGAGGGGATCTCCTCGGCGCCCTTCCTCCAGAACGCTGTCGACTCTCACCGTAGCATCTCCTTTCAATTGATTCCCGGCGACGACAAGCAGGAAGTCTGGCAGTGGGTCGTTACGATGGCCGTGCTGCTGTTCGTCGTCGCGATGCTGTTTTATTAGCCCCTCGCCTCACGTGTCTTGAGTGGACGGCGCGGCCCGTGCGTGCCGGAAGGCCCACGCTGCCAATAGCTGGTCCCTCAGGTTGGCCGTAGGCGCGACGCGAGACGCCACAACGTCGTATGTCGCGTTAGCCCTAGTGGCCTGTATCGTGTAAATCAGTCGTGGTTCACCGGCATTCGGCGCCCAGCTGACAAGGCGCGACGAGGGAGCGTACACGCCGTATGTGTCCGCGCTGACGCATGGTCCCGCGCGGAATGCCCCGCCAGGTGAGCGCTATTGATTCACTCGATACAGGCCACTAGTTCCCCGCGAACGACCTTGTTCTCGCCGACCTACGCTGTCGCGCGTGACCGGATGCTGGACGCCGCCGCGACGGTTCAGGCGACGACCGATAGCTACGGGATCGCCGCGCGTGGCCCGGACGACGCGAGGTTGACGGTGGACGTCATCACTGTCGGCGCTCGCCGGCCGGCGCAGGCCACCGTCATCTCGTCCGGGCTCCACGGCATCGAGGGTTTCTTTGGCTCGGCCGTGCAGCTCGCCTGGCTGCGAAATCTGGCGGCTGGCCGGGTGTCACTGCCGGACCACGCGGCAGTCACGATCATCGACGCGCTCAACCCATACGGGTTCGCCTGGTGCCGGCGGACTGACGAGCACAACGTCGATCTCAACCGGAACTACCTGGCTGACGACGCGGGTGACAGCTACCACGGCATCCCGCCACACTACGATGAAGTGTACCGCTTGTTGGATCCCGAGTCGGCACCGACGCGGCTCGAGCCGTTCCGCCTCGGGGCGGCGTGGACTGTCTTGCGGCTCGGCTGGGCCGCCGCGCAGGCGGCCTGGCGAGCGGAAATACGAGCACCCAGCCCGTCTGTTCTTCCGCGGTGATGGCCCGGCGCAGACGACCCGGCAGGTGCAGGGACTATTCTGGTCGTGGACGCGCACGGCGACCTCCGTTGTCCACGTCGACCTCCACTCCGGGCTCGGTGCGTTCGGCGACTATCAGCTCTTCGTCGAACCGGTCCAGGCCGCGGAGATCGAGTCGTTTCGCACGCGTTTCGTTGGCGACCGTGTGGTGTCGGTGGCCGACGGCGAGACCTGTTCCGCCCGCGGAGTCATAGGGACGTGGCTGGCGCGGCATGCGGGAGCACGTCGCTACCATTTCGTCTGTGCCGAGTTCGGCACATATGCAGCGATGCGAATGCTCGCGGCGCTGCGCGCCGAGAATCGGGCAGGTCGGTTGTCGCAACGCGGCCATCCGGCCTATGCGCGCGCCGCGCGGAAATTCGTGGAGTGTTTCTGCCCGGCCAGTCCGCGGTGGCGACGCCAGACGGTGGCTGCAGGAGTTGAGGTCATCCAACAGGCCGTCGCGGCGTCGGCACGCGAGCAAGGGGAGCGCTGACGGCGGTTGACACCGTCGGCCGGTGTTCCTTCAGACGCTGATCTCTGGGACGTCACCGCCGGTGTGCAGCCGCGGTTCGGTCGCCGAACGGATGTCGTCGACCGATACGCCAGGTGCCCGTTCGAGCAGGTGTAGACCGTCAGGTGTAACGTCGATGACGGCCAGCGACGTGACGATCTTGCGGACGACACCTTTCCCGGTGAGCGGCAGCGTGCACGCGTTGAGGATTTTCTTGTCGCCCTTCTTGGACAGGTGGTCCATGACGATGAGCACCTGTTTCGCGCCGGACACCAGGTCCATCGCGCCACCGGGGCCCTTGACGACCGCGCCGGGGATCATCCAGTTGGCCAGATCGCCCGACTCCGACACCTGCATCGCGCCCAGGATCGCAAGGTCGATATGGCCGCCCCGGATCATTGCGAAGCTCTGCGCGCTGCTGAAATAGCTTGCGCCTGCGACCGCGGTCACCGTTTCCTTGCCGGCGTTGATGAGATCCGGGTCGACCTCGCTGTCGGTGGGATAAGGCCCGATGCCGAGCAGACCATTCTCGCTTTGCAGCATGATACTGATGTCGGGCGGGATGAAGCTGGCGCACAGCGTCGGAATACCGATGCCGAGGTTGACGTAGTAGCCGTCCCTGATTTCCTGCGCAGCACGCCTCGCGATCTGCTCGCGGCTCAGCCCCATATGCGCACCTCTTAATGGCCGGTGGCGGCCCGGTTCAGGAGGCCGGGCGCGTCCTGCGGCGCTCGATGACCTTCTCCGGGTCTTCGCCGACGACAATGCGGTCGACGTACACGCCCGGTGTGTGAATCATGTGCGGGTCGAGGTCGCCCGGCGTGACGATCTCTTCGACCTCGGCGACGGTCACCGTCCCGGCTTCGGCCATCGGCGGATTGAAGTTCCGTGCCGTCATTCGGTAGACCAGGTTGCCCTCTGCGTCGGCTTTCCACGCTTTGACGAGCGCGACATCGGCGCGCAGCGCCGTCTCCAGCACGTGCCCGCGGCCGTCGAGTTCCCGGGTTTCCTTGCCGTCGGCCAGTGGCGTGCCATACCCCGTTGGCGTGAAGAACGCCGCGATTCCGGCCCCCCCAGCGCGGATGCGCTCTGCCATCGTGCCCTGCGGGTTGAGCTCGACCTCGAGGATGCCGTCGAGAAATTGGCGCTCGAAGATTTGGTTCTCCCCGACGTAGCTGGCGATCATCTTCGTGATCTGCCGCGTTTCGAGCAACAGACCTAGCCCCACGCCGTCGATGCCGGCGTTGTTGCTGATGCAGGTAAGGTTCCCGACGCCGGACTCCTGCAGCGCCCGGACGAGGTTCTGCGGCACACCGCACAAGCCGAAGCCGCCGACCATCAGCGTCATGCCGTCGCGCAGTAACCCGTCGAGCGCGGCCGTAGAGTTGGCGTAGATCTTGTTGACCACGGGTGGTTACGCCTTCATCGGGCCGTTGGGTACGCCGGCGCCCGATCGCACGAAACGCGCGAGGTTGGACATGTCCTCGTCGCCAAAGCCCTGGGCGATGAGGGAGTCCTCAATTGTGGCGACGAGGCTGGCGATTGGCACCGGCACCTTGAACTGCCGCGCCGCGTCGAGCGCAATTGCGAGATCCTTACGGTGGAGCCGCGTCCGGAAGCCGAGTGGGTAGTCATCGTTCAGCATCTTGTCCGAGCGGTTGTTCAGGATCCACGACCCGGCCACCCCGCCGCCAATCGCTTCGACGACCCGCTCGGGATTCGCGCCGGCGCGATACGCGAGGGTCAAGGCCTCGGCCAGTGCAAGGAAGGTGCCGGCAATCACTACCTGGTTGGCGACCTTGGCGATCTGACCGCACCCGACCGGCCCAATCCGCGTCACCTTGGCGCCGATGATCTGCAGCACCGGATCGGCGCGAGCGAAGTCGTCCTCGGTGCCGCCGCACATGATGGTCAGCGTGCCCTTGATGGCCCCCTCCGAACCGCCCGAGACCGGCGCATCGACATACCCGATGCCCTTGGCACGAAACTTTTCGGAGAATCGCCGTGTCGCTTCCGGCGCAATTGAGGAGCAGTCGATGATCAGCCCGCCGTTCGCGAGCCCGTTGATGGCGCCCGTCTCAGGGTCGAGCAGCACGCGTTCCACGTCGGGCGTGTCCGACACGCAGCTGAGCACGATCTCCGCCTGTTGCGCCGCTGCCGCCGGGTGCTCGGCCCGTGCCGCGCCGAGCCTCTCGAGCGGCTCCTCTCGGGCACGCGTTCGATTATGGACGGTTACCTCGCACCCTGCCTTGATCAGGTTGGTGGCCATCGGCGCGCCCATCGTTCCCATGCCCAACACGGCGATTCTCATGATGTCGATCTCCTCATGACACGCGCGCGTGCACGATACCCCGGCCCGACTGTGGGCGGTTGGTCACGAGCGCGAGAAACTTCTTCCAGTAGCGAAACGATGGGGTGTAAACCGGCTCGACCTCGCTGAATCCGACGGATTGTAGCATCTGTGTCAGCGCGGCCATCGTCGGCATCGCGCACATCTCGTAGGGGCGTTCTTCGGCGTGTTCATCTCCGGGAAAGAACGGGACCAGCGGGTAGCGCTCGTGCACAAACGGTAGCAGCACATGGGTTTCACAGATGAGCAGTCGACGGGTCACGCCGGCAATCCGTTCGAGCGCGGTCAGGGGGTTGCGGAGGTGATAGAAGACGCCGAGCAGCAACACGAGATCGAACTGGCCGATCTCGACCGGGTCGAGCTCGTGCACGTCGGCGTGCCGGTACTCGACGTCCGAGCCGAGACGCGCGCGCGCCGACCGGAACTCTTCCATCCCGAACCGATCCCAAGCGTAGCGGTCGACGGCTAGCACGCGGTCCGCTCCGCGCCTCTCGCACTCGAACGAGAAAAAGCCGTGCCACGCACCGATGTCGAGGACGGACCAGCCGGTGAGGTCGTCTGGTATCTGCAGGAGTTGCAGCCGGCGGTCGAATCGCCGCCGAATCCGTCCCTCTCGTGAGATCGGCGAGGCTCCGCTGTCGGGCCGGCTAATGACCTGATGGGGTCGTTCGGACATGAGGGGTGCATTCGCCGGCCGTGCGACCGTGGAGGATACCACGCTGCGCGGCCGCCAACCGGTGTAGGATCTCGAAAACCGGTCACGGGCCGCAACGCGACCACTGGTCACCGGGCCGTGTGGCCGGACCACTAGGGAGACGCCATGCAGGAGACGACGAGTCGCACGCGGTGGCGAGGCTGGGTCCGGGTTGCCGCGGGCGCCGCGCTGCTCGGTCTGACCGTGGCGCTACCGGCGTCGGCGCAGTCAGACTCGACCGACGCGCAGCCTGACCTGGCTGGTGTGTGGGACGGTGGGCCACGTGCGCGACCGGTCAACGGGCCGAACATGCCGTGGACGCCTGACAACTTTCCCGTGCTGAACGAACGTGCGCTGGCGTATCAGCACGCGTTCGACGAAGCGCTGGCGCCGAAGTATGACTGCGTGCCATCGACACCACCGGCGCTGCAATACGACCCGTACATGATGGAAGTCGTGCAGTGGCCTGACCGAGTCATGTTCCGATACGAGAAGGATGACCAGGTCCGGACCGTCTGGCTCGACGGACGCAAGCCGACGCCGCAGGACTACAGCGTCCAGGGTGTCTCGGTCGGTCACTATGACAGCGGTGCCCTACACGTCGTGACGACACACTTCACGTTCGATATCACAGGATTCGACGACTACAACGGAATTCCGTCGTCCCAGTTAAAGAAGGTGATCGAGCGCTACTGGCGCGAAGGAGAGGAGTTGAAAGCGACCGTCACCGTCGAGGACCCGATGTTCTTGCGAGAGCAGGCCTCGTATACGACCCAGTGGTTGCCGGCCTCCGACGGCTACAAACTGCAAGCCTATGACTGCGATCCGGAAGCGGCGCGCCGCCCGGTGAAATTCCTGGTTCCGAAGTACCGATGAGCGGCGGGGAGCCGTGAGGGAGGATAGCGCCGTGAAAGTAATGCTGTGGGTTGCGGCCACCGCTGTCGTCGTGACGGCGGCGATCGTGACAATGGGTGGACCGGCGAGTGCGCACCATGCCAGCGGGCCCTTCTACGACAACACCAAGAGTGTGGAGGCGTTGGGCACCGTGACTCGTTTCGTCTTCCGGAATCCCCATTCGTTTCTCTACGTCGACGCGCCGGGCGAGAACGGCGAGATGGTCGCCTGGGAGATCGAGATGGGCGCCTCGGTCATGATGAGCCGGCGCGGGTGGACACCGGAGACCATCCAGGCGGGCGACCAAATCAAAGTGGTCGGTCAGCCGTCGCGCGCGCCCGGCACCTTCGGCATGTGCTGCGCGGAACTCACCCAGCCCGACGGCACCCCGATTCGGCCGGCGCGCGGCGATTGATCGGCTAGTCCTGAGGCTCGTCTGCAGATGCGTCCGGCCGCGGGTCGCCGTA
This sequence comes from uncultured Vicinamibacteraceae bacterium, assembly GCA_964646815.1. Lineage (GTDB taxonomy): Bacteria > Acidobacteriota > Vicinamibacteria > Vicinamibacterales > UBA8438 > CAZYFH01. Next base: position 46,256 of record CAZYFH010000005.1, on the reverse strand, counting down.
GCCCGGATACCAGTATCGGGAATGGCAGTTTTCGCACGCGACGTCGAGGCCGGTCCCGGTGACCAGCAGTGCGTCCGTGTCCTGAGCACGCACGGCATCGAGCACCAGCAGACCGGCGTCACGTAGCCCTTGCGCGAGCGACGCCCAGCCGTCTGGGTCTTCTGCGACCAGCGTCTCGATGGCGTCGGGATGAAGATCGATCCCCGGTAACTCCGAGCGGGACCCGGGTGCGGCCATCGGCCGACCTTCGATCAGCAGGAGGTTGGTCGCTTCCACCAGCGTCATAGCGCGCCAGCGGAGCGCTGTCCACTCGGCTTCGGTCTCGGGTCGTATTTCCACGACGCCGTCGGTGGTGATATCAGTGACCACGGCGTCCCAGATGGCATCGGCCGCCGGATCGATCATCAGCCGCATGAGTTCCTCGACGGTGGCGGTCGGCCGGAAGTCGGACGCGGGTGCGCTCGCATCCTGCGAGCAGGATACCGTCGCCGCGGCGAGGCACGCGACGGCCACGAGCGGTGGCGCGGAGCGGGGTCCCGATGGGTGCAAGTTCACGGTCCCGCATTGTACGCGGTGGGCTAAGGCAAGAGATGCTGGGGGCATGCCGGTGGTAGGAGTCGAGCTCTCTCCACGATGATGCATGCTGCGCGCGGGCAGATGAGACGCGGCGCTCACGCGAACCGGCGTTCGGGGTCCACCGGCGTTGCCCTTGTGGAGCCGTCGGCGCTTTCGTTGTTTAATCGGCGCGCGAGCCTCGGATCCGAGACCGGCAGCGCTGGAAACAGCTCAAGGAACCCCGTGTAGCAGAACGCGAACAGACCGAGCACACCCAACGTGATCAGGATCTCTGGAAACCCGAGCGGCACGCCGTCACCGTGCCAGAGCGAGGGCACAACGAGGATGAACCGCTCGAGCCACATCCCGATCAGGGCGATCGCGGCGATGGTCATCAATCCCGACGGGTGCCGCTTGACCGCACGGCTCAGCAGCACGACGAACGGGATCACGAACGCCATCGCAAAGACCGTCCACGCCAACGGCGCCCACGCACCGTCCATGCGATGGATGATGAACGCCGTTTCCTCCGGCAGGTCGGCGTACCAAATGACGAGGTACTGCGCCCAGAACATATATGCCCAGAGGATGCAAAAGCCGAACAGCAGCTTGCCGACGTCGTGCAACTGACGATGCGCGACGTAGTCGACGATGCCGAGCCGGTCACGTCCCCATGCGGCGACGATCGCGAGGAAGGCGAAGCCGACGAACAGATTCCCGACGAAGTAATAGCCGCCCATCAAAGTCGAGAACCAATCCGGGTCGAGCGACATGACGAAATCGAACGCCACCAGCGTGAACACCCACCCGTAGCAAATCAACACGGCAGGAGCCAGACGGCGCTGTGAGGCGTAACTCGCCGCGCGCTCCGTCTCCAGCCCACGCCACCCGACAATCAATCGCCGGCTCAATCCCGTGGCTGTCCGTTGGCCTGACTCGTCCAGCATGCCGATGTCCGGTCTCAGCGATCGGTAGACGTAGACGAGGCTGATACCAGCGAGTACCAGAAAACCGACGAGCTCCCGCGTCACGAAGAACGGGATGTTGAGCCAGGGCGTCTTCGCCTCCACCGGCTCATGCACCCACGGGGCCCACGCCGAGACACCGATCAGCAGGATGAGCAGCAGCACGAACGCCACGGGGAGAAAGGCAGCGGTCGCCTCGGCCACCCGTTTGAGCGGTCGTCCCCAACGGGCAGCGGTCGCCTGCAGGATGGCCGAGATCACGACGCCAGCCTGCGCGAGCCCGGCGAAGAAGAGAAAGTTGACCAGCAGCGCCTGCCATGCACGGATGCTATTGCCGAGGAGGAGTCCGTACACGAAGGCCAGCGCCCCGACGAGCCCGAACGCCAGGCAACCGCGTCGGACGCCAGCCGGCACGAGCCCGCCGGTCCCCGGCTGGGCGCCGATCACGGCCGATCCATTCCCGGCGGTGACAGCGTGCGGAGGTAGTGTATGAGCGCCCACCGCTCGTTAACGCTCAACGCGTCGGCGAAGCGCGGCATGTTACGGCCGCCCTCTCGAATGATGCTGTAGACGAACCCGTCGGAATAGTTGTCGACATGCGGCGCCGTGAGGTCGGGCATGCGGCGATAGAACGACGCGAGCTGGCCGTCCCCTGTGCCAGCGGCGCCGTGGCACAGTGTGCAGTAGGTGCCGTACAGCTTCGCGCCCTGCGTGAGCACCTCGGCCGTCTCTACCGTCGGGTTGGTGAGCTGCGTACGGGCCTCGCGGCGGTTCATGATGCGCGGACCGTCGACGCTCAGAGAATCGTCGGGCGGCGTTAGCGCGTGGGTCTGCGGCAGCACGACCGGACCGGTCCACATGTTTCGGATCCAGGGGACCGCAAGCAGGACGGCTCCGGCCATGGTTACGATCAGCGCGGTGGCCAGCGCCGTGCGCACGTCGCTGGACGACCATTGTGCGGGTCTATGCATCGGTCCGCACCTCGATCGCCCCGGTGCCCTCGAGCAGCGTGTGTACCGACGGCGCCTGCTCATCCCCGCAGGTGACCTCGACCCCGAAGCAGTCGTTCGTGAACCGTGGATAGCCGGGGGCCGGACCCGTCAGGCGAGGGAGCCCGGCCAGCACGAGAAAGCCAATCATCCCACCAATTGCGCCGAACAGGATCGTCAACTCGAATGCGATCACGACGAACGGCGGGATCGAGATGAGTGGCTTGCCACCGGTGATGAGCGGCCAGTCGTAGACGGTGTAGATCGGGAGCGCGAATCCGCTCGCGCAGCCGATTAGCCCGCCGATCAGGGTGAACAGCCGCACGGGGCTGATACGGCCGCCGAGGAGCCGCTCGATCGTGTGGTCGGGGGCCGGCGTGTACACCGTGATCTCGCGCAAGCTATGGTCGCGCGCGGCGGCGACCGCCACCGCGGCCTTCGTCGACTCGTCGTAGATGGCCAGGATGCGCACAGTGCTCACGATTTTCCCGGCGCCGATCCTTGGGACTGCATGTACTCGACGCCTTCAGCCAGCACGTTGCGCCAGGCGCGTTCGATGTTCGCGTCGAAGTGCCCGTCGAACTCACGGACGGCTTGTAGGAGCGATTCGCGCCAGAGCTCGTAGAGCTCCGGTCCGATGTCGAGAACGTCCAGGCCGTGACGATGGGCGACGCGGTCCTGATACGCGAGATCCTCCGATGGTGCTCCCGACACGTTGGTCATCAGCGAGAGCGAGTCCTCCAACATCCGCTTATGCCTCGCGAAGTCGGTGTCCTTGAACTTGAGGGCGACCTCATCGCTCGACGACAGGAACAGCTCGTAGAAACGATCGAGGAACCCGTGGCTCGTGAGGCACCGTGCCAGGCTGTCATCGAACAGCTCGGCATGCTGCGAACCCTCCTTCATCTCCGTGAGAGATACGGCCGGGAAGTTCTTCACGAACAGGAGGTACAGGAGGAAGAACAACCCGAAGCTGCCGGCCGTGATGGCGCCTTCCACCCACGTCGGCTGGTAGATCCCAGACCAGTTAGCCGGGTCGAAGTCGTGCGAGAGCGAGGTGATGATGATGACGAACCGCTCCAGCCACATCCCGATGTTCACGAAGATTGAGATGACGAACAGCCAGAGAAGGTTGGTCCGGATGCGCTTCCAGAAGAGAAGAAGCGGCACGAAGACGTTGCAGGTGATCATCGTCCAGGTAAACGGCCAGTACTGGCCGAAGGCCCGGTCGTAAAACGTGCCACGCTCGAACGTGCTCCCGCTGTACCACGCGATGAAGAACTCGATGAGGTAGGCGTAGCCAACGATGAGCGACGTGGCGATGATCAGCTTCGCGAGGTTCTCGAAGTGCCGGATGGTGATGTACTCCTCAAGTTTCAGCAGCCGGCGGAGCGGAATGAGCAGGGTGATCATCATGGCCAGCCCGGAGAAGATCGCTCCGGCGACGAAATACGGCGCGAAGATCGTGCTATGCCACCCTGGAAGAATCGAGACGGCGAAGTCCCACGAGACGACGCTGTGCACGGAGACCACGAGAGGCGTCGCCAGCGCGGCGAAGAAGCCGTACAACGCGGCATAGTGAATCCACTGTCGCGTCGAGCCACGCCAGCCGAGCGCTAGGACGCGATAGATCGGCTTGCGCCAGTCGTTGCATCGGTCGCGCGCCGCGGCGTTGTCCGGAATGAGACCTAGGAACAGGAACATCGCGCTGACGGTGAGATACGTCGTGAGCGCGAAGACGTCCCAGATGAGCGGTGACCGGAAGTTGATCCAGAGCTGGCGCTCGTTTGGATACGGGAGCATCCAGTAGAAGAACCACGGCCGCCCGATGTGGATGATCGGAAAGAGCGCGGCGGTCATGACGGCAAACACCGTCATCGCTTCCGACGCGCGCGCCACGGCGGTCCGCCACTTAGCGCGAAACAGGTACAGGACGGCTGAGATCAAGGTGCCCGAATGGGCGATGCCGACCCAGAAGACGAAGTTGGTGATGTAAATGGCCCAGAGGACCGGGTGCTCGTACCCGGCGACGCCGAGGCCGGTACGCCATTGCTCGGTGAACGCGTAGACGCCAATACCGAGAATGGTGAGGACGAGCCCGAGCGATGCGACATAGGCCGCCCCGGGCGGCTGGAGCGTCCGGAGGATGTCCGCGTTGATTTTCGCGTAGCTCATCCCTACGACCGCGTTACTTTCTTCAGGTAGGTGACCGCCGGTCGCGTGTTGACCTCGTCGAGGACGTGATAGGCGCGCGCATTGCCGGAAAGCCGCGAGACGTCGCTGTCCGGGTCGTTGAGGTCGCCGAAGACGATCGCCTGTGTCGGACAGGTCTGGGCGCAGGCCGGCGTGACGTCGCCGTCGCGCATCGCGCGTCCTTCGTCGCGCGCCTGCTCCCGGCCTTCCTGAATTCGCTGGACGCAAAACGTGCACTTCTCCATGACGCCGGCGCTGCGCGCCGTGACGTCCGGGTTCAGCTGCAGGTTCAGCGGCTCGGGGAACTCGGCCTCGAACCAGTTGAAGCGACGCACTTTGTAGGGGCAGTTGTTCGCGCAATAGCGGGTGCCGACGCAGCGGTTGTAGATCTGGGCGTTCAGACCCTCCTCCGTGTGATATGTCGCGTAGACGGGACACACCGTCTCGCACGGCGCATGGTCGCAGTGCTGGCACAGCATCGGGAGGAACCGGGTGTCGCGGTGATCGGGTGGGCCCGCCGTCTCGGCGGGACCACTAAAGCGCTCGATGCGCAGCCACGACATCGTTCGGCCGCGCAGCATACGGTCGGCGCCCATGACCGGGATGTTGTTCTCGGCATAGCAGGCGGCCACGCAGGCATTGCAGCCGGTGCACGTGTTGAGATCGATCGCCATGCCCCACCGGTGATCAGGATGCGGATGGTCCGGGTGGAGGCTCGCGTGGGGCTCCGTCGGGTGAACGTCGCCTGCCGCGAGCGCTGCCTGCGAGACCGACTGCGCCAAGTCGCGGTCGTACTGGTCGAACGTCGACTGGAGACGCGGGACCGGTCGACGGACGTCTCGTGGTGTCGCGTCGACCCGTGTACCGGCCCAACGCACGCTGCCCGCGGCGGTGTCGGGCGCGGGGTCGAGGAGCCGGAGCGGATTGACCCCCCGGCCGCTCGCATATCGCCCATAGTCCGTGTGTCCCTGGCCGATCGGTATGGCGACGATGCCGTTGCGCATCTGCGGATTCAGGAGCACCGTCGCGTCGACCGAACCGTGATCGGACTCGAGCGTCACGAGTTGTCCCTCGTCAGCGCCGATACCGGCCGCCGTGGTGGGGGTCATTTCGACCCAACTGCCCCAGGTGGTCTTCATGAGTGGGTCCGGAATCTCCTGGAGCCAGGGTCGATTCGCGCCCCGTCCGTCGTAGAAGTGGAGCGATGGATAGACGACCAGCGTCAGCGCCCGTGCGCCGCCGCCGCCGCCGGACTCGAGGCGGAGATCCCCGAGCCTCAGACTGAGTGCGACCGCTTCAGGCTCGACCACATACCAGTACCCCCCACGCCGGAGAGACGCGGTCCAGAACTCCTCGAAGTCGGGCGCGTCGTCCTCGATGTCATCTCGCGCCGGCATGAGGTCGCGCCATCGGTCTCGCAGCACTTGATGGAAGTCGCCGATTGGCAGCGGCGTGGTCGCGTCTTGTCCCGCGACGGCGCGCCCGGTCTCGAGTAGCACGTCCCCCAGATGCCGCGTGTCGAACAGCGGTCGCATGACCGGCTGCATCAGCCCGTGCAGCCCGGTCGCGATGTGGTCGTCGCCCCACGCCTCGAGCGGGGTGTGGGTCGGCAGCACGAGATCGGCGCGGGCTGTCGTTTCATCGGGGAAATGCGAGGTGGCGACGACGAACGGAACCTGGTCGAGAGCCTCGGCGAACTCGGTACCACCGGGCATCGTGTGCACAGGGTTGACGTTGTGCAGGATAGCCAGCTCCACCTCACCGGCCCCCATGGCGTCGCCGAGCTCGCGCATATCCCGATAGGTGCTCGCGCGTTCCCAGCCAGCGTGGGGCGAGAACCGAACGGTGCGGCCGACGTTGCCCGCGACGTAGTTGAGTAGGTTGATGGCGACCTGCGCCGCGGCGGCGTCCGAGCCGGAGGCGGAGACGCCGCTCCCGATGGCCAGTGTGCGCCCGGCGCCCGCATCCGGGTCGGAGAAGGCGCGGGCGAGCTCGACGAGTGTGACGGCCGGCACGCCGGTTCGTGCGGCCACGGCCGCGGCCGACAGTCCGGCCACGAAGCCTCCGATCCGCTCCAATTCCTCGGCGGCGAGGCCGTCGATCAGCACACGCTGCTCGGCGACGATCGTGTGGACCATCGATGCGGCAATCAGGCCCTCGGCGCCTGGTTCGATCCCGATCCAGTCATCGGCCTGCGACCCGGTCAGCGACATCCGAGGCTCGATCTGCACGAAGCGTGACAGCGGGCCGGCGAGCGCGCGGCGTCGTTGCGCGTGGGCGCGTGTGTACCCGACCGTTGACAGCCAGGTCTCGAGGAAGTCTGCGCCGAACGACACGACAAGGTCGGCGGCCGCCAGGTCGTGATGCGGAATCGTATCGCGATCGAACGTCAGCCGATTGGCCGCGCGAATAGGCTCGTAGGCGAACGGCTCGTAGCGCAGGCGTCGCGCGCCGCCCACCGCGTCGGCCCACTGATCGACGAGCGTGTCGAGCGTGCCCGTCATCAACGGCGTTACGATCGCAATACGATCCGCCCGTCCGATCTCGCGTAACGCCACGATGCGGTCGATAAGCGTCTGTTGCGCTCGGTCCCAGGCGACCGGCTCGAGCACACTGTGCCCGGTCGCCACGTTCGCGGTCCGGCGTTCGAGCGGGCCGCGCAGCCGGTCGGGGTTGTACAGCCCTTGTAGCGAGGCCTGTCCGCGGATACAGAGCGCGCCCCCATTGATGGGGTGCTCGGGGTTGCCCTCGACCTTGACCGCGCGTCCCTCGCGAGTTCGCACCCGCACGCCGCAGCCGGCGGGGCACTCACCGCACACTGTGGCATATGACGTGGCGACGCCGGGAATGATGTCCTCGGGCGGCACGACGAAGGGGATGATCTTCTCGGGCGGAACGGGCGAGCAGGCGGCGACCGCGGCCGCCGGCCCCGCGCTGCCCAGCACCTTGAGGACCGTGCGCCGGCCAATTCCCTTCCCCGGTGTGTCCATCAATTCTGACTCCGAACGGACCGAGACTCGTTACCCACCGGTGCGCGCGCCGGCGACGTGGGTCCACGACCGACGATTCTGATAGCGGCCATCAGTAATGACAGACCAGGCAATCCCGTGATGCGTCACGCGCCTCGTGACAATCAACGCACCAGCCCATGGTGAGCGACTCGACCTGCTCGGCGATATCCATACGCGTCACGTCGCCATGACACCGCGCGCAGTCGATCCCGGCGCGGAGGTGTGCCTTGTGCGTGAACCGCACGTAGTCTGGGAGATCGTGCACGCGAAGCCACGGAATTGGTTCTCCGCTCTCCCAGTAGTCGAGCAGCTTGAGGATCTCCGGCCGCTCACTCACGATCGAGCGGTGGCAGCCGACGCAGCGCTGGACCGAGGGAATTCCTGCGACAGGGCCCCGTCGGGCATACACGTGACAGAACTCACAGGCGATTTGATGGTCGCCGGTGTGACGCGCGTGGCTGAACGCAATCGGCTGGCGTGCCGCGCTGATCGCCGCGTCGTTGCCGGTCCCAGACCCGACCTCGTCCGTTACCTGGGTGCGTGCGCCCATGACGACAGTCGCCGACGTACCGGCCAGCACGCCAACCAAGCTCGCGCAGGCCACAGGAAGCCACCACCGGTAAGCGCGTAACAATACGTTCAAGGCCTGGAAATACAGTTCCGTGCGGGTTATCGAGCCGCGCGTATCATACGCTGGCTGGTCGCGAGCCGCCAACAGTGGTCCGACCAGATGAACGACTGCTAGAGTTGGGGTGGGGGGATGGGATGACGGCGCCCGCCCCTCCCTTTTGTGTGCCCCCGAGTCGTTGGTGCCGCCACCTCGAGAAACGCATCGTGTCTGGGATAGAGGTCTATCTCGTGCCCTTAGGGACCGACCGATTCGAGCTGTATTGCGAGTCGGCTGAGGCGGAGGACGCCGTGCGAGATACGCCACGGGGTCACACCGGCGTCTTTGCCCGATTTCGCGACATGATGGCCGCGGCGCAAGACGATCGACGCGCCCGGCGGCTGGCGTCCGTGCCGGCCGACCCGCGCGTTCGACAACCATGGCTCGTGCGCGTACGCAACGCCGTGATCTCGAGGTTGGCCGAAGCGATCGCGGAGCAACGCTTGCTGTGGTATCTCAGAACGCAGGTCGAAGCGGAGCTGGTCCATCCGGATGATCTCGATGGGGCCCGCGCGCTCGACACGGCGCAGGCGACACTGCAACGTGACGCCGACCGGCACCGCAAGTGGCTGTTCATCGACGGACTCGCGGCCGCCGCGCTCGGCCCGCTGTTCTTCTTCGTTCCGGGTCCGAACCTCATCGCCTACTACTTCACGTTTCGCGCTGTCGGGCATCTCCTCGCGTGGCGTGGTGCACTGCACGGGCGGGTTGGCGTCCGGTGGCGAACGCGCGCGAGTGGACCGCTCGCCGAGCTCAGGCGGCTCTTGGTATGGCCCCCGGACGAGCGGGTGCTTCGCGTCCGAGACGTGGCAGCGCGGCTCGAGCTTGAGTATCTGGCGTCGTTCGTCGAGCGGATGGCCACCGTTCGTTAGCAGTCCATCGCGACCCGCATCGCGCCCACGGCGGGGCTGGCCCGGCCGTGGGCGCGTGCTATACTGCGCCGGTTTGGTCGCGTCTCGACTGCGTTGGCCGGCACTCCGTCTCGCCTCCCTCGTCATCATCGCCTTCTTTTCGTTCGGTGCAGTACCTGCGGTCGCGCAGACGAGCGGCGGAGCGCGTCCCTCCGGGTTGGCCGAATCGTCGGTCGGGTTTTTCACCGCCTACCGTTTCCACCTGAACGGGGTCCGCACGAGGAACAACGGCGATCACAGTTTCGCGTGGGACACGGACGTTGGTGCGGACCTCGACGTGTTCGATCTTGGCGTCATACGGGGCAACCTGCACAGCAGCTTCGAGTCGATCGTCGGCGACGAGCGCAGAGCGGTCGATCCGAACCAGAACAACTACACCATCGATCTGTCGGTCTTCGTTCGTCTTCCGCGCGGCGAGCTCGGGACCACGTTTCACCACGTATCGCGGCACCTCAGCGACCGCCAGAATTCCGAGTCGGTCGCGTGGAACATGGTGGGCCTGGGCTACAGCGATCTGGTCCGCATCGGCGGATTCGAGATTGGCCTCGGCAGCCGCGTTCTCCGCACCGTGGAACGGTCGGGGGCGGACTACGAGACCGAATTCACGGCATCAATCCGGCTGATGCGTGCCATCCATGACCGCGTGGCGATCATCGTCGACATGGATGGAACAGCGGTCAGCGTGGACGCCAACATCTATGGTCGGCCCACGCAGTACGGTGGGCGTCTCGAGGGTGGCCTTCGCTTCCGGGGCGGGGCTGGTGCGGTCGAGGTCTTCATCGGGAGCGAGCGACGGATCGATGCCGATCCGTTCGATCGCCGACCGATCCGCTGGATGCAAATGGGCTTTCGCTTCGTCGTCGGGTAGCTGGTCGTTCATCAGCCCCCGCCAGTGTCGTGTGAGATAATTACGGCATGCCGTGCATCCCGCTCGCGTTCCGCATATCGACGCGTGTCCGCCGCGCCGCGATCGTGGCTACGATCGTGCTCGCGATTGGACCGGCCGCCGTAGACACGGCGGTACGCCCGACGAAACTCGACTATTCCCTCACCACGCTCGATAACGGACTCACTGTGATCCTGTCCGAGGATCACTCGACACCGATCGTCAACCTGCAGCTGTGGTATCACGTCGGGTCGAAGAACGAGCCCGCCGGTCGGACAGGGTTCGCGCATCTGTTCGAGCACCTGATGTTCAAGGGGTCGCGTAACGTCCGCTCCGACCAGCATCTCACGATGGTGTCGCAGGTCGGCGGCGACGGCAACGCCTACACCACCGAGGACGCCACGGTGTTCTTCGAGACTGTGCCGGCGCAGTATCTGCCCCTTATGCTCTGGCTCGAGGCGGATCGGATGGCCACCCTCCGCATTAATCAAACGACCTTCGAATCCGAACGGGAAGTGGTGAAGGAGGAACGGCGCTGGCGCTACGAGAGCGAGCCGTTCGGATTGCTGCCAGAGATCATCTACGACCACGCCTTCACGACGCACCCATACAAACACACGGCGATCGGTTCGATGGCCGATCTGGAGGCCGCCGCGATCGAGGACGTGCAGGAGTTCTTCGACACGTACTACGTACCGGAGAACGCCACGCTCACGCTCGTCGGGGACTTCGTGTCCGACGAGGCGCTCCAGATGATCGAGCACTACTTTGGACGCGTCCCGAAGGCGATGAAGCCGGTACCTCGCGAGATTCCGCGGGAGCCGCCGCCGACCGGCGAACGGCGCGTGACCGTCGAGGCCGACAACTGGCCGTTGCCGGCGGTCGTGGTTGCGTACCCGATTACCTACGACGGTCACCCGGACGCGTACCCGTTGCACATCCTGAGCAAGATCTTGTCGGACGGTCAGAGCTCGCGGATTCACCGGCGGCTGGTCTACGAGCAGCAAGTGGCGGTGTCGGCGTTCGGACAACAGACCATCATCGAAGATCCGAACCTGTTTTATGCGGTGGCGCTCGTGCAGCCCGGACGCACGCCCGAGGAGGCCGCCGCCGCCCTCATCGCGGAGCTGAACAACGCCAAGGCGGAGCCGCCGAGCGACGATGAGGTCCAGCGGGCCAAGAACCAGTTCGCGCGCGACTATGTGATCGGTCGAATTACGAACGACCAGAAGGCCTCGCACCTCGCACACGCGGCAGTCATCCATGATGACATCACGACGGCCGACGCCGAGTTCGACATCTTCATGAACATCACGAAGGACGACGTGCAGCGGGTGGCGCAAACCTACTTTCGGGACGAGAACCGGCTCGTGCTGACGATCCTGCCGCGTGGGTCTCGTGGCCGATCGCTCGGAGGGTCGCGGCGTGGGGGCGCGCGATGACGCGGCGCTTGGCCGTGAGCTTGGTCTGCGTCCTCGCGCTTGCGGCGCCTGCGGCGGCGCAGCGCGGCAGTACGTGGGAGCCCGCCGGCAGCATCGATTGGCCCAGCGAGGATCCGCCCCCGCCGCTGCTCGAGCCCGACATCATCTTTCCCGAATACGAGGTTCGCACCCTCGACAACGGCCTCCAGGTCGTCTTCGTCGGACACCACGAGCAGCCTGCCGTCAACGTGCGGTTACTGGTGCGGGCCGGCGCCTCGAGTGATCCCGCCGGGACCCCCGGGATCGCGGCAATGGCGGCCCAGCTCCTCGATCAGGGGACGACCACACGGTCGGCACAGGAGATCGCGCGACAGATCGACTACGTGGGCGGTGTGCTCGCCGTCGGCGCGGCCAGCGACCTCAGTTTCGTCAACACGGTTGTCATGAGCGACAGCTTCGACCTGGCACTTGACCTGTTGTCCGACGTGGCGCGCCACCCCGCGTTCTCGGCAACTGAGCTTGAGCGCCAGCGGCAGCAGGTGCTCTCCGGGATGCAGGTGAGCTACGACGACCCGGGCTACCTCGCCAGCGTCGTGTTCAACCGCCTGGTCTACGGATTCCATCCGTACGGGATGCCGCACAACGGGACCCCTGAGTCCGTGCGGGCCATCGGCCGCGAGGAACTCGTCACGTTCCACGTCGCTCACTACATGCCCAATAACGCCGTTCTCGCGATCGTCGGGGACGTGACGGCACAGGAGGCGTTCGCGGGCGCGGAGCGAGCGCTGGGTGATTGGGCGCGCGGCGATCTGCCCCAGGCGCCGACGGACGAAGCGCCGGCGCCGACCCGACGCCTCATTGTCGTCGACAGGCCTGGTGCGGTCCAGACGGCCGTCCGTGCTGGACACCTCGCCTTGCCACGCGCGCATCCTGACTTTCTGGCGTTTGATGTCGCGATCAAGATCCTCGGCGGCGAGGGTGGCAATCGGCTCGGCGGCGTGTTGCGGACGGAGCGGTCGCTGACCTACGCGGCGTCGGCCGATACGGCCGCGCGACGGAGCGCCGGCGACTTCATGGCCACGACAGATACACGGTCGGTCGCGACGGCCGAGGCGCTGCGACTCACGGTCGACGAGATTGCCCGGCTGCAGCGAGAGCCGGTGACCCAGCGCGAGCTTCAGGGCGCGCAGGCCTACCTGGCGGGCAACTTTCCCATCGCCCTCGAGACTCCGAATGCCATCGCCGTCCAGGTGCTCGAGGCTATCCTCTTCGGTCTCGATCTCGACGAACTGGAGACCTATCCGGAGCGAATCAACGGCGTGACGGTGGGCGATATTCAGCGTGTTGCGCGGGCCTACTTGAAGCCGGGTAACCTCTCCATCGTGCTAGTGGGCGACGCTTCGACGTTCGTCGACGATCTCGCAGGGGTGGGATTTGATCGGTTCGAAGTTATTTCCCAATCACAGCTCGATCTCTCGTCGGCCGACCTCAAGCGGCCCACCGGCGTCGCGCCCTAGAACGCCGGGCGACCGCTGGTTCCATTGTGCCGTCCTTGCCTAGCATCTTGATCTCGTGCGGGGAGCCTTCCGGCGATCTCTACGCTGGCGCGCTGACGCGCGCGTTGCGGGCAGCGGACCCCGAGACGAGGGTCTTCGGGCTGGGCGGCGAACGACTCCGCGCGAGTGGCGCGGACCTGGTCGCCGACTATCGCGGTTTGACGGTCACCGGACTCTCTGAAGCCTTGGCGGTGTTGCCGCGGTCGTATGCCATCTATCGGCGACTCGTCGCGCGCGCCGCGGCAGAGCGGCCCGACGTGTTCGTGGCGATCGACTTTCCCGAGATCAACTTTCGCCTCGCGCGCGCCGTCCGCTCGCTCGGGATCCCGGTCGTGTATTACATCGTGCCGCAGGTGTGGGCCTGGCGACGTGGCCGGCTGCGCACCCTCAAAAGCCTCGTCACCCGCGCGCTCGTCATCTTCCCGTTCGAAGAGCCGATGCTTCGCGATGCGGGCATCTCGGTCGAGTTCGTGGGACACCCGTTACTCGAGCTCTCCGCGCCGACCGAGAACCGCGAGGCGTTTCTGTCCGCGCATCGGCTTCGGCCCGAGGCTCCGACCGTCGCCCTGTTGCCAGGGAGTCGCCCGAACGAGCTCACGGCGATTCTTCCCGGGCTCACGCGCGCGGCACGTGACATCAGCGAGCGCGTGCCCGGAACGCAGTTCGTCGTCGCACGCGCACCGGATCTCGACAACTCGCTGTTTGCGCCGCTCGCCAGCGTCGTCGGTCCGCCGCTGGTAGTGGTCGAAGGACGGACCGACGACGTCCTGGCGGCCTCGGACGTCGTCTTGACCGCGTCCGGCACGGCGACCGTGCAGACGGCAATCCACCAACGACCAATGGTCATCGTGTATCGCCTGTCGACCTTCACGTATCGAATGGTGAAGGCATTCTCGCACGTCGACGACGTCGGGATGGTGAACCTGATTGCCGGAGAACGCGTTGTGCCAGAGTTGATTCAGGATGCGTTCACGCCCGAGGCTGTAGCAAACGAGGCGGTGAGTTTTCTGACCGACGCGGCGCGCGCGGCGCGCACGCGCGCCGCGCTCGGACAGGTGCGCGCGAAGCTCGGCGCGGCGGGCGCGAGTCGGCGGGCGGCGGAGCGGGTTTTGAGCGTGGCAAGAGGGATGGGGCAGGGATGACGGCACGAACGTGTCGGCGACGTGACTGGTGGCCCCGTGCGGTCGGGCTGTTGGTACTCGGGATGTGCGCGGGGACGGCGACGGCGTTCGACGACCCGGCACAACTCGATAGCCGGATTCACGAAATCACCGTAGTGGCCGAATGGTTCTAGTTCACGCCGAGCGAGATCGAGGTCGCGCACGGAGACACGGTGCGGTTGACGCTCCGGGCGGTCGATGTGCCGCACGGGATCGCCATCGCCGCGCTGGGGGTGCGGGCGGTCGCACGGCCCGACCGGGATGCGGTGACGGTGGAGTTCGTGGCGGACGCCCCCGGCCGGTATCGCTTCACCTGTGCGGTGTTCTGCGGGAGCGGACACAGTAACATGAGCGGCGTTCTCACCGTAGACGCTCGCGAGGATACGCCGGGTGGTGCGGACCGCGTGTCCGACCTCGAGGTCGACGTCGTCGAGCCCGACTTCAACCTAATCACGCTCCCGATGACGCTCCGCCTGCCGCGGAATTCATTCGCGTTTCGGTTGACGCACCGCTTCTCGCGGCCGTTGGATGGCGGCCCCGGATACGGCAATCTGCTCGAGGATTTCTTCGGCTTCGACTCGCCGGCGCTCATCGGGTTGGAGCTGCGCTACGGGCTCGCACCCGGCGTTCAGGTCGGCGTCTACCGGAACAACAACCGCAACGTTCAGATTTTTGGGCGCTACAACGTGTTGTGGCAGCGCGACGACCCGGGGATCGGTCTCGACGCGTATGTCTCGATCGAGGCGTTCGACAACTTCAAGGAGGAATACTCGCCGGCGGTCGGTGCCGTGTTCTCCAAGCGATTGTCTGAACGGGGCGCGGTGTATGTCGAGCCCATCTGGATAGGAAACGCGAACAAGGCACTGTTCCATCCCGAATCGGGGTTCGCCTCGGACGACGAGCACACGCTGGTACTGGGCTCGGCTCGCGCATCCGAATGCTGGACACCGTCTATGTGACCGGGGAGTACGTGCCGCGGCTCATCGGCTTCGACAACGGCGACGACCATGTGAGTGTCGGTGTCGAGAAGCGCGTCGGTGGACACCTGTTCCAGGTGAACATTTCCAACGGCCTGGGCGCCACGCCCGCGCAGGTCGTGCAGGGAGCGAACAACGGAGACTGGTTCATCGGATTCAATGTCACCCGCAAGTTCTACTAGCGCCACGAGAACTGGCGCCACGGATGCGACATCAGTGAGTAGCGCTCGTTTAGAGTGCATGGCTGGTGTGGGCGTGCGCAACAGGACAGCGGGGAGCGTGAGTCGTGTCAGGGCCTGTGGCAGACGCTTGGCGCGAGGCATCGTTGCGATCGCCGTCTTGAGTGGTGCGGCCGCCCAGGTTGATGGCCAGACCAATAACGGGGAAATCGGTGGCGTCGTTCGTGATGAGACCGGCGGGGTCCTGCCGGGCGCGGCCGTGGTCGCCACGCATCCCGCCAGTGGATTGACCGTCGAACGGGTGACCGACGCCGACGGTCGCTTCTTCATGCCCGCGTTGCCGATCGGCGTGTGGGATCTGGCCGTCGAGCTGCCGGGTTTTCGCCGCGCGATCCAAACAGGTGTGGTGGTGGAGATCGGCCGCACGCTCGACCTGCAGTTCGATCTCGACCTCGGCCAGATAAGCGAAGCAGTGGCCGTCCTCGCGACCGCTCCGATGCTGCAAACCACGTCGGCAGAGATCAACGATGTCATCCAGCACCGGGAGGTCGTGCAAATCCCGCTCAATGGCCGCCAGTTTCTCCAACTCGCGCAACTAAGCGACGCCGTGGTGATCCCGCCAGGCGGCACGCGTGGCGCCGCGCTGCAGCAGGCGGGACCGCTGCCCAACGTCGGCGGACAGCGCGCCGGTCACAACATCTACCTCCTCGACGGCGTCAAGATCACGGACGAGCTCTTCAACAATCTGGTCATCAACCCATCGGTCGACTCCATTCAGGAATTTAAGATCCAGAAGTCGATGTACCCTCCCGAGTTCGGCGGTAAGGCCTCGGCGCTGATCAACGTCGCGACCCGGTCGGGGGCGAACCAGTACGGCGGCAGCGTGTTTACCTTCGTGCGGGATGAGCGATTCGACGCGCGCAATTTCTTCGATTCACGCAGTGAGCCGATTCCCCCACTGGACCAAGGGCAATTCGGCGGCACGCTCGGCGGCCCGCTGGCACGGGATCGCACGTTCTTCTTCGTGAGCTACGAAGGCCAGCGGACGAACCGCTCGCTGACCCGGACATTCTCGGTCCCCTCGGGTGCCGTGCGGGGTGGCGATCTGTCCGGTTTCTCGCCAGTGTGCGATCCGTTGACGCGCAATGCGGCAACTGGGGCCTGCGGGTCGTTCTTTGCCGGCAACGAGATCCCGCGTGACCGTATCGATCCCATCGCCGCGGCGTTTCTCGAGTACGTGCCGCTGCCGTCCGGACCGGGTGAGGTCCAGAACCTGACCGCGGTCGAGACGCTCGACCGCCAGGCCGATCAGTTCAGCGCCCGCGTCGACCACCGCTTCGGTCCGAGCGACCGGATGTTTGTCCGCTACAGCAGTTTCGATGCCTACGACGTGCAACCGTTCGGGACCAGCGTGCAGCAGGAGTCCCTTGTGCCCGGTTTTGGGCGAACGCTGGGGACGCGCGCGCACAACATCGGGTCCAGCTACACGCACACGTTCGGGACCACGATGTTGAACGAACTGCGAGTCGGCTGGATGAGCGTGGACGGGGGACAGGCGAGCCTGAATCGAGGCGTCGACTTTGCGGGCTTGGTCGGGCTCCAGGGCGTCACGCGCGACCCGCGCGACGTGGGGTTCCCGCAGATCAACACCGCTGGCTTCTACAGCGATATGGGCGACCCAACGAGTTTCATCTTTCGACGGAACGACCACGTCGAGATCTACAATAACTTTCTGATCGACCGCGGCGCGCACCGATTGAAGTTCGGCGGCTACTGGTTTCATCTGCGGTTCAGACCCGAAGACGCCGACACGGCGCGCGGCCGGTTCGTCTACACGGGACGGTTCAGCGGCAACCCGTTCGCAGACTTCCTGCTTGGCTACCCCGCGCAAGCGCAGTCCGGCATCGGTGGTCGGGGGGATGAGGACGCCCGCACGAACTGGCTGCATGTCTATGCGCAGGACGACTGGCGGGCTCGTGACAACCTGACGGTCAACGTCGGGTTGCGGTACGAGATCAACCAGCACATGACGGATGTCGACAACCGTCTGTCGTCGATCGATCTGTCTGTACCTGGCGGCCGCTACGTGATTGCCAGCGATGAGGCAGGCAACATCTCGTCCGCGGCCGCCGCGCTGCTGCCGCTCATTCCCATTCCGTGGGTCACTTCTGCCGAGATCGGGTGGGACCGGAGCCTGTTGCGGCCCAGCCGGAAGCGATTCGCGCCGCGCCTCGGCTTCGCGCTGACGACCGGTGACGAGAGCCAGACCGTCATCCGCGGCGGCTATGGGATCTTCCTGAATCAGTGGGCGTACAGCGTGCAAACGGCGTTCACGCGCAACCTGCCGTTCTTTCTCTTGAAGCAAGTCGACGTGCAGACGGACCAGTTCGCCCCGCGTTTCACGACGGGCTCGATCCTCACGAGCGACACCACCGGCAATGTCGGTGGCACGATCATGGACCACGACTACAAGGTCGAGTACACGCAAACATGGAGCGGTGGCATCCAGACGGAGACGATGCCCGGCACCGTGTTTGAAGTGCTCTACATGGGGTCTTACACGCGCGGCGCCGACAACGCAACTGTGCACAACGTGCCTGAGCCAGGCGGCGGGCCCATCAGCCCGCGCCGACCGATTCCCGAGCTCGCTGGAATCCGCGCCATCCGATTCGACGGAACGTCGATCTACCACGCCGTCACGTTCAAGACGGCACGGTACCTGCGGAACAACGTATCGTTCGATGTGTCGTACACGCTGTCGCAGTCGAAGGACGACGCGTCGAGCCCGGGGCCGACGGCGTTCGAACCGAACGTGCCACAGGATGTGCGCAACATCTTTCCCGGTGAGATTGCGCGGTCGAGCTTCGATCACCGCCACCAGTTTGTCGGCAGCGGCACGGTCGAGCTGCCGCTGTATCGCGGCCGCGGTGGCTGGCGCGAAGGGGTGTTCGGTAACTGGCGCCTCAGCGGCATCATCACGGCCCAGTCGGGCGCGCCCTTTACGATCAGCCTCATCGAGGATCGCGCCAACATCGGAGCGGGTCCAGCGCAACGGCCCGACCTGATCGGCGACCCGAATCTTCCGAGCAGTCAGCGCGGCGCCGGACGCTGGTTCAACACCGGTGCGTTTGCCCTGCAGCGCGCATTGACGTTCGGCAACGCGCCGCGCAATCCGGTGATCGGACCGGGGTACGCCAACGTCGATGTGTCGCTGCAGAAGGATTGGCTGGTCGGAGACAGAGGGCGCCTCGAGTTCCGCTGGGAGATCTTCAATGCCTTGAACCGCGCTAACTTCGATGTGCCGAACCGGTTTTTCGGCTCGCCGAACTTCGGCCGGATTTTCAGCGCTATGAACGCGCGCGAGATGCAATTCGGGCTTCGGTATAGCTTCTAGCGCGTCATTCGAAGGTTCACGGTTCCCGGTTTAAAGTGCGAGGGAGCCAGCACCCACGATGACGTCGAACCTGAAACCTGGAATTCTAAGCCCTGAACCGCGAGCATGTTGACATCGGCTGACGTGAAGGCCCGCGCGCATGAGATCGGCTTCGACCTCTGCGGTATCGCGTGCCCCACCGACTATCGCGAGCTCCGATACCTCGACGAGTGGATCGCGCGTGGCTACGCGGGCGAGATGCGCTACATGGCCCGGTCGGCACGACGTCGCGCCGACGTGCGCAACGTGCTCCCGACCGCTCGGTCCGTTGTCACGCTCGGCACGGTGTACAACACCAACCGGCCGTACTCGACCGAGGTCGACGATCCCGACCGCGCGCAGATCTCCAGGTATGCGTGGGGCGCCGATTATCACGTCGTGCTCGAACAGCGGTGCGAGGCGTTGCTCGCATGGATGCGGTCCGCGAATGCCGAGCCGTTCGACGCGCGGGCCTACGTCGACACCGGGCCCGTTCAGGAGCGTGTCTACGCCCAATCCGCCGGTTTGGGCTGGATCGGTAAGAACACCTGTCTCATTCACCCAGAGCTGGGATCGTGGCTGTTTCTCTCGGAGATCATCTGTAGCCTGGCACTCGACCCCGACGGGCCGGCGCTCGACCAGTGTGGCACCTGCACCCTCTGTCTCGACGCGTGCCCCACGGGCGCGCTGCCCGAGCCATGGGTGCTCGACGCCACGCGATGCCTGTCCTATCTCACCATCGAGCTGAAGGGTGACATCCCAGAGGAGCACAGGACCGATGTCGGCACACGGGTCTACGGCTGCGATGTCTGTCAGGATGTGTGCCCCTACAACGCATCACCCGCCCGCTCAGCGGATCCCGCGTGGCAGCCAACGCCCGCGTTCGACGCCCCGCAATTGAGCGCGCTCTGGAAGACACCGGACAGCACGCTCGCGGGGATGCTCGACGGCAGTGCGATGTCCCGCGCCGGGATACGCGGGCTGCGACGCAACCTGGCGGTGGCTCTCAGCAACAGCGGCACCGAGGCGTCCCATCGTGCGCTGGACAGTGATCTCGAGCCCACCGGCGATTCGCGCACGGATTCGCTCATCGCCCGACACGTCTCGTGGGCCCAGGAGCGGCTAGGGCACGCGGATGGTCCGACGCGCTCGCGGTCGTGCGAGAATACGTCACGGAAGGGACAGACACCGACCGATGACTGAGACACGGACGCCGCCGTCACTGGCCCCTTCTTTCCTCGTGTCGATGCCCCAGCTCTGCGACCCCAACTTCCACCAGAGCGTGATCCTGCTGTGCGAGCACACGGAGGAGGGCGCGTTCGGTCTCGTCCTGAACCGGCCGACGGACCGACCCGCCGCTGACGCCGTCCGGTTGACGCCGCCAGTGTCGGCCGCGAGCAGTCTCGAGCTATGGATCGGGGGGCCGCTTGAACCCGAACGCGGCTGGATCCTGACAGGCGTGGAGCCAAGCGACGCGGACTCGGTACGTGTGTGTGATGGGATCTTTCTCTCGACCTCGCAGAGCCTGCTGCGCCGCTTGCTCGAGGCGCCACCGCCGCCGCGCACGCGTCTCCTCACGGGCTACGCCGGCTGGGGCGCTGGGCAGCTCGACGCCGAGCTCGCCGCTTCGGCGTGGCTCTACGCGGAGGTCGACCTCGACATCGTCTTCAATACGCAGTCGACCGAGATGTGGGAGTCGGCCATCCGACGCGTAGGAGCCGAACCATCGCTCCTCCAGATGGGTGGGGGGAGCGTGCATTAGGTACTGTGCCCGGGGTTCACGGTTCCAGGTTCAGGGCACGGTTTCCCGAAGAACCCTGAACCTTGCACCTGAAGGACATCAGTTCATTAAACAGTCGTTAAACCAGGCGCGCGCCATCTCGGCTGACTCTTCGAACGCCTCGCCGTAGATCCCGTAGTGCGTGATCTCCGGAATTACCCGATACTCCGCCTTGGCGCCGTTGGCCTTCGCGCGGGTGACCGATAGCTTGCCCGCCTGGTGCCGATCAAACAGCTCCTCGTTCTCGGCGTCGATGACCAGCAGCGGAATCGTGATGCGCGAGGCGTCCTCTACCGGCCGGTAGCTGAGCACCTTGTCGAGGTGCGCCCACCCGTTGAGGTTGGGTGCCTTGTCGGTGCGCTGGGGGAGTGGCGGGATGTCGCCGCGCGCCCTTCGGACCGCTTGCTGCCGCGCGTAGTGCTCGATGTCGACGTCCGTGTTCTTCCACGACGTACGCGCGAGGTCCACCGAGTCCGCGGCCGCGACCTGGCCGACCGCGCAGGTCGCCCGCGGCTCGTTGGCCGCTACCCAGATGGCATGAGCGCCGGAGTAGCTCGAGCCCCAGTAGCCGATGCGCGCGGTGTCGACGTTGGCCTCTCCCACGATAAAGTCGAAGGCGCGGGTGATGTCCAGGGTCTGATCGATCGGATCGATGACGCGCCGGATTTCCTGGGCTAAGACACTGACTTCGCCGTTGACACCGCGCTCGGGCATGTTGCCAATCACCACGAGTTTGCCGTCGCTCTCGCCCCAACCTCGATAGTCGAACGCCAGCACCATGAACCCGTCGGCCGAGAACGTCGCGGCGTTTCGGACGAGCGACGCTTTCGTGCCGCCCCAGCCATGACTCATCACGATCGTCGGAAGCTCGCCGCGCCTCGCACCCTTCGGCCAGTAGAGATCGCCGGCCATGCGGGTTCCCTCGCTCCAGATGTCCACTGCCCGATGTGCGACGGTGTCGGGCAACTGGAATTCCCGTTGAGCGTCGACGACCGTAGGGGCGGCGGCCCCGGCGGCCACGACGACGCCAGCGATCATCCCTCGAATCGTGGTCAAACCCATCGCGCTCCTCCTCCAAGTGGGTGACGGCCGTTAGTCTTTGATCTTCTCACAAGAAGGAGGGCGTATGGCGAAGAAGAAGGACTTGCGCAAGCAGCAACTGATCGATGGCTACAACGACGACCTCAACCTCGAGGCCGTCCTGCGCAACCCTTCTTTCTCGGTCACCGCGACGGATTGTTGGGACACGAGCTGCGCGAGGAGTTGAAATCGAACATCCAGGGTGAGCTGAATCACGCGGTGTTTCTCGCCGACAAGATTGTGGTGCTGGGCGGAGAGCTGATGATTAACCCGAAAATGGCCCGCACGGCGAAGCAGATGACGTTGACTGATATCGCGGCGGAGCGACGTGTCGTGGCTAACTACGCGAAGCGAATCGACCAGGCGTCGGCGTACGGCGACCGTGGTCTGGTGATCCGAGTCGAGGACATGCTGGCCGAAGAAAACGACCATGCCGAGAGCCTGGAGCTGCTCGGCCGGTAGGGCGCGCGCGGCGACCGGCTAGTACGCGACGTTCTTGTAGACTACACCGTCTTTCATCACGAAACGCACGCGGCGCATCGCCGTGATGTCGTCGAGGGGGTTGCCCTCGACGGCCACGAGATCGGCTGCGAACCCGGGGGCGACCAGACCCAGCATCGCGTCGAGACCAAGTGTGCGTGCCGCGCGCGACGTGGCCGACACGATTGCGTCCATTGCATCTTGCCCGCCTTCCCGCACCCGCACGATGAACTCCTCGAAGTTGCGTCCATGCGCGCCGGCGACGGCATCGGTGCCGAACACCACCTGTACCTCGGCGTTCTGCTGCGTGCGACCAAACGTCGCCAGCCCGATGCGGCGCGCATCGGCCATGCGCGCGTAGCCGTCCGTCGTGTAGTTCCCTATACCGAGAAAGCGTTCCCGATGCTCCTCGTAGTTGTCGTAGAGGAGGCCGAGATGCGGGTCGAGAAACGTGCCGTGCGTTGCGAGCAGGTCGATGACCTCGGCATCGTAGCGGTTCCCGTGCTCGATGGAGCTACAGCCCGCACGTACGGCCGCACCCACGACCTCGGTGCCGTAGGCGTGGACCGCGATCCGCAGCCCCTGGGCACGAGCCTCGTCGCACGCCGCCTCGATCTGTGCGTCGGTCAGCGCGCGTGTCCCGCCGTCGCGGATGCTACCGGATGCGAACATCTTGATGACGTCGGCGCCGTCGGCTTTCAGTTGGCGGATTTCCGCTCGGATGGCGTCCGTGTCGCCGGTGCTGGCGGTCACTGGGCGAAGCGACGTCAGGACACGAGGACCGGGGATGCCGCCGCGTGCGATCGCGTCGCGGAGGAGCAAATCGATGGGACTGCCGAGGCTCTGCACCGTCGTGAACCCCGCCATCAGCGTGCGATAGGCGTTCGCGGCCGCATGGAGCATCGATTCGGCGGGTGTCTCCGGCGTGGTCGGTCGATGCACCCTCCCGTCCGTATCGAAGTGCGATGCGAGGTGCACGTGTGTGTCGATCCAGCCAGGCATCAGGGTCAGATCGGACAGGTCATAGGTGACGGCCCCCCGGAGTCCGTCCACGCGGGTGATCTCGCCGTCCTCGACGAAGATCCTTGCGTTACGGCGCGTGTCGCCCGCGCCATCGATTAGGAGGCCGACGCGGATAGTCGTCGGCGTGTCCTGCGCCATCACCGGCAGTGAGAGCAGGAGGAGGAGAGACGCTACGGAGATGAGCCGCGTGGAAGCTGCGGCCACCGGGGTAGAACCCGGAACCTGGAACCTGGAACCTGGAACCATGGGCTTATCGCGACCTATATTTCCTCAGCATCGCGCGGTGCACGACCTGCGTCTGGCGTTTGTCTTCCAGACGCGCAAGCTCGTCTCGGCGAACGTCCAGCGCAGCGCGCTCGTCCATCAAGCGATGATAATGCGTGAGCCGGATCGCCGGGAGGCGTTTCTCCTCGACCGCTAGTCGCACGGCGCACCGCGGCTCCGCTCGGTGGTTGCAGTCTCGGAAGTGGCACTCCGCGCCGAGATCCTCGATGTCGCCAAAGGCCTCCTCCAGTGCGCGATCGCCGTCCCAGATCTGAAACTCTCGCATGCCGGGCGTGTCGATGATGATGCCGCCATCCGGCGCGAGTATGAGCTCGCGATGCACGGTCGTGTGTCGGCCGCGGCCGTCGGCCGACCGGACAGCCTGTGTTGGCTGGCGTGTCTGACCAAGCAAACGATTGATGATCGTCGACTTCCCGACGCCAGATGACCCGAGCAGCGCCATGGTGTGCCCAGGCTGCAGGTAGCCAGCGAGCGCATCGAGTCCGGTCTGACGCTCGCAGCTGGTCAAGTGTACCGGCACATCGACCGCCAACTTCCGAACCGCGTCGACACATGCCGCGACGTTGTCTCGCAGGTCTGCCTTGTTCAGGACGACGACCGGCCTCGCACCGCTGTCTGACGCGGCGACCAGGTACCGTTCGATCCGTTGCGGGCTGAAGTTGTTGTCGAGACCGGTGACCAGTAGCACGACGTCGACATTCGATGCCACGACCTGACGTGTGGTCGCGCCGCCTCGCAGTCGGCCACCAGCCCCGGCGGCCTTGCGGGAGAAACAACTCCGGCGCGGTAGGACCGCCCGAATCGTAGCGTGCGAGTCTTCGGTCTCGGCCATCTGGACCGCGATCCAGTCTCCGACCGCGGGCAGTGAGGCTGGATCGGCGGCGTGATGTCGTAGACGCCCTGCCGCCTCGGCCAGTACTTCTCCCTGGGGCGCGAGCACTCGGTAGAGGTGGTTGTGCTCGATCGCGACCCGGGCCGGCACGATGTCTGGGTCGTCGAGCGCGTCGAAGGATCGAGCGAAGCACTCGCTCCAGCCGAGCTGGTCGAGGGTCGGGTTTCGTGGCACGAGCCTGCTAGGACTTGGGATCCTCGGCGCGGGTGATGCTGGTCACCGCGCCAAGCACGTATTCGAGCCGGATGCGGTCGCCCGGCTCGAGTCCGCGGTCCATTGACTCCGGACCCACACGCGCCGCGTCGACGGCGCCGTCCGGATCGTCGGCGTGGTTGTAGTGCACGTCAAACGAAAGTTGGCCGTGGATGCTGATGGGCTGGATCTTTCGGAGTAGGCCCTCACGCGATCCCCTGAGCATCGACCGATCATACTCCGCACAGGAGTACTTAGGCCGTGACGCGGTACGAAACGGGCATGGCGGGCTCATCTCGGACCGTCGGCAACGGCCAAGGCGCGCACAGCGCGGGGGCTTGGGGAGAAGCCCCGTCTACATCAGGTTGCGGCGTCCCAGAGGAGCGGACCCACCTGGTCGTCCGGACGCGCGTTGGCAGTCGGTGCCAGGTTGTGCACGCCGACACCCAATAGCCGGACCGGCCGCGTCCCAGCGTCCGTTCGGTCGAGCAACGCGACGGCACGCCGGGCCAAGGCGTCCGCGTCCTGCGTCGGGAACGGGGTGGTCTTACTCCTTGTGATCGTCATGAAGTCGGCGTAGCGCACCTTGATCGTGACGGTTCGAGCGAAGACCGGCTTCCGCTCAAGCCAGGCAGCCGTGCGGCGCGCTAGGCGGTCCACTTCGATCCTGATGGTATCGAGGTCGTCGAGGTCCGCTGCATAGGTGTTCTCCGAGCTGCAGGACTTGGCCGGCCGATTGGTCACGACGGGCCGGTCGTCGATGCCGTGCGCCAGCCTTTGAAGCCAGCCCGCCTGGCTTCCCACGATCCGCGAAAGCGCGTCGAGGTCGATACCGCGCACGTCCACCAGTTTCACGATGCTGTGCGCGCGCAGCTTGCGCGCCGTGACGGGGCCGACCCCCCAGAGCGCCTCCACCGGCAACAGGTGGAGGAATCGCTCGATGCGCTCCCGGGGTACGACCGTGAGCCCGTCTGGCTTCTTCCAGCCGGACGCGATCTTCGCGATGAACTTGTTGGTCGCCACACCGGCCGAGGCCGTTAACCCGGTCTCCTTCCTGATCTGGCGCTTGAGACGCTTGGCGACGGTCGTCGCCAGCGGTTCTCCCCACGCGTTCTCGGTCACATCGAGATAGGCCTCGTCGAGGGAGAGTGGCTCCACCGCGGCAGTCACCGACCGAAAGAGATTGAACACCTGTTGCGACACCGCGCGGTATTTTGCGAAGTTTGGGCGCACGATCACGAGATTCGGGCACAGGCGTACCGCCTTCGCCATCGACGTCGCTGAGCGAACACCGTACTCACGCGCTTCGTAGCTCGCTGCCGCGACGACCCCACGCCCTTCCGGTCGCCCGCCGACGGCAACCGGTTTACCGCGCAGATTCGGATCATCGCGCTGTTCGACCGACGCATAGAAGGCGTCCATGTCGACATGCACGATGCGCCGAGAGGGTGAACCCATGGCGAAAGTCTACTACGTGAACTAGACTGAAGAACTCGGTTCGAGACTCGGCTGCGCAGGAGCGTCAGAGCCTCCGTGCGGGCGCCGGGGCCAACGACGTGGCTCGTGACCACGGCCACGGTGAGGGACATGGCGGAGACCAAAAGACGCATAACGGCGGGCTCGTGGGACGAGGCCCGCGCGCTCGTATGGCGCTATCGGTACCGGCTGGCGCTTGGCCTCGCGATGATGCTCGTCAGTCGGGTCGCGGGACTCGCGCTGCCGGCGATGTCACAGTTTGTGATCGACGACGTTATTCCGAGCGGGCGGGCGGATCTGCTGCTCTGGCTCGGCGCCCTCGGTCTGGGGGCCACCGTCGTCCAGTCGGCCACGTCGTTCGGGTTGTCGCAGGTGCTCGGCGTGGCGGCGCAGCGGGCCATCACCGAGATGCGCAAGAAGGTGATGATGCACGCGTCACGCTTGCCCATCCGGTATTTCGATTCCACCCAGACCGGTGTCCTCATCTCTCGCATCATGACGGACGCGGAAGGGATCCGGAACCTTGTCGGGACCGGGTTGGTGCAGCTGGTCGGCGGCCTGTTCACGGCGACCGTCGCGCTCGCGTGGCTCTTTTACCTCAACTGGCAGCTGACGAGCCTGACCCTCATCATCCTCATCGTGTTCGGCACCGCGCTTGCGGTCGCTTTCTCGAAGCTCCGGCCGGTGTTCCGGGAGCGCGGTAAGATCAATGCCGACTTGACCGGGCGTCTCGGGGAGACGCTGGGCGGAATCCGCATCGTCAAGGCCTACGCCGTCGAGAAGCGGGAGCAGCTCGTGTTCGCCAAAGGCGCGCATCGGCTGTTTCGCAACGTGGCGAAGGCGGTGACCGGGGTCTCGGCCGTCACGTCCGTGGCGACGCTCGTCGTGGGTGTCATCGGCGCGTTGATGATCGTGATTGGCGGACGGGCTTTGATCGACGGCACGTGGACCACCGGGGCAATGCTGCAATACATCCTTTTCACCGGATTGGTCATTGCGCCAGTCATCCAGATTTCGTCCATCGGCACGCAGGTCACCGAAGCGTTCGCAGGCCTGGATCGGATCCGGGAGATCCGGCAGATGGCGACCGAGGACGACGAGGACGAAGGCCGCGCATCAGTCGACAACCTCGAAGGCGAGGTACGGCTGGAGGATGTGTGGTTCGAGTACGAACCAGGCGTTCCGGTGTTGAAAGGGGTGTCGCTCACGGGTGCGCCTGGGACGACTACGGCGCTCGTCGGGTCAAGCGGATCCGGGAAGAGCACCCTCATTAGCCTGGTCATGGCGTTCAATCACCCCGGGTCTGGCCGGGTGCTCCTTGACGGCCGCGATCTCGAGTCGCTGCGGCTTAAGGACTACCGCGGATATCTCGGTGTCGTGCTCCAGGAGAACTTCCTGTTCGACGGGACAATCTCGTCGAACATCAGCTTTGCCAACGCTCATGCCACCGCGGAGGAGATCCGTGCGGTGGGTCGGATCGCGCACTGCGACGAGTTCATCCAGGAGTTCCGGGATGGGTATGACACGATCGTCGGCGAGCGCGGCGTGAAACTGTCTGGCGGCCAGCGCCAGCGGGTGGCCATCGCGCGGGCCATTCTCGCCGACCCACGGTTGCTCATCCTCGACGAGGCGACGTCCAGCCTCGACAGCGAAAGCGAGGCGTTGATTCAGGACGGCTTGTGGGCGCTTCGACGCGGACGCACGACGTTCGTCATCGCGCACCGGCTCTCGACAATTCAGAGCGCCGATCAGATCCTGGTGCTCGAGGGTGGCGAGATCGTGGAGCGCGGCACCCACGACGAGCTGATCGCAGTCGATGGGCGATACAAGCAGCTCTACGACAAACAGTATCGATTGGAGCGGAACCGGTTCATCAATCCCGGTGAGGACTTCACGCCGGAGCCGGTCGCCGCGGCGGCGCCGTCAGAGACGCGGGCCTCGGGCGCCTTGTAGTCGCGTTGCTCGGAGTTACAGGCAGATGGTCAACCACTCACGGGTCGCCGGCGTGACGCTTGCGGCGGCGGTCGTGGCCATCGGTCTCACCGCCCAGACGCCGACCGCATCGTTCGCTGCCGTGGGCGAGCAGGCGACGGGCACCATCATCGGGCGCGCCAGCGTCGGCACAGCACCAGAGCGGACCATGGTCGCGGTAACCACCGACCAGGCGGTCTGTGGCGACGAGGTCGAGGATCGCGCCACGGTCGTCGACGCCGATGGCGGGGTCGCTAATGCGGTTGTCATCGTCACCGGCGTGCCCTGGGACGATGCGGCGGTGCCAATGCCGGTTATCAACAACAGCGGATGCTACTTCGTGCCGCGCGTGCAGCTCGCGAAAACGCGCACGCAGATCGACGTGCGGAGCGAGGACGACACGCTCCATACCACCCATGCGTACGATGACCGGCAGCGGTCGCTGTTCAATATCGCGATCCCGAGCGCGGGGATGAGCATCAAACGGCCACTTCGGCGCCCCGGTGTCGTTCGCATCGAGTGTGACTCGCACCGATGGATGCGCGGGTGGGTGGTTGTTTCGAACAACACCGGCGCAGTGACGGGATCCGACGGCGGCTTCGAGCTCTCCGGCATCCCGCCTGGCACCTACGAGCTCACGATCTGGCACGAGCGCTACGCGGGTGTCCCACAGCAGGTGACCGTCACCGCTGGGGGGATCGCTGAGGCGACCTTCAGGCTCGAATAAGTGCGGGCAGCACGGCGAGCTACCCGGCCCGCCTCAGCCGGGTCGTTCGGGTTGCCAGCGCAGGCCGACGTTGAGAATCCGCTGGAGCAGTTCTTCGTAGGTGAGGCCCGCTCGCTCGGCCGACTCGGCGAGATCTTCGCCGAACGCCAGCTGCGGGTTGGCATTTGCCTCCATCACGTAGAACTGCCCGTCGGTATTCAGCCGCAGGTCCATGCGTGCGTACCCGCTCATCTCCAGCGCGCGATAGACCCGCTTTGCGACCTTCTGTATGCGGTCGGCAAGTCCGTTTGGAAGGTCCGTGGCTTGACCCGTCTTGATGCCGTGCTTCTTCTGGTATTTTACGCTCCACTTCACCCGATCGGTGGCAATGCGGTGGACCCCGTCCGGCATCTTGCTGAAGTGGATCTCCCAGACCGGAAACACTTGTAACCGGTCGCTTCCCAATACCCCCACGTACAGCTCACGCCCGTCGACGAACCGCTCGGCGATCGCGTCCGTACCGACGGAGTCGTGGACGAACCGTACCCGCTCACGGAGTTTGACGTCGTCATCGACCACCGAGGCCTGAGCGATGCCGATCGAGGCTTCCTGGGTCAACGACTTCACGATGACCGGGAACTTGAGCCGGCGCGGGCGCTTGACGGCCAGACCGCGCCGAAACACCGCCCACTCGGGCACCGGAATCCGGTGATACGCCATCAGCTTCTTGGACAGCGCCTTGTCACGCGACAGCAGCATGCCACGCGGATTGCAGCCGGTATACGGGAGGCGGAGCAGCTCCAGATAGCTGACGACGTTCATGTCGAACACGCCGACCTCGTGAAACGCCTCCATGAGGTTGAACGCGATATGCGGCTCGAACTCGTCGACGGCCTGCCGGATCACCCCGAGGTCATCCTTGACACCCAGCGTGTGGACGTCGTGCCCCATCTCCTCCAGCGAGCTTGTGACGTCGAATTCGGTTTTCCATTCGACCGTTGCTAGGTCGTGCCCGGACGTGTCCTCGGGTGGCACCATGTAGTCGTGCATGAGTGCCAGGATGCGGAGCTTCTTCACAGGGCGACCCGGTGCCGGCCGCCGTGCAGGTAGTTCATGGTTTGCACGGTCAGCAGCACGGTGAAGTCGAGCTTGGCGCGGTCTTCTGGAGTCGTCAGCCGTAGGTTGAGCTCTTTGCACCGGGCGATCATGTCCTCGACGACCTGATCGATGGTGTACTGATAGGTGGACGTCCACCCGCCAACGAGCCGGCGCACCTCGCGGCGGATATGCTTGAGGAACTGCGCCGCCGAGGTGTTCCCGGCGAACTCTGGCGCGTCTGAGAACAGCCGACGGAGGTCGCGGTCATAGAAACCCGGGTAGTCGATCCCGTAGTGCTTTCGCTTGCGACGGTAGTGCTGGCGAAGCGTGTTCCGGATACGCGACAGTGGTTCCACGACTCGCGTGGTCGTTTCGACCGGTTCCCGGCGCGCCACATTGCGCATGAGCTCGTCCATGTACTCGAGCTTCTTGAGCGCGGGCCACCCGGCGTATCGCTTGTGCCACATCGCGTTGGGACTGAGCCAGACGGCGAAGGTCTCAGCGAAGTCCTCGTCCGGGTGGCTCTGCGCGTACCACGAATCGAGATGCAACACGAAGCTCTTGCTGTAGGGCCTCGGCGTGTAGTACTCGGGGTAGTCTGTCGACGACTTGCCGAACAGCTTCTGCCGTCTTCGCCGCCGCTGCAGCCGGTAGGCGTTGTCAATGGCGTGTCCGACCTCGTGACGAAGGATCCGCATGCACCACGCCCGGGTCCCACCCTCCACTTCCAGCATCTGGCTCATCTCGAGTCGGGACAACCTAGGGTGCGCCAGGTAGAACGGCACCGCCACGCCGGGGACTCCATCGGGCGTGAACCACTCGTCGGAGAGCCAAAAATTCGGCCGAAACGCGATACCGCGGTCCCGTAACTCCTGGCACACCTCGGCGATGCGCGGTTCGAGCGACGTGCCTTCGATGGAAACGCCGAGATCGCAGATCCGGACGTCGAGCAGCGTATCGTCGGGCCAGCGAACCCACACCGGCCTCTTCTTGCGGGGGCCGCGAGGTAGGTGTGGAGGCGGGGCCGGCGCTTCGGGCATGACGACGCGGCACATTATAGGGGCTTCGCTCGGGGTTCAGGATTCAAGGTTACCTGTTCCCGAGTCTCACATCATCCCCGGGCTGGCGGCGCGCTCGCCGCCCCTATAGGATCTCAAACGTATGGGACCACAGTTCGTCTACACGATGAAGGGCCTCGGCAAACGCTATCCGCCCGATCACACCGTGCTGCACGACATCTGGCTGTCGTTCCTGCCGGGTGCCAAGATCGGTGTCCTCGGGCTGAATGGCGCGGGCAAGAGCTCACTGCTCCGGATCATGGCGGGCGAGATTACCGAGTTCGACGGCGAGGCGTTTCCCTCGAGTGGACTCACCGTTGGCTATCTCCCGCAAGAGCCGCACCTCGACGCATCAAAGGACGTCGCGGGCAACGTCAACGAGGGCGTCGCGGCGGTCCGCGACCTGCTCAAGCGATACGACCGGGTCATTGCCTCGCTGTCGGAAGGGCTCGTTTCACCGGAAATGGACGAGGCGCTCGAAGAGCAGGGCACGCTGCAAAATAAGATTGACGCGACTGGCGCCTGGGACCTCGATTCCCGCGTCGAGATGGCTATGGAGGCCCTACGGCTGCCGCCCGCGCACGCCGATGTGACGACGCTCTCCGGTGGCGAGCGTCGCCGCGTCGCGCTCTGTCGGCTGTTGCTCCAATCGCCCGATCTGCTGCTACTCGACGAGCCCACCAATCACCTCGACGCCGAGTCGGTTGCGTGGCTTGAGCACTTCCTTGCCGAGTACAGGGGCACTGTCGTGGCGGTTACCCACGACCGGTACTTCCTCGACAACGTGGCCGGGTGGATTCTGGAGCTCGATCGCGGCGCCGGGATCCCGTGGGAAGGAAACTACTCGTCCTGGCTGGATCAGAAGCAGCAGCGCCTCGCGACCGAGGCGAGGCACGAGGCGAAACGCCAGCGCACGCTCGGGCGGGAGCTGGAGTGGATCCGGATGTCGCCGCGCGCGCGTCAAGCGAAAGGCAAAGCACGTCTGAACGCCTACGAACGGCTGCTGAACGAGGACGCCGCGCAGAAGATCGAAGCAGTCGAGATCTATATTCCACCGGGTCCCAGACTCGGAGACGTGGTCGTCGAGGCAACGGACCTCGTCAAGGGGTACGGCGACCGTGCGCTCATTGGCGATCTCTCCTTCACCCTTCCCCCCGCCGGAATCGTTGGTGTCGTCGGCGCGAACGGTTCGGGGAAGACCACGCTGCTCAAGCTGATCACCGGTGAGGAGGAGCCCGACGCCGGAACGCTCCGGCTTGGCGATACCGTCAAGCTCGGCTATGTCAACCAGAGTCGAGACGCGCTCGACCCGGAGAAGACGGTCTGGGAGGTGATTTCCGGCGGCCAGGATGAGATCATGCTCTCGAAGCGATCCGTAGCGTCACGCGCGTACGTCTCGTGGTTCAACTTCAGAGGACGCGACCAGCAACGCAAGGTTGGCGATCTGTCGGGCGGCGAACGGAACCGTGTCCACCTCGCCACGCTACTGCGCGACGGCGCCAACCTGCTGCTCCTGGACGAGCCGACGAACGACCTCGACGTCGACACGTTGCGCGCACTCGAGGACGCGCTCGTCGAATTCGCCGGCTGTGCGGTCGTGGTCAGCCATGACCGGTGGTTCCTCGATCGGATCGCGACGCACATTATCGCCTTCGAGGGAAACAGTCACGTGGAGTGTTTCGAGGGCAACTACGCTGACTACGAAGCCGACCGGCGGCGTCGCCTCGGGGCTGAGGCTGACCGACCGCACCGGATCAAGTTTCGCAAGCTGACCCGGGTATGACCTTGGGTCACGGCAGTGGCACGAGGCGGCGGAGCTCCTCGAATAAATGTTCGACCACCATGATTTTGGGCGGTTCCGAAGCACTGTCGCCCGTCGCTGCACGCGACGGCTTAATCATCGAGAACCGACCGTTTAAGGCCAGGTCAAACTGCTGGTTGAACGGTGGTGTCTAGTAGGGTCCCTCGAACGCGATCGTGGGCGCCCCAAGCGTCGGTGTGGGATCGGTGCTAATGGCGACGACCATCATGTGCAAGCCGCTCAGGTCGTGATAGAACAGATCGCTTCCGTCGAGTGACCACACGGATGCTCGACCTCCGTCCGTCGAGATCTGCTCCTTGTTCCCGAGATCCGGGTGCGGTTCCACAGACACCTCGCCCTGACCTGTCTCGTCTGAGGCTTACGCGATGCAGGCCCCGTCGGACGACAGTGCAGGGCGACCTTCATTCGCGGCCGATCGGGCGAGCGCGCGCACCTTGCCCGGCAGCGACGAGCTTCTTGACGGTCGGCCGGCCAAGCGCGCCGGTGGCACCGGTGACGAAGATGCGCACGACATCAGAAAGCTCAGAGCGGCCAGTCGCGGAGGATCCGTTCCGTTTCCTCCACGTGGCTGCTCTCGGCGCGGATGAAGTCCTCGAGCTGCACGGCCAGCCCCTTGTCTCCGTACGCCTCGGCGTCCTGCGCGCGCTGCACGTAGGCGTCTGTCGCGCGCTGCTCCGCTGCCACGACTTCCTCGAGCATCGCCCGATTCCCGTCGGGGAGCGCGACCTCGCGTGGGCGGGTCGTCGGCTGGCCGCCGAGCGACACAATCTTGTTGGCCAGGAACTGCGCGTGAAGCTGCTCGTCCGCCACTTCGGCCAGAAAGAACTGCGAGAGCTGCGGGCGATAGGGACCTGTGGCGCGCGCCGCGTAGACGACGTACTGAATGATGGCGCCAAGCTCGTCGGCGAGATCCTCGTTCAGTCTGTCGATGAGTTCGGCTTTGGTCACAAGCACTCCCTATTCTGTGGCTAAATCTGAGCTCACATGCAGCAAGACGGCCGCGCTCGCCGGGCACCCGATGCACGACCGGTCGGCGGTCAATCGATGATCGACTGATAGATCAACGCTCGTAGCTTGCCGTGGTCATCCAGGCCTCGCGCCGGGATGATCTGCGTCAGATAGACGACCACCATCTCTTCCGCCGGGTCGACCCAGTAGGTGGAGTGATACGCGCCCCCCCAGCCATACTCGCCGACTGATGACGGCAGGCCGGTCGCAGCAGGGTCTTCCACGATCGAAAACCCGAGGCCGAACCCCTGGCCCGCGCGGAACGAGATGTCGCCCGTGTGGTCGACGGTCATCGACTCCACCGTCTTTCGGCTCACGAGGCGCGTGCCGTCCAGTTCTCCCCCGTTGAGCAGCATTTGGAGGAAGGTGGCGTAGTCCGTGGCGGTCGACAACAGGCCAGCGCCGCCGGAGAAGCTCGTGCGCGGGCCCTCCAGATAGGCCCCCTGGCCGACCATGTGGCCAGGATTCGGCGCCGGCTCGATCCCGCCGTCGTCGGTCGACGAATAGACGGTCGCCAGTCGGCCGGCCTTGGCCGTGGGGAGATAAAAGTGCGTGTCGGTCAACCCAAGCGGCTCGAGGAGCCGTTCCTGCAGGAACGCCTCGAGCGTCCGGCCGCTGATCTTGGTGATCATGGCGCCGAGGATGTCGGTGTTGTAGCCGTAGATCCATTGCTCGCCGGGGTGCGCGTCGAGTGGCAACCGCGCCAGCCGCGCCATCACCGCGCCAACCGGCTCGTCACGGTCGGCGAAGTACCACCCGGTGATTCCGGCCGCGTCCCATTTCTCGCCCGCCGGTCCGTTGCCGTAGCTGATCCCTGCCGTGTGGGTCAGGAGGTCGCGAATCGTGATCGGCCGTTTCGCAGCGACGACGTCGTAGCCGCCCCGTCCGTTCGGCTGCGCGACGGTGGTCTCCATGAACTCCGGGAGGTACTTACCGACCGGGTCAGTGATGAGGAGTTCTCCATCTTCCTGGAGCATCATGACCCCGACGCTGACGAGTGCCTTGGTTTGGGACGCGATACGGAAGATCGTGTCGGTGGCCATGGCGGATCCAATCGCCTTGTTCCGGTGGCCCACCGCCTCGAGGTAGGCAACCTTGCCGCGGCGTGCGACGATCGCCACGGCGCCGGCGAGCCGCCCGTCATCGACGTATTGCTGGAGCGCCCCGGTCAGTCGCTCGAGGCGCTCGGACGAGAGGCCGACGGTTTCGGGTGTGGCCGGCGTTAGTCCCTGTCCCAGCAACGGCGACGCGGTGAGCACGACCGCGATCAGTGTCAGCGCTACGCGACGTACGGGTGTTGTTCGTCGAGTCATGAGGCACCTCGGTCGGTTCTCAACAGGTGAAGTCCGATGGCCATGCCGAACATACCAACGCCAATGATATCGGTGACCGTCGTCGCATAAAAGAGCAACAAACCGCCCACCACGGCCAGCACCCGCTCCAGCGTCGTCGCCGGGCGGGTCAGCCACCCTCCCAGGCCCATGGCCAGGGCGCTCACGCCAACCGCCGCGGTACCCACGGTTCGCACGATGTCGTTCACGGGCGCTCGAAGCAGCACGCCCGCGCCCTCTGGACTGAGGGTGAAGGCGAACGGAACCAGAAATGCCGGCAACGTGTACTTCCAGGTAAGCATCATCGTCCGAAACGGGTTGCCGCCGGTGATGGCGGCCGCCGCAAAGGGGGAGAGCGCCGTTGGCGGGCTCACTTCCGAGAGCACCGCGTAGTAAAAGATGAACATGTGGGCGGCGAAATCGGGCACGCCGACGAGTGTCAGCGCCGGTGCGATCATGACGGCGGCGATGATGTACGACGCGGTCACTGGGACCGCCAGCCCCAGCATCCAGACTGCGACGGCAGCGTAGATCACCGTCAGGAATAAGCTGCCGCCGGCCAACGCGACGATGATGCCAGCGATCTTGAGACCGAGTCCGGTCAGGGTGACCACACCGACGATGATCCCTGCGGTTGCAGTGGTCGCCGCGACCGACAGCACGCTGCGACCGCCTGACTCGAGCGCGGCGATCAGGCGCCGCGGCTTCAAGGCCTGCTCGGGCCTGATGAAGCTGAGCGCGATTGCCAGGAGCGTCGACAGGAACACGGCCCGGAACGGCGTCATTCCGGTGACGAGGAACACGACGATCGCGACCAGCGGCAGAAACTGATAGCCCGACTGCCGGGTGAGTTCGCCCACCGAGGGCACATCGACGTCGACCGCCGTCGTACCCAGCCGGCGCGCGTCAGCCTCGATCATCAACACGATGGAGAAGTAGTAGAGGACCGCCGGGACGATCGCCATCACGATCACCTGGAGATAGGTGATCTGTAGGAACTCCGCGATCAGAAATGCGGCCGCGCCCATCGTCGGCGGCGCCATGATGGCGCCGATGCCGCTGGCCGAGAGAATGCCCCCGCCGACCTCCGCCGAGAACCCGGCGCGCCGCAACAGCGGCCAGGCGACCGCGCCGAGCGTCACCGTCGTGGCTACGCCGCTGCCGGAGACGGTGCCGAGCAGAAATCCCGACAGCGTCACTGTCCGTCCCGGGCCAGCGCCGGTACGCGATCGGCCGAACGCCGCCATCGTCCAGGTAATAAAGAACTGCCCGGCGCCGGAATGCGCCAAGATGGCGCCGAAGATCGTGAAGAGGACAATGAACGTGGCCGCGACGTTCAGCGGCACCCCGAAGATGCCTTCGAGCGTCATGTAGAGCGTGCCGACCAATCGAGCCACATTGTAGCCCCGGTGCGCGAACAACTCGAGGCCGACCAGCTCGAGCAGCGGGCCGTAGAAGCCGTACAGTAGAAAGGCGACCGCCGTCACCGGAAGGATGGGGCCGACGGTGCGCCGGGTAGCCTCGAGCACCAGTAGCGTCGTGCATGCGCCGAGAATCAGGTCGAGGGTGGTCGGTGTCGCTGCCCGGTAGACGAACTGGTCGAAGTCGATGATGGGCCACGCGAGCGCGACGACGGCGACGCCGATCAGCGTCCAGTCGTGCCAGCTCACGCGGGCCCGCCAGCGCACATGCGCCGGAAAGACGAGGAACGTCAGCACGAGTGTGATCAGGAGAAAGCTGACACGGTAGATCTGCGGCTGGATGATGCCGACGACCCAGTAGAACGCGTAGAGCGACAGCCCGGCGGCGAGGGCGGTGGTCAGCCAGGCCAGGCCACCGGTGAGGCTCCGAGTCGGGAGATCGGACTCGGGGTCCTCGTACACGGCGCGCGGGTTCTCGGGAGCGGTCAGGGTCGGCTCTCGCTCACGGTCGGCCAAGCGGACGGGACGGCCTACTGGGACTCGGAGACGCCCTGTTCCTCGTAGTACCGCGCGGCGCCGTCATGGAACGGGATGGGCGATCCGACCATTGCGGTGTCGAGCGACAGGACGGCGGCCATCGGATGCACGGCGGCAAGCTCGTCGTGATAGTCGAACAGGACCCGCGTGATGTCGTACGCGAGTTGGGCGTCCATCGACTCATGGACGACCAGCACGTTCGACACCGCCACCACGGTGACGGTTTCGTCCATGCCGGGGTAGGTCGTCATCGGGATCGGGGCGTTGTGATAAAGGCGGTGACCGTATTGCTCCTGAAGCGTGCCGAGGAACTCGCCGTTCGGCACCACCTTGATCGTGCGGCCGGGCGTCGAGGCAAGGTCGAGCACGGCACCAGTCGGGAGGCCGCCGCTGAAGAAGAACGCGTCGATCTTGTCGTCCTTGAGCGCGTCGACCGACTGCCCCGATCCGAGGCTCTGTTTGGTGATGTCCTGCTCGGGGTCGACACCGGCGGCCTCGAGGATGCGAAACGCGCTGATCTCAGTCCCGCTGCCCGGTGCCCCGGTCGACACGACCTTGTCCTGCAGGTCGGCCACCGTCTCGATGCCCTTCCCGGTCACCGACACGATGTGGTTGTAGTTGTCGTAGAGCACCGCGAGCGCCCGCATCGGGACCGCACCGAACTCCGCGAAGGCCCCGCGGCTGTTCGCGGCGTCGTCGATCGAGTCGGCCAGACCGAAGGCGAGGTCCGACGATCGGTTGGCGATGAGCTTCAGGTTGTCGACGGTGCCGGCCGTAACCTCCGCGGTGGCTTCCACGCCTTCGACGCCGTCGCTGATGACCTTGGCGAGCCCGCCCCCGTAGGGATAGTAGACGCCCCCAGTCGTGCCGGTCGCGATCGAAACGCGCTGGGTCAACCCGCCGACCTGCGGCGGGTTGCAGGCCGCCGCGACCACAGCGACCGCCGCGACCGTGAACACGGCGAGCCCGTCGCGTCCCTGCCCGCTCCGCATCGTGCCTCCTAGAGTCATCAGCTGTGATTCTAACGTTTTCCCGCGGCGAGCCGACCGTGTCTGACCGACGACCCTCCCATGAGGTCGCGGAGCCCGCATTATGATCGACCGCGAGGGTGAGGTGAAGCGCCGAATCCGTCTGCCCCCTCGTGTGAGTCTTGCTGGTGGCCTTCTGCTCGCTGCCGGCATGATGGCGTCTGCGCAGACGTCGCCGTCCGGTGGGGCCGATTTGCGCTTTGAGGTGCGGGTCGGCGACGGCATGCTCGCCGCACCGGTGAGCGGCCGCCTCGTGGTCGCCGTGAGCCGCCCGGGTCGTCGCGAGCCCCGGCTCCGCATCGGTCGCGTGGCGCCGGACGCGACGCCGATCTTCGGCGTCGATGTCCGTGCCGTGGACGTTGGGGGTACGGTGGTCGTCGACGAGTCGGCGGCGGCGTTTCCGTATGCGACGCTCGCCGGCCTGCCTCCCGGCGACTACCTGGCGCAGGCCGTTCTCGACCTCAGCCGAGACCACCGGTTCCACGGCGCACCCGGCAACCTGTACAGTCAACCCCAACCGTTCTCGGTCGGTGGCGTGCTCGGACGAGCCATCGACCTGCCGCTTACCGAGCGCGTGCCTCCCGAGCGCGCGCCGGCCGAGACGGACGACGTCCGATTCGTGCGGCTGCGGTCCGTGCGACTCTCCCGGTTCCACGGCCGTCCGATCGACCTGCGGGCGGGCGTCATCCTGCCGCGCGGCTACGAGGATGACCCCTGGCGTCGCTACCCGGTCAGGGTTCGCGTTGGGGGGTACGGCGACCGCTTCACCGAGGTCACGCGGCTCATGCGGCCCGGATCCGCGTTCCGAGACGCGTGGCTGGCTGACGACACGCCGCGCATGATTCTCGTGCACCTGGACGGGGCAGGCCCGTACGGCGACCCCTACCAGGTGAACTCCGCCAATAACGGGCCATACGGTGACGCGATCACGCTGGAGCTCATTCCCTTCATCGAGGCGCGTTTTCGAGGTGTGGGGGTGCCGGCCGCGCGTGTCATCGACGGCGGCTCGACCGGTGGGTGGGTCGCCCTCGCCTTACAGATCTTCTACCCGGACGTCTTTAACGGCGCCTGGTCGTCCTGTCCCGATGGCATCGACTTCCGGCGCCTGCAATTGGTGGATATCTACGACGACGCAAACGCCTATATCGATACCCTGGGACGCGAGCGGCCCGCCGCGAGAGGTGCCGGCGGCGAGGTCCGCTTCACGATGCGGCAGGAGCTCCGGATGGAATCCGTTCTCGGGCGAGGCGGCAGCTGGACGAGATCGGGCCGTCAGTGGGGAGCCTGGAACGCGGTCTATGGACCGCGCGGCAACGACGGGCTCCCGGTGCCGCTCTGGGACCCGGTCACCGGCGACATCGATCGCACGGTGACCGTGCATTGGGAGCGTTACGATCTGCGGCTCCGCCTCGAGCAGGACTGGACGAGACTCGCGCCTAAGCTGCGCGGCAAGATCAACATCTGGGTGGGCGACGCGGACGACTATTACCTCGACGACGCGGTGCGGCTCTTCGACGCCTGGCTCGACGACACGGATCCGTCGTACGACGCCCGGATCGTCTACGGCCCCGGCCAGGGCCACTGCTGGGTCGGCCTGACACCGGCAGAAATGATGCACGAGATGGGCGCGCGCACGGGTGCGTCACCGTGAACCGCGTCGACCGAACCCTTGACCGCGAAAAGGTGTCACGTCCGAGGATGGCGATCGACAGAGACATCCACGACGCGCTAGCGCACCGCGGACGAGGTGACCTGCTACGCGTCGATGAGCCAGTAAACGAACCAGCTCCGGAGCCGTTCGAGGCGATCAACCAGCAACCACGGTTCACCTGTGCGGGACAGGCCGTGCGACGACCGCGGGTAGCGCACCAGCTCGGTCGGCACGTCGCGCTTCTTGAGCGCCATGAACCACTGCTCGCCGTCGCCGATTGGCGTCCGGTAGTCGTTCTCGCTGTGGATGACGAGCGTTGGCGCCGTGACGTGCTCGACGTATGAGATCGGTGAGAGCCGGCGATACGTGTCGCGGGCCGCCCACGGCGTTCCGGCGAACTCGTGCTCGGTGAGCCGCTGCACATCAGTGCTGCCATACGAGCTTTCCCAGTTGGCGATCGAGCGGCTCGTGACGGCCGCGGCGAACCGGTCGGTCGTCGCCGTCAGCCAGTTCGTCATGAACCCGCCGTAGCTGCCACCCGCGACGCCGAGACGGCTCGCGTCGATCTCCGGGTACGCGTCGAGCGCGGCATCCAACCCGGCGAGCAGGTCCTCTGAGTCCATCTCCCCCCAAGCTTCGCGCGTCGCGTACGTGTAGGCGTGGCCATAGCCGGTCGAGCCTCGGGGATTGGCGTACAGCACGAAGAACCCCGAGGCGGAGAGCACGTGGAACGTGCGGGAAAAAGTGTGGCCATAGACAGCGTGCGGGCCGCCATGAATCTTCAGGATCATCGGATACGTCGCACCCGGCTCATAGCCGACCGGCGCGACGAGCCACCCTTCGATCTCCGTGCCGTCCTCGACGGTCCACGTGAGCCGCTCGGCCGGCTGCCGCGTGATGTCGGCCAGCCAGTCGTCATTAAATGATGTGGCCCTGCGTTGGAGGCTGCCGTCTCGCCGGTTGGTGTAGACCTCGGCGGGTGTGACGGCATCCGTCACGGTGTAGGCCATCACCTGTCCATCGGTCGACGTCGACACGGACGCGACATGCCGGTCCCCGGTAGTGACCTGTCGGATTAGCCCACCACGCACGGTCACCTCGAAAAGATGGCGGCTGCCTCCGGTACCGGCCTCGAACCGCACGGCAGCGCCGTCCGGGGTCCATGATGGACGGCCCGGCACGAGGTCCCACTCGTTCGTTAGCGTGCGCGGTGGCCCGGCGAAGGTGCCATCCGGACGCAAGTCGACGATCTTGAGGTCGGTCGGCGACCCACGGTCCCGGCGATACAGGAACGCGAGCTGCTTACCGCCCGGGGAGACGACCGGGGTGAACTCGCTACCAGGGTTGGACGTGAGCTTGCGTGGCTCACCGCCGTCGCGAGACACGACATACAGGTCCTGGTTCAGATCCCTGCTCCGTTCGTTGTGCTGCTGCTCGTCGCCAACAAAGAAGATATGACTGCCGTCGTCTGACCACGCGGGGTCGGAGACGTCGAACGGCAGCGAGGTGAGCAAGGCGGGATCGCCGCCCCCCGCGGCCACCACCATCAGCTGCGTTATCGGCTCAGCCGTCTGGTGGGGCAGGAGGGTGAGGGTGCCGTCACGTTTGTATCGCATTGACGTGATCACCCGGCCGTCGAAGCGGCTCGCGTCGAGTGTGGTCGTGATCGCATCCGGGGCGATCCAGCCGTTGCGGTTGGTATCCGCATCCCCCTGGTCGGCGCCGGTCTCGGTCGAATGCGTGAACGCGATCCACTCGCCATCACGCGACCACACGGGTGCGGCCGTCACCCCCTCGATGTGATAGGCCTCGCCGCCGGGGACCGTCACGCGCGCAAACCAGATGTCGTTGGCATCGTCTCCCCGGTGTGACCGAAAGCTCAGCACGCGGCCGCTGGGCGCCCATCGGGGCGACGACGCGTCGGATGTCTGGTTGGTGAATCGCGAGGCCTCGCCGTCCGGGCGGCCGCCGCGAAGCGGCTGCAACCAGACCTCGCGGTGGCGCTCGTTTCGGGCCTCGTCGATGGTCGTGACGGTAAACGCCAGTAGGCTGCCAGCGGGGGAAACAGCCACCTCGCCGACGCCGATCTCCGCATAGTAGTCGCTCGGTGCGAGGCCACGTGGCTGCGCCCCGGCCCGTGTCACCTGCAACGTTGTGACGAGGGCGACCGCCACCGAGGTCCATCCGAGCGTG
Organism: uncultured Vicinamibacteraceae bacterium; assembly: GCA_964646815.1. GTDB lineage: Bacteria > Acidobacteriota > Vicinamibacteria > Vicinamibacterales > UBA8438 > CAZYFH01. The sequence continues at coordinate 4,342 of CAZYFH010000005.1, read as the reverse complement.
TTCCGACCCATGGTGATCCTCCGCGCACTCGACATGCTGCTACTGGCGGGGAGTGTATAGCAGCCGTGGCACCCGCCAGCGTCATTCGACCAGCATCGCACCGTCGCCTATTCTAGGGAGTCATGCTGGCGATGCGTGTGCGCGCCGCGGCGCTCCTCGCGGGCGCGACCCTCGTCGTCGTCGCGACGCTCGTGGCCGGCGCGCAACCGGTCCGGGCGCGCCGCGGGATGGTGGTGGCGCGGGAGCCGACGGCCACGGCCGTTGGGCTGGAGACGCTCCGCGCGGGCGGGACGGCCATCGACGCGGCGGTCGCGACAGCCTTCGCGCTCGCCGTCACTCACCCCGCCGCCGGCAACATCGGTGGCGGAGGGTTCGCCGTCTATCGTCCGGCGTCCGGGGACGCCGTTGCCTATGACTTCAGGGAGGCGGCGCCCGCGGCGGCGACGCCTGAGATGTTCCTCGTCGATGGCGTCTACGCCGCCGCCCGCCACCACAACAGCCACGTCGCGGTTGGCGTGCCGGGCACCGTGGCTGGATTGCACCTCGCCTGGACCGAGCACGGACGTCTGCCGTGGCGGCGCCTCGTCGAGCCAGCCATCCACCTGGCGCGCGATGGGTTCGCTCTGTCTCACGAGTTGGCGGACTCGCTGGCCCGCGTGCTTCCGCGGCTACAGTCGTATCCCGCATCGGTGGCGGCGTTCTCCAACGACGGTGTTCCGTATGCAGCGGGCGACCTGTTTTGCCAGCCGACGCTCGCGCGGACGCTCGAGCGGATCGCGGCCGACGGACCGGGCGGCTTCTACGCGGGTGAGACGGCGGTGCTCGTCGAACGGGAGATGCGCGCGCACGGTGGGCTGATCACGCGCGCCGACCTCGCCGCGTATGCGGCGGCGGCGCGCGAGCCGATCTTCGGCACCTATCGCGGCCACGACATCATCTCGATGCCACCGATCAGCTCGGGGGGCACGGCGCTCATCGAGATGCTGAACATCCTCGAAGGCTACGACCTCGGGGCCGCGGGTCACGGCTCGTCCACCACCGTGCACTGGATGGTGGAGGCGATGCGGCGCGCTTACGCCGACCGCGCTCGCTACCTCGGCGACCCTGCGTTCAACCCGACGATGCCGATTGAGCGACTGATCTCTAAGGCCTACGCTGACCGTCAGCGGCGCACGATCAAGCGCGACCGCGCATCGGTCTCGTCACCTGCGTCGTTCGAGTGGCCGGTGGAGGGGGAGGAAACGACCCATCTGTCGGTGGTCGACGCGGCGCGCAATGCCGTGTCGCTGACCTACACCCTCGAGCAAGCCTACGGGTCGAAGATCGTCGTCCCAGGTGCCGGCTTCCTGCTCAACAACGAGATGGGCGATTTCAACGGTGGCCCGGGCCTGACGACAGCACGCGGGTTGATCGGCACGGCACCTAATCTGGCGGCACCCGGCAAGCGGATGTTGTCGAGCATGACACCCACCATCGTGGCGCGCGACGGCCGGCTGGTCATGGTAACCGGCAGTCCGGGCGGTCGCACAATCATCAATACCGTGCTCCACACAATCCTGAACGTCGTCGACCACGGGATGACTATCCAGGAAGCGGTCGACGCGCCGAGGTTCCATCACCAGTGGCTGCCGGACGTGATTTCCGCGGAGCGCTTTGGGTTGTCCCTTGATACCGTCGCGTTGTTGGAAGGTCGCGGACACACCGTCACGACCCGCGCCCACCAGGGCACGGCGCAGGCCATCTACTACGACGCCGACGCCCGTATCCTCGAGGGCGCGGCGGATCGGCGCCGTGCCGGCAGCACGGCGCTCGGGTACTGAGCCGGTCAACGCTGCGCTGATGGCCTCCCGTAGATACGCTGGTAGGCTGCGTAGTTCGCTAGCACCTCCCGCACGAAGCGCCGGGTCTCGGAGTACGGGATGGTGTCGATGAAGAAGTCCTCCCGCTGGTCCTGTGCGGTCTGCCACCATAGGGCGACCCGATCCTCGCCGGCGTTGTAGGATGCGACGACCGGCGGCAGGGCATCGTCGAACAGCGCCAGCAGGTCGCCGTTCAGCCGCGCCGCGATCGCCAGGTTGACCGCCGGCTCGGCGAGCGCGGTCTCGTCGACCCCATGTTCGGTGAGGATGTCGGCAACGCCCGCGCGGCGCGCAAACGACGCCGCCGTGTAGGGCATGACTTGTAGCAACCCTATTGCGCCAGCGGCCGACCGCGCATTGGGGTCGAAGCGGGACTCCTGCCGCATCAGCGACAGCAACAAGACCGGATCGACGCCGTGCGACGTCGCGGCCGTCTGGACTGCGTCCCAGAACGGGCGCGGGTAGACGAGTTGCCAGAAGTCGGCCGGCAGATCGCGCGCGGGTCGTTGGAGGAACGTGCCGAAGTGGTTCACGACGATGCGTGCGACGCTGGCGTGCTGGCCGGCGCTTGCAGAGGTTCGCGCGGCCAGTAACGCTAGCCCACGGTCGCGCTGCCGGCTTTCGAGGAGGCGCCGGAGATAGCCGGCCGCGTCGGCCGTGAGGCCCGCGCGCGCAAGCGCCATCGCCGCCTTGAACTCGGCACGCTGGCGTGACTCGCTGCCGATCGACAGCGGAGAGAAGATCGCCAGCTCGGGGGGTGCGCCGACGATGCCCGGTGCCAACTCCTCGAGCCGCGCCGCCGCCCGCAGGCCGTAGTAATGGTACGGACGACGGCCCGCGAGCCCGCGCAAGGCGCGCGTCGCCGCGTCACTGGCGCCGGTTCGTGCGTGCGCGACCGCGAGCCAGTAGGTGGCTGCGAGCGCCAGGTCGTCACTTGGACGCCGGTCGACCAGGGCCCGCAGGTTGGTAAGGGCGCGCTCAAGTTGTCCGTCGCGGAGCGCCGCCACGCCGGCGCGCCACAGCATCGCGCGCTGGTCGTCCGCCGACTGCGCCGTTTGAAACAGCTCGCGATAGAGCTCCAGGCCCCCGGCGTCGCCAACCGCGACGAGATACGCGGCCAGGAGCTCTGCCGCGCCGCGGCGCTGGCGGGCGGTGGCGCCCGCCACGCGGCTCTCCCACAGGTCCAGCCCGAGCCTGCGGGCGCGCTCGGTGTCGGCCATACGGACGGCTAGGCGGAAATCGGTCTGGCGGACGTCTGGCGTGAGAGTGCTCGACGGGAAGCGCCGATAGAACGCCTCACACGCGGCGACCCCTTGGGGGTTTGCGCGCTGTGCGTAAAGCGTTGCGATCCGGTCCGACTCGATACGGTCAGGGCGTGCTGTGCCTGGATACGTCTCACGCCACGTCTCGATCAGGTCGAGCGCGGCGCTGAAGCGTGATGCGTTGCGGAGGCGGCGCGCCAGATCTTGATATTGGCGCTCGCTGAAAGGCTCCAGTGCCTCGCCTTGCACGCGGGACAACCGTCGTTCTTCGGCCCGGGCAGTAATGAACGCATCGGCGGTCCGATGCTCGAGCTGTGCCTCACGGAGGGTCGCCATCGCCTCAGGCCGGTTGCCGGAGGCCTCGAGCGCGCTAGCCAGACCGAGACGTGCGCGGTCGGCGAACGGGCCACGTTGCTCCCGGCGGAGCACGCGCCAATAGTGATCCGCCGCGCGGTTGTGTGCGCCGGTCGCTGCGTGCGCGGCCGCGAGAAGCAGGACGAGATCGACGTGTCGCGCGGCATCCGACTGCATCAGCTCCGCGAGGAAGGGCTCGGCGGCGTCGGGCCGCGCGCGGTTGGCGAGGCTCTCGACGATCGCCCGTCGCGCGAACGTCCGCATCCAGACCGCGCGAGCGATCACCGCTTGCCACAAGGCTTCCGCGTCCTGCGCCCGCCCAGCGTCGGCCAGCAGTGCCGCTCTGAGAATCAGCGCCTCGATCGGTGAGGTCGGCCCCGTCGAGGTGTCGCGCCCCAACGCCACGAGCGCATCGCGCACCAGCCCGTCGCGCCAGAGCTCGACGGCGGCCGGGTACGTGGGGTGAGGGGGATGAAGGGCACTGGTCTGGGTGCCGGCCGCCGCCGCCACGCCGCACACAAGACAGAGTCCGCACAGGGCGACGGTCAATCCCCGATGGTGCGTCACACGGCCCATACTAGCGACGTCCACGCGTCGCCACATTAAGCGTATCACGGCACGGGCACCGTTATCTCCTTTGGCCTGAGCACTTAACGCGCACCCCCGCATGGGCTAAGCAGAGGGCGGCGGCGTCCTGGGAATGGCCAGCCCGCAGTCAACGCGCTAAGATAAAGGGTTCCGCAACCCGTCGTTTGAGGAGCCGAAGCCACGTGAAGATCACACCAGGGAAACTTGCCGGACTGAAAGCCGTGTCGACGGATACAGGTACGATCGCGGCGGCCGCGATGGACCAGCGCGGGTCGCTGA
>CAZYFH010000004.1:2372-164167 GCA_964646815.1 uncultured Vicinamibacteraceae bacterium | reverse complement strand
CGTTCATCGCCGCAAGCCAGAGCGGCGTCGCGCCGAGCGCGTTGGCCGCGTTGACGGTCGCGCCCGCGGCAATCAGCGATTCCGCGGCCACCAGGTCGTTACGATGTGCTGCCCAGTGGAGCGCCGTGGCACCATCACCTTGCCGCGCGTCGACATCGGCGCCGCCCGCGATCAGGGCGTCGACACGGTCCCGATCGCCAGTCTTGACGGCGTCAATGAGGTCGGGCGCCTCGGCGGCGGTCACTGCCGAAGTCACCAGCAGGACGCCACAGGCGGCGGCTGTCCACGGTCGGTGCGGTCGAATTTCATGCCCCATATGGTCGTATGCTACCGCAGTTGCGCCATCGATTGACACTCCGCCGGCTATTCGGGCAAACTAAGCAACCTCTGATATTTAGCGTGGATATGACGGGCAAACGACGGTGGCTCGCGGTCGCAGTGTTGGGTCTAGGTGTCGCATGCACCCTCGCGCCCCGCGTCGAGGCACAAGAACCCGCGACCGGCTCAGAGGCTGCTCTCCTCCAGGCAACGGTCTCGCGGTACTGTGCCAGCTGTCACAACGAGCGGCTGCGCACCGCCGACCTGGTCCTCGATGGTCTCGATCTGTCACAGGTCGGCACGCATGCCGACATCTGGGAGCGGGTCGTCGGAAAGTTGCGCACGCGCACCATGCCACCGGTGGGTCGGCCACGCCCCGTCACGGACACCTATGATCGGCTGGCGTCGTGGATTGAGTCGGAAATCGACCGCGTTGCGCTCGCACGTCCGGATCCAGGTCGCACGGAAGCCTTTCACCGGCTCAATCGCGCTGAGTACGCCAACGCCATCCGCGATCTGTTTGCGCTGGACGTTGACGTCAGCGTCCTACTGCCGGCGGACGACATCGATGAGCACGGCTTCGACAACATGGCCGACGTGCTAACCATGTCCCCCTCGCTCATGGAGCGGTATCTCTCCACGGCACGCAAGGTTGCGCGCCAGGCTGTCGGGGAGACACCGCTCGGGCCGGCCACCGACCAGTACGACGTGCCCATCCTCTTGCAGCAGGACGATCGGATGAGCGACGAGCTGCCCTTCGGATCACGCGGCGGCATCGCGATCCGCCACTATTTCCCTGTCGACGGGGAGTACGACCTCGCCATCCGGCTCCATCGCAACTACGTGAACTACGTTCGAGGGATGGGGTCGCATCACGAGCTCGAGGTCCGGCTCGACGGCGTGCTCGTCCGGACGTTCACTATCGGTGGGGAGGAGCCGGAGGGGTTGCAGGCACCGGCCAGCTACGCCGGCAACCAGTTCGGCGACCCAGCGTGGGAAGAGTACATGCTCTTCGCCGACGCCAACTTGCGGGTGCAGTTCGCGGCGATGGCTGGCCCGCGGGTCGTTGGCGTGTCGTTCGTACGCAGGTTCACCGAACCCGAAGGGGTGCTCCAGCCTCGGCAGACGGCCTTTGCCGTCGCGATCAACGACATGCGGGACGGGAACGCGGCGGTCGAACATGTCGCAATCGGCGGGCCATACGCGAGCACTGGCCCCGGGGACACGCCGAGTCGTCGCGCGATCTTCACTTGCCGGCCCGACGACGCGCCGGCGGCTGCTGAGGAAGGATGCGCACGCGAGATCATGTCGTCGCTGGCACGGCGCGCCTATCGGCGACCGGTGGCCGCGTCCGATCTCGCCACGCTCATGGAATTCTACCGCCTGGGTCGCGGCGACGGCAACTTCGATGCTGGTATCCAGCTTGCGCTCGAGCGGCTGCTCATCTCACCCGATTTTCTGTTCAGGGTCGAGCGCGACCCGGTCGACATGGCCCCGGCCACGGCCTACGCGGTAAGCGATCACGAGTTGGCGTCGCGCCTCTCGTACTTCCTCTGGTCGAGCGGGCCCGACGACGAGTTGCTCGACCTCGCCGAGCGGGGCGGCCTCGACGACCCCGCCATCCTCGCGCAGCAGACGCGCCGCATGCTCGCCGACCCGCGGTCGACGGCGCTGGTCCGCAACTTCGCGGGGCAGTGGCTGCGGCTCCGCGATCTGCGCGGCACCGTGCCCGACGCGAACGAGTTCCCGGAGTTCGACGAAAATCTCCGGGACGCGTTTCGCGAGGAAACCGAGCTCTTCGTCGAGAGCCTTATTCGAGACAATCGGAGCGCGCTCGACCTTCTGGACGCCGACTACACGTTCGTTAACGAGCGCCTCGCACAGCACTACGGCATCCCGAATGTCTACGGCAGCCACTTCCGACGCGTGCGGCTCGGGGACGCCATGGCGGAGCGTCGCGGTGGGATCTTCGGGCACGGCAGTCTGCTCACGGTGACGTCCTACCCGAATCGAACGTCGCCGGTGCTGCGCGGCAAGTGGGTGTTGACGAACATTCTTGGGACGCCGCCGCCGCCGCCGCCAGCCGATGTGCCTGACCTCCCGGACCGCGGCGAGGACGGCCGGGCGGCCACGGTGCGGGATCGACTGGCACGGCATCGCGAGAGCCCGGCGTGCTCCGTCTGCCACGCCCCGATGGATCCGCTCGGGCTGGCGCTCGAAAACTATGACGCGGTCGGCAAGTGGCGGACGACGGGCGAGGCCGATCTGCCGATCGACGCGTCAGGCAACCTGCCCGACGGCACGGCATTCCACGGTCCGATTGGCCTGCGGTCGCTGCTGGTGGAGCGTCGCGACCAGTTCGTTGGCACATTGACCGAGAAGCTCTTGGCGTACGCGCTCGGCCGGGGACCGGAGTATTACGATCGACCGACGGTTCGGGCCATTACACGGACGGCCGCTTCGAACGACTATCGCTGGTCGTCTATCATTGTTGGTATCGTGCAAAGCACACCGTTCCGCATGCGGAGGTCAGAGTCATGATCATCACGAAGAAGGCACTCTCACGACGTACCGTGCTCCGCGGGATCGGCGCGTCCGTGGCGCTCCCCTTGCTGGACGGAATGGTGCCGGCGTTCGCGGCCTTGCGCACGACCGCGGCGGCACCCGTGCGCCGCATCGGGGTCGTCTACGTGCCGAACGGCATGATGATGCCCGACTGGACCCCGACGACGAACGGGAGCGGGTTCGACTTCCCTGCCATTCTGTCGCCGCTGGAGCCCTTCCGACGGCACGTGCAGGTTCTGTCCGGCATGCACGGGGTCGAGAGCGAAGGCCCGCATGCACGCTCCTCGACGCGGTTCCTCACCGGGGTGCCGTCGAAGCCCGACGACGGGTCCGACCTGCAGGCCGGCGTGTCGATGGACCAGATTGCTGGCCGTGTGCTGGGCCGTGAGACCCAGCTCGCATCACTCGAGCTGGCACTCGACGGCCGCGACTTCGCCGGCTCCTGCGACGACGGGTTCAGCTGCGCGTACACGAACACCATCGCCTGGGCGGATGAGACGACGCCGCTCCCGATGGAGAACAACCCGCGCGCGGTATTCGAGCGGCTCTTTGGCGACAGCGGGAGCACCGACCCGGCGGTCCGCAGGGCCCGTTTGGCGAAGGACGCGAGCCTGCTCGACTCAGTCACCCAGCGAGCCGACGACCTGTCACGGCAGCTTGGCTCGGGCGATCGCGCCAAGCTGAGCCAGTACCTGGATGCCGTGCGGGACGTCGAGCGCCGCATCCAGATGGCCGAGGCGCAGAGCGACCGCGAGTTGCCGGTCGTGGACCAACCTGCCGGCATTCCCGGCACCGTCGGCGAGCACGCGAAGCTCCTGTTCGACCTCCAAGCGCTGGCGTTCGAAACGGACCTTACGCGCGTCTTTACCTTCATGCTGGGACGCGAGATCACCGGGCGGACCTACGCGGAGATCGGCGTGCCGGATGCGCACCATCCGATCTCGCACCACCAGAAGGACCCCGAGAAGCTCGTCAAGCTGACGAAGATCAACCAGTTCCACGTGTCACTCTTCGCTGGATTCCTTGAACGACTACGCGCGACGCCTGACGGCGACGGGTCGTTGCTCGACCAAGCGATGCTCATCTACGGCGCGGGGATGGCCGACAGCAACGCCCACGCCTCGGAGAACCTGCCGATCCTGCTCGCGGGCGGCGGCGCCGGCACGGGCGGGGACCACATCACGTACCCGTCGGACACGCCACTGGCGAACCTGCACCTGTCGCTGCTCGACAAGATCGGTGTGCCGGTCGAGACCCTCGGTCACAGCACGGGCCGGTTGCCGCTGTCGGGCGTCTAGACTGCTACCGGAGGCGGGCCAGCTCGGCCGCCGTGACCGGTTCCGCAGGCCCCTGGAAGATCGCGTTGAACAGCAGCTTGAACGTGGCGCGTGTCTGCGCCCGGAAGGCGATCTGGCTGCCCATCGTCACGGCCGTGCCGCGGCCGACCTTGAAGGAGACGACGTTGGCCTGGTCGCGCAGGAACTCGTCGCCCAGCAGCCATCCGCTCGCGACCATGTCCTCGTCGTTCGGGTAGCGCGAGACGACCTCGGCCGGAATGTCGAAGCTCGGCGCCAGCCGATACGCCTGGTCGAATCGGAAGAAGACCGGCCAGTCGTCCGGCATGCCGAAGCCGACCGGATGATGTGGATTGTGCTCCTGCTTGAGCAGGGTGCCAGGTGAGTAGAAGAGGGCGGTCGGGTTGACGACCCGCTCCCGCAGTGTGGTCGCCAGGCGCGCGGGGCTGCGAAACGTGTCGCGCAGCCGCTGTTCCGCTTCGGTGACCGTCATGCGCGGGTCGCGCCCGCGCTCCACCGACACGCGGTTGCCCCGTCCTGGGAGCACCGGTTCGATGGGGAGATCGAGCAGCGCGCGTGCGGTCGCGACGGCGGATCCGAGGGCGACAAGCGTGCCGCCGTCCTCCACCCACTCGCGGAGCTTGTGCCACCCGGTGCGCCCAATCCCGTAAGCCCAGCTCCAGGACTCGTCATGGCGATCCGGATGGAGACCGTCGGTGATGTTGGCGCGGCTCGTCCCCGAGGGAAGCACGATGACATCGTACCTGTCCGACAGATCGCCATCGAAGTCAGTCGAGGAAATCACGGAGTGGGCGAGCTCGTATTGCTCGAACAGCCACATCATCCATCCGGCCGGCATGTTGTTCGCCACGCGCCATAGCCCGACACGCATCGGCGTCTTCACGCGATAGCCGTCTACAGCGGGAGCGGGACCGGGATCGGACACAACGAGCCCCGTCTCGGCCGCGGTGTGCGCGAGGATGCGCCGGGCGTCCGGTGTCGGTGGCACTAGCCAGGTGCCCGGCGCCCACTCACCCGCGTCGGTTGCGAGCCACTCCGCGGTCCGACGCAGTTCGACGCCAGCCGCCTGGAGTCGCGTCGCAGCCAGGAATCCGGCGTTCGAGTAAGGTGCGATGGCATAAGCCCACTCGGGCGTCGCCGGCATCGGCGTCTGCCGTGGCGTGATCGTCTCCAAGAGCTGCAGGTCCGCGGCGATCGGCTCGTCGATCTGGTCGACGTCGACGCCCATCAGGAGCCCGAGGGTCTGGGCGGTGACGTCGTACGGCGGAATGGGTGGCCCACCGGGGTAGTAGCGAAGGTCGGGGTAGTGCTGCCGCTCGAGCATCGTCTTGGCGAACGCCCCGTACGGCTGGGCGAGCTGGATGACCCACGAGCCGGGGTCATACCGCGTCCCGCCCGCGACGAAGCTCGATCGTGCCCGGTGGACTTCCACCTCGGCGAAATCGAGGATCTCGAGCAGCTGGTAGGTCGAGAACGGGTCGCGTTGCTGCGCCGGGATGACGAACGCGTGGGGCGCCTCATCGCGGTTGACCCAGTCGCGGTGGACGAGGTGGAAGTGCTCGAGCCACCGCGTGCGGTAATTCGCGAGGTGCTCGAGCGCCGCGAACACGGCGATGGAGCCGTAGTCGATGATGTCGCGGAGCCGCCAGACGCCAGTGTCGTACGGTACCGGGTAGTTCCAGCGCGGTTGCTGCGGGCCCAGCGGCCGCGTATCACCATTCGGATTGATGAACGGGTCTGCCAGGTTGGCGCTCGCGATCTCGGTGAGGATGCGCGGTTGGCCGTGATACAGCATGTATTGGCGGGCGGGTGTCCAGAGGTCGTATTGGTCGTTGTAGACGATGCCCTTCTTGCCTGCGGCGATCAGTTCGGACGCCATCGCCATGCCGATCTGTGCCTGACCTTCGATCAAGATCGGGTGGATGTTCGGGTCGTACGGATCCCGGAACGGCGGGACGAACATCCGCGCTCCGCGGCTGCCCATTTGATGCATGTCGTGCGTGACCTGCGGCTTGTAGTCGCGGTGGATGTCGATCGCCAGCCGCGTCTCCTTCTGCGTGAACATGAACCAGTCGCGATTGTCGTCGTGGCCCGTATACCGGTGATACAAATCCGGATACACGCGGTCGTAGTCGGTGCCTTTCGTCTGATACCAGTGGTCGATGACGCGCACCTGCCCATCGGGATTTTGTGACGGGACGAGCAGCACGACGGTGTTGTCGAGGATTTCCTGGATCTCCGGCGAATCCTCGGTGGCCAGCCGATGGGCGATCTCGATGATGGCTTGGCCGTTTCCCACCTCGGTCGAGTGAATCGTGGCGTAGAGGAAATAGAACGGCACGCCTTCTCGTGTCAGGGCACGCGCAGACTCGTCCGAGAGGCCGCGCGGGTCGGCGAGCTGATGGTTGATGGCGACGAGCCGTTCGAGCCGGTCCAGGTTCGCTTTCGCGCTGAACGTCACCAGAACGTACGGATTGCCATCCGTCGTCGTCCCGCGCTGCTCATACAGCACGCGGTCCGAATTCCCCGCCAGGTGCTGCATGTAGTCGAGCACCTTCGGGTAGCGGGCCAGCTCCCCATCGGTGCCGATCTCGAAGCCGAAGTGCTGGGCGGGCGTCTGGACGACCTGCGCCGCGCCCCGCGTGGCCCCGAGCAGGATAGTCGCAGCGACGGCGAGCGCAACATGGTGGCGCATGGAACCGAACTCCACCCGACAGGCTTCGAGCCGGGACAGCGCAAAGGGGCAGAATAGCATGCGCGATGATCAGAGGCCCGGGCGGCGGGAGCCGCTTGTCTCCCCGAGTTCCCCATCGGACGGCTGTGGATCCCGATGCGTCCTGGCGCCTGGTCGCTGCGAACGGCCCCGTGAATCCAGTGCTGTGAGCCATCGGCGCCGATGACTGGCAGCCAGGGTGAGCGATGCCGCGTGGGTATCGACTTTCCGGCCGGCCACGCCAGTGGGAAGCGTGGCTGCTTCGATGGTGCCTGAACTGCCCCCGGCGTCAACGTGCGAGAGCGGGCAAGCCGGCTCTTGTCCGCGAGGTCGTGCGCTCTTGCGTGACGACATGGTGTGTGCGCGCCATGTCAGGCCGAACGTCGGCCGATGGGAAGCCCGGATGACGATGAAGACGATGCGCTCGGATATGCCGTCGTTGACAAGGCGGCGCGCGGTCTTGGGGACGGGGGCCGGGGCGGGGTCGAGCGAAAGGGTGCGGAAGACGCAGGTCGATGGGGCCGAGCAACACACCGTTGCGGTGGTGCTCCTGGTGGCGATCCTTAACCTTCGCCGCGGTCGGGCTGCACGGCCCAGGTTGCCTCGGGTCGGCATCGGCACGAGTGCAATGGGACTACGCCCTCCCGCTCAGCGAGATTGAGGAAGCGGTGTTCGGTTCTGTGCACCTCGCTCGGATGGTTTTTCTGACCCAGCGGCTGGATTGCGAGCGCGGCCTGTGGCATTGCCTGGCCTAGGAGCCCGTGGTGAAAGCGCCACTGCGTTCGACTGCCGATGCATCCCGCTTGACGGCGTTGCTCCTCGGTGACCGAGGGGATGCCTGGCCTGTCTGGCAAGAGTCGAGGGTTCCTGCTGGTCAATGTCGGGTTGGTCGGACTCGCTGTCGGCACTGGTTGGCTCGCGGCCGGCCTCGTCGGGGCGCGCCTCAGTCTGAGCAGCGGCCACGGGTCGGCCTATGCGAGCGTGCTTGGAGACAGCCTCCACATTGCCACAGAGAATCTCGGGGCCGTCTGCACAGGCGGTACGTCCCGACCGGAAGTCGCTCCACAAAAGGCTGTGATAGTCCACTAGCCCAGGAACTCCCGGGCGAAGCCGACGAACGAGTAGCAATCCGAGAAATTCGAGGCGAGGCCCATCGACACGCGAACCGCGCCACCGCTTTCCGCATCGATACAGCGGAACAGATCGTCGCGGGTCATTCGGTCGCCGGAGCCGCGGAAGCAGCGGTTCAACTCTGGTTCGGAGAGCCCAAACGCCACCTCGCCGGCGCCCGGATTGCAAAAGCACCCGGTGCGCAACGAGATGCCCTGGTTCGCGGCACGCGCCTCGACGGCGCCATGGTCGATGATTCGACCGTCTGCGCCGGCGAAGTTGAACGCGATCGTGCCCCCGCGGGACGTGGTGTCCGTCGGTCCGTAGAGTCGGACGAGCCGGCGACCGTTCGCGTGTCGAAGCGTGAGGAGCTGATCGAGCACCCAACCAGTGAGACAGCGGACCCGCTCGTGGATCACCGGGAGCCCGATCGATTCCAGCAGCTCGAGGCCGAGCTCCACCGCCGGAATGCTGGTGTAGTCGAGTGTGCCGTCTTCGAATCGAGCGGCGCCGGCCGCCGGAAAATGCCGGTCGCCCCGCACCGACGCCAGAGTGATCGTGCCGCCGGAGAACCAGGGGCGGTGCAACTTCTCGAGCGCGGCCCATCGGACTAGCAGCGCGCCGACGCCGGTCGGGTAACCGAACATCTTGTAGAAGGAGAGGGCCACGTAGTCCGGTGTCCAGACGGCGAGGTCGAGGCGATTGGTCGCGACGAACGCGGCAGCGTCGAGCAACACGTCCCACCCGCGGTCGTGCGCTCGCTCGATCCAGCCGAGCGGATGTTGCACACCAGAAAAATTCGATTGGGCCGGATAGGCGAAGAGGTTGTGGCCGGCTGGATCCCGCTCGTCGAGAAACCGGTCAACGGCGGCCTCGTCGGCTCGGAGATCCGGCGGCAGAACCGGGACGTAGCGGGTTCGTGCGCCGTGTGCCCGGTCGAACTCACGGATACCGTTGACCGAGTTGTGGTTGTCGAACGTGAGCAGAAACTCGTCGCCCGTTTCGAACGGGTAGGCCTCACCGACGAGCTTGAGCGCATGGCTCGTGTTGGCGGTGAACACGACGCCATACTCGTCTGGCGACGCGTTGAAAAAATGAAGCACCCGCTGACGGCACGACTCGATCAGTTCCGTCGACCGACCCGAGGCGGGGTTCTGTGAATGGGGGTTGCCGAACACGCCGGTGGCGAGCTGTTCGGCATGCCGCTGAATCTGTGAGGCTGCGTAGAGGCTCCCGCCGGTATAGTCGAGATAGATGTGCCTGTGGTCCGGGTCGTCGAGCCGCGAAAACTCCCGCGCGCGCATGGCGTCGAGCGATTCGGTATCTCGATAGCTTGGATACGTGTCGAGAAACGCGTCGAAGGCTGCCTCAGCGGACACTGGCGCACGCACCTCTGGCGCCCGGCCCACGAGCAGACCCCGGCGACCGGTTCGTCCGAGCATAGCACTGACGTGACTCGTGCTTGACTGGGCCCAGCACGCGATCGCCTCCGAACACATTGGCTCGCGTCGAATCACGTGTATGCTCTGGCCAGCGATCCCGCCATGACCGGCAAATGGTCCCAGCTCGTCACGGTTAGCGTTTGCGCGATCACCCTCGTCCCTGCCACCTCCGCGGGCCAGGGCGAACGCCAAGACCGACACCGGGTCCCCGCCGACTTCATGAGCTTTCAGGGGGCCCAGTGGCTTGAGCGCGACGAGCGCGTCGCGGAGGAACAGCCCGAGCGCGTGCTCGACGCTATGGGCCTCGAAGCGGGCGACGTCGTTGCTGACGTCGGGTGCGGGTCCGGCTACTACGCGCGTCGCATGGCGCGGCGGGTGATGCCGGGGGGCACCGTCTACTGCGAGGACATCCAGCCGGAGATGCTCGACATCATGCGGCAGCTCGCGGCCGAGGACGGCACGACCGGGATCAATCCGGTGCTTGGCACCGCGACCGATCCGAAACTCCCCGAGGGCGCGCTCGACTGGATTATTATCGCCGACGTCTACCACGAGATGTCCAACCCCGTCCCGATGCTCGCCGGCCTCCGGCGAGCGCTCTCGCCGACGGGCCGGGTCGCCCTCCTTGAGTATCGCGTCGAGGATGGCACCGGCGATCAGATCAAGGCCGATCACACGATGTCCGTCCGACAAGTGGTCGTGGAATGGCACGCGGCCGGCTTCGAGCTGGTGGCCCTCCACGACTTCCTCCCGGGGCAGCATCTATTTTTCTTCCGCGCGGCCCGTGGCGACCCTGGCGCGCTCGCCGTCCACGATCTGTTCGACGCCATCGACGGCGGCTTGGTGGAAGCGGAGGCTACCGCCGCCGGTGCCGACCGCGTCGCCGTGCGCATCCGGAGGACGGGTGAGGACCCGGTGGTCGTGACGTCCCCCGTGGCGACCTACTTTGCGGCTGGCCGCGGGGCACGCGACATGGTCGCGCGCCGCGATGGATGGATCGTGCTGGACGAGGGCGGTTGGCACGACTGGTCGCTGCGCGCCCTCGCCCGCCAACGCGACCAGGCGGGGCCGCCGCACGGCACCGGCCTCGAGATTCGGCCACCCACCACCGTGCCGAAGCTGGAGGCGCTGTTCTATGCAATTCAGGTCGGCACCTACACCGTGGCCGACTCACCGACGCTGTATCCGCCGCGCACACAGGCCGTCGAAGAGGCCGCTGTCTGGATTACGGACGGCGATGCCGATTACGTTACGGTCGCACCCGATGTCGAGGGGCCGCGCGTGCCGGCGCCCTACGCGGTCGCGTTCGCGCTGGTGTTCTGCGATGAGGCCGGCATCGACGTGACGCGTCTCCGGGTGTGGAACGATCGGGAAGAGGTCTTCGGCGTTCTGCGTGACCAGGGCCTGCGCGCCTGGTATCAGATCAAAACCGCCGGCCGCGTCATACGTTGACGAAGGCCTCCATCACCGACGCTCGTCGCATCACGGGAATCACGATGACACATGAGCCAGCAACGACCAGTGACGGTGCGGTCGGCATTGACCGCGTGGGTGAGGATCCTCACCGGGTTGAGCCCGCTGCTCTCGATCGAGATCACCCGAGAGTGTCCACTCCGGTGCCCGGGATGCTATGCCTACGGCGACGAGCACCTCGGTGGCGAGGTGACGCGCTCGTCGACGGTGTGCTCGATCTGGTGGGTGTGCACCGGCCCATGCAGGTTTCGATCGTCGGCGGCGAGCCGCTGATTCGCCACCGGGAGCTTGGCCGCATTCTTCCCGTGCTCAGCGACTAGGGCATCCACACGCTCGTCGTCACGAGCGCCGTGATTCCGTTCCCCAAGGCGTGGAACGCGCTCGCACGCGTGCGAGTGGCCGTCTCGATCGACGGGCTGCAAGCAGAGCCCGACGCCAGCCCCCCACCTACGCGAAGATCCTGGAGAACATCGACGACCGGACAGTCGACATCAGCTAGGTCATTGCCAACCAGATGATGGAGCGGCCCGGCTATCTCGATGAGTATCTGGCGTTCTGGTCAGGCCTCCGCCAAGTCGAGCGGATCTGGTTGAGTGTCTATACACCACAGCACGGCGAACAGAGCGACAAGATGTTGACTGCCGATGCGCTCCGCCGCCTCCTCGAGGAGCTGCCAGAGCCCAAGCACCGTTACCCGGCGTTGATACTGCCCGACGGAGCCCTCCAGGCCTTCGACACGCCACCGGTGGAACCAACTAGTGCACGTTCGCTCGTCTCTCCGTGAATTACAGCGTCGATTTGCGAACCTGCATCGAGTCCTGTTTCTTCGGCGGCATTCCCGACTGCACCCAGTGCGGGTGCGTTGTGGGCGCTGGTCTTCGCTTGATCCACGAGCGCCCGCTGCCCTTCGGTCTGAAACTGGGTCATCTTATCGATGGGTCGTTGGCCGTCGGCGGAGTCCGTTGACGTGGGACGCCGAAACCAGCCGGTCGGCCGGCGCTGCAGAGCTGACGGCCATCACGCTGCCGCCTGCGCCATGCGCGCCGAGCACGACCCGGCACCGGAGCGGTACCCCGCCTCCGACTTCCATCACTTCGCGTCGGCGTGAGCAGCGTCTCATCACACCAAGCCACGCGGCTGCGGAGTGGGTAACTCGGGGTCCCCGCCCCACGACAAAGCTCAGGGTGTCCTGAGCGGAGCCAAAGGACAGTAACGTCCGCGACCAGGTTCGGGGCGAAACCCCCGTCTGTCAGTCCCGCAGCCCGAACGTGTAAACCGTGTTTCCCACGGTCATCGTGACGTATTGCCGGCCGTTGACCGCGTAGCTCATCGGCGAGGCATTCACCGGGCCGCCGAGGGGGATGTGCCACCGCTCCGCACCGCTCACGGCATCGAGCGCGAAGAAGTAGCCGTCGACGGTTGCGCTGAAGACGAGATCACCCGCAGTGGCCAAGACGCCGGCGCGGGCGCGCGGCTTCATCGGGAACTCCCACCGGAGATCACCGGTTGCCGGATCGAGCGCGCGGATGGCGCTCATGTAGGTGTCCATCGGCTGCGCCGATTGCACGCCGCCGCCCGTGTACCGGTCGCCCTCGACGTATTCCTCGTCGCGGATAAAGAACTCACCCTCGCCATCGAAGGCGTTAACGTACATTAGCCCGGTTCGCGGGCTGTAGGATGGGGACCACCAGTTCGTCCCGCCGCCCGCCGTGGGCGCCACGACCGTGCCCTCCGGGGTCGGGAAGGTGTCCGGGCGGCGAATCGGCCGGCCGTTCTCGTCGAGTCCGTCCGCCCACGTCTGCAGCGCGAACGCCTTGCCCGCGAGGAACTCTCCAGTCTCGCGGTCTAGCGTGTAGTAGAAAGCGTTGCGGTTGGCCCAGAGCATCGCCTTGCGGCGCTGGCCCTCAAGTTCGATGTCGGCCAGCACCGGGATCTGGATCGCGTCCCAGTCGTGGACGTCGTGCGGTGTGAACTGGAAGTACCAGGACATCTCCCCCGTATCGCCGTCGAGGGCCAGCACCGAATCGGCGTACAGGTTGTCACCCATCCGCACGTCCCCGTTCCAATCGGGACCGGGATTGCCGGTGCCCCAGTAGACCAAGTTGAGGTCGGGATCGTACGAGCCGGTGATCCAGGTCGGCGACCCGCCGGTCCGCCACGAGTCGCCGGCCCACGTCCGATTATCGGGGTGGTCCGGTCCGGGAATCGTGTGTGTGCGCCAGATGCGCCCGCCGTTATTGGCGTCGTAGGCGTCGAGGAATCCACGAATACCGAACTCTCCACCGGCGATCCCGGTTACGACCTTGTCCTTCACGATGAGCGGGGCGGCGGTCTTGCTGTAGCCGGCCCGGTAGTCGGCGACCTCGCTGTCCCAGGTCACGTTGCCGGTCCGTGCGTCGATGGCGACGAGATGCGCATCGAGCGTGCTCATGTAGAGCGTCTCGCCCAGGATGGCGACCCCGCGGTTGTTGCGCCCGCAGCAGACATTGAGGTCGTCCGGTAGGGGGTGCTCGTATCGCCAGTAGGGCCGTCCCGTTGTGGCATCGACCGCGGTCAGGTTGCTCGGTGACTCGGTGATGAACATCACGCCGTCGACCACGAGCGGTGTGGTCTCGGCCCGATCGAGCTGCCGGATCGAGTACGCCCACTTGAGCTCGAGTGCGGCTACGTTGTGGCTGTCAATCTGGTCGAGGCGGCTGTACCGCTGGCTGTCCAGCGTGCCCGAGTACATCAGCCAGTTGTACGGTTCGTCAGCGGCGTTGACCAGGCGTTCCCAGGTCACGGGCGAGAACGGCGGCACGCTCTCACCGGGCGTCGGTTCCTGCGCGGCCGCATGGTGACTGGACACGATGAGGGCCACGAGCACGGCAAGCCGTTTCATAGTCACGCTCCTGACGTCGGATTGTTCACGAAGGTGTTCGAGAGTGCGCCGATGCCGTCGATGTGCACGGTCACTACGTCGTCGTGTCGCATCGAACCGACTCCAACCGACGTGCCGCACGCGATGAGATCGCCAACCTCAAGGGTCATATCGTGCGACAGGTGGCTGACGAGCTCTGCCGGAGTGAACACCATATCGGAGACCGGGAAGTCCTGCCGCGCTTGCCCGTTTAGCGTGGTGGTGACGCGCAACATCGACGGGTCGAGGCCGGTGGCGACCACCGGTCCGACGACGCCGAACGTGTCGGCCGCTTTCGAGCGCGTCCACTGCTGAAAGCTCGGGTCCTTGTTCAACAACCCAATGGCGGTCACGTCGTTCACGCAGGTGCACCCAAAGAGGTGGTCCAAGGCTTCGGCTGGCGCGACGTTTCGGCAGGTCCGACCGATCACCAGTCCGAGCTCTCCTTCGAAGACGACCTTACCCGTGTAGGCCTCGGGTTGTCTGATCGGTCGACCATGCGGGTGAAGCGACGTGTTGGCTTTGATGAAGTAGAGTGGCTCGGCCGGCACGCTCCCACCGGTCTTCGAGATCAGCGCGTGATAGTTGCTCGCTAGGCCGATCACCTTACCCGGCCGGACCGGGACGAGCGTCGTGACGGCGTCACGTGCGAGCGTCTCACCCGTTGGCGCGGGGCGGTCATACATCTCGCCAGCATGCACCCGGATGACGTCGTTGGACACTGTGCCGAACTTCGTCTCGCCGTGATGGGTGAACCGTAGCCAGTGCATCGACGTCGATCCCCAAGTGGTCGTCAGCCCGAGAACCTGTGAGCGTCACAAGCCTACCGCGTTGACGGAACCGGCGAAGCGCCGGTGCCAGGGCCTATGGGAGTGGCCCGCGTGCATCACACAACCCGGATCGGCACCTCGTGGATGCCGTTGTTGCCGTATCCGAGCCGGTTCCACTCGGCGCGGTCGGGTTGGCTACGGCCGGAAAGGTCGTGGGCGCGGGCCCTGATAGCGAGGTCGCCTGAGTCCCCGACCCGCGCGATCAGCTCCCACCATTGCCAGCTATGGCGCTTCCGCTCGCTGAGCAGCCGCGCCTCCTGCCAGTCCCTACCGCCTACGCTGACCTCGACACGGGCGATCGGCGCCGCGCCGGACCACGCGACACCCCGGATGGTCAGATTGCCACACCCGGTCCGCTGGTGCGGTGACGGATCGGTGATCAGGGCGCGCACCTGCATCAGCGTGACCGGCTCGCGGACAACCTCTCCACCACGTTCCCATTCATACCAGTACTTGTCATGCTGATAGTGGCCAGTGAAGGGCGCGTCGGCGATCTCGATCTCGGTGAGCCACTTGACCGACGCGACCGCGTACCAGTCTGGCACGATCAGGCGCACCGGATAGCCGTGCTGCGTCGGCAGCGCTTCGCCGTTCATTCCGTAGGCCAGCAAGACATCGGCATCGCGCGCCTGATCGACCGTGAGGCTGCGCTCGAATCGGATCGGGTCCGAGACGCCGTCGACGGTGCCACCGTCCGCACCCCGGAAGACCACCTCTCGCGCGTTCGGCCGGACGCCAGCGTGATCGAGCACCTCGGCGAGCGGCACCCCGGTCCACTCCGCTGTGCTCACCGCGCCGAGGTTCCACTTCTCGCCCACGATCGCCGGGTCAAAGAGTGCCCGCCCGTTACCGGCGCATTCCAGCGTGACGGTCGACGCGTCGGACCGAAGATTGCGGAGGTCTGTGATGCTCAGCGCGAGCGGCCGATCGACGAGACCGCCGACCGATAGGCGGTACGTCTCGGGGTCGAGCTTCGGGATCTGGAAATGGTTGCGGACGTAAAAGTGGGCGTTCGGCATCACGACGCCGCCGAGCAGCGCCGGGATCGAGGTTTCGCAGTTGAGGGGGTGCGCGCGATGGACCACGAGCTCGGCCTCGAGCGCCTCCTGACACGCCTCTTCCGGGTCGAGCGCCGGTGCCGCGGTCTCCGGTGGCGGGGCGCTACACCCGCCGCTCGCGACGACGCGGGCGCAGGTAGAAGCAGGGTAGACTTCCAGGCTTCCGGCGGACGCGAACGGCTCCAAAAACGTCCGCAGGTGCACCTCGTCGCCCGCGTCGACGATGAGATACAAGGTGTGCTCGCCCTGAACCACCGCCTCCCCGAGGATCTCGACTCCGTGCTGTCTGACGTTGGGACGGCTCAAATGATTCAGGAGCATCGCGCCCATGTCGGGATCCCCGGCGGGGCACCGGTCGGCGGTGTGAGAGTGCCGCACGACAAACAGCGCCATCGTTCCTCCTTTTGATGGGCCGTGACCCGCTACGCCGACAGACGCGCCGTTCGCGTCGACAACCGATCGACGCGGTCGCGATCGACCTCGACGCCGATGCCCGGCGTGTCGATGGGCACGGTGACCATCCCGCTCGTGTCCATCGTCCACTCCGGGGACACGATGTCCTCGGTCCAGTATCGCGCACTCGGACTGACGTCGCCCGGAATCGTGAAGTTGCGAAGGGACGCGAGCGCTACGTTGTAGGCGCGCCCGATGCCGGTCTCCAGCATCCCGCCGCACCACACGGGGACGGCGTTATGTTGGCACAGGTCATGGATCGCCAGGGCCTGGGTGAAGCCACCGACGCGGCCCGGCTTAATGTTGACGATGCGGCCGGCGCCGAGCGCGAGCATGTCTTCCGCTCGCTCGACGCTGGTGATGGATTCGTCCAGGCAGATTGGCGTGTCCAGCCGATCTTGCAGCTGGGCGTGGCGCCGCAGGTCGTCGTGTGCGAGCGGCTGCTCGATCATCAACAGTCGGTACGGATCCAGGTCGGCTAGATGGTCGGCCTGCGCCAGCGTGTAGGCGCTGTTCGCGTCTGCCATGAGCGGGGCCTCGGGGCCGAGGGCGTCGCGCACCGCGGCGATGTACTCGAGATCGGCGCCGGGGCGGATCTTGACCTTGACCTTGCGATACCCACGTGCCAGCGCGCCGCGCGCCTTGTCTACGAGCGTGGACGGGCGGTCCTGGATCCCGATGGAGATCCCTGTGGCAATCGCGTCACGAGTCCCGCCGATGAGTCGCGCCAGGCTCGTCTGCTCGCGGGTCGCCCAGAGGGCCCAGGTCCCCATCTCGACCGCGGCTTTGGCCATGCGGTGCCCGCGGATCCCGCGGCCGAGGATGGTGTCGAGCGCGCTCGGGTGGCTCACGCCCTTACCCAGGACCCGCGGGGCAATCCATTCGGTGATAGCAAGCCACGCCGTATCGATGGTCTCCGCCGAGAAATTCGGACGCTCTCCGGCCACGCACTCGCTCCACACGGTGGCGCCGTCGCTGTCTTCGAGCTCTAGGAGCAGAATGCGGCGAGTGGTCGTCACGCCGCTTGAGATCTGGAATGGCTCTCGGAGCGCGAGCGCTAGCTCGCGAAGCGAAATCCGGGTCAGCCGTATGCTCATGGGTCGGTGGTCACGACATAGCACGGTGCGGCCGTCCGATGAAAGCCGGCGACGCGATAGCCGTTCGCCAGGTACCACGACAGCGCGCGCCTCGTGGCTCGTTGCCAGGTCCGGGCGTCGTCGGGCCGGGCTGCCTTTAGCCGGGCGATATCCGGCGGGATGGCGACCCGAACCCACGGGGCGGTCGAGAGCGCGGCTCCTTTCCGGCGCGAGGCCGGGTCCGCGTTGACCAGCGGCATGCCCTCGACACGCGCGCCGCTTCGGGCCACCGACGCGCCGTCAAGGGTGCGCTCGACTTGGGAGTCGTCGAGTCGCCACTCGACGATGACGCGATCGGTGTCGAGGCCCGCGTGGAGGGTGCTGCCTGTGTCGCCGTACATATTGGCGACGTACTCGACCGGCACAGCGCCAAGGCGTGTCAGGTTGAGGTGAGCGTTGCCGGCGACCAGCGGGTCGTAGGTCCAGTAGGCGCGCGTAATGCCACGCTCGAGCAGCAGGCCGCGTTGGAAGCGCTTCAGTTGCAGGCCGAGACCACCGCGCCGCACCTCGGCTCGGACGGCGAGCATATCGGACCAGTGCGCCAGTGCCCCTGCGCGGACCCCGCTGATCCCGAAGACGAAGCCCAGCAGCCGGTTGTCGCCATCGAACGCGCCGGCGCTCACGCCACCGACGCGCTGGGCGACCATCAAGATGGTCGCCGGCACGACGTCCGCGAAGTTTCGTCCCCAGACGTCTCGCTGCAACTGGACGCAGGCCGCGTAGTCAGCGTGCGAGTCGAGGCACCGGAGCATCGCGTCGTCCATGGGGGAGGCCGCTAGAATACAGTGCAGACACCCGCTACTGGTCCATCTAACCGCGCAGGCGTGCTAGGACAACCTCACCCGCATCTCTGCGACCCGGCCGCGGCGCCAGAGTGATACCGTGTCCACACTGCCAGGCTGATGGCGATCCAGTACGGTCTGCAGTTCGGCGAGCGACCCCACCGGGACCCCGTTAATCGCCTGAACGATGTCGCCCGGAATCAGATCGTTGCCTCGCAAGCCCGCCGGCTGCCTCGGCGCCGTTTCCCGGATCGACCCGGACCACGAGGACGCCGGTGGTCTGGAGGCGCCGCACGACTCCGTGGCTCAGCCGGTTCAGGGTCTGGATGCCGAGCGTCGGGGGTCGATATGTGCCCGTGGCCATCAGTCTCCGAACGACCCGTCGGACCGTGTCGATCGGCACTGCGAAGCCGACACCCACCGATTCGCCCGTCCGGCTCGCGATTACCGTATTGACGGCGATGACGCGACCGGCGCTATCTAACAACGGGCCGCCGGAGTTGCCGGGGTTAATGTTGGCGTCGATCTGAATCACGTCTTCGATTGGCGTGCCGTCGACGCTTTCGATGCGCCGGTCGAGCGCCGACACGATGCCGGCGCTCAACCCGAAGGGATTGCCAATCGCATAGACGCTCTGACCGCCTCGCAGGCTGTCGCCGTCGCCGACCGCGACATGCGCCAGACTCGCTGGCGGCGTATACGCAGCACAGCCAGGTCATGCCGTGGCGAACCGCCGATCTGCGCGGCGTTATGTGTGCTCTGATCCGCAAGGACAACCTACGCGCGGCTTGACCCCTGCAGGGTGTAATAGTTCGTGACGATGTGACCGTCGAGATCCCAGAAGAAGCCCGTGCCCTTCGGCGGCGTCCGGGCGAACCCGAAGACGTCGCTCCGCTCGACCAGGGTCGTGATGTAGACAACCGTGGGGACAGCACGCTCGAAGAGGTCGATGACGGCCTGCTCGTCACCGCGGAGCGAGCCACGTGGCGTGACGAGCGGCGCCTACCCCCCCTGGCTCTGGTGCTACGCCGAGCCGAGGTGTCACCGTCCCAATCGCCACCGCTAGCGTGAGAAGCGCCACGTTTCGCATCTGGAATCTCCTCGCGACCGCCAGGATGTTCAGCCGAGGGAGGGCTCTTTGAGTAACATGACACGATGCGGGTGTGGCTGCTAGGTGCCTGGCTCGCGACCCCGTGCGCGGTCGTGGTGGGTTGCGCCGGACCAGGGACGGAGGTCGCCAACCCGGTCGCCGCTCTGGCGGCCGAGGCGACGCAGGCAAATCGGATCCAGGCGTCCACGGGACGGACACGTGTGGTGCTGCTGGGGACCGGCACCCCATCGGCAGAGCCGACACGCTGGGGACCGGCCACCGCGGTCGTCGTCGATGACAGCCCCTACCTCGTGGACTTCGGCCCGGGTGTCGTTCGCCGCGCAGCCGCGGCCTATGTGAATGGGGTTGCCGGTCTGGCCGTCCAGAATCTCCGGATTGCATTCCTGACCCACCTCCACTCGGATCACACGGTGGGCTATCCGGATCTCATCCTGTCGCCCTGGGTGCTTGGGCGCCGCGCGCCGCTCGTGGTCTACGGTCCGCCGGGGATTGAGGCGATGTCGCGTGCCATCCTGGAGGCGTATCGCGAGGACATCCGCGTCCGGGTGGAGGGTGCGGAGCGGCTCGACCCTCGTGGGGTGCGGGTCGATGCTCACGAGATCGAGACCAATCTCGGCGTCATCTACGAAGACGACCTCGTGACCGTCGAGGCATTTGCCGTCCCGCACGGCAGCTGGGAGCGTGCCTACGGGTACAAGTTCACGACCGTGGATCGGACCGTGGTGATCTCGGGAGACACGGGGCCGTTCGACGGGTTGGTCGATATCGCGCGCGACGCTGACGTGCTGGTGCACGAAGCCTACGGGTCGTATGGCTTCTACCAGCGCCATTCGGGAACGCAGCGCTATCACGGCACCTTTCATACATCGGCCAGCAAGGTTGGAGAGATTGCCGCCAAGGCCAATGTCAGTATGGTCGTCCTCTATCACCAGCTTCATCTCGGTGGCGAGTCTCCGGAGCAGCTGGTGGAAGAAGTGCGCGAGCAGTACGACGGACCGGTCGTCTATGGCCGCGACCTCGATGTGTTTTAGCGTGCCGCGTCGGAGAGATTCGTGCGGACCGGAGTCAGACACACAGAGGGAGAGATCATGAGAACACCCGCGCTGCTCGCCGTTGCGCTGCTCGTCGCCGCCGCCGTACCTGCCGGACAGGGGGACGCGCCATACACACCGACGCGAATCAACAAGGCGGTCGAGCTGCTCGAGCGGGGCCAACCGATCTATTACACACAGGTGAACGGTGGAGGGTATGACGAAGGCAAGGCGCTGGCGCAGACGTGGGCCGACTACATCACGTACAACATGGAGCACAGCCCGTTTGATATGTTGGCCCTGCGCGCCTTCATGCAGGGCCTCGTCGATGGTGGTCCGACCACAAGCGGGCACCGAACGCCCGCCGTTGTCGCAGTCCTGCCGTTCGGCGGGATCAACCAACAGGTGATGTGGTCGAACTACTGGATGGTAGAGCAGGTGCTTGGCGCCGGAGTGCATGGCGTGCTGCTCGCGCACGCTCGGTCGCCGGAGGTCGTACAGGTGCTCGTCCAGGCGGCGCGTTACCCGCACGGGCCGACGGCAGCCGATGTCGGAGAGGGGCTGCGCGGGAGTGGGGGGCAGGGCTTCGCCGCCCGCATCTGGGGCGTCTCGAACGCGGAATATCAGCAACTGGCCGATCCATGGCCCCTCAACCCCGCCGGTGAGGTGCTCCTCGGCCTGAAGATCGAGGATCGGCACGGCCTCGAGCACGCGGAAGCCAGCATCGCCGTGCCTGGCGTCGGGTTCGCCGAGTGGGGGCCGGGCGACATGAGCCTCTCGTTCAACGTGACCCGGAGCGGCCCGATGCCAAAGGTGCTCATCGACGCACGCGCGCGCGTGTTCGCGGCGACGAGAAATGCGGGCATCCCCTTTCTCAACCAGATGAACGCCTCCAACATCGAGCAGATGATTGACGAGGGTGTGAAGATCGGCTCGAACCCCGGCGCCGAGGTGGCGGATCGCGGGCGGCGCTATACGAACCGGCAGATCCCGTGGTAGCTCGAGGCGCTGGACTAGAGGATCGAGGCTCGGGAAGACATCCGATCGCGCTCCTCCTTGCGTGTAGCCTGATGGCCTGCAGCGCTTCATTCCCGCCTGACAACGAAAGCCTGGATCCAGGACGACGCGATCTCCACTCGTACGCCAATGCCGACGCCGTCCGCGTGACACACGTCGAGCTCGATCTCGACGTCGTGTTCGACGAGCGGCAGCTACGTGGATCGGCGATGCTCTCGTTCGACCGCGTCAGCAACGACGCCGACACGCTCGCGCTCGACACCCGGGAGTTGACCATCCGTAGTGTCGAGAGCTGGTCGGCCGCAGACGGCTTCATGGCGGCGACCTACGACCTAGGCGATGCCGATCCAATCCTCGGCGCGCCGCTGCGGATCTTTCTCCCTACTGGGGCGACACGGGTACGGGTTGCCTACGAGACAAGCCCCGCCGCGTCCGGGCTGCAGTGGCTGACGCCCGCCCAGACGGCGGGCGGCGAGCATCCGTTCATGTTCACACAGTCGCAGGCGATTCACGCCCGCAGCTGGATCCCACTTCAGGACAGCCCCGGTGTGCGCGTGACCTACGGCGCCCGCGTGCGAACACCGCCTGGATTGCGCGCGGTCATGAGCGCGGGCAACGACGCCGACGCGGCGGTGGATGGGGACTACCGGCTCGACATGCGGCAGGCGATCCCGCCATATCTCATCGCGCTTGCCGTTGGCGATCTCGCCTTCGAGCCGCTCGGTGATCGCGCCGGCGTCTACGCCGAGCCCCCGGTGATCGCGGCGGCGGCCGCGGAGTTTGCCGACACCGAGTCGATGATTGTGGCCACGGAGCGGCTCTACGGCCCGTATCGCTGGGAGCGATACGACCTGCTCGTCCTGCCGCCCAGCTTTCCCTTCGGCGGCATGGAAAATCCGCGACTCACGTTCGCCACGCCCACCATCCTGGCGGGCGACAAGAGTCTTGTGTCGCTGGTGGCCCACGAGTTGGCACATTCGTGGTCGGGCAACCTCGTCACGAACGCCACCTGGCGCGACTTCTGGCTAAACGAGGGCTTCACCGTTTACATCGAGCGCCGCATCCTCGAGCAGGTGTACGGACGGTCGCGCGCTGACATGGAAGCGGTGCTCGGCCGCCGGGTCCTGCAGTTGGACCTCGACCGGCTTGAGGATGCCGACCAGTTGCTCCACGTCGACCTCACCGGGCGGGATCCGGACGACGGGATGACCCAGATCCCCTACGAGAAGGGCGCGTTGTTTCTCCGGCATCTCGAAGATACGGTGGGTCGTAAGCGTTTTGATGCGTTCCTGCGCGGCTACTTCGATCACTTCGCGTTCACGAGCATCACGACGGCCGACTTTGTGGACTACCTCAAGATGCATTTGGTCGACGCCGGCGGGGCGGTGGCCGAACGGGTGCCGCTCGACGCGTGGATCCGGGAGCCAGGTCTGCCCGCGAATGCGCCAGAACCGGTGTCCGACGTCTTCGAACGCGTGGAGGCGCAGGCGGCCGCGTGGGGCAGCGGGGCGACGCTAGCAGCCGAGCTCGCGACCGGTGAGTGGTCGACGCACGAATGGCTGCACTTCCTCACGATGCTGCCGGCCGCGCTCAGCGTCGCACGGCTTGCCGAGTTGGACGACGCATTCGGCCTGACCGAGGTCGGGAACGCCGAAATCGCGCATCAATGGCTGTTGACGGCGATTCGCAACGGCTATCGGAGCGCTGATGACCGCCTTGAGCGGTACCTCCGGGACATCGGTCGCCGTAAGCTGATTCGCCCGCTCTACGAGGCGCTCGCCGCAACGCCTGATGGCCGCGCCCGCGCGCTCCGCATCTACCGCCGCGCTCGACCCGGCTACCATCCGGTCTCGACCGAGACGATCGACGAGATCCTGGGGTGGGAGGGTGAGGCCGGCCAGTAGCACCGCTGGCTGGTCACAGGGCGGGGTGGCCCCCTCCGCTACGAGTAAAACCCAGGAACCATTCGAGGACTTCGAAGCTTGTGAACTTCGCCTGTGGACGAAACGTCTCATTATATGAGTGTTTATACAATAGATAATATGACTTATATGTATTGACATAGTGGGAACACTTCAGGCACAATGCCTGTGGAAACTGGAAAGTGCCGGGCGATTCCCGGAAGAGGAGGAAAGAGCGATGTTGACCTTGATTCGTTGGAATCCATTCGTCGAGATGAACGACCTTCATCAGGAGCTGGACCGGGGGTTCGGCTGGTCGTCGGACCGGGTCCCTGCCGAGGGCGACAGGTCCTGGGTGCCTGCCACGGAAGTCTCGTCGGACAAGGACGGCTGGAAGGTCCGGATGGCGTTGCCCGGGATCGACCCAAAAGACGTCAGCGTGGACCTCAACGGCGACGTGCTGACGGTTACAGGTGAGCGAAAACAGGAGCAGACCGACCGCCACCTGTCTGAGTTCGGCTACGGTCGCTTCGATCGCCGCTTCACGTTGCCCGACAGTATCGCTGCCGATCACGTCAGTGCGACCTTCGAGCACGGCATGCTCGCGCTGACGTTGCCGGTGACGGAGGCCGCGAAGCCGAGGCGGATTGAGATCGGTAGCGCGACGTCGTCCAAGGCGGCGTGATCGCGCACGGGGCGGGGCGCCGGGCCCGAGCGGCAGGCGCTCCGCCGTGGAGAGAGATGCATTGAAGGAGCGCCGAGCTATGACGCACCGCACGTTTGTTCACGTCACGCGAATCGTTGCATGGTCGGATGGAACCACGGACCAACCGATCCCGCGAGCGCCTATGTCGCGGAGCGTCGACATCGAACACAGGTCGCGCCGGATTCCGGTGCAGGTTCGCGGCGAGCGATGGGTTGACAGAGTCAGGCGCGTCGTCGGTCGCTTCAGGAGCGGCCGCGGCGCCTAGGCAGCCGGGCAGGTCGCCTTGCGGCGTGGCCCAGTCACGCCGGGTCTGGTTGGGGGGAGTTCGCCTCTTAGGCTGCCTCCCTTTTTCGCTCAGGGCGCGAACGGCCCACGGGTCTACGTGAGGCGGCGGGACACGACACGAAGTTGCGGAACATGCTCCCGGGTACTACGATGCTTCGTACGCGCCGACCCTCTTCGACAATTGCGTCGCGTGCCATCGGCCTAATCACATGGCGCCGATGTCCCTGATGACCTACGCGGACGCGCGACCGGGGGCGCGTGTCATCAAGATGAAGGTGCAGGACCGCGACATGCCGCCCTGGGGCGTGGCGCGCGGTATTCAGCGCTATGCCACAACGATCAGAGTCTGTCGCAGGAGGAGATCGACACGATCGCGTCGTGGGTCGACGCCGGCGCCCCGAAGGGGGACGCCGCCGACTCGCTGGAGGCGCCGGCGTGCGCCGATGGCTGGTCGATTGGCGAACCCGACTTGATCTTCACCATGGTCGAGGCGTTCGAGGTGCCGGCCGACGGCACGGTCCCGTATCTCTACATCACGATGCCAACGAACCTGCCGGAGGACATCTTGATCTCAGCGACGGAATACCGACCGGGCGACCGTCGGGTCGTCCATTACGTGATACCCCAGGTGCTCGAAGGCAACGGCCAGACCCCTGACCCGGCGCCGAAGCTGACACGCGACCGCTCCCGTCAGCGGTTGCCGGGTGCCGCTGTCGGCGGGTTCGTGCCGAATCGCGTCGGCCGAGTGTTTCCGGACGGCGTAGCGAGGCGGATCCCCGCGGGCGCCGATATCGAAGCGCAGATGCACTACACATCGATCGGGGTCCCGGTCAGCGACGTAAGTATAAGTAGTTGGGGTGTCGTGCTCGCCACGCAGCCGCCGGAGAGCCTCTGCAAGACCGGTAGCGGCTAGGTGGCCGACCGGGGCTTTATGATCCCGCCCGGCGACGCGAACCACGAGGTGCGCGCGGTGCGTCCGATCAAGACAGATACATACCTCACCACGATGATGCCGTACAAGCATGTCCGTGGGAAGGACGCCAAATACACTATCCGCACCCCGATGGCCGGGAAGAAGTCATATTGTGGGTGCCGAGCTGCGATTTCAACTGGCAGCTACGCTATGAACTGGAACGGCGGGTGCTTATGCCGGCTGGGTCGGAGCTCGAAGTCGTGATGCACTTCGACAACTCAGCCAACAGTAGGCATAATCCGGATCCGTCCGCGGAGGTGCGCTACGGCGACCAGACGTGGGAAGAGATGATGATCGGGTTCTACTCGACGATCGAGCTCAAGGCATTCAAGACGACGACCGAGAGTCAGTGACCGTGAGCACGGCAGGGTCGCGACCGTGGGTGCGTCAGAAGGCGGGGCGAGGCTAGTCGCCTTCCTGCGCTGCTTTCTCCGCGGCTTCCTTCGCCCGCTGTTCTTCCTCGAAGAACTCCCGCTGCCAGTCAGGTGGAGCCTGCGGTCCAGCCGTCATCCCGGCGATATCCGGGTCGTAGTCGGTTGGCCGCGCCGGAGCGTCCGCCCGCCGCGCCCGCGTTTCGGCTCGCCGCACGTCCTTCATCTTCGCGCGGTCATGGCGAGCCCGCTCCCGCTGCCGTTTCGTCTGAGTTGGACGTCCTCGATTGGCCACAAGCGACCTCCCCGAACAGTGCACTTGGAACGGGCACATTAGCGCCCGTCACAACACCCTATTGTACCAATTCCGAGGCGCTGACCACTAGAGTCCAAGGTCCTCGGCCGCGCGGTTGATGTGCTCGACGGCAGCGGTCGGCGTCTCGTACGATGCCAGCGAGGCATTGCCCCGGTAACCGACATCGTGGATCCCGATCGGACTCGTGTAGTACGCGTCGACGGTCATCCGACGGATCCAAGCAAAAAACTCTACGCCGGGCCCCATGTCGCGCGTGCGGCCTCCACGCTCGGCGGCGACGAGCGCGTCGAGCATCGCCGCTTGCCGGTCTGGCGGGGCGTCGCCGAACGCGGAACCGTCGCGTCGGCGCATGGCAGCGTCGAGCCAGGCGAGGCCGCCGGCGTAGATATCGGTTAGCTCGGCGTTCTGGCTGCAGAGGAGGTCGATGAACTCGGGGGCACCGGCGTCGACACCGCTCCCGCCACCGGCGTCCGCCGGGATGATGAGCTCCGCCAACCGGGTCACGGTCCGGAACTCACGCGCCGTCAGCGCCTGTGGCGTGTAGCCGCCGGGTTGTACGCGCGCCTCGCCGGCGAGGGCGTGCACGACTCTGGCCGCGTCGAGATTGAACGCGCCGGCGCCGGCAGCGGTCGCCGCGAGCGCCAACTGTCGCAACACCGCCCGCCGCGACACGCGGCCCGTCGCGCCAGCCGCTTTCTGCGATCTGCCCTCGTTCACGACGGTAGCCTTCTTGAACCCTGAACCTTGGACCCCGGATGCTGGAACCCTACAGATTCCCCCGCCCCATTTCTTCTGCCAGATACTCGGATGCCCGCCACGCCAGCGCGTTGATGGTCAACGTCGGGTTCTTGTCGGGGTTGCTGACGAACGCCGCACCGTCGCAGACGAAGAGGTTCTTGGCGTCGTGCGTCTGACAGAACCCGTTCAGCACCGATACCCGCGGATCCTCGCCCATACGGGCGGTCCCCACCTCGTGAATGATGCTTCCCCCGATCGAGATGCCGGTCGCATCCCGGGTGGACGGCGGCCCAGGGTCGCCGCCCATGAGCGTGATCATCTCGGCGAACGTCTGCCTCATGTGTTTCGCCTGGGCCAGCTCGTAGTCGCTCCACTTGAAGTGAAAACGCAGGACGGGAATGCCCCACCGGTCCACGACGGTCGGGTCGATCTCGCAGTAGCTGGACGTGTTCGGGATCATCTCGCCGCGGCCGCTGAGGCTGACGCGGGTGCCGTAGTCGCGCCGCGCCTCCTCCTTGATGGCCACCCCGTATCCGCCGCGGCGGGCCGCACCCCCGAACGAGCCAATACCAGGCATCCCGTAGCCGCCCCCTATCTCGATGTGATAGCCGCGTGGGAAGCCGAGCGCCTGCTGGTCATCCACGCCCCACCATGGCATGTAGAGGTGAGCCCCGCCGGCGCCATCACTGTTGTAGCGGGGGAGTCCCTCGAGTGCCGGCACGTAGCCGCCGAGGCCGAAGCCAACGGTGTCCATCAGGAATCGGCCGACGACCCCCGAACTGTTGGCGACGCCCGACGGGAATTCCCTGGGTTTCGAGTTCAACAGCAGGCGGGCTGACTCGCACGCGCTCGCCGCCACGACCAGCACACGACACCGAATCTCGCGCTCCTCGCGGGTCCGCTTGTCGAGATAGATCACGCCTGTCACGCGTCTATTACCGTCGGTCGTGATCGCGCGCGCCATCGCCATGTCGATCAGATCGAGCCGGCCGGTTTCGAGCGCAGGGAAGATCTGTACCTGACTAGCCGAATAGTTGGATGCGGTCAGACAGCCGCGACCACATTGACCGCAATAGTGACACGCGGGCCGGCCGTTGATCGGTCGCGTGAGGACCGCGCGTCGGTTGGGGATGCAGGGGATTCCCATGCGATGGCTGGCACGCTGGATGAGCAGTTCGTGAGCCTTCGGCATTGGCGGGTCGTGAAACACGCCGTCTGGCGCGCTGCGCAGACCTTCGCGACTGCCGACGACCCCGATGAAGGTCTCGGCCATGTCGTAGTAGGGGGCGAGATCGTCGTAGGTGATCGGCCAGTTCCATCCCAGCCCGTCGCGGTCGTACGGCTTGAAGTCGTAGTCGGAGAACCGGAACGTCATCCGCCCGTAGTGGTTCGTCCGGCCGCCCACGATTCGCGAGCGGAACCACCGGAAGTCGTCCGTATCATCGCCGACCGTATACGGCTCGCCGTCCAGTTCCCACCCGCCGCTCGTCGTCGAGAAGAACCCGAACGTTTTGCCCTCGCCGAAATATCGAGCCCCGCCCTCCTCCGCACCTCGGTGGTCATAGTCGTACGGCCACTCGTGCTCCTTGTACTCCCGGTAGGGGTCGAGCATCGGTCCGGCCTCGAGCAACGTCACCTTCACGCCGAGACGGGTGAGCACGTGCGCCACCGTCGCGCCACCGGCCCCCGAGCCGATGACGACAACGTCGTGGATCTCTGGGCTTCGCTGCGTGCTGGCCATCGGTATCGGGCCTCGGTCGAGACGTTAGCGCCGGGCCCCAGCAGCCTATCACCGTTGCGATGGTGCCGGCCCCGACCTCGGCGGCGCGAACCCGCGCGTGGGTTGCCGACACCATTCGGGCGGTGCACGTCACCGAGCTATGCGCAGCGGTCTCTGCGCTCCGTCTCGTGGTCCTGTAGGCAAGCTCGGCGCGCGAGCGGACAGCCGCGCGCTGTCGCTACCGACGCGGCTCGGGCGGTTGATGTCGTGCCGGCGCGGGGTGTGGTTGGACCGCGTGCGCGGGGACGCAGCGGGACGCGGTTCGAACCGACGGGTGCGCCGACGTCGTGATACGGGAGTGAACCCTACCAGCGTGGCTCGCGGCGGCCGCCGTCGAAGCCCTCGTCCGCCGGGTCCGGACCCGGACCCGGACCCGGTCGCGGGGCGCGAGGTCGCGCCTCGTTGACCGACAGGCGGCGGCCCTGGAATTCGGTCTGATCGAGATCGCTGATTGCTTTTTGCGCGTCCTCTTCGTTCACCATCTCGACGAACGCAAACCCGCGCGGCCGACCAGTGGCCCGGTCGGTGACCACATGCACTGATTCGATTTGCCCCGCCTGAGAAAAGAGATCCCGCAACTCGTCCTCACCCGCCGCAAACGGGATGTTGCCGACGTAAAGCCTGCGCCCCATGCCATGAACTCCTTCTCTCCAATACACCTAGCCGAGCACCGAAGTACTCATCGCTGCGAAATCACCTGAGGGAGGGAAGGCGAGCCTATGCGGTCTCGTCGGCTCTCGATGCGGGTGAAGCGAGCGGGCTAGTAATCACCAGCTGAGGCAGCCTACTCTGGGCCGGCACGGATTGCAAAGACCAAAATCGGCGCGTCGCGCCGCTGGTCGAATGGTCGCGTGACGGGCCCGAGCGGCCATCCCGACCGAGCTTGACGCGTCGCGGTCGCGCGGTAGTATGAGGGCCGGTGAGCGTCGATTCGGTCTCACGCCGGTCGTTTCTCAAGCGCAGTTTTGCCGTGTCTGCGGTGGCGCCGCTGGCGCGGGTGCGGACGCCCGCGTCGGCACAAGGACGCCCGCTCGCTCCTCGGGCCGCGCTCACGCTCACCGTCAACGGCGAATCTCACCGCGTCGACGTTGAGGATCACTGGACGCTGGTCGAAGTCCTGCGCGACGAGTTGGGGCTCACGGGCACCAAGATCGGCTGCGATCGTGGCGAGTGCGGCGCCTGCACGGTGCTGCTTGACGGTCTGCCAGTCTACGGCTGTAGCCAGTTGGCGCTCTGGGCCGACGGGCGCGCCGTTACCACCGTCGAAGGGTTGGCGGCAGGTGAGACGCTGGACCCGCTGCAGCAGGCGTTCATCGATGGCGACGGGCCGCAGTGTGGGTTCTGCACGTCCGGTCAGCTAATGGCGGCGAAGGCGCTCGTCACGGCCAACCCGAATCCGTCCCGGGACGAGGTGCGGCAGGCGCTGACCGGCAACATCTGTCGCTGCTCCAACTACAACCGTTATGTCGCCGCGGTCATGTCGAGACCGACGGCACGGGCAACCGAGCGTGACCCTATGACCACGGTCGGGCGCGCTGTTCCGCGGGTCGATGCGTTGGAACGGGTCACCGGACGCGCGCAATACACGGGCGACATTCGCCTGCCGGACATGCTCTACGCGCGCGTGCTCCGGAGCCCGCATCCGCATGCACGCATCAGCCGTCTGGACACGTCCGCGGCGCGTGACCTCGTAGGCGTGACCGCGATAATCACGCGGGAGAACTGCGACGTCATCTGGTCGAGCGGCGACCGTAGCCACGTGCGCTATCTATTCAACAACCCGGTCCGCTTCGTGGGTGACGCGGTGGCAGCGGTGGCGGCTGTTGACCGCCACACGGCCGAGGCGGCGATCAGGGCGATCGTCGTCGAGTACGAGCGGCTCGACTTCGTGCTCGACCAGGAAGCGGCACTCGAGCGAGGGGCGCCCTCCATCCATCCGGGCGGCAACTTGGCCGTCCGGGGGGACGGAGCCCGCGCGCCGGAGGTCTATGAGCGGGGCGATGTCGACGAGGGGTTCGCCGCTTCCGATCTGATCGTCGAGGACACCTACGTCTCCAAACACCACAGCAATGCGCAGATGGAGCCGCGGGTCACGGTGGCCCGCTGGGTTGGAACCGAACTGACGGTGTGGACGCCGACGCAGGGTATCTACAACTGCCGGCGCGACCTGGCGCACGACCTTGGCCTGTCGCCCGAGCGCGTCCGCGTCGTGTGCCAGTACATGGGAGGCGGGTTCGGCAACAAGAACCAGGCGCAGGACTCGGATCTGATCGCCGCCGTGCTTGCGCTCGACACGCGTCGTCCCGTCAAGCTCGAGTACACACGGAAGGAGGACTCGCTCGGCGTGCACGGCCGGTGGCCCACGACCCAGCACTACCGTATCGGCGTGACCCGCGATGGCAGGTTACAGGCGATCGATCTTCGCGGCTACAGCGGCATGGGCCCGCATCGTAAGAGCAGTGGTGGGATCGCGGGTATCGAACTGTTCCGCTGTGCCAACGTGCGGCGGCACGTCTATCCCGTCTTCACGAATATGACGGTAGCCGCCAACTTCCGCGGTCCCGCGTATCCGCAGGGGGTCTGGGGCATCGAGTCGGTCATGGACACTATTGCCCACGAGCTCGGCATCGACCCGGTACGGTTCCATCTGCAGAACCTGACACGCGAATACAACGACGCAACGCCGTATACGAGCTGGGCCCTCGAAGAGTGCGTCACGCGGGGCGCGGCGCGATTCGAGTGGGCCAACCGTTGGCGCCGCGCCGGCAGCGACACGGGGCGGGTGAGGCGTGGTGTCGGGATGGCGGTCGGAATGTTCGCCGCCCGGCTGGGCCGGAGCAGCGCCGTCCTCCGAATGCAGGACGGGCACTTGTGGCTGCACATTGGCGTGACTGACATCGGCACAGGGACCAAGACGGCGATGGCACAGATCGCGGCCGAGACGATGGGCATGGACCTGGCCGATGTGACCGTCGTGTGGGGAGACACCGATCGCGCGCCCTATTCGGTCGGAGAATCCGGCAGCCGAACCACCACCCACACGGGTCAGGCTATCGTCGAGGCCGCGGAGGATCTCCGGCGGCAGATCATCCGACTCGACGGGTTGGTCGGACGCCGCACCCTCATCGCACAGGCGACCCCTGAGCCGACACTCGACGGCATGGCGCGCTACGCCTCCGCCGCGCACTTTGTCGAGGTTGAGGTGGACACTGAGCTCGGGGGTATCCGCGTGCTCCACTACATCGCGATGCACGAGAGCGGCCGCATCATCAACCCGCTGACCGCCGAAAGCCAGGTGAAGGGCGGTGTGACGATGGGGCTCGGCATGGCGCTGCACGAGGAGCTCGTCTACGACCAGGCGACTGGCGTGCCGGTGAACCCCGGCTACTACGGCGCAAAGGTGATGACCCATCTCGATGCGCCTCAGATTGAGGTGCATTTCATCGAGCCGGATGACCTCTTTGGGCCGTACGGGGCGAAGAACGTCGGCGAGCCACCCATCATTCCAGTTGTTGCCGCGGTCGGCAACGCGGTGTTCAATGCGACCGGGCGTCGGATCAAGGAGCTGCCGATGTCTCGCGACCGCGTGCTAGAGGCACTCGCGTGAGGCGGTTCACGAGCGTCAGCGCTGCGAGTCCCATAGACGCGGCCGTGCGTCTCGATGCCGAAGGGCGGCGAGCGGTAGTCGTCGGCGGCGGCAGCGATCTCCTCGGGATGATCAAGGACGACCTTGTGGCTCCGAGGGTAATGATCAACCTGCGCAGCATCGGCGGGTTGGACGAGGTCCGCGTTGGCGATGGGAGAGGCGTCGTTCGCATCGGCGGGCTTGTCACATTGAGCGCGCTTGCGGCGCATTCGCTGATCGCGGCCACCTACCGTGCGATAGCCGAAGCGGCCGGGTCGGCGGCGACGCCGCAGATACGCAATGTCGCGACACTCGCCGGTAACCTCTGCCAGCGCCCCTGGTGCTGGTATTACCGTCAGCGTCTCCCGTGCTTCAAGCACGGCGGCAACCGGTGTTTCTCGCGCGCCGGCCAAAACCAGTTCAACGCGATCTTCGGCGGCGGTCCGAGCTACATCGTGCATCCGTCTGATACGGCTCCGGCCCTCGTCGCTCTCGGCGCGAGCTTCCGGATCGTTGGCCCATCGGGTGGTCGGACCGTCCCCGCATCGGAGTTCTTTACCCTACCGAGCGTGGACGTGTCACGAGAGAACGTGCTCGAGGCGAACGAGCTGCTCACCGAAGTGGAGCTACCGCCCGCCCCGGCCGGGCTCCGCAGTACCTATGCCAAGGTGCTCGACCGCGAGGCGTGGACCCATGCGGTGGTGAGCGTGGCCGTGAGTTTGGTCATGGGAAACGACGTGGTCCAGCGGGCCGCCGTGGTGTTGGGGGGTGTCGCGCCCATCCCGTGGCCGCTGCCAGCTGTCGCGGAGCTGCTCGTGGGCGAGCGTGTCACTGAAACGCTTGCGGTGGAGGCGGGACGGCTCGCCGTCACCAGTGCCGAGCCGCTTGCGAAGAACGGCTACAAGGTGACACTGACCGAGAACCTCGTGCGCCACACCCTGTTGTCGCTCACCGACTGATCTGGAGATCGGCCGCGTTCGTCACTCGAACCCGGTCGACATCAGCGCGGCTCTCACCGCGTCTTCATCAGCCTGTGATGAGGCGCCACTTGAGCCCAACGCACCCACCGTGAAGCCGTCACGCACGATCGGCAACGCGCCCTGAAAGAACCTGAGCCGCCCGCCGGTCCGGTCGTTGAGGTTTCGATAGAGCGCCGTGTTGCCGCGGCCGGTCATTGCGGCACTGGGTCGGCCGGTCATCGCCGACAACATCGCCTTGCCGATGGCGGTGTCGGCGGTCGTGGGACGGGCGTCGGCCATCCGGGCCATAGCAATCAGATCGCCGCGGCCGTCGACGACGGCGATGCTGAGATGGAGGTTCTTCGCGGCCGCGGCGTCGCTCGTCGCGCCGATGAGGGCGAGCGCCTCGTCTATCGTGAGCGGTGCCTGGGCGCGTGCGGTGGCGGTTGTACCGAAGACGATGATGGCGATCGCGCCGACCAAACTTCGGAGGATTGTCATTGGTTCAGCTCCTGTTCGCAATCGCGCTAGAAGTCGTCCAGAGCGGCGCGGACAGCCTCCTCATCCTGTTGGGCAGACGCGCCGCTGCAGCCCATGGCACCGATCGTCTCGCCACCTTGCTGGATCGGCAGCGCGCCCTGAAAAGGATAGAGCGGAGCCTGCGCCGCTTCGTTGAAGTTGGCAAATGCCGGAGACTGGGCGAAGTTTCCGAGGTTTCCGCTCGGCTGCCCGAACATGGCCGAGAGGGCGGCCTTTCCTCGTGCGACATCGGTCGTGAAGAAGCGCGCGCCGTCCATGCGCGCCAGCGCGACCAGGTCGCCGCGTGAGTCGACGACCGCACAGCTCAATTGCACGCCGATCTCGTCGGCTGCGAGGCGTGCGCCACCGAGCAGCGCGAGGGCTTGCTCCATCGTTGGGCCTGGCGCGGCCATCGGTCTCCCACGTTGCTGCGCGGTCACCGGGACGACCAACAGGACACCAACGACGGTGCAGCAGACAGCGAGGCGTGTGTTTTCGCGCATGTATGTTCTCCTGCGGAAAAGAGCGATTCTTCCCCGGAGCGTACGGGGCGACTGTGTACGTGTCAATCGGCCGGGCGGCCGCACCCTGTGCGTGTTCCCTTCCGGCTCGCCTATGCCGCCCCCGGAGGAGTAGTCTAGGCGGATCACAGACAACGCGGCAGGAGGTGTCCCGGTGAGATCCAGTTGGACGCGGCGGAGAGCCGCTGTGCTCGTCGTTCCCACGTTCGCGCTCGTCGTTGGCGCCGTCCTCGTGTCGGTCACGCCGACATCCACGGCGCGTGCCGTCGTCGCGGATCTCGAGACCGTCGATCCGGCCGAGGTCGGCCTCTCCGCCGAGCGGCTTGAGCGGCTCGACGCCAGCTTGCAGGCGATGGTCGACGAGGGCAAGCTGGCGGGCGTCGTCACGCTTCTGGCGCGCCACGGCAAGGTCGCGTTCGTCGATGTCGCTGGTGTGCAGGACGTCGAGAGCCAGCGCCCGATGGCCAGGGATTCAATCTTCCGCATCTTTTCGATGACGAAGCCGATCACGGGCGTCGCCATGATGATGCTCTACGAAGAGGGGAAGTGGCGTCTGAACGACCCGGTGTCTCGCTACATCCCGGCGTTCGCCGACCTGAAGGTCCACACAGGCAAGAACACCGACGGCTCGATGAAGCTCGAGGACCTTGACCATCCGATCACGATGCGCGAGTTGATGACGCACACGGCCGGTCTCGGATACGTCCTCAATCCGCGGCATCCCGTCAACCGGCGCTTCATGGAGGAACGCGTTCTCAACCCTATGGCGCCGCTCCAGACGATGATCGACAAGATGGCCAACATTCCCTTGCTGGCGCAGCCGGGCATTCGGTGGATCTACAGCTCGGCGGTCGACGTGCAGGGCTACTTGGTCGAGCAGTTTTCAGGCCAGCCGTTCGCCGCGTTCCTCGAAGACCGGCTGTTCGAGCCGCTCGACATGGTCGACACCGCGTTCTACGTGCCGCCGGAAAAGGTGTCGCGTCACGCGCTCCGTCACAGTGCCGATGAGAACGGGACGCTGGTCCTCAACTCACGCGGCGAGCCGTTCTCGACCATCCCTCCCGGGCCATCGGGCGGCGGCGGTCTCTTCGGCACTGCGGACGACTATCTGCGTTTCACGCAGATGCTCCTTAACGAGGGAGAGCTCGACGGCAGGCGTCTGTTGGCGCCGCGGACCGTGGAGATGATGCGCACCAACCACCTGTCGGCTGAGTCGACCGGCAACATGCGGCCCGGTATGGGCTTCGGCATGGATTTTATGATCTACATGGATCCGGCCGCCGCCGGGGAGCCGCATGCCAAGGGCGCTTATTACTGGCTCGGGATCGACGGGACCTGGTTTTGGATCGATCCGGTGCTCGACTTCTCCTTCGTCGGGATGATTCAGCATCAAGGGCGGGCACAGGCCGAAGTGCACGGGGTGTCGCGTAATCTCGTGTATCAGGCAATTGTGCAGTAAGCGGCGAGCCCAGCTCGCGCACCCAAGGGGGACTGGGAAGGAAGGCGCTTGGGCTCTGGACGGAGACCAGCAAAGCAGAGAGGTGGCCACGTGCGCTCGACTCCAAAATTCTGGCGGTTCCCGCCGGTCGTCGTCGCGTTAGCCGTTGTCGTCGTTGGGGCCGGAACTGCGTCCGTCGAACCGGTGGTGGCGGAACGTGCGGTCGCCTTTGATCTCGAAACGGTTGACCCGGTCGAGGTGGGCATCTCGGTGAAGCGGCTGGAGCGGCTCGATGCCGGCATGCAGCGGATGGTCGACGAGGGTAAGCTCGCGGGGGTTGTGACGCTGCTCGCGCGTCACGGGAAGCTCGTTTTCGCCGACGTTGTCGGCAAGCAAAACCTCGAGACCGGCGCCCCGATGGCGCGCGACTCGATCTTCCGCATCTACTCGATGTCGAAACCGATCACCGGCGTCGCGCTGATGATGCTCTATGAGGAGGGCGCGTTCAGGCTCAACGACCCGGTGTCGAAGTACATCCCCGGGTTCGCCGACCTGAAGGTTCACGTGGGCGACACGGCCGGCGGATCGCCCAAGCTCGAGGATGCGAACCGCTCCATGACGATGGCGGAGCTGATGTCCCACTCCGGCGGCCTGGGCTATGGCCTGGGTAGCGCGAACCACGTCGACCGCCTCTATCGCGAACAGCGTGTGCTGAACGACGACGCATCGCTGCAAACGATGATCGACAAGCTATCGAGTCTGCCACTCCTGGCGCAACCGGGTACGCGCTGGTATTACAGCATCGGCGTCGACGTGCAAGGCTATCTGGTGGAGCAGTTGTCGGGTATGCCTTTCCCCGAGTTCCTGCAGGAGCGGGTCTTCGACCCGCTCGACATGGTCGACACCGCGTTCTACGTGCCGGAACAGAAGCTCGACCGGGTAGCGCTCATCTATGGCGCCGATGAGGACAGTCATCTTGAGGAAGCCGACATGGGCCCGACGCGGACGTCGATGCCGGCCGGGCCCTCAGGTGGCGGCGGGCTTTGGGGCACGGCCGACGACTATCTGCGGTTCACGCAGATGCTGCTCAACGGCGGTGAGTTGGACGGCGTCCGGCTGCTGGCGCCGCGGACGGTGGAGATGATGCGGACCAACTATCTGTCTGCCGAAGCGCTCCCAACGATGCGAGCAGGGACCGGGTTCGGACTCGACTTCGCCGTCGTGCATGACCCGGCCGCGGCGGGTGAACCGTACGCGACGGGGTCGTATTTCTGGGGTGGCGCCGCGGGCACCTGGTTCTGGATCGATCCGGTTACCGATCTGACGTTCGTCGGCATGATCCAGCACCCGGGGGGGGCCTCAGTCCGGGAAGTGCAGGGGTTGTCCCGCAACCTGGTCTATCAGGCGGTTGTGGAGTAGTGGGCGACGACGAATAGCCCCGCCCGAGAGGCGGACACAGGTGCTCGGAGATCGGGAAGGTGAGAGAGGTGAGATCGTGCGACAACTGGTGATGCGCTTGCGGTTCGCGCCGATCGTCGTGGCGTTGGCGGCGGCGGTCGTGTTGGCAGCGGGGATCCGTCCGATCGAGCCGTTGGCGGCGGCGCGGGCGGCCGACCTCGAGACGGCTGACCCGTCCGACGTCGGCGTTTCGGCGAAACGCCTCGAACGGCTCGATGCCGGTATGCAGCAGTTGGTCGACGACGGTAGGCTCGCCGGCGTGGTGACGCTACTCGCGCGGCACGGCAAGGTGGTGTTCGCCGACGCGGTGGGCAAGCAGGACCTGGCCGCCGGCACCCCCATGGCGCGCGACACGATCTTCCGGATCTTCTCGATGACGAAGCCGATTACTGGTGTCGCGATGATGATGCTGCACGAGGAAGGGAAGTGGCGGCTGAGCGACCCGGTGTCGAGATACATCCCGGGGTTCGCGGATTTGCAAGTGCACGTCGGTGAGATCGCGGATGGATCGCCAAAGCTCGAAGACGCCGACCGCTCGATGACGATGGCGGAGCTGATGTCGCACACGAGCGGACTCGCTTACGGTCTAGGCGCGGCGAATCACGTCGACCGGTTGTACCGGGAGCACGGCGTGCTGAACGCCGACGCGACTCTCAAGACCATGATCGACAAGCTCTCGAACCTGCCGCTCCTGGCGCAGCCCGGCACGCGCTGGTACTACAGTGTCGGGGTCGACGTGCAGGGCTACCTGGTCGAGCAGCTGTCCGGGCAACGATTCGGCGACTTCCTCCAGGAGCGCATCTTCGAGCCGCTCGGCATGGTCGACACGGCGTTCTACGTACCCGAGGCGAAACTCGATCGCGTGGCGCGTATCTACCGTCCCGATGACGGCGGGTCGCTCGCGGAGGCCGAGATGGGTCCGACGCTGACGTCGATGCCCGCCGGCCCGTCCGGCGGCGGGGGGCTCTGGGGAACCGCCGACGACTACCTGCGGTTCTCGCAGATGATGCTCAACGGTGGCGAACTCGACGGGGTCCGGTTGCTCTCGCCGCGTACCGTCGAACTGATGCAGATGAACTACGTCACCGCCGGAGCGCGGCCCACCATGTTTGGCGGCGGGGCCGGTCACTGGTCGTCAATGCCGGGGCAGGGGTTCGGTCTCGACTTCGCCGTTGCCCTCGACCCT
Organism: uncultured Vicinamibacteraceae bacterium; assembly: GCA_964646815.1. GTDB lineage: Bacteria > Acidobacteriota > Vicinamibacteria > Vicinamibacterales > UBA8438 > CAZYFH01. The sequence continues at coordinate 126,137 of CAZYFH010000004.1, read as the reverse complement.
GCCGCTACCGGCGAGCCGTATCCACGGGGTGTCTACTACTGGGGCGGCGCGGCCGGCACCTGGTTCTGGATCGATCCGGTCACCGATCTGACCTTCGTCGGCATGATTCAGCACTTCGGTCCCGCGGCAGCGCACGTGCAGGGGATCTCGCGCAACCTGGTCTATCAGGCAGTTGTCGGGCCCTAGTCCTGTAGCTCGTAGAGCATTGCGCGCGGCGATCCGTCGACCACCACCTCGCGGTGTGCGCGCCCGGCGGACCAGTACCGCACGTCCTTGTGCGCGTAGGTCGTCGTGGCTTCGGTGCCGTCCTCGTTGACCGAGCGAATGGTGCCCCCCTTGAGGAACACCGCGACCGTATCGTGGTTGTGCACGTGTAGCGGCACACCCTGACCGGCCTCAAGCTTCACGTCCCATATCTTCACGCGGTCCTCGTCGAGCATCACGGTGGAGCCGTCGCGTGGAAACGCGGGGGGGATATCGGTCCGCGGGTCCCGCCGGGGAGGGTGATAGCCCTTGAGGTCGATCATGATCGAGTGGCGCTCGGGCGTTCCGATTCCCTCTTCTTTGTGGGTGACACCCTTACGCAGGAGGAAGACACTCGGAACGTCGAAAGGATCCTCGTTGACGGTGAACGTGCCGTCCGGCCGCGTGACACGGAGCGGCCCCCACCGGAGGAAGACGCCGGTCATGTCGTACCGGTGACGGTGATACGGCATCGGGACGCCATCGAGCCAGACCACCTCCCAGATGATCACCCGCTCGTTCTCGAATCGCTTCTCGACACCCGCGCGCGGGTACGCGTGCGGATAGTCGGTGTCCTGGGAGGGTTGTGCGTCGATGAGCGGCGCCCCGACCATCACGATGCCGGCCAGCACAGTACAGAATCCCCACGCCGCCGCCGCCGTGCCGGCCATGTAGACCTCCTCCGTGAGGCGAGATGAGTCGTCGGTCGAATGCGGTGGCCACACCCAGGCGAGTTACACCTTGGGTGTGAATGCGAGGAACCGCCGCGGGTTGTCGACTAGGATCTTGTTGATCGTCGGCTCGGGTACCCCGGCAAAGCGCAGCTTCGGCACGAACTGCATTAGCACCGATGCCCACCCGTGCCCGTAGTATCGCTTGAACTGACGGACGTTTCCCTGGTCGGACGAGAACAGGATGTGATCGTCGAGCCCGGCGTCCAGGAGATCCTGGACCATCCGGACCTTGTCCGCGGCGGGGATGTCGGACCGGCCCATCTCGTGGCCCAGCGTGTCGAGGCCGATGAACGCGCCACGCCGCGCCACCGCCATATGCGTCGCGAGCGGGTCGTGCTCTGGCTTGATTGTTGCCATATGGCCGATGACCACGTGTCCGAGGTCGACGCCCGCACCCTCGAGGACATCCATCTGCTCCACGGCGCAGCTCGGGCAGCTCTCGTGGGGCGTGTGCGTGAAGATCGGGATCCCGGTGCGGAGGTGCGCACGGGCAATGGCCGTGTGCACCTTGCGCTCGTCGGGACGCATCTCGAGCGACGACGCGATCTCGCCGAACGCCCCCCAACGCTGCGCGGCGGCGTCGGCGACGAGCTCCTCGACCAGCTCATCCACCGACATCTCAGCGACCCGTACCGGGTAGTTGGCGAAGCCGATGTCCTCGAAGTATCCGCCGGCCATCACGATCCGCACGTCGGTGCGTCCGGCAATCGCGTTCAGATGCTCCACCTGCTCCGCAGACCGCCGCCCGGTTGCCGCATCGACAATGCAGCCCAGTCCGTCGAAGGCGCAGGCGCGGAGCTCCTCTACGGCGAGGTCGATGTCAGCGCGGCCGACGTGCTCGTGAAAGAGCGTCGCGCCATCGGTGAGGTCAGACGGGGCGAGGTCGCCCTGGAGCGTGCGGATGACGGTGCCGCCCGGGAACGTTGGCGAATCGGCGCTGGTAAAGCGTTGCTGCGCGGCGACGGCGCCACCCCAGGCCGCGACGACCCCGGTTGACGCCGCGGCGCCGAGGAGCCCCATCGCTTCTCGCCGTGTCATCTGCTCGCACCGGTCGGTGTCGTGTCTGGGCATGGTGTCAGGTCCCTGCGGCGGCGTTCCGACGTACGTCTGTCCACGCATCCTACTACCTCCTCGGGCGATCCACGGACGATTTCCCTTCGGCGGTTTCCCTGGTAGCATCTGTCGGCACGACATCTCTGCTGTCCGATGACCACAGGCTCGAGTCTGTCCACACCCGCACCCGCTGAGGCGTCGGCCTCGCGGCTCCGCCACCTGCGGGCCCTCGAGCAGAAGGTGCTCTGGCTGGCGGTCTGGACGATTCACCACGCGAACCATCTACGCCCGTCCCGAGACGGTCTGAAAGTGGGCGGGCACCAGGCGTCGTCGACCTCGGTCGCGACGCTGATGACGGCGCTCTACTTCGACGTGCTCCGTCCCGCGGACCGGGTCGCCGTTAAACCGCACGCCAGCCCGGTGTATCACGCGATCCAGTACCTGCTAGGCCGGCAGACCCGGGATCAACTCGCGCAGTTCCGAGGATTCGGCGGCGCGCAGTCGTACCCGTCCCGGACCAAGGACGCCGACGATGTCGATTTCTCGACGGGGTCGGTAGGGCTCGGCGTGGCAATGACCAGCTTCGCGGCGCTCGTGCAAGATTACGTGCGGTTGAAGGGCTTCGGGCCGGCACGCGACCAGGGTCGGATGGTCGCGTTGGCCGGCGATGCTGAGTTCGACGAAGGCAATGTCTTCGAGGCGCTGGTCGAGTCGTGGAAGCACGACGTCCGCAACGTCTGGTGGGTCATCGATTACAACCGCCAAAGTCTCGATGCAGTGATGGTCGATCGCTTCTCGGACCGGCTGGAAGGAGTGTTTCGCAATCTCGACTGGCGGGTCGTAGTGCTGAAATACGGCCACCTTTTATCCGCGGCGTTTGAGCGGCCGGGTGGGGAGGCGCTGCGCGACTGGATCGATTCAGCCGGGAACTCGCGGTATTCCGCGCTCGCCTACAAGGGCGGCGCCGCGTGGCGCACGGAACTGCAGCGAGATCTGGGCGACACCCATGGGATTCGTGCGCTCCTCGACGAGCACGACGACGCGGCGCTTAGCCGCCTCATGACCAACCTCGGCGGGCACGACATGGACACCGTCAGCGAGGCGTTTCACGCGGTCGGCGACGATACGCCGACCTGCTTTATTGCGTACACCATCAAGGGATACGGGTTGCCGTTCGCAGGTCACAAGGATAACCACGCCGGCTTGATGACTCCTGACCAGATGGTGGGGTTCAAGCAGCAGATGAACATCGGTGATGGCGAGGAGTGGGAACGGTTTGTCGGACTCGACGTGACGCCGGACGAGCTCCAATCGTTCCTCGATGCGGTCCCGTTCAGGCAGGTCGCAGACCGCCGCCATCGCGCGCCGACAATTGCCGTTCCGGATCACTTCGAGCCGCCGACTGGTGAGCGCCTCTCGACACAAGATGCGTTCGGCCGCCTCCTGTCGGACATCTCGCGGTGGCATCCCACGCTCGCCGCTCATATCGTCACGGCGTCGCCGGACGTGACGGTGTCGACGAGCCTTGGATCGTGGCTCAACCGCCGGCACATTTTCGGGCGCCGCGATCAGGGCGATCTGTTCAAGGACGAGCGGATCGTGTCGGCGCTCAATTGGGAGGTGTCAACGGCCGGCCAGCACATCGAGCTCGGCATCGCCGAGAACAACCTCTTCATTCTGCTGGCGGCACTCGGCCTGAGCGGCCCGTTGTTTGGCGAGCGGCTGTTGCCGATCGGCACCGTCTACGACCCATTCATCAGTCGCGGGCTCGACGCGCTCAACTATGCCTGCTATCAGGATGCCCGTTTCATCGTCGTCGGCACGCCGTCGGGGGTGTCGCTGGCGTCGGAGGGTGGCGCCCACCAGTCGATCTACGAGCCACTGATCGGCATCGGGCAGCCTGGACTCACGGCGTTCGAGCCTACCTATGCCGACGAGCTGTGCGAGATCGCGCGCTGGAGTTTCGAGCATCTGCAGGCCAAGGACGGCGGGGCGGTCTACCTGCGGCTCTCGACCCGTCCGGTGGCACAGCCATCGCGCGAGATGACACCCGCGCTCGCCCGCGAGATCACGGAGGGCGGCTACTGGCTGGTCGCACCGCGTGATGACGCGGAGGTCGCGCTAATTGCGAGCGGCGCCGTGTTGCCCGAGACGATCGACGCTCACCGGCAGCTGCAGGAGGATGTGCCGGGCGCGGGTCTTCTGGTGGTCACGTCGGTCGATCGGCTGTACCGGGGGTGGACCGCGAGTCACCACGCCGGCCCTGGTGGCGTCGTCTCACACGTCGAGCGCCTGCTCAGCGTGCTGCCGTCGGACGCGGGATTGGTGACCGTGCTCGACGCGCACCCGTCGACGCTGTCGTGGCTTGCCTCGGTCTGCCGGCATCACGTGGTGCCGCTGGGTGTCGACCGATTCGGCCAGTCGGGCGACGTGCCCGACCTCTACCGCGAGTATCGGCTCGACACCGAGGCCGTCGTCGATGCGGTTGCCCGCGTCCTCGTCGCGCGCTCCTGATGCCCATCGAAGTCCGATTGCCGGAACTCGCCGAGTCGATGACCTCAGCCACCTTGACCGGGTGGCTGAAAAAAGTCGGTGATCGGGTGACGGCCGGTGAGCCGATTGCCGAGATCGAGACTGACAAGACGACCGTCGAGCTCGAGGCTCCCGCCACTGGGGTGCTCGAGGACATCCGGGTTGGGCCAGGCACCGAGGGCGTCGCTGTTGGGGCCGTGCTCGCGGTGCTGCGTGAGGGTGCGTCGGCTCCGGAAACAGTGCCGCAGGCCGACGCAGTCCGGGCCGCCGCCGTGAGCGCGCCGGCGTCAGAGATCGCCGCGCGGGCGAGTGGCCCGTCCACGGCCCCAGCGCCGCCCCCGGACCGGCCACGTGCCGCATCCGCTGATGAGCCATCCGCCGCGGTGCCCGCCACGCCGCTCGCGCGTCGAATGGCGGCGGTTGCTGGCATCGACCTGACGGCCGTGCAGGGGTCGGGAGCGGAGGGCCGGGTCGGAAAGGCAGATGTCGAGCGTGTACTCGCGGCACGGAATGCCGGTGAGCGTGCCGCGGCGCCGTCGGGACTGACCGCGGTTCGAGTCCGAAAACCTTCACAGCCGGCGCTGTCCAATGCCGGGCATGAAGACCGGCCGGTCACGGCGATGCGCCGCGTCACCGCGGAGCGGATGGCCCACGCCAAGCAGACGGTGCCTCATTTCTATCTGGAGGTCCACTGCGCCGTTGACCGGCTGCTCGCGCGGCGCGCTGCCGCGACCGCCGGAGGCGACGCGCTCACCGTCACCGATGTGATCGTGCGCGCGACGGCACTCGCACTCAGGGAGGTTCCGCTGGCAAACTCGGCGTGGACCGGAGAGGCAGTTCGCGTCTATGAGACCGCCGACATCGCGGTGGCAGTGACCACCCCGACCGGTCTCGTGACGCCGGTCGTGCGGGCGGCCGGCGGCAAGCCGCTCCACGTCATCGCGATCGAGCTTCGGGACCTGGTCGGGCGGGCGCGGAGCGGTCGCCTTGCACCTTCCGAGTACAGCGGCGCCACGTTCACCGTGTCAAACCTCGGGATGTACGGCGTATCGAGCCTGTTCGCGATTGTGAATCCTCCGCAGAGCTGCATTCTCGGCGTCGGCACTGTCGAGTCGCGCCCAGTGGCTCGCGATGGGACGGTGGTCGTCGGCGCGATGATGACCCTCACGTTGTCGGCCGATCACCGCGCGATTGACGGCGCCACTGGAGCGGAGTTCCTGCGTGCGCTGCGCCGGCTGCTGGAACACCCCGACGCGGTCTTCGCGTAACACGGCGATGACAGTCACGCTCTCGCGCTTCGCGTCCGACGTTGAAGGCGAGACGGCGTTCACGGTGCTTGCCGTCGCGAAGCGTCTGAAGGCGGCCGGCAAGGACGTGATCGAGCTCGAGATCGGCGACAGCCCGTTTCCGACGTCGCCCGCGGGGCTTGAGGCTGGCCTCGGTGCCATCCGCGACGGGCAGACCCACTACGGTCCGTCGCTCGGTCTACCCGACTTTAGGGCTGCCGCCGCGTCCTATCTCAACCAGCAGTATGGGCTCTCTACGACGTCTGACCACATCGTGGTCGGACCGGGCGCGAAGATCTACGAGCAGCTCTTCTGCGAGGCATTCGTCGACCCCGGTGACGGTGTGCTCGTCTTCAGCCCGCACTTTCCGACATACCCGGCGAACATCCAACGCCGCGGCGGTCGGATGTGCGTGTCGAAGCTCAGGGCCTCGGAGGAGTTCCGGCCGAACCTCGGTGACGTTGCCCGCTTCCTCGCTGACGATGCGCGGCCAAAGGCAATCTTTCTGAACAGCCCGCACAATCCCACCGGCGGGGTTGCCACCGAGGGCGATCTCGCTGCGCTCGCGTCATTGATTCGCGGCCGAAACGTCGCGGTCTTCAGTGACGAGCCGTACGACGCGATGGTGTGGCGCGGAAAGCACCACTCGCTCCTGGCCCAGCCCGGAATGCTCGACCAGTGCGTCGGGGCGTACACCTTCAGCAAGTCGTTCAGCATGAGCGGGTGGCGGCTCGGATTCGCGGTTAGCAGTCCGGCGACCATTGCGGTGCTCGGGACGCTCGTAAACACGGCGCTCTCCTGCGTCCCACCGTTCACCCAACGAGCCGGCATCGCTGCGATGCAGCGCGACTGTGATGTGCGTGACGAACGGATGGCCGACTTCCGCCGGAAGGTCGAGCTGCTGGTCGCTGGACTCAATACGATTGACGGCATCTCGTGTCTCATGCCGGGCGGCACGTTCTACGTCTTCCCCTCCGTGGCGGCAATTTGCAATCGCCACGGCATCACGTCACACGGTCTTGCGCTGTTTCTGCTCGAAGCGGCAGACGATACGCGAGGGGTGGCATGCCTCGGGGGGGAGTGCTTCGGTGCCGAGGGTGCCGGGTTCCTTCGGTTAAGCTGTGCCGAGCCCGACGCACGGCTGACCCAGGCCGTGACCTTTCTCGCCGACGCCGTCACGCGCGGGGAGCGTGTCGACGCCTTCCTCGAGACGCGCCCGCAGTACCGGCTCGACACGCCGTACGCGCCCTGATCTGACTGACTCCCGCGGCCCGCCCGCGGTCGAGGCACGCGCATCCACGCACGTCGCGGAGAGGCGGTGCCGGCTGTCGGTATCGATGATCGCGAGCGCCTGGTCAGTGGACAGCGTCCCGCGATACGGCCGCTCGGCGGAAAGCGCTTCGAACACGTCGGCCACCGCCAGGATGCGCGCGGGTCGAGAGAGCACGGCACCGAAACCTAGCTTGATCCGACACCAGTCCGGCCATTGCAGGGTGGGCGGAGGGAGAATACTCCCAGTATGTGACCGACCAGCACCGTCGGCAGGCGGGACGTAGCGCCGGTCGAATGGAGCGCGACGTTCAACCACGGGCTGCAAAGGTAGCCCTTCGGTCTTCTTCACCAGGTTGGCGTGCGTTGCGGCGACCTCGAGGCCACCTTCACCCTGCTGCCAGCCAGCCAGCCAGCCAGTCCGGCCGTCGCCGTTGGCGTCGGCTCCGCTGATCAGTTGCTCGGCGAGGGTGTTGAGTTCGGCGACTAGTCTGGACGCTACCGAGGTCGAACTGGCCACCTCGATCTTCTTAGCCAGCGCGACGATCTTGTCCGCGCGCGAGACGGTGTTGCGTGCGGAGGTGGCCACGTGCTCGCTATGGGTCATGACGGCGCCGGACGCGCCGGCCGACTTGGCGGCGAACTCGATGTGCCCGGCCGCGCCGGCGGCGGCTTTCTTGACCCCGTAGCCAAGGCCGGGGCCGCCGGCGATCTTCTCCGGATCAACCGCGTGCAGCACGTGCGCCGCGTGGAGCTTCATCGCGTCGAGGTTGCTCGGATCCTTGGCGGCAAGCGAGGCATGCTGCGCGTCGATCCTCGCCTCGGCGATGGCGGCGGGGAGCAGGCCTTGACCATCGGGCGTGTCGTTCCAGCCATCCATCACGTGGCCGATATGGGCATGCGCAGCGTTGCCCTGCTCCGCGATCGCAGTGGCGCCACCGATGACGTCGAAGTCGAGTGCGGCCGCAGCTAACGCGAACACGAGAGCGATGCTGGCGATCCGACGCATCTCAATCCTCCTTGGAAAGCTAGATATCGGTCGAACGAAACACATCGACGCGAACCGAAGGACCCTAATTACGTGCCCCGTGTTCTCCGACAAGGCGCACCAAGCGAACGACGATCGCCTGCCTCGCCAGACGGTTGAGCGCCCACCGGCCCTGTCCCCGGTCAGTCTCGCAGAACCTGCCGGGAATCCGCGCCGCGCACCGCCGGCCTGCGGGCCGGTGCTGTCGTTTAAACTCATGGTCGATGTGTGCCCGCCAGTCGTCGGAGGCCCCATGCGCGCGTTGCTGATGTTGGTGACCGCTACGCTGCTGCTTGCGCTCACCGCGCCGCTCCCCGCCGGGGCCCTCTCCCAGACGCCAGACCTTTCCGGCCGTTGGCGGGTCGACTACGAGCGCAGCGACACCCTACACGGAGACCCGCCGACGGCGTCGGGCGACGCCGACCCTCGCCGGCGGAGCGGCGCGTTTGGCGGGTTCGGCGCGCCAGGCACGTACGGTCGCGGCGGGTTCACGGGAGGGCGCGGCGCGTCTGGGTACCCCGATGGCGAACGGGATCGCGAGGACCGGCGGGCTCGGAGGTCGGCAATGCGCGAGGCCTTCGCCGACCTCCTGACGGCCCCCCGTCAGATGACGATCAAGCAACGAGAGGACGAGGTCGTTCTGACTTACGACGATGGCCGTGCGGTACGGCTCGTTCCCGACGGCCGCGACCACACTGGCATTGCCGGCAAGGGCGTGGCAATTACCAGGAAGACCCGGTGGGATGACGGCGTGCTGCGCGCAGAGATCAGTATGCCGTCCGGGCCGCGGTTGACACATCGGCTCCAGCCGCGCGGAGACAGGGAGCTGGTGGCCACGACGACGGTCGACCCGCGCGGCGACTACCACGGTCTCGAGCTGCGGCGGGTCTATCGGCGGGAGTAAAGTATGCGCCCTGGGGGGCCGCGGGGAACGGGCGTGCAGGCCGTCGGATCCAGAAAGATACTTGATACCCGCGCGCACCTTGGCTATTTGTCGACGGTTTCCAACGAGTATAGGAATCCCGTTTCTGACCGCACAAGCGGCCTGACCTTAGTACAGCCAGCCCCGGATTCTCGTCACCATCGCGTCGGTCACGGCGCGTTCTCCCGCGGCCACAGCTGCGAGCAGCGACGCGCGCGGCGCGCGTAGGACGCGTGTGGTTCCAAGTGACGGCCGGATGTAGACGGCGTCTGGTCGTTCCAGCATCGGTGCCCCCCGACTGCGACAGTCGGACACGACGAGATGAGTGGCATCCAGCCCTGCAGTTCGCGCAAAGCCGACCGGGAGTGAATCACTAACGCCCCCATCGGTGAACTCGCACACGCGGCCGCCATACTCGATCGGCCGTGAGGGAAACATGCTCGGGATCGACGCGCTGGTGGCTACCGCATCGTAGAGTGGCACGGCACCGTGATCCGCGGTCGACAGATACCGAGGCCGCCCATGCGTCAGGTCGTGACAGACGACACCGATCGCGTGGACGCCGTGATGCAGACGCTCGAACCGACCTGATTCGAGCTGGCGCAGCCGTGACGGGATCACGCCAGCGAGCGGCTCGAGCAGCGCTGCCAACCAGCGATGGGAGCGCAGGTTGAGACTGTGAGCGACCAGGTGGCGCCCGCGGAACACTCGCGCGTCCGCGATCATCTCCTCAACAGTCAGTCCCACGGCGGCGTAGTACGCGGCGATCACCGCGCCGGCGCTCACCCCGACGATCACGTCGAGCGGCACGGCACTGGCGGTCAACTTACGGAGCACGCCGAGGTGGGCCGCGCCGCGCAGGCCGCCGGCCGAGAGCACCACACCGATGCGAATCGACGGGGAGGTCACGAGCTTGAGGGGGGGGCGGACAATCAATCGTCGGCGGATTCGGCGCCAACGTGCGTGGAGACATAGTCCACGGCGGCAGCCACGGTGTCCTGCCCGCGTCGCACGTGGCTCATGACGGTTGGACCGTGCGTGTCGATGAGTTCAGCGACCCAGGCGCGTGTTTCCTGCCCAGTGGCGGGCGCCAGCAGCACGCCGATGACGATGCCGGCGCCTCCGGCCAACAGCGCCACACAGGCGAGCGTGATGAGTCGTCTCAAGATCGACATGGCGAGCCTCCGCGTCGGTGTATCGGCCGCTCCCGCCGCCTTCGACAGCCTCGCGCGGCCACGGCGGCGCGGTCTGCTCCGACCCCGGCCCTCCCGCCAATGGGGTTCGCTGCCTCGATGGCCGCTAGAGCTTTTCTTATATGCTTGAAAACATGCTGCGTGCGCTCAGGCCGTACTGGGTCCTCGCTCCGATCCTCGCGTCGCTGGCCACGCAATGCGGACAGTCGCCCCGCGGACGAAACCCGACGGCGATCGCCTCCGTGGTCGTCAGGCTCGAGAGTGTCCCGGCCTTGCTGCCTGACAACGAAGAGGCGCTAGACCTCTGCCTCGACCGCATGCAGCGGGTCAAACACGTGGCGGCAAGCTGGCAAAACGAGGCGGTCGCCCTCCTCACCGAGATCGCGCCCAACACGTTCACCGCGAGTTACAGCGACGTTCCCGAGGGATCCCTGGTCACGATGACCGTGCACGACGAGAACGAGTGCCGGCGTAATCCGAATCAGTACGGTCACGTCACTACGGGTGTCTTCGCCAACGGTGCGCTGCTGACGACGGTCGTTGGGGGGAATAATGCCTTGGCGTTCGTTGTAGATGCCGACGGCGTCGTCACGTCGCCTTGACCAAGGTCGCATCGTTCGACGTCGGCTACACGCAATATCTCGATGCGTCGGGCCGTCCCACCTAACCACTGCCGGCGTTCGCCGGCGACCGCGACACGCTCATCCAGCTGTATCGGGCGATGGTGCTGACGCGCGCGTTCGACGCCAAGGCGGTGGCGTTGCAGCGCACCGGGCGTCTGGGGACGTATCCGTCGTGCCTGGGCCAGGAGGTGGTGGCCGTGGGGATCGGCGCGGCCATGGCGCGGGACGACGTTGAGCGCGTGGCGAAGACACTCGCCGCTGCTGGCCCGGCCGAGCCGCTAGGGGGGGCGTGCCATGGCCGATCGCACGGCAAAGGTGCATCCGAGGTCGTCCCTGCGACGATGCCGATGTGGACGCCTGGCCGGACGGCTCGATCATGTTTCGGCTAATCCGCGCCGGGCACCGTCGGCGGCCCGCACGCCGCCCTCGTCGTTGTACCGCGACAGGTCGCGATCGTGGGGGCCGGACGGAGGGCAAAACGTGTGGTGCCCGCGGTGACGGTCCGGCGGTCCACTGCGTGGTGCCGCTGTCGCTGACGTTCGACCACCGTGCGGTGACCGGCGCCGAGGCAGCGCGGTTCTTGCACGCGGTCGTCGAGGATCTGCAGCGCGCGGAGTGACGGGGTTCGGACCCCCGTGCGGTATCGGACGCTCGCCGAGCGCTCAGATCAAGCGACTCGCTATGCAGCGCGACGACCGGATCCACGGACATCGCGCGGCGCGCGGGCCAACGACCGCAGCGCGTAGTGCACGTCTCGGACCAAGGAGTCGGTGGTCATGAGGGTGAAGCCTGGCCCCCTATAATGCGGCACATGACACGGATGCTCGGCGGACTCACGCTGGCGGTCGCTGCCACTGTGGCGACCGGCGCGACGCCATCGGCGCAGGCCCCCGACACAGACACGATCGCGGCCGTAAAGCAGGAAGGGCTCAAGCGCTCCGAGGCGATGGAGCTGGTCAGCTGGTTGAGCGACGTTTATGGCCCTCGTGTGACTGGCACTCCAGCCATCGAGGCTGCAAAGACGTGGGCGATGGATCGGCTGCGAGGCTGGGGCGTGGAAGACGTTCGTGAAGAGCGCTTCGCGTTCGGCCTGGGATGGTCGCTCGTCCGGTTCAGCGCGCACATGATCGAGCCGCAGGTAATGCCGATCATCGGTCACCCGCGGTCGTGGAGCCCGAGCACGGCTGGCACCGTCACCGCGGAGGCCGTCCGGGTCGACATCCGCGGGCGTGACGACTTTGACCGGTATCGTGGCACGCTCCGTGGCAAGGTCGTGCTACCGCAGCCGGCTCGAGAGGTGCAAATGCTGGAGGGCGACGTCGTGCTCCGGATGGACGACGCGCTGCTGGCCGAGGCGAGCCGGATGCCGTCGGAGCGCCCGCGGTCGAGCAGGACGGTTTCAGGCGCCGGGAGGGGGGGGGCGTCACTTCGCGAGCTGACCGACGCGTTCTATCTGGAGGAGGGTGTCGTGGCCGTCCTCGATCGCGGCAGCGACAGCTCCATGGTGGCTGGTGCCCCGAGCGGGAGTAATCTTGCGTGGCCAACGCAGCGGACCGACGGAGGGACCGTGTTCGTCGGTCGTGGCGGCTCGCGCGACCCGCGCGGCAATCAGGTCGTCCCGTCGGCGACGATCGCCGTCGAGCATTACAACCGGATGGTCCGCATTCTCGACAAGGCAATCCCAGTTCGGGTCGAGCTCAACGTCGAGACGCGGTTTCATAATGAGACACGGCCGAACGGATTCAATCTCACCGGTGAGATTCGTGGCACCGATCGCGCCGACGAGGTCGTGATTCTGGGCGCACATTTCGATTCGACTCACGGCTCGACCGGCGCAACTGACAACGCGACCGGCGTCGCCGCGATGATGGAGGCGATGCGGATCCTGCTGGAGGTCGGCGCGCGCCCCCGCCGGACGATTCGGATCGCGCTGTGGGGAGGTGAGGAGCAAGGCCTTCTCGGATCCCGCGCGTACGTCAGCGCGCACTATGCCGATCGAGCAACGATGCGGCTGAAGGCCGGACACGATGAGGTGTCCGCCTACTTCAACCTCGACAACGGCGCCGGACGAATCCGCGGGATCTGGCTGCAGGAGAACCATCGTGCGGGACCGATCTTCCGCTCGTGGCTGCCGGGGCTGGTCGATCTTGGCGTCACCACGATCGGGCCGCGGTCGACGCGGGGTACGGATCACTTGGCCTTTGACGAAGTCGGCCTGCCCGGATTCCAGTTCATGCAGGACCGGCTCGAGTACAACTCGCGGACGCACCATTCGAACATGGATGTCTACGACCGCGTCCAACGCGACGATCTGATGCAGATGGCGGTGGTCGCGGCGACCTTCGCCTACAACACCGCGATGCTCGATGATCGGTTGCCGCGCAAGCGGCTCCCCTCCCCCCGTTGACGGCATCGCAGGCGTGATTTCGGATTCTCGGTGCGCCGCCTTGAAATTGGCGGTGGCCCGCGGTACGGTCCGAGACGTGGAGGGTGGTTGATGACAACGTATCGCGTGCTAATGACTGGGCTAGCCGTGTGTGTGCTCGCGGGCTGCGCGGGTGGGGAAGAGTCCGGCGAACCGGGGATCGCGTCGTCGGCCGACGGGGGGGACGTCATCTCGCTCGACGATGTGAAGGCGAGTCAGAGCGGGTCCGTCTGGCAAGAGGTCGCTAACACGTCGATCACCATCACCTACGATCGTCCCGTGGCCCGCGGCCGCGAGCTCTTCGGGGGCATCGTGCCGTTCGGGGAGATCTGGAACCCCGGCGCCAATGATGCAACCGCTCTCGAATTCAGCCGGAACGTCATCATCAACGGCAACCCACTGCCGGCTGGGAAGTACAGCCTGTGGGCGATTCCTGATCCCAACCGCTGGACGGTGATCTTCAGCCGCGAGGCCGACGTATATCACACGCCGTACCCAGGCGAGGAGCATGACGCCCTTCGCTTCATGGTGTCCCCCCGACTCGGCGAGCACATGGAGACGATGGCGTTCTACTTCGCCGCCGTGGAGAAGAAGGACGCCGAGCTCCGCCTCCATTGGGGCGACACGTACGTGCCGATGAACGTAGCGGTGGAGTAGCGGCCGATATGAACAGCCGCCCCAGTCGCCGCGACATCCTCCGCTATGGCGCCGTCGGCGGTGCTCTGGCTGCGGCGAGCCCCATCGCGTGCGGCCCATCCGTGTCCGACGACGAGGCGATGGATGCCTTGACGGCCGTCGCACCCGCATCGGACGCTACGCCCTTCGAGCTGGACGAGATCTCCATCGTCGAGTTGGGGGACGCCATGGTGGCTGGCCGCCTGACGGCGCGCGACGTCACGGAGGCCTACCTCGCCCGCATCGAGACGATCGACAGGAGTGGTCCAACGCTCCGGTCGGTCATCGAGGTGAACCCAGACGCGCTCGACATCGCGCGCGACCTCGACGGCGCGCGTGCCAGTGGTGCTTCTGGAGGGCCGCTGCACGGTATCCCGATCCTGCTCAAGGACAACGTGGGCACCGCCGACCGGATGACCACCACCGCCGGGTCGTTGGCACTCAGCGGCTCCGTCCCGCCAGAGGACTCGACCGTTGCCCGCAGACTGCGTGAGACGGGCGCGGTGCTGTTGGGAAAGGCGAACCTCAGCGAATGGGCCAACTTCCGCTCGACGCGATCGTCGAGCGGGTGGAGCGGACGGGGTGGCCAGTGCCGGAACCCGTACGCGCTCGATCGCAATCCGTGCGGGTCTAGCTCCGGGTCGGCAGTTGCGGTGGCCGCCAACCTCACCGCCGTGGCGATCGGTACCGAGACCGACGGCTCGATCGTCTGCCCGGCTTCTGCTAACGGCATCGTCGGCATCAAACCCACCGTTGGACTGGTGAGTCGTGCGGGGATCATCCCAATCTCCCACAGCCAGGACACGGCCGGGCCAATGGCGCGCTCGGTTCGGGATGCAGCGGTCGTGCTGAGTGCACTGGCCGGCGCAGATCCACGCGACCCGGCCACGGCCGACGCTGGTCAGCGTGGTCTGCGGGACTACACGCCGTTTCTGGACTCCGGCGGGCTCGCCGAGGCGCGCATCGGAGTGGCGCGGCGCTACTTCGGCTTCCATGAAGCCGTCGATCGCTTGATGGCTGAGTCTATCGACGCCATGCGGGCGAGCGGAGCCGTCATCGTCGATCCGACCGACTTGGCGTCGTCGAGTCCGCTGGCGACGTTCGGCCCTAGCGCGGCAGTGGGACGTGCCGAGACGGACGTGCTGCTCTACGAGTTCAAAGCCGACCTCGACGCGTACCTCGCGACATTGGGTGGGAATGCGCCGGTGCGCACGTTGGCGGAACTCATCGACTTCAACCGGCGACACGCTCGCGACGAGATGGCGTACTTCCAGCAGGAGCGGTTCGAGGCCGCCGCGGCGAAGGGCCCGCTGTCCGATCAGGCGTATCTGAGCGCGCGCGACACAGCGCGACGGCTCTCGCGCGCCGACGGGATCGACCGGGTGATGGACGCGCATCGGCTCGACGCCATTCTCGCCCCGACCGGTGGGCCAGCATGGGTGACCGATCTCATCAACGGCGATCACTTTGGTGGCGGTAGCGCCGCGTACGCCGCGGTCGCAGGCTATCCGAGCATCACCGTCCCGGCGGGGGCCGTCTTGGGCCTGCCAGTGGGCGTGTCGTTCTTTGGTCGCGCCTGGAGCGAGCCGACGCTGATCAGGATCGCCTTTGCGTTCGAGCAAGCGACCCGCCATCGTCGTCCACCCCGGTTCCTTCCGACGGCCGAGGTGCCGGTCTGAGAACGACGCCACGGTTCGATGGCCCACGCGTCGTCCCCTGCGCGGGGTGTTGATTGTAGGATCGTTGTGGAGCTCAGAGACGAGCCGTGAGGTCAACGCCACTTCTTCTTTCGCGATTCGGCGGGAACTTTCGTCGACGTCGTCAATAAGATTCCGCTGGAATCGACGTACGCCGCGTCGTATCAGTAGGTGTCGTGTGCGCTGCGGATCAAAGACGTCGGCTTCGAAGGCAGCGGAATCCGCGTGCGGGACGGTAAGGGGCGGCGCGTCGGTGTCACGATGCTGCCTGAATCGCTCCGAGCGCCCAAACGGGAATCACCCTGATTTCGTTGTCGACAGCAAATCAGCTTAGGGGCGACGGCAGTATATTCGTGAGGTCTGCATGCACGACGTGTACATCTACGCGCTCGACGAGAAGCAGCGGGAATGGTACATCGACAGATCGGATGAGTTTCTTGGGTGCTGGACTCTCGTATTCGTCAAGAGAGCGTAGAGTGGCCGGCCTAACCAAGCGTTGCATCTGACGGCCGCTCGGGGCGCTCCGCAGCCGCAGGTGAACGCCAATACGTTAGGACGATAGAAGAGATGAACGTATTTGCGCCTTCGGAGGTCCGTAACTTCTAGGCCTCATCGGCAGAGTCGTATGCCGAGATCATGGATGCAGAGATAGAGCTGCCGCTGTATACCAACGTCATTGGTCAATTGGCGAAGCGGATCAGTGACACTTCCGGAGCCGCCGTAGATACCTCATGCGGCCCCGGGCACATATTCTTTCGCTATCACGAGTGATTCGATAGCCAGCGCCCCTTATTGGGGTCGACCTCTCCCCACGGATGGTTGGGCGGCCGCGTCCAAGTTGAGCGATAGAGCGAACGTGATGGTCGGAGATATGGGCCATCTGCACGATGTTGATTCTGAGTGTGCGGCAGTGGTACTGAGTTTCTTCGCCATTCACCACGTCCATCAGGAGGGTCTTGGAATCACCGTTCGGGAGTGGCACCGGATCTTGAGTGATGGAGGCCAACTCGTGTTGGCAGCATGAGAGGGGGTCGGTCCGATCGACTACGGCGAGGTGTCTGACGTGGTGGCGCTCAGATGCTTGACGAAGCAGATCTTCAGCTGCGTCCAGCAGGCTAATTCGAGGTGAATCAGTGTGTCGTTGAACCCGTGGACGGAATGCCAATGGACGCCGTGAAACTGGAGGCGATCAAAGCGACCTGAAGTCGAGACAAATGCGGTGAGTTGCAGCACCGAGGGTCTAGCATTGCAGCTGCTCGGCTCAGGTGGTCCGTTCGCCCGTGACGAACGCACCTCGTCTGCCTACTTCGGACAGATCCCGACTTCGTTGAGTGTGCCCGCGGCGACTCAACAAAGGGGTGCTTCACCCGCGGTGCCGACCGGTATGACGAGCACCCTCGCGGCGTCCTCGGCTGACACGATCCGGGGCGCCCACTCGGGTCCTTGGGCTATATTCGGTTGCCGCGAGCTGTTGCATGCATCATTCTGGCATCTCGTGACAGAACGGCGGCAGGACTGTCGTGGCCAAGACACCCATTGGTCGGATTCTCGTTGTCTGCGCCGGCAATATCTGCCGCAGTCCGATGGCCGAAGCGCTCCTTCGACAGCGTTTGAAGGACCATCCGACCCTCAAGGCGGTCGACGTCTCTTCCGCTGGCACCATCGCGTACGACGGAAATCCGCCGAGCGCGGACGCCGTGGAGGAGTTGCACGAGCGATACGGTCTGGATATCAATAGTCACCGCGCGCGGTCGGTCACCAGGCAGAGCAAGGCCGATCTCGTGCTCACGATGGACAGGGCGACGACCGCCACGGTCGAGGCGATCGGGTTGAGCGCTCCTGTCCTATTGCTAGGCGACTTCGTCGGCACCGGCGAGGAGGTCGCCGACCCGTATGGTGGACCACGCCTCGGCTATCGGCGGGCGGCCGCGCAGTTGGATCGACTCGCCGGCGCCGTGGTTGCGCGGCTCGTGGAAGACGCTGCGGGCGAACGCCAGTGAGCGCTCGCGCCGGCCACCGTTACCCTGCGCGCTGAACGTCGGCGGCTACCGGTTCCAGATGCTTGTCGACGATGGCTTGGAGGCGCGCCTTGTCGGCGAGACCGACCACCGACTCGACGACCTCGCCGCCCTTGAAGAGCAACAGCGTCGGGATCGAGCGTACGCCATACTGGCCGGCAGTGGCTGGGCTGTCGTCGACGTTCAGCTTACCCACCGTCAAGCGGCCTGCGTAGTCGACCGCCAGCGCCTCAATCGTCGGCGCGATCATGCGGCAGGGGCCGCACCACTCGGCCCAGAAATCGACCAGCACGGGTAGCGGCGACTTGATTACCGATTCCGCGAAGTTCGCGTCGGTCACTTCATGTGTGTGTTCTGACATGCTTGTTTCCTAGCGTCATCTCAAGGGCCCGACAATCGAAACCCATTGTACTCCGTTCATCGAGCCGTTCGCGGGGTGGGTGCCGCGTTCCGAACGTGGGCGTCGCACCAGCTCACCATCTCAGCGACCGCATGTAGGACCGATTCGCGCGCGGAGTAGCCGTGCGACTCGTGCGGGAACGTGACGTAGCGCACGGTCGCGCCGTGGCCCTTGAGCGCCATGTAGAGCCGTTCGGATTGCATCGGAAAGGTGCCGGAGTTGTTGTCGATTTCCCCGTGCATCAGCAGGATTGGCTCGTTGATCTTGTGCGCGTGGAAGAACGGCGACATCCCCCCGTAGACCTCGGGCGCTTCCCAGAACGTCCGCCGCTCGTTCTGGAACCCGAACGGGGTCAGCGTGCGATTGTACGCGCCACTCCGCGCGATCCCCGCTCGAAAGAGGTCGGAGTGCGCGAGCAGGTTGGCGGTCATGAACGCGCCGTAACTGTGGCCGCCGATGGCAATCCGGTCGCGGTCGGCGACGCCCATCTCGACCACGGCGTCGATGGCGGCCGCCGCGCTGGCCACGAGCTGCTCGACGTATGTGTCGTTGGCGGTCTCACCCTCACCGACGATCGGCATGGCCGGACCGTCGAGAACGGCGTATCCCTGGGTCAGGAGAAGCAGGTGCGACGCGCCGCGAAGCCGGGTAAAGCGATGGGGCGAGCCGCGTACCTGACTGGCAGCCGCGGGGGTGGTGTATTCCCGCGGATATGCCCACATCAACAACGGACGTCGTTCGCCGTCACGGTAGCCCGGTGGCAGATAGAGCGTGGCAGACAGGCTGACGCCATCGTCGCGTTCATAGGTCAGGAGCTGCTTCCGGACCTGACGTAGGACGGGCGTTGGATCCTCAAAGCGGGTGATGTGACGCGTCGTGCCCGCGACCATGTTCCGCACGACGTAGTTCGGAGGCTCGGTGGGGCTTTCCCGCCTCGTGAGCAGGGAGTGACCATCGGACGAGAGGACCGCAACGACGGTTTCGTAGCTCGTCTCGTCGGTGCGGAAGATGCGCTCGGTGTCGAACGTCGT
This sequence comes from uncultured Vicinamibacteraceae bacterium, assembly GCA_964646815.1. Classification (GTDB taxonomy): domain Bacteria; phylum Acidobacteriota; class Vicinamibacteria; order Vicinamibacterales; family UBA8438; genus CAZYFH01. The sequence goes on along the minus strand of CAZYFH010000004.1, from coordinate 107,009 downwards.
CACGTTGAGCCGGTCGATGAACGGACGGTCCCCGAGCGGCGACGCGCCGCGCCCGGTCAGGTAGATGTGGCTCCCGTCCTGCAGGACAGGTTCGCTCGCGCCGCCGCCACCCGGCCGCCGAAGCGGCGCTCCGGGATCGGCATAGGCATCCTCCGCGCTGTGATCGAACAGCGCCCGGGCCTCCGGCGCACCCGGATAGAGCAGCCAGGTCCGCGTCCAGCGCGTCGCGCGGTCGGACTCGCGTACGAGCGCCGTGCCGTCCTCCGTCCATGCGACGCTGGTGACACGGAACGCGGTGCGGACGATCTCGGTGGGGGTGCCATCGAAGGGGGCCGCGAGCGACAACACGCGGTCCCTGCGGGACACCCGCGCCTGCGGGTCGCCGCCGTCCAGCGCCTCGGTCCACACCAGTGTGGCCGGCTCGGTCGGGTTCCAGCGGTGCGCGCGTGGTCCGGTGGCGACCCCGCCAATCGGGACCGCCTCGGCCACCGGAAGATCGAAGAGCTCGACGACCTCGCCTTTGCGATTCCACACCTCGATCGATTTCCGGAATCGAGAGCCAGGCACCAGTCGGGAGAATGGCCGCTCGAGACGCTCGACGAGCAGGTGCTGACTGTCGGGCGCACCGAGCACGCGCGCGAACAGTCCCGGGTGCCTGATGCTGGTCCGGCTGCCGGTGGTCAGGCCGACGGTCGCGATCTGGGACGTGAAGTGATACTCGAAAAGCGCGTCATCGTGGGCATCCGTCAGCAAATCCTGATAGGTGCGCACCGGCGCTCGCCGTCCATCACTCTCCTGGACGTTGGGGCCAAGTGGCGCGCGGGGTGCCTCGGGTGGTGCGCCACGCGCCGACATCCGGAACCGGCAGAGCACGCCGCTGCTGTCGGCCAACCAATCGCACGGGTCGCCCCAGGTGGCGTTGAGCGATGCGTCGGTCAAGGGTCGCGGCGCGCCCGTGGACACGTCGACGACCCAGAGCTCGACGCCGGTGTCTCGGATCACGGCATACGACAGGTGACGACCGTCGGGCGCAAAGCGCGGCCACCCCAGCGTGGTCCCGCGCGGGGCAACGACGCGGTGCTTGCGTGTCTGGCTCCCGTCGAGTGGCGTGAGCGTCATGCCGGTGATGGCTGGACTGCGCCACGGCGCGCTGTTGCGCGGGTTGATCCGATAGCCGGCGAGGCGGTGCATCGGGCGTGCCAGCTCGGCGATTCCGGGCATGGCGCGTGCGTCGAGAAGCGCGACGACATCTCGCCTCGGACTGACGAGCGGGGTCGGCGCCGGCGACGCGTCGAGGATGTCGACCACGACCTGTGGTGGGATCGCGTAGCTCCTCTGGGTGTCGGTCTGTGCGGTGGCTGGCGACGCGACGGCCACGATCGCTGCCGCACCGCCCCCAAGCAGAAGGGCGCGGCAGTCGATCAGCACCCGTCGAGACCAGGCCCGTTGCACTCGCGAGCTCATCCGCACCATCCGATCCATGGTGGTCTGTCTCCACCCTCTGGGACGTGGCAGCCGACGTGACAGGTTCGGCGGCGCTCACGTGGCCGCGCTGCGACCCGAGCCTTCGTTGCTATACCGTCGCGAGCTACGGCGCCGGTGTGGATGCCGCGCGCGGGATGTCGCCGGCGTCCTCGCGCAGGTACGTCCAATAGTTTGGCTTGATCGACGCAAGCAGCTCCGCGCGCGTCTTCACCGTAATCGGTTGCCCATTGTAGAGCTTGCTGGTGGAGTAGAGCAGGCTCTCGGGCAGGGCGCTGCAGAACATCATCATCGGCCAGGTGAAGTTGGGTCCGTTGGTCTTGCGCAAGCGTGTCGCCCAGAGACCCACGCCACCGATCTTGAATGACAACGGTCCCCACCAGCTGTAGAGGCCGGGCCGCATGTTCATCTTCCAGCAACGTAGGATGAGCTGCCACTGCAGCCGGGTCAGCCTCTTCGTTTCGGTGACCCCGGTGTCTTGCTCCATGCGCGTGCCCTCGAGAGGCGTGAACACGGAGGGCACCAGGAATCCGAACAATCCCCGGCGCTCCATTTCGTAGACCAGATCGAGCGTCGCCTTGACGTCTTCGTCAGTCTCGCCAGGGTTGCCGACCATCAGGGTCAACATCGGAAACCAGTTGTTCTTGTTCAGGATCTCGAGCCCGCGAATCATGACGCTCTGCCAATCCTCGATGCTGAAGGGCACGCCCTTGCTTGGCATGATGCGCTTGGCCATCCGCACCGATCCGGTCTCGAGCCCAATGAGCGGCACAATCGCCTTGCCCTCGGGATGCGAGCTCAGACGCGTGAGGTGAATCGGGCTCTTGGGCAGCAGGATGTCGGTCAGTTGCTCGATGAGCACCGGGTCCACGACAGCCGGCGCCATGGTCGAGTGGCTCAGCACGTGCTGCTCGACACCCGGGGTATCGACGATGTCGCGGTAGAGATCGACCAGCGCCTCACGGTTTGGGAAGAAGAACGGGGTGTCGGTCTGGACTTGGCCCCAGATGAACATATCCTCGGTGGCCAGGGAGATCTGCTTGTTGCCGTTGGCCACGTTCGCGCGCACCGCCTCCATGATGCCGTCCTTCGGGAGGTCGATCTGCGGGTTTAGATCGGGTGCACAGAACTGACACCGTCTCCCGCACCCCGTCGTCATCTCGACGACGCCGAACGTCGTCGGCTTGTCGGGAAAGATCACCGCGTCCCGATCGGTCGGATGGGCAACCTCCACTTGCTGCGGCAGCGACTCCCCGTCGATTGCGGCGTGGAAGAGATTGATGACTTCGGCAGATTCACTCCGTCCATCGACGACGCAGTCGATCCCGAGCCGCTCGTGGGACTTCGTCTGGTTGATTTGCCAACTACCCGATCCGCCGAGCATCACCCGAAACGTCTCGCGATGCCGGCTGGCCTTCAATCGGTCGAACAGCTGGCTGGCGTAGTGTGAGTTGATCGGCTCGCGCGAGCTTCCGAAAATCGAGGTATAGACGCCGGCGGCGAACGTCACGCCGAGCGGATTGTGCGTCGACAGCGCGACAACTTTCGTATCGGGCCCAATGAACTGGTCAATGTCGTCCGGGTAGCAGACGACCACGTTGTCCTGGCCGAATTCGTTCGCGATGACCCGCTCGAGCACACGCAGCCCCGCCGGCGCCGCGAGCGCCGAGCCGTCCTCGAAACGCTTCACGTTGCGCCACTCCGGGTACTTCTTGTCCATTACCCATTCCATCCAGATCGGGATCGATGCCATTCCCATCTGGATGAAGTACCCTGCGTGATCGATCATCTCGGTGAACGGTGCCGTCAGAACGATCTGTTTGCCGCGGTTCATGAATCTGTCTTCCTTCGCAGGATCTGGGTCCTCTCGCCTGCGCCTTACCAGCCAGAGGTTAGAAGTCACGTTACATCCCACTGACGGCAACGCTGAACATCACATCAAAACGTCGAATACTTGGGTGTTTTTCCTCGTCGCGCGCGGCCTTGCCGGACGCGCTTCGCATTCAGCGGCGTCTCGACGTGACGCCGTCCGTTCACAGCAGACTCATAAATCTAACGCAGGCTTTTGCGAAACACCAAGGCCTGGGCGCGGGCGCCCCCCATCGATCTGCTTCCCGCGCCTCAGCGCCGTGCCCAGCCGCCGAGGCCCCTATATGCTCTGGTGACCCATGTTTTTTCCGCGGATTCCGTCCGCTCGGCAGCCGAACCGCGTGAGCCGGGCGCTGAAGCGCCTGCACGCGCAGGCAACGGAGATCACCGACCTCACGGAATCCAATCCCACGCAGGTCGGTCTGCACTATCCGGAGGACCTTCTTGAGGAGCTAGCCGGGACGGCCGGCCTCGTTTACGATCCGCAGCCGCGTGGGCTCGCGGCCGCGCGTGCCGCCGTCGTCCGCTACGCCGCGCCCCCCGGGACGGACGTCAACCCTGACCGGGTGGTGCTCACCACCAGCACGAGTGACGCGTATTCCTGTCTATTTAAGCTGCTTTGCGCCCCAGGCGACGCGGTGCTCGTGCCCCAGCCGAGCTATCCGCTGCTCGAGCATCTGACCCGACTCGACGCCGTCGAACCGGTGGCGTACCCGCTCGTCTACCACGATGCGTGGGAGGTCGACGCCGATGCGCTCCGCAGCCTCGTGACGCCGCGGACCAGAGCGCTCGTGGTCGTCCACCCGAACAACCCGACGGGGTCATTCCTGACGGCCAAGGATCGTGAACTGGTCACGACGGTGTGCCGCGACAACGGGCTGGCGCTCATCGCCGACGAAGTGTTTGGCGGGTACACGATGGATCCAGAGTCGGGACCGGGAAGCCTCGTCGACACCGCCGCCGACGTGCTGACCTTCGGGCTCGGCGGGCTCTCGAAGGCAGTCGGGCTCCCGCAGCTGAAGCTCGGGTGGATTCTGCTGAGCGGTCCCTCGCGAGAAGTCGGTCGAGCGCTCCATGCGCTCGACCTGATCTGCGACACCTATTTGTCGGTCGCGACCCCGGTACAGGTAGCCCTCAATGGCCTCCTCGCACGTGGCCGCGCGGTCGCGGATCAGATATCGACGCGGGTCCGCCAGAATCATTCGGTGCTCACACGAGAGGCCGACATGGCGCCGGCGACGGATCTGCTGCGCGTGGACGGAGGATGGTACGCTGTTCTCCAGGTCCCGGCCACGCGGACCGAAGAGGCGCTGGTCCTCGACCTGCTCGAACGCGATCACGTGCTGGTGCATCCAGGGTATTTCTTCGATTTCCCACGCGAGGCGTTTCTCGTGCTCAGCCTACTGCCGGAGCCCGGATGCTTTGACACCGGCGTGGCGCGCGTCATGGCGCGCATCGCGAGCGACACGCCGGCATGACTGGCGGCAGGCGAGTGCCGGTTCTGAAGGATCTGGTGCTGGTCGGGGGTGGACATAGCCACGTCATCGTCCTGCGCCGCTTCGGCATGCGTCCGATGCCGGGCGTTCAGGTCACGGTCATCGCCCGCGATATCCACGCACCGTACTCTGGCATGTTGCCCGGCCTGATCGCCGGGCACTACCGCTTCGACGACGCGCATATCGATCTCGGGCCGCTGACCCGGTTCGCGGGCGCACGCCTGTTTCACGACAGCGTCACCGGGATCGACCTCGCCCGACGTCGGGTCCTGTGCCGAGACCGTCCCCCGGTCGCCTACGACGTGTTGTCGATCGATATCGGGGTCACGCCAACGCTCCGCATCCCGGGCGCGGCTGACCACGCCGTCCCCGTCAAGCCGATCAGCGCACTCGTCACGCGGTGGGAGCGGCTCCAGGCGCGGGTTCAAGTCAGTTCCGAGCGACTCCGGATCGGTATCGTGGGTGCCGGTGCCGCGGGTGTGGAACTGACGTTGGCCATGCAGCACGCGTTACGCGAGCAGAGCGCCGCACGCGACGCTGGTTTTCCGGACCCGGAGTTCCATCTATTTAGCGCCGTCGACTGCATCCTGCCGACCCACAATCGGGGGGGGCGCACCAAGTTCGCTAGGGTGTTGAACGAGCGTGGCGTGCACGTGCACCTCAACAGCCGGGTGAACGGCGTCGCGGCCGGCCGGGTGGAGATCGCCGGCGGGGCGACGATCGAGGTCGACGAGGTCATCTGGGCGACCGAGGCTGGAGCACAGTCCTGGCCGGGCGAGTCTGGTCTTGACGTCGACGAGTACGGCTTCATCCGTGTGAAGCCGACGCTCGAAGCCACATCGCATCCGGGCGTCTTCGCTGTCGGCGACGTGGCGGCGGTGACCGGCTACCCTCGCGAGAAAGCCGGCGTGTTCGCCGTGCGGCAAGGTCCTCCGCTCGACGCGAACCTGCGGCACGCGCTGCGTGGCCTTCCGCTCGAGCCGTTCCGCCCCCAGCGAAAGTTCCTTAGCCTGATCAGCACGGGGGATCGCTACGCCGTGGCTTCACGCGGCGCATGGTCACTCGAGGGCGCCTGGGTGTGGCGGTGGAAAGACTGGATCGACCGGCGGTTCATGGATCGGTTCAACCGGCTACCCGAGATGGAGGACGACACGGAGGACTCGAGAAGGGACGACCTCCGGGGCTTGGCGCCGCCGGCGGTCGTCCGCGAGCTGTCGACGGCGGCGATGCTGTGCGGCGGCTGTGGGTCCAAGGTCGGGGCCACCGTGCTCGACCGCGTGTTGTCACGGCTTGAGCCGCTCCGGCGCGACGATGTCGTCGTCGGCCTCGACGCGATGGATGACGCGGCCGTCGAAGTGGTGCCGGCCGGCAAGCTGGTCGTGCGCACCGTCGATGCCTTTCGCTCGCTCGTCGACGACCCGTTTCTTTTCGGAAAAATCACCGCGAACCACTGCTTAAGCGATCTCTATGCCATGGGCGCGGAGCCACGTTCGGCACTCGCCATCGTCACCGTGCCGTACGGCATCGAGGCACAGACCGAGGCACTGCTCGAAGACCTGCTCTCGGGTGCCGTCGAGATATTGAACGGAGCCGGTGCGGCGCTCGTCGGAGGGCACACGACGGAAGGTGCGGAGCTGACCTTCGGTCTCGCCGTGAGCGGCGTCGCCGACTCGGACGCGTTGTTGCGGAAGCGCGGGATGCAACCGGGGGATTGCATCATCCTGACGAAGCCGCTCGGCACCGGGACGCTGTTCGCCGCGGACATGCGAGGACAGGCCAAGGCGCGATGGATCGACGGGGCTATCCGGATGATGTTGCAGTCCAACCGCGACGCGTCTGCGGCGCTCGGTCGTCATGCCGCGACCGCGTGCACTGACGTGACTGGGTTTGGCCTGCTCGGTCACCTCGTTGAGATGACGAAGGCGTCTGGGGTCGACGCGCGGCTGACGCTCGGCGCGATCCCGACACTCGAAGGCGCGCGTGAAACCACGACGGCCGGCCTTCTGAGCTCGCTGCAGCCGCACAATATCCGTTTGCGACGGGCCATTGCGAACGTCGAAACCGCCGCGGTCGACACGCGCTATCCTATTCTGTTTGATCCACAGACCGCCGGCGGGCTGCTGGCGACCACGCCACCGGATGAGGCGAACGAGTGCGTGGCAGAGCTACGGTCGCTTGGGTACGGATCTGCCGCCGTCATCGGCGCAGTGGAGGAGCGGAGTGACCGTGCCGCGCCGATCTGGATCGAAGTCTGACGCGCGTGGATGTGTGACGGATCGAGGAGGGGGAGATGATTGACGTTGGTCTCAAGGCCCCGCCATTTCGCTTGCGGGACCATAGTGGTAACCGGGTCACGCTCGCCAGCCTACGCGGGCAATGGGTGGTACTCTACTTCTACCCGCGTGACGACACCCCAGGTTGCACGACTGAAGCCTGCGAGTTTACAGTCGGCATCGCAGGCCTTCGGCGCCTTGGAGCCATCGTCGTCGGTTGCAGCCCCGACAGTCCAGACGCGCACCGCGCATTCGTCTCGAAACACAAGCTGAAGCACACGCTGCTGTCGGATCCGACCCACGCGACGATGGAGAAGTACGGCGCTTGGGGGAAGAAGGTGCTCTACGGCAGGACCTCCGTCGGCGTCATTCGCTCGACGGTACTGATCGATCCGGACGGCAACGTCGTCCACCATTGGAAGAAGGTTAGGGCCGCGGGCCACGCGGCGCACGTGCGAACCAGGCTGGAGGAATTGCGGAAGCCGAGCGCGTAGTCTCGAGCCTCTCGCGGCCCCAGGCGAGTCTGTCCAGATCAGGGCACGTTCGCTATGTTAAAATCCGGCGTCCCTATGTCCAAGCAGTTCATGTATTTGTACGCCCTTGCCGTGGTCGCGGCGGCGTGCGGGGCCGATGTGCCGGCGGATCCACCGCCGCTGACTTCTTCCGCTACGGACATCTTTCTCAAGCCTGACGTTCGCATCATTGAACGGCTCGTGCCCCGACGGGCGACGCTGGCCAGTTTGCTCGATACCCACCAGTTCGCCGGACCGGTGGCGGCACAGTTCATCGACGCGGTGCGTGACGTTTTCGACCCGCGTCGCCTGCGGGTCGGCAACTCCTATCGTCTGGTGCTGGCCGACAGCGGAACATTTCGTCGCTTTGAATACCACATCAACGAGGACGAGTTCCTGCGCGTATCCGATGGCGACCCGCGCCGCTCGTTCACTGCGGAGCTGGTTCCCTACGTGAAGGAACGCACCGAGGTCGCGATGCGCGGAGGCATCGACGCCGAGCGCACCTCGCTCGTCGCGGCGCTGGACCGTGCCGGGGAACACGTCATGCTCGCCATTCGCATGGCGGAGGTCTTTGGCGGGGAGATTGACTTCAACAACGACCTCCGGCGAGGTGACGAATTCGAGGTCCTGTTCGAGAAGTACTTTCGCGAGGGCGAGTTCTCCGGCTATGGAGACCTGCTTGCGGCAGAGTTTCTGAACGACGGCCGACGCGTCCAGGTTTTTCGGTTCCAGGTGCCGGGCGAGACAGAGGCGCAGTATTTCGACGCCGACGGCCGTTCGATGAAGCGCCTGTTCTTGCGGTCACCGTTCCGGTTCGAGCCTCGCGTAACGTCCCGATTCTCCTACCGTCGCCTGCACCCCGTGCTCGGGGGACGGCGCCCTCATCTGGGGGTCGACTACGGCGCGCCGACTGGCACGCCGGTCATCGCGGTCGCCAACGGCACCGTGGTCTCGGCTGGGCGGAGCGGCGGATCCGGGAACATGGTGCGCCTCCGCCACACAAACGGATACGAAACGTACTATTTGCACCTCTCTGCGTTCGCCAAGGGGATTCGTCGGGGCGCGCACGTGTCACAGGGTCAGAGGATCGGCCGCGTGGGCGCCACCGGTCTGGTGACCGGGCCACACCTCGACTACCGCATGCGGAAGAACGGGACGTTCGTCAACCCGCTGATCGAACACCGCAACCTGCCGCCGGGGGACCCGGTACCAGACGAGCATCTCGCGTCGTTCCGCGCGGTGCGCGACCAGGCGCTGGGCCGGTTCGTCACTGCCTCTCTGCCTGCTTCGTCACCGATCGACTACGCTCAGTAGCGCGGCAGTCGACGGCGTAGAGTCATGCAGGCCGTCCGCGAAAGCCTCATATTGGCCACGATCCGTCCGTTTCGCGCGCTTCGTCCAGACCCGCGCGTCGCAGCCGCCGTGGCTTCGGTCCCGTACGACGTGGTGACGGCCGACGAGGCCCGGGCGCTCGCGGCGGACAATCCGTTGAGTTTTCTCCACGTGTCGCGTGCCGAGATCGATCTGCCGGCGAGCGCTAATCCGTACGACGACGCCGTGTATCGGCGCGCGGCCGAGAACCTTGAGACGCTCAAGCGGCTGGCTCCGTTCGTCGTCGACGACGAGCCGTTGCTCTATCTCTATAGACTCCGCTCGGGCGACCACATGCAAACGGGGCTGGCGGGTTGCTTCTCGCTCGAGGAGTACGACCGCAACGTGATCAGGCGCCACGAACGGACGCGCCGCGATAAGGAGGACGATCGCACGCGTCACATGCTGGCGGTCGGCGCGCAAACGGGCATCGCCTTTCTCGCGTATCGCGCCGCGGCGTCGATCGACGCGCTGGTGGAGCGTGCGACGACCGACCAGCCGCTGGTGGATCTGGCGACGTCGGACGACGTGCACCACACCATCTGGCGTCTGGGGCCGGAGGCAGCTTCGGCCGCGGTCGACGCGTTTGCGGAGGTGCCGGCCGTCTATATCGCCGATGGTCATCACCGCGTCGCGAGCGCCGCCCGGGCGCATGACGCCCTCACGCCGAAGGCGGTGGGAGACCCCGCGGGCAACCCCCACCTGTTTCTCGGCGTCGCGTTTCCCGATCGGGAGACGCGCATCCTGGCGTACAACCGGACGGTCACCACTCTCGCGGGGCGTACACCCGCGCAGTTTCTCGACGCCGTGCGCGCGCGGTTTCCGGTGACGCCAGACGCGTCGGCAACCCCGCCGAAGGGCCAGGTCGCGATGTACCTCGACCGTCGCTGGTCGGCGATCGATCTCGGCCCGGCGCGGTTCGCGGCGAACGCGACGAGCCCGACCGCGCGCCTCGATGTGGCACTACTCCACGACCAGGTGTTTGCGCCGCTGCTCGACGTCGCGGACGTGCGAACCGATCCGCGTATCGCATTCGTCGGCGGCGTTCGGGGCACGGCAGCGCTGGAGCGTGCGGTTGATACCGGCGCCGCCGCGGTGGCGTTCTCGTTGGCGCCAGTCACGCCAGCCGAGTTACTGGCGGTGTCGGACGCCGGCGACGTCATGCCGCCCAAATCAACCTGGTTCGAGCCGAAGCTACGCGACGGGTTGCTGATCCACGAGATCGCGCCGCCGCAGCCCGGACCCTGGATTCTGGATCCTGGACACTGACGACAATGGCCGAAGACCGCGTGTTCAACTTTGGCGCCGGTCCGGCCGTACTCCCCGAACCGGTCCTCGACCAGGTGCGTGAGCACCTCATGGCGCTGCCCGGCGTCGGCATGTCGATACTGGAGATCAGCCACCGCTCGGCCACATTCGACGAGATCCTCGCGACCGCCGAAACGAACATCCGGACGCTCGCCGGCGTTCCGGACGGCTATCGCGTGCTGTTCCTCCAGGGGGGCGCCACGCAGCAGTTCGCCATGGTGCCGATGAACCTGCTCGGCGCAACCGGAACGGCAGACTATGCCATCACCGGCGCGTGGGCGAAGAAGGCGGCAGCCGAAGCCGAGAAGTTCGGTCGCGTGCATGTCGTGGCGACGACCGAGCCCGACGGCTTCACACGGGTGCCAACGGCCGCGGAACTCGATCTCACGGATGACGCCGCGTACGTGCACGTGACGTCGAACAACACGATTGTTGGCACCGAGTGGCCGAGGATGCCGGAGGTGGGTGACCGACCCCTGGTCGTCGATGCGTCGTCGGATATCTTCAGTCGCACCATCGACATCGCGCGGCATGGGCTGGTCTATGCGGGCGCGCAGAAGAACCTCGGTCCGGCCGGCGTGACGATCGTCATCGTGCGTGACGACCTGGTGCTGCGCGCGCCATCGGCGCTCCCAACGCTGATGCGGTACGCGACGTTTGCCGAAAGCCGCTCCCTCTACAACACACCGCCGGTGTTCGCTATCTACGTCGTCGCGCTCGTCACGACGTGGATACGGGACGGTGGCGGTCTCGAGGAGATGGCGCGGCGCAACGAGCGGAAAGCCCGCGCATTGTACGACGTCATCGACCGCTCGGCGTTCTACCGAGGCGCCGCCGAGCCGGGGAGTCGCTCCCGCATGAACGTGACGTTTCGACTGCCGACGGGCGAACTGGACGGGCTGTTCGTCCGCGAGGCGGAGGATGCCGGCCTCACCGGTCTCAAGGGACACCGTTCGGTCGGAGGCGAGCGAGCGTCGATCTACAACGCGTTTCCGGAGGCTGGGGTCGCGACGCTGGCTGATTTCATGGTCGAGTTCGAGCGCACTCGTGGCTAGTGGCCTGTATCAGGTGAATCGGTAGTTGTCACCGGCGCGCAGCGCAAGCGGACAAGGCGCGACGAGGGAGCATACATACCGTATGTGACCCTGCTGAGGGGGTGGTCCGGTGCCGTCCTTTTCGGGATACCCCGCCCGGTGAGCGCTATTGATTCACCCGATACAGGCCACGCTAGTGCCCCGCCGGTTCGCCCGTCCTATTCGTGTTAGGGTAAATTGCCGTGTGCCATGGCACGGGGAGGTCTGAATGCTCACGTCGCTGCTGATGTCTCTCCTGATCGCGTTCGCGCTAATTCAGGTCGCCGTTTTTTCCACCACGATCTATTTGCACCGCGCCGCAACGCACCGTGCGATCGAGCTTCATCCCGTTGTCGCCATCCTGTTCCGGGCCGCGCTCTGGATCACGACCGGCATGATCTTGCGCGACTGGGTCGCGGTGCACCGTAAACACCACGCCTTCACGGATGAGGAAGGGGACCCGCACAGTCCGCACCTCGAAGGCTTCTGGTCGGTGCAGCTCGGCAACGTCTTCCATTACGTGCGCGAATGCCGAAACCCGGAGGTCGTGACGAAGTACGCTCCCGACTTCAAAGATGACTGGTGGGAGACGACCTTTTTTGGCCGCGGGGCCCTCGGACCGCTGCTCGGGGTCGTGGCGCTCTGTGCGATCATCGGCGTCGGCTGGGGCTTGCTCGCCGCCACCGTGCACGCGGTGATGTATGTGTTCGTTCTTTCGCCCTCGATCAATGGGCTGTGTCACTATCACGGTTACAAGAACTTCGAGAACACCGCGACGAACATCCGGTCGCTCGCGCTCCTGACCGGCGGCGAAGGGCTGCACAACAACCATCACGGGTTTCCACGCAGCCCGAAGTTCTCTGTGGCCAAGAGCGAGTTCGACCCTGCCTGGCCGGTTATCTGGCTCCTCACGAAGCTAAAGCTCGCACGGCCCCGCAAGACCATCAAGGAATCCGATCTCCACCCGCAGGAATCCTAATCGTCGGCGGTGCAAGTCCCACGTCTCCGAATGCAGCGGGACTTGCACCGCCGACTGCTAGTACGCTGTAGCTCGTGCGTCAATCCCAGGGCTCGATCGTCTGCGCCGAGTGCAACAACCTCGTCGGCATCAGCGAGGAACGATGCCCGTTCTGCGGTGCGTGGCGGCCCGGGCTCTTCGGATGGGCACCCGCACTGCGCTCGGTGGTTGGCTCGCGGCTCGACCTGATTACCCTGATCCTCGGCGCCTGCGTGACGCTCTACGCGTTCGCGCTGCTGTTGCAGCCCGATGCCATTCTCGACGGCCGCGGGTTCCTCTCGTTCCTCGCCCCGGGTTTCCGCGCGCTCTATCAGCTCGGCATGACCAGCGGCGACGTGTGGCGACTCGGCTGGTGGTGGACGCTTCTGACGGCCATTTATCTCCACGGTGGGCTGCTTCACATCTTCTTCAACATGATGTGGATCCGTAATCTCGGCCCTCCCGCGACGGACGTCTTCGGTCCGGCGCGCACGTTTGTTCTATTCAATGCTTCGGGCGCGCTCGGGTTCCTCGCGTCGAACGTGATGTCGGGGACGCCGACGATCGGCGCGTCAGGGGCGATCTTCGGGCTGCTGGCGGCGCTGATCGTTTACGGCCGCAAGCGCGGAAACTCGATGATGACGCAGCAGCTCTGGCAATGGGCGATCATCCTGGGCGTCCTGGGGTTCGTCATGCCAGGCGTCAACAACTGGGCCCACGGCGGCGGCTTCGCGGGCGGATGGATCGGTGCGCACGTTATGGGGTTCATCGATGAGCGGCGCGAAGGCACGGGGCTTCTCATCACGTCGCTCGCGCTCATTGTGGTGACGGCGATCGGCATCGGCCTGTCGTTTGTCAAAACGACGCAGATCTTCTTGGCGCCGTAGTGCGCTTCATGAAGCGCGGTCGGTTAGGAGTCGGCGGGTCGCTGCCGGCGGCCGCCGCGCCGGCGTCGCTGCCGTTTGCCGCCTCCCCGAGGTGGTGGCGCGCCACCCTCGTCGGCCAGCGCGGTCCAGCGCGCAAACGCTGCCGGGTCATTACCGTGTATATCCATCCAGCTCAGGGCGTCCGCAAACGCACTGCGGGCTGTTGCGCTACGCTGTGCCCGCGGAGACAGTGCCGCGTCGCCGAGCATCGGCTGCAACGCGACGATCTGACGTAGGCGCTCGATGTCTCGGCGCGCAATCGGTAGCCGTCCCAGTGTGACCACCTCCTCGCCGCGAGGAGTCGATTCACGCCGGCGCGGCCGCGTCTCGATGGTGGTCACCGGCACAACGAGGCTCCCGAGGAGGACAGGATTGCTCAGCGCCGCGGGAGCCGATGCAAACCGCGCCCGGTAGTCGTCGAGCCGATCGAGTGAACGCCAGAGCGCCGCGGACGTCCCCCGCTCGATCTCTGGGGCGATGTGCCGGAGCAACCCGTTCTTCGACAGGCCCCGGAACGTGCGGCTGGCGACGCCACTGCGCAAGATCTTGTACAGCTCCTCGATCAGACGCGCGGGAGCGGCATTGAGGATCTCGGCGTGATGCCGCGCCATCGCGTTGCGCACCGGCGGATCCAGCCGAAAGTCGAGCCGGGCTGCAAACGATACCGCGCGAAGCATCCTGACCGGGTCCTCGATGAACCGCTCGGTCGGGTCTCCGATGCATCGGATGAGTCCGTTGCGCAGGTCGCCCATACCCCCAACGTAATCGATGATCGCGAACGTAGCGATGTCGTAGAACAACGCGTTGATAGTGAAGTCACGTCTGAACGCGTCCTCTTCGGGAGAGCCGAACGTGTTGTCGCGTCGGATCGGCTTTCGGGGCGCCGACGGCGTGTCTTCGATGTGGGCGGCCTTGACGGCGGGCACTGGAGCATCGGCCGGCACCTGCCGGCGGAACGTCGCCACCTCGATCGTCTTCTGACCGAACTTCACATGCGCTAGGCGGAACCGCCGGCCGATGATCCAGCAGTTGCGGAATGCCCGCTTGACTTCGTGCGGGTGCGCGGACGTCGCGATGTCAAAGTCCTTGGGGTGACGGTCGAGCAGCAGGTCACGGACGCCACCCCCAACCAGATACGCCGTGAAGTTGAACTTGCGTAAGCGGTACAGCACCTTCAATGCGTCGGGATCGATGTGCTGGCGGGAGATCGGGTGATCGGCGCGCGAGATGATGAGGGGAGCGACCATGCTACCTTTTTGCGTCCTTCCAGTTCCTCCCGACCCCGACATCCACAGTCAGCGGCACGGCGAGGGTCACCGCACGCTCCATCCGCTCCCGGACCAGGCTCACCACCTTGCCAGCCTGGGCCTCCGGCACCTCGAACAGCAGTTCGTCATGCACGGTCAGGATCATCGTGCTCTCGGCAGGCAGTGCGGCGTGGATGTCGATCATCGCGCGTTTCAGGATGTCGGCGGCAGTGCCCTGAATGGGCATGTTGACCGCCGCGCGCTCGGCGGCCGCCCGGATCTGGCCGTTGCGGCTTGTCAGTTCTGGCACGCGTCGCCGCCGACCGAACATGGTCGTGACGACACCCGTCTGCCGCGCACGCTCGAGCGTGGCGTCGATGAAACCGCGCACGTCAGGGAAGCCTTCGAAGTACGCGTCGATGAATGCCTGCGCGGCCTGGGGCGCGACGCCGATGTCCTTCGCCAGAGTGAACGCAGTCTTGCCATAGAGGAGGGCGTAGTTAACGATCTTGGCCCGCCGGCGCAGCTCGTAGGGATCGAGGCCGCTTTCAGTGCCGAATACCCGACGCGCGGTTTGCTCGTGAATGTCATCACCCCGTGCGAACGCTCCTGCCAGGTTCTCGTCGCCGGAGAGGTGCGCCAGCACCCGCAGCTCGATCTGCGAGTAGTCGGCCGAGATCAACAGTGCACCGGGTGCAGCCGTGAAGGCTGCGCGGATCTCGCGGCCGATGGCGGTCCGGATCGGAACGTTCTGCAGGTTCGGATCGCTGCTACTCAATCGGCCCGTGGCCGCCACTGCCTGGTTGAACGATGTGTGGACGCGGCCGGTCTCCGGATCGACGAGCTTCGGTAGCGCATCGAGATAGGTGCCCTTGAGTTTTTGCAGGCTGCGCCATTCGAGCACCTTACGCGGCAGCTCGTGCACAAGCGCTAGTTCCTCGAGCACCGCGACTGATGTCGAGGCCACCTTCGTCTTTCCAGTGCGCTTGAGTGCCGGCAGCTGCAGCTTGTCGAACAAGATGGCCGACAGTTGCTTCGGCGAGTTGATGTTGAACGTCTCGCCGGCCAGGGTGTGGATTTCGATCTGCCGGGCCGACAGGTCCTGTGCGAGCTGCGCCGACTGCACCGCCAGCGCGTCTGTATCGACGCGCACGCCAGCGCGTTCGAGGTCGGCCAGCACCGGTACGAGCGGTAGCTCGAGGTCGCGATACAGCGGCTCGAGCCCATCGGCTGCGAGTTCAGGAAGTAGCCGGTCCGCTAGCTGCAGCGCTAGGTCGCTTCGTTCGCCGCAAAACTCCGCCGCCACCTCGGGTGGCACCTCGGCGAAGCTGCGTGCCTTCGCGCCCTTTCCGACGATCTCTTCCGCCGAGATCGCCTTATAGCCGATCACCTCGAGGGCCAGATCGTTCAGGTCGTGTCCCGATCGGGCAGCGTCCAGCAGGTAGCTCATGAGCAACGTGTCGAGATCGAGACCGCCGAGCGGCATGTCGTGGCGCGCCAGCGCGGATGACGCGCGCTTGAGGTCGTGCCCGACCTTGCGAATCGTGTCGTCCGTGAGGGGGGGCGCGAGCCGACGCACCGCAGCCGCGTGCTCTAGGTTGGAGTGGGTCCCGAGTGTGCGATGCGCGAACGGGAGGTATCGCGCGTGGTGGGGCCCGACCGAGAGCGCCAGGCCCACGAGGTCGGCGCGTGTCGTCTCCCCGTCGGTCACCATGCCGATGCCGATGCGTCCGGCCGCGGCGACGGCGTCGACCAGCGCATCGAGTTGCTGCGGCGTACGCACGATGTCGTAGTCCTTCTCGACCGTCGCGGCGGTCGGCGAGTACTCGGCCAGGAGCGTGCGGAATCCAAGGGAGGAGAAGAGCGTAAAGCACCGGTCCAGTGCCGGACCGCGGTATCGAAGCGCGTCGGGCTCGAACGCCACCGGCACGTCGGTGTGGATGCGGACGAGCTCCCGACTGCGCCGGGCGGTGTCGGCGTGTGTTTCGAGCAACGTGCGATATCGCTTCTTCGACAGGTTCCCGACGTCGGCCAACAGCGCGTCCAGGGTATCGTAGGCGGCGATGAGCTCGCGGGCGCCCTTCTCGCCGATCCCCGGTACGCCCTTCACGTTGTCGATGGCGTCGCCCATCAGCGAGAGGACGTCGACCACCTGTGACGGGGCGACCCCGAACTTCTCCTTGACCCCGTCCGCGTCGTACCAGGTGCCGTCGTCGCGCGGGTTGAAGACGCGAACGCCGTCGCGCACGAGTTGAAAGAAGTCCTTGTCGCCAGTGACGATGGCCACCTCGATCCCCGCCGCGATCGCGCGATCGGCCAGCGTCCCGATGACATCGTCCGCCTCGTAGTGCTCATGTGTGAGCACCGGCACCCCGAGCGCCTCGCACGCCTCGTGGACCCACGGGACCTGCTCGGCGAGGTCGGCGGGCATCGGGGCGCGATTGGCCTTGTAGTCGGCCGCGAGGCCGGTGCGGAACGTCGGCCCCTTGACGTCGAACGCGGCGGCAATCAGCTCGGGCTGATGGTCGGCGATCAGCTTACGCAGCATCGTGACGAAGCCGTAGATGGCGTTCGTCGACTTGCCGTCCGGTCCGGTCAGTCCGCGAATCGCGTGATACGCGCGATACATCTGCGAGCTGCCGTCGATGAGGAAGACGCGCGGGCCGGGGGGCATGAAGCCCCTGGAGTGTAACACTCGCGTTCTCGCGGACGTAGCAGCTGTCGGCCCCGGTGAGCCGCGAGCAGCGGCGGCCGAGCACGTCGTGTGGAGGTCCCGTACGACGCGGGCTGATAGTACGAGGGGGCAGGCCCCAGAGCACCGAATGCAGCGAGCCCCTCACCACGAGCTGCCAGACTCTCGCTCTCGGCGAAACGTGTCGTCTCCCGAAACAGGCGCGCCCGTCCCATCCCGGGACGGGCGCGTCGATGCGAGTACTCGCGCGGCGGGCGCTCAGCCGATCCGCTCGCGGTCCGCCGTGACCTCGGCCGGAAGCTTCAGCTCGTTCGTGACGGAGAACGCGTCGAACTGTCGGGCGAGCACGAATGCGAGATGGCGGTCCGTCTCGCTGTCGACGACACCGGTCAGCGTCACATGCCCCCGCTCGATCACGATATGAATTGAGGGGTGCGCCCGGGCGGCATAGTGCCAGAACGTCGAGTTGCCATAGATAGCGCGCGCCACCCGATACCGCAGCTGGTCGTCGAACCTCGATGCTGGGAGCACCGTGATCTCGTTGGCCACCGCCGTGACGCCGTCGATCGCCGCGACCCGCTGCTCGAGCGCGCGCTGCTTGTGCCCGCCGGTGACGCGGCCGCTCAGCGTGACGAACCCATCCTCGCCGATCGCCACGTCGACGTTGTCGAACACCGTAAACAAGGCGTAGCGAAGCACCTGCTCCTGAATGCGCTTGAACAGATCGTGCTTGGTTCGATCGCCGGCCCACGCCGTCGACGCGGCCAGTGCCACGATCGCAAGCGCGACGGTGAAGATGAGCGGGCGGGTCGGGCGGAGCACCGAGTTCCTCGTTCGCCTGGTGTTGATGTGATCTGACATCGGTGGACTCCTTTCGTGTCCTTGGCGCGACTATCCGAGTGCCGGTCCGCCGTCTTCGGTCGCGCTATAACTGAACGGTGCAAGGGACGAGCCAGAAACAAGATCCCATGCATCCAATAAATACAGTCAGACCAGGCCAGGCCAGAGCTGGACTGTCACCTGTAGAGGTCAGAGGAGAAGTGCGGTTCCGATTCCTGCCGCGATCAGCACGACCTGCCGGATTGCGCCGACATCGATCGCGCCGCGATGAAGGCCAGGGATGAGATCCGCCATCGCGACGTAGAGGAAGTTGCCCGCGGCGAGAGCGAGGACGTACGACACGGCGCTGGGCGACAAGCCGGTAGTCCCGTAGATGACCACCGCGCCGAGCACACCGGCCGTCGCGGACAGCGCGTTCATCAGCAGGGCGCGCCGCCGAGAATAGCCTGCGGCGAGTAAGATGGCGAACTCCCCGACTTCCTGAGGCACCTGATGCGCGGCGACCGCGAGCGCGGTCGTCATTCCAAGCGGGATCGAGGAGACAGCAGCGGCCCCGATGATCGCGCCGTCAGCGAAGTTGTGGACCGCCCCGCCCACCAGGACGAGGGTCGCGCTCTGCCGTGCGCCGAGGTCGTGTACGTCGCAGTCGTCGGCATGGCAATGACGCCACAGCACGAGCTTCTCGAGCATGAAGCAGCCGAGGATGCTCGCGAGCAACGCGCCGAAGACGGCGCGCGCGTCAAGTCCGTCGAGCGCCTCCGGTAGCACCGCGAGCAGCGACACACCGAGCAGCGTGCCGACTGCGTAGCTGATCAGGCCGGGTACCAGAGCGGTGCGTGTCGGCGCGGGCAGGAGCAACAGGAGTGACGCGACCGCCAGGCCACCGAGGCTGCCGACGACACTGAGCGCGACGGCGGCCGCGAGCACTGTCACGCGGCGGATAATAGCAAAGCCCGGCTACGGCGTTGCGACGTAGCCGCGGCGCGCGCGAACCCGATACCGCGAATTTCGAACCTCGACGTCGATCGCGTGCCATCGTCCGTCGTCGTGACCTGGTGCCGGATAGCCGAGGTAGTACTGCTTGCTCAGTTCGTCACCCACACCCGCCGTCGCCGGGTCGAGATCCCTGGGATCGCGAATGATTTCGGTGCGGCCACCGCTGTCATCTGTCAGATCGCGCAAAGCCGACACGTTGACTCGGTCGTCACCGCCGATCGCAGCCGTCCCACCGCCGGGCCAGGGCGACGGACTCGGTATGGGTGTACGCCCGCGGCCACCACCGGGGATGGGGAACGGAAGCGGCGCGGGTGATCGCGGGCGCGGCACCGGTACGCGCCGTGGGGTGCCCCCGAAGCGCGCCCGCCCCTGTCCGTCGATCCCGATGGCATAGACGAGTACCTCGGTCTCGCGTATCAATCGCCGCACCTCGCGGACGTCGGTCTCGCTGTTCGTGTCGTTCCCGTCGGAGATGATCACGACCGCCTTCTTGCGATGGCGACCCGCCTCGGCTAACACGACCGCATCCGCCACCGTGTCATAGAGTGCGGTGCCACCGCGTGGCCGGATACCGCTGAGCGCGCGACTGAGCCGGTCCCGATCGGTCGTCCAGTCGTGGACCAGGCGCGGCTGGTAGCTGAATCGGTAGAGGAACACTTCGTCGTCGGGACCGAGGATGTCATAGAGGAACCGGTCGATCGCGTTCCGCGCGGCGAGCATCTTCTCGCCCTCCATGCTCCCGCTGGTGTCGAGCACGATGCCGAGGCTCACAGGTACCCGCTCACTGCTAAAATGGGTGAGCCGTTGCACCTTTCCGTCCTCGTAGACCAGGAAGTCGTCTTTCTCAAGGTCGGGCACGAAGCGGCCGCGCGTGTCGGTCACGGTCACCGTCACATTGATCAGCTCGACACCTGTTCTGAATCGGAACGCGGGTGGGTCGGTGCCTTCCGGACGTTGCCGCTGTCCTGCGCCGACGAGCGTGCCGGCGGCGACGATGACCAACCACATTGCAGCACCCAACGACGTCCGTCGCCATCTCACGAGACGCCTCCCCCTGTCGGAAACGTCCCGGGTCTCGCAACGTCGCCTGCCGCAGCGCGGCGGTCGACGTGCGGCACCGTGACGTCGTCGATCACGAAACTGATCCGATAACGAATCACCCCGGCCGCCGGCACCTGGACCGCGAACGGCGAGACCACGCCGGGAGCCAGGAGATCCAGCTCGACCGGCGCCCGTCCGCTCGCCACGATCGTGCCGTCCTCATCGAAGGCCGTCGCCATGACCGCCAGCCGGCCGGCTGGGCCGGCCTCATTCGGGTTGCGGACCGAGCCGCTGATCGCGAGGAACTGGCCTTCCTTGTCGTGCTTCAGGACGAGCAACTCCACCGGCGGACGCTCGATGGCTGCGACGTCGTCATCGTCGCGGTCGGCTAGGACGAAAATACCCGTCGCTACGACCGCGAGCAGCAACACTGCTGCCGCGCCGAAGGCGGCAAGCAGTGCGCTCGGAGCGGACGCCGATTCGATCGGCGCTCCGAACAGGCCGCCCGTCGGAATTCCGTTGGGGCGATCCACGCCGGGCGCGCGGGCGGCACCGGTCGGTCGAATCGTCACGTCAGAGGCCTGATGCGCGCTGGCGGGTGGTGGGGGAGACACGGGCAGCGAATATGGTGCCGGATCGGTCCGAGGAGCGGTCATCGCGCGCGGTAGTGGTGCGGGCGGCGTCGGCAAGGGGGGGGGCGGCCGATCGCTGCTACCGAGGTCGGCTGCCAGCGCGGCGAGGCGTGCTGCGGACCGGCGGTGCTCCTCGCGGACCAACCGCCAGGTGACCACGCCCATACTGAGCGTCATGATCAGCGATAAGACGGTGGCGGTGGCTAGCGCAAACTCCATTGTTTCTGGCTCCGCGAGCGTTGACAGCTGAACCTCGACCAGACCCTGCGAACGGCCTTATCGCAACCTGAATTCCATGGCGACCTCGACGACGACGTCGACCGCGACGCCACGACGCTCTGCGGGGCTAAACTGCCAACGACGCATCGCGCGAACCGCGCGCTCGTCGAGACCAAAGCCGAGGCTGCGCACGACGCGCACGCTCCCGATGGACCCGTCCGCGAGGACGACGACCTCGAGCACGACCTCTCCCTCGATGCCGCGTCGCCGCGCGTCCTCCGTGTAGTCCGGCTTGATTTCCTGCCGTAGCTGGGGCGGCGTGACGCCGCTCCCCGATCGATAGGGACCGCCGCGGGTCCCACCCCCGATCCCTTTGCCTACGCCGGCACCCCGACCAGCACCGACACCTCGACCGGCGCCGCGTCCGACCCCTCCGTCGACTCCTGGTCCCTGGCTCGTCGGTTCCTCTGGCCGGGGTGGCGCTGTCCTCCGCGTCAGGAGGCCCCGGACGTCCCGCGTGTCGGCCCGCGCCGCCACAAGTGGCGCGAGGATGCGTGGCAGCGGGTCACGTTCCGGCGGTTTCGGTGGTGGAGATCGTCTGATTGGTTCGAACACGGCCGGCTCGATGCGGGGTGGGACCGGGCTGCTGATGGTCTGTCGACCCTGGCGCTCAGCCTTGGGCGGCGGGACGGGTTGGCGGAGGCCGCCACCACCGCCGCCGCCACCAGGTCCCGGCGTCGACACGAAGACGAGTCGCGCCAGATTCTGCGTGTCGAGTGGCGCGGAATCGTCGCTCGCGGTCGTGGGCTGGACCGTTCCCAATAGGATCGCCGCCAGCGCGACGGCTCCATGCAGGGCCATCGACATGGCTACCGACAATCGCCGCGACCGGGGGTCTGCCGTGCGATCGAGGAGCGTGCTCCCGAACATCTGGTGGCCGGATGAGCGCAATGCACCCGAGCGTAGGCGACGGACGGCACGTGACGCCTCGCGGAGTGAGATCAGCTCGCCGTCGACCGTTCCGATCTCCCCGGCAGCCATGAATCGTCGGATGGCGTGGGCAGACACCCCCGCCGCTCGACCGATCTCGATCGCGGAGAACACATCGGGCGGTGCCGAGGTCGCACTGGGTGTGGTCGCGGGCCGCGTCTTCACGAGATCACTCCAGGTGCACTAGACGCAAAAAGCTTGCCGCGCGTCGTCCATGGGCGCGCCCATATTTTCGGCCGTTCTTGCCCTTAGACGTCCGAATGGACCGGAGGGTTGTGCTCGACGGGGGACACTACTTTGTCCCCTCCACGTAGCTCTTGCCGTCTCGCTCCGCGAGCAGGCGGACGGCGCGGAACCCCTCCGCGGCGAGTGCACCGGCGGCACCACCATTGGCGCGGTAGTTGCGGTCGAGCGCCCGCTGCGAGAGGAGCGCCCAGAGGCCCCCGCGCTGCGCACGCTCGACGACGAGACAGCGTCCGTTGGTGCGAAGGACACGCAGCGCTTGCTGAAGGCAGATGACCCGTTCGTTCATTCGCATCTCCCCGATCACGTCGCTGATCACCAGCACGTCGAAGACCTCGGCGTCGTACTGCAGGGCGCCGAACTGCGCAATGTTCACCTCGACCAGCACGCCGGCCGCAGCGGCCGCCCTGCGCATTTGGTCCGCCTGGTCGGGGTCGTCGGTGACAGCGCACGCCTCACCGCTGATGCCGACCACACGTGCGAGGGCTGCGATGAGTTCGCCGTCACTTCCGAGCTGGAGCACATGTGCACCCAGCTTGAGCCCGACCATCGACACATCGAGCTGCCGGCGCTGGCTGTTCCGCTGGAGCTTGAACAGGGGCATGTGTTACGCGGAAGTGTCCGAGAAGGGCGACTGACGCCATGATATAGTTTTCCGCCGTGAAAATCCCCATTGACATCGCACCCGCGCGCGATCGGCTCGGTGTGCTGCTCGTCGGCCTCGGCGCCGTCAGCACGACGTTCATCGCCGGCGTCCATGCCATTCGCAAGGGGCTCGCAGCGCCAACGGGGTCACTGACCCAACTGGGCACGATCAGGCTCGGAAAGCGCACCGACGGTCGGTCGCCGCTCATTAGAGATTTCGTGCCGCTCGCGTCGCTCAATGATCTCGTGTTCGGCGTGTGGGACATCTTCGAGGACAACGGGTACGAGGCCGCGCGCAAGGCGCAGGTCATCCAGCCGGATTTGCTCGAACAGGTCCGGCCAGACCTCGAATCGATCGTGCCGTGGCCCGCTGTGTTCGAACAGCGCTACGTGAAAAAGCTTAATGGTCCGAATGTCAAGACCGGCGCCAACAAGCAGGCTCTCGCAGAACAGGTGATCGCGGACATCCGGCGATTCAAGGCCGAGAACGATCTGGACCGGCTTGTCATGATCTGGTGCGGTTCCACTGAGATCTTCATGGAGGAAGCGGGTGTTCATGCCTCGCTCGAATCCTTCGAGCGCGGACTCGCCGCGTCGGATGCGGCGATTCCGTCGAGCATGATCTACGCCTACGCGGCGATCAAGGAAGGCATTCCCTACGCTAACGCGGCGCCCAACCTCAGCGCCGACGTGCAGGCGCTGGAGCAGCTCGCGCAGCAGACCGGTTCGCCAATGGCTGGTAAAGACCTCAAGACCGGGCAGACGTTGATCAAGACGATGATCGCGCCGGGTCTCAAGGCGCGACTACTCGGCGTGTCCGGGTGGTATTCGACGAACATTCTCGGCAATCGCGATGGCGAGGTGCTCGACGACCCGGAGTCCTTCAAGACGAAGGAAGAGAGCAAGAAGTCGGTACTAGACCACATTATGCAGCCGGAGCTCTACCCGGGCCTTTACGACGATCTCCACCACGTCGTGCGTATCAACTACTACCCGCCTCGTGGTGACAATAAGGAAGGGTGGGACAACATCGACCTCTTCGGGTGGCTCGACTACCCGATGCAGCTCAAGATCAACTTTCTGTGCCGTGACAGCATCTTGGCGGCACCGCTCGTGCTGGACCTCGTCCTGCTGCTCGACCTCGCGAAGCGCGCCGGCATGGGCGGCATCCAGGAGTGGCTGTCGTTCTACTTCAAGAGTCCGATCCATGCGCGGGACCTCTACCCGGAGCACGATCTGTTCATCCAGTTAATGAAGCTCAAGAACACGCTCCGTTATCTTCGAGGCGAAGAGCTCATCACTCACCTGGGGTTGGAGTATTACGACTAGGAGCCTGTGGTGATGAGGCGCTGGCCGCGCACATCCCTCTAGAGCCTGCACACCTCGCGCCATGTCGTGCGGCTTGCCGAGCAGGGACGCTACGTCTAGCCGGTAGGCGGTTTCTTCCGGGATGCGTGTAAGTAGCACGTCAGCTCACCACCACGGGTACAGGATGAACGCAGTTCGCTGGCAAGCGGTGTTCATCGGTGGCGCCTTCACGGGAGTGCTGTCGGCGCTGCCGCTGATTTCGGCAGCCAACCTCTGCTGTTGCCTCTGGGTCGTGGGCGGCGGAACGGTCACATCGTATCTGACGCAGCAGGGACAGCCGCAACCGCTCCAGCTGGCTGATGCCGCCGTGGGCGGCTTCCTTGCCGGCGTGACCGGTGCGTTCGTCTATGTGGTCGCGATGGTCCCGATCCAGCTGGTCACGGCGCCACTCCAGCGCGATCTCACCGAGATGTTCGATTCGCGAGACGTGCCGCCCGAGGTGCTGGAGATACTGGAGCAGCTGTCGACGAGCAACCTGTGGGCCGTCGTCGTCGGCTTCATGGCCATGCTCTTCGCCGGCATGGTTTTTTCGACCGTCGGCGGCGTGATCGGCGCGCTCGTCTTTCGGCGCGAGGCGGCCCCGCCACCGCCGGGGGCGGTCGAAGTCTTGCCGCCCGAGGCGCAGAATTAGACGGGGTTTCGCCCGGAACCCCCGCGCACGCTACGCGGGGACGCCGACCGCCCACTCCGCGCCCGCCTTGGTCGTGTGCCGCCGGTTTACGATCGGTACGAGATTTCCATTTCCTGGCGCGCAACGGCCTAACGTTCAACCCTTCACACGCCGACACACCAAGGGGAAATTGTGTGCACTCACGTGCGCGGGGGGCTCCGACCGGTCGAACGACGCGTCAACTATTTGGTCGGCATAGGGTTACGCGTCTTGACATACACTGAGCGGCATGCAGCCGCCGCCCACCAGCTTTGTCGCCCCGCGGGCGTCTGAATCTCGACCGCAAGGTCGGATTGGTCCGGGGGCGGCTTTCGCGCCTGTCTGCAACGCGTATCATCGCGCTCCCGGTGGATGTCCACGGTTGGCAGGGGCCGGTGCCCGCGGCGGCTCCGGCCGCGGAACGTCGTGTTCTGGAGCGCCTCCGTGCGACCGAATAGCCGGCCACGGAACCGATGCGTGTCGTCGTCCGTCGAACATGGCGTGGCGATCGTACTGATGTGGCCGCGACCTCGATTTTAGAACCCGGAACCTGGAACCGGCGGCAGGCGAAGCATGTCCCTGATCAAAACCGACAACCTCTGGAAGACCTACCACATGGGAACCGAATCGGTTCACGCGCTCCGCGCCGTGTCGGTAGAGATTGCACGGGGCGAGTTCGTGGCGATCATGGGGCCGTCGGGTTCCGGCAAGTCGACGCTGATGAACCTCATCGGCTGTCTCGACACGCCGACAGAAGGGTCGTATCTGCTGAACGGCAAGAGCGTGAGCGGCATGAACGACGACGAACTCGCTCGGATCCGAAACGAAGAGATCGGCTTCGTGTTCCAGACGTTCAACCTGTTGCCACGCGCGACCGCGCTGCACAATGTCGAGCTCCCGCTGATCTACGCGGGGATATCAGGCGCCACTCGCCACCAGCGGGCCACCGACGCGTTGCGCCTGGTTGAACTCGAAGACCGCATGACTCACCGCCCGAATGAGCTCTCGGGCGGGCAGCGGCAACGCGTGGCAATCGCCCGGGCGCTGGTCAACACGCCGTCCATCCTGCTGGCCGATGAGCCGACGGGCAACCTCGACTCGAAGACCGGCGTGGAGATCATGACGATCTTCGAGCGGCTCTATCAGCAGGGAAACACCATCGTACTCATTACGCACGAAGCCGATGTGGCCGCCCACGCCCGGCGGGTGATTCACATTCTGGACGGCCAAATCGAAAAGGACGTACTGACAGAGCGTGAAGCGGCGCCGGTGCGGCGCTGATCAGGATCGGGCCTCGCCTGAGGCTCAGGGCAGGGACCTCTAGGCCCTCGGCTCAGTGTTCTCCTGGTATTCGCCGAATACCGTCCGGAGCACGTCGGCCACCTCACCCACGGTGGCTTTGGCCTCGACCGCCGCGATGATCGGCGGCACCAGATTCGTTTCGCGGCGCGCCGCTGTGCGGACCGACTCCAGCGCCGCGTGCGCCGTCGCCCGGTCTCGCGACGCGCGGAGCGCGCCGACCCGTGCGGCCTGCTCCGCTTCGATCGCCGGGTCGATCCGATGGGCCTCGACGGCCGTGTCGGCGTCTTTTGTCTCGAATCGGTTGACGCCGACTACGCTCGCCTCGCCGCCGTCAATCGCACGCTGGGCGCGATACGCGGCGTCCTGGATCTCCCGCTGGATGAACCCCGATTCGATTGCCTCGAGGGTGCCGCCCTCCTGGTCGATCCGATCGATGAGCGCCTCTGCCTCGCCTTCGAGCTGGTCGGTCAGGTGCTCGACCGCCCACGACCCGGCCACCGGGTCAACCGTGTTCGTCACGCCAGTTTCGGACGCGATGATCTGCTGGGTGCGCAGCGCGATCTGCGCCGCTTTTTCCGTCGGCAGACCAAGTGCTTCGTCGCGCCCATTACAGTGTAGCGACTGCGTCCCGCCGAGGACTGCGGCCATCGCCTGAAGGGCGACCCGCACAACGTTATTGTCCGGCTGTTGCGCCGTGAGCGTGCTGCCGGCTGTCTGCGTGTGAAATCGGAGCTGCTGCGCGCGCGGCTCCGTTGCGCCGAACCGGTCGCGCATGAGTCGCGCCCAGAGTCGCCGCGCGGCGCGGAACTTGGCGATCTCTTCCAGGAAGTCGTTGTGGGCGTTGAAGAAGAACGACAGCCGCCGGCCAAAGGAATTCACTTCGAGCCCGGAGTCGATCGCCGCGCGCACATAGGTCATCGCATGCGCGAACGTGAACGCGATCTCTTGCGCGGCGGTCGAGCCAGCCTCACGGATGTGATACCCGCTGATCGAGATCGGGTGCCAGGCCGGCAGCTCGCGGTCGCAGTAGGCGACGACATCGGTCACGATACGCATCGAGGCGCGCGGTGGATAGATATACGTGCCTCGCGCCACGTACTCCTTCAAGATGTCGTTCTGCAGGGTCCCGGCGATCGCATGCGGGGCAACGCCTTGGCGGCGGGCGACCGCGACGTACAGCGCGAGCAGGATGATCGCTGTCGCGTTGATGGTCATCGATGTCGACACGCGATCCAGTGGAATGGCGTCGAACAGCCGCGCCATGTCCTCGATCGAGTCGATTGCCACGCCGACGCGCCCAACCTCGCCGGCGGCAAGGGCATGGTCAGAGTCGTACCCAATCTGCGTCGGTAAATCGAAGGCGACGCTCAGACCACTCACGCCCTGACCGAGCAGATAGCGATAGCGCCGATTCGATTCGGCAGCCGTGCCGAACCCCGCGTATTGCCGCATCGACCACAGACGGCCCCGATACATCGTCGGATGGATGCCGCGAGTGAAGGGGAACTCACCTGGGCGTCCGAGGCGCTCGTCTGGCGACGAGGGCGCGTCCCGAGGCGTGAAGACGTCGGAGGCCATTGGCGATGGGGATTGTAACGAACCTTCGCCCTCATGGGTCACACCAAGACCTAGTTGAGGTCGTCTAACCTAAACACAGCACATGATATTGCGGTTAGACGAGTCAAAACCGCGATATACAGTGGTGTTCATCTTGACAGCGCGAAGGCCCGAGTTTACAATCAGCGGGTTTTATTCTCGTTGCTGCTTCCAGACCTCGCATGGTGCAGGCCCCTTCGTCAGATCGATACACCGCATGCGGGCTGACCGCACCGAACGTGGATTCGGCCCCGGTTCCCGGCCGGGCGGCCGGTGAGGAGGTCACCGCATGGACGATGTCGTGAATCGCTTGGCTCGCGGGATGGCCGAGGCCATCGGCGCCGCGGTCGCCGAGGACGCGAGAGTCGAGGCGTGTCGCGAAAAGGCGCGCGCGGCCGGGTATGAAATGCGCGTATCGCTCGAAGCCGAGATCGGCTTCGGCAACCGCTCGGGTTCCCAGGGACTCGCCAAGGTAGCGGCCACGCCGCTGGCTGGGAAGGAGCAGCAAGGGATGGACATCACGGCGAATGATCGTCGATTCCTGCGATCGCTGCGGATAGCCGCCGACGAGCTGAACCAACAAGTCGACTAGGCCTCAGACACGCGCCTACTCGACCCAGGTGCGCAGGTCACGACCGGTCATTTCCGGCGGGCGGGCCACGTTGGCCACGGCCAGCAGTGTCGGCGCCACGTCGCGTAGCGAGCCGTCGCGCAGCGTGTACCCTCTCCCCTCGATCGACTTGTCGATGAGCACCACAGGGACGGGGTTGCCCGTGTGCGCCGTGTGCGGCTCCTTCCGCTCGTGGTCCCACATCTGCTCTGCGTTGCCGTGATCGGCGGTCACGATGACCGTCCCTCCGGCGGCTTCGACCGAGCGCACAATCCGCAAGAGGCACGCGTCGAGCGTCGAGACCGCGACCACGGCGGCGTTGAGCTTGCCAGTGTGGCCTACCATGTCGGCATTCGCGAAATTGCAAACGATGACGTCGTGGCGGCCGGCGTTGACATCGGCCACCAGAGCGTCGGTGATACTAGCAGCGCTCATCTCGGGCTGCAGATCGTAGGTCGGGACACGTGGCGACGGTACGAGGATCCGGTCCTCCCCTGCGCGTGGCTGCTCTTCCCCGCCGTTGAAGAAATACGTCACGTGGGCGTACTTCTCTGTTTCCGCCAGCCGGAGATTCGTCAAGCCATGGACCGTCATCACCTCGGCCACGTTTGCCGAGAGCACCTCCGGTCGGAATGCGACCGGGAGCTCGAACGTCGCGTCGTACTCCGTCATCGTCGTGAGTGCGATCCGCGGGTGAGCCGCACGGCTGAAGTCGTCGAAGTTGCCGTCCGGGCATGCGAGCGCGCGAGTGATCTGCCGGGCGCGGTCGGCGCGGAAATTGAAGAAGATCAGTGAATCGTCGTCGGCGACCCGGCCAATCGGTTGCCCGTCAGCAGCCACCACGACGGCGGGCTCGATGAACTCGTCCGTCACGCCGGCACCATACGACTCCGCGACGTGCTTCAGCCCGTCACGTGCGCTGTGCCCGCGCCCCGAGACGAGCGCGTCATAGGCTCGCTTGGATCGCTCCCCCCGGCGGTCGCGATCCATGGCGTAGTAGCGTCCGATCACTGATGCGATCCGACCGGCACCCGCATCGGCCATCGTCCGCGTGATTTCCGCAAGGTCGTCGACGCCTCGGGTGGGCGCCGTGTCGCGCCCGTCGGTGATGGCATGCACGAAGACGCGCGCGATGCCGCGGCGCGCGGCCATGTCGATGAGCGCCGCGAGATGGCGCCGGTGGCTATGTACGCCACCCTCCGAGATCAGGCCCAGCAGGTGGAGCGCGTGACGATCACTCGCGCAGCGGGCCATAGCGGCGACCAGCGCTGGATTCTCAAAGAAGTCGCCCTCGCGAATGCTCTGGTCGATGCGCGTGAGGTCCTGATACACGACCCGGCCGGCACCGAGATGCATGTGACCGACCTCCGAGTTGCCCATCTGGCCGGCCGGCAGCCCCACGGCCTCTCCGCTGGCGACGAGCGACGCATGCGGGTAGCGGTCGAGGAGTTCCTCGAACACCGGGGTGCGGCCGAGGCTGATCGCGTTGTGGGCGCTGAGGTCGCTCAGGCCCCACCCATCGAGGACGACGAGCACGACCGGTGGGCGTTGGGAGGGCATTCGACTCGTACGGTGCGAAACGTCTCCGGGCTTGCTGCCGAACTCGGCCGTCCGCGCAAAGCCGGAATCATACCACGTCAGCGACTCGCCAGTTCCATGTAACTCTCCACGTTTAAACAACTTGAATAGCATTGAGTTGTTTGACTTGCGACCGAGAGGTCGCCTATCATGAATAGGTCCACTTCGACCGATCACGCTCACTAGGGAGACTGACTCCGATGAACGACATTGCCCGACGCAACTGGGTCGTGGCGTCGTGTGTCGCGGCAACGTTGCTGCTGACCACGTCGTCGATGGCAGCTCAAGACGCCGTTGAGCTCGAGGACTGGCAGCAGGAGGAACTGGAGTCGCTCATCGAGGTGGTCGCGGCCGTGCAAGGCGGTGAGCTCGTCGCGCAGGACAATCCGTTCTCGCTCGACCCGTCGTTCCTCAAGGGTGCCGACGGCAAGACCGAAGTGCCGTTCACGCTCACAATCGATGCGTCAAAAGTCAACGCATCGACGGTGGGCCTGTTCCTCTTCGTCGAGGAGCACCGTGCCGCGACAGCTGCGACCGCCGAGGAGGATGAGGACGACGATGACTCTGACTCGTCGGATCGCCCGGCCGATCTCGCGGCCTACAGCGCGCAGCTCCTCGGGACCGGGGAGTTTCGAGATGCGAACTACTTCCCTGTGACCGCGGACGGGACCGAGCCGATTACCATCCCCCACTTCTTCTCGGCGCCGGGCGGCACCTATGACGTGTACGTCGCGATTCGCGACAGCAGCGGCGGTTCAGAAGACGATGCCCAGACGTCGACGGTGTTGCTGTTGCGCGAAGAGCTCGAAGTGCCTGATTTCTGGACGCCGCAGCTCGCCACCAGCAGCATTCTCGTGACCGAAGTCCTCGAGCCGATGGCCGAGCCGCTGACGGCGGAGCAGCTGCAGCAGTTCCCGTATAGTTTCGGGACGCTGCGAATCGTGCCGAAGCTGGACCGGAGCTTCGGGAAGCAGGAAGAGCTCGGCATGATCTTCTTCGTCTACAACGCCGGGTTGAAGGACGCTACGAAGCCCGACGTCACGATCGAGTACGATTTTCACCAGCGGACGGCGGACGGCGAGGAGTTCTTCAACAAGACGAATCCTCAGCAGTTCAACCCGGAGACCCTGCCTCCAGATTTCGATGCGAATCTGGGATATCAGATCATCGGCGGGCAGACGATTCCCCTGACGCTCTTTCCGGCGGGCGACTACCGTCTTGCGATCAAGGTCACGGACAACACCTCCGGCACGGAACTGATGCGCGAGCTGGTGTTCACCGTGCGGGGGACGTAAAGCGGGCCGCTCCACACCCTATGACTCGAGCCCCACGCGTCACGGTCACCGCGGTGGCGCTGACGGTTGCCTTGGTCACGGTGGCCGGCGGACACACGACCGCGAAGCCGCGTGGCAAGGGGGCATCGACAAGAGCCTCGGTCGCATCGATCGGCGGCACCGGCGATATCGTCGGTGTCGTGACCACTCGTGCCGGGGGGGGGCTCGCGGAGGTACTGGTTACGGCCATCGGGCCGTCGGGGACCACGCTCGCGGCGTGCGATACGGAGGGGCGATTCGAGTTCCGGGCGCTTCGACCCGGGCGGTATCTGCTTCGCACGCACGCTGCAGGGTTCGTGGCGTCCCGGCGGTATGTCGATGTGCTGGCAGAGGTGGCAGCCGCGCCGACGTTGACGCTAACGTCGGTGCCTGCGGGGCGAACGACGCCGCGTCTCCGCCTCGCCGGTTCGGTATTCGGCGGCGCAGCGCCGACCGCCGCTTCGCTGTCTGATGAAGGTGTCCCCACCGCGTTCGTCGCCGCTGAGACGCAGGAGGATCGAGGTGTCGCGAACGACACCGACGCCGCGGACCGGGCGTCCGATCAGATTCTCGCGCCGCACGATCACGGCCCGAAAGCATGGCAGTTGCGGCGCGCGCGGCGCAGCGTGCTCAAGGACAAGACCGGGTTATTGGCATTTGCGGACGCCGATGTGGCTGATGATCCGGCTCTGCGCGAAGGTAAGCACGTGGCCGGCCTCTTGGGCGGGTTCCCGGTTTCCGGCCAGGTGCAGCTGCTGACACGCACGACGTTCGATGGACCTGGGCGATGGTGGTCACCTGGCGGCGTGCCAGGCCAGGTGGCTCACGTGTCGCTCACACCGGCCGGCGCTGACGATGCCGTGTGGGCCGTGCGCGGGGCCATGGACATGACCTCCGGGCACGCATCGTCGTGGGCGGTATCCGGGCGGTACACCGCCGACCCGCATGAGGACCACGCGGTCGAACTCGAGCTGTCGTATAGCAGCCAACTGTACGCCGCCGCGCTGGTTCCTGCGTTGTCGGTTGGTGCCGACGAGATGGACCGCCGACACAGTCGCGACGTTGGCAGTGTACGGGCATTCGACACCTGGTCAGTGTCGCCCCGTGTGACGGTCGGCTACGGGGGCACGTTCGCGAGCTACGGCTACTTGGAGAACGGCAAGCTGTTCAGCCCGCGCGCACAGGTGACGATCGCGCCGGTCCGGCATACCCGCGTGCGCGTAGCGCTGGCCCGGACTATGACTGCACCGGGCGCCGAGGAGTTCCTGCCGCCGGTCTCCGGGGTGTGGCTGCCACCTGAACGGACCTTCGCATCGCTGTCACGGTTCGAGCCACTGCAGGCCGAGCGAGCGCGACACGTTGAAATCGCTATCGAGCGCGATCTCGGTGGGGCTTCGGTCCTGGGTGTGCGTCGGTTCCATCAGGATGTCAGCGACCAGCTCATCACGATGTTTGGCATCGCCGATCGGGTCCCGCTTGACGGTTTCGCGGCACCGGGAGGGCACTACTACCTGACGAGCGCGCGCGGCGTCGCCACCGACGGATGGGGCGTCACGTTCAGCCACGGCGGGGCCGGGCGCGTGCGAGGTGCGGTAGGGTACAGCCTCGTGCAGGCCGAGTGGCTTCCGTGGACGGCGTCCAAGCTCTCGCCCTGGACCGTCGGGGCGTTCCGGACTGGTCTCGAGCGCTTTCACGACGTTACGACCTCGATTGAGGCTGAGATTCCCGAGACCTCGACGCGCATTTTCGCCGTCTGCCGCGTCAACACCGCGTTCGCGCGCGCATCCTCAGACACCGTATCATCAGGGGTGGACGCACGATTCGACGTGCGGGTGACGCAGAAGCTGCCGTTTTCCCCAATCGACGGCAGTACGTGGGAGCTGCTCGTTGCCATTCGTAGCCTCTTTCACGAGCAGGCGTTCGGCACCTCTGCCTACGACGAGCTGCTGGTCGTCGACCCTCCGCAGCAGTTCGTTGGCGGGCTGGTTGTTCAGTTCTGAGCGGTCGGATCGGCCATTTCTCCCGTAGATGAGACCTCGTAAAATTGTTGAACCAGGCAGCTCTCACGATCCATATGGTTGTTGGAGAGATCCATGTTATTGGACATTAATGGCTGTCATCGGCGTAAGCTGTCATTATTTCAGTGCTTTGTGAGGCCCAATCGTTAGACCTCTCGGAATGTCGTTTGCACCGATGAGAGGCACCAGGCGAAGGGTGTGTTCGGATGACATCGGCTGAGCGCGAACTGACTGCGCAGCGATATCGAGGTGGCTGGAGCCGGGCGCTTCTGGCCGTCGGTGTCGTCGCGGTGCTGGTGTTCCTTGCAGTCGCCAATGCGGTCGTACAGGCTAACTGGAACGAGGTCGAGGACGGCGTTCTTTGGCTTGAAGGCGCCGATGGCCTGGTCGCGGCCGACCTCGCGCTCGACTCGGCGGCTGCACGGGCCGGTCTCGAAACCGGTGATGTGCTGCTTGCGATCGGCGGCCGCCCCGTTGACACCAGGGCCGACGTCCTCGGATTCCTTCATGCGGGGATCGAGGGCACCCGGCTCGACTACACGGTGCTCCGTGTCCGCGAGCGGCAGGTCTACGCGCTGTCGCTCGCGCCATTGCCCGGTGCCAACTTGCCGTTTTACTTCGTACTCGCCGGCGTCGGCTTGTTCGGATTGCTGGTCGGTGCCGCCGTGCGGGTCCGCCGACCCGATCATCAGGCCACACTCCACTTTTTCTGGTTGAGCGTTGCCTTTTTCGGCGTCTTCGCGTTTTCATACAGCGGTCGGCTCGATCGTCTCGACTGGGTCTTCTTCTGGGCTGACGAGGTGTCGATCCTGCTTCTGGCCCCGCTCTTCATGCATTTCGCCCTCGTGTTCCCCGAGCGCTCGCCAGGGTGGATCCGGAATCGACTGGGCTCACGTCTGTTCCCGCTCGTCTATGCGCCGGCGCTGGCGCTCGGCGTCGCCCAGGTGGTCGCCGTGCTTGGCTCGGATACCAGTACCCTGTTCGCCGGCGCGGTTGAGCGCGTCTGGGAGCTCCAGCACCTCTACCTCGCCGCGTGCACCATTGGCGGGCTGACGACGATGGTCGTGGCATTGCAGCGGGTCCGGTCGATCACCGCGCGACGGCAATTGCGGTGGATCGTTTCGGGCGCCGTGCTGGGCGGTCTGCCGTTCGCGCTCGGCTACGCGCTGCCCTACGCGCTCGGGTTCACCCCCCTGGCGGGGTTCAGATTCACCGCCGTGCCGCTCGGATTGATCCCGCTCGCGTTCGCGTCGGCCATCGTGCGCTACCGGCTCCGCGACGTCGAGGTCATCGTCAAACGCAGCCTCGTGTACACGGCCGTCGTGGCCGCCATGGTGGCCATCTACCTGGTCCTCGAACGTCTCGCGACCGAGGTGTTTCTCGAGGAATCTGATGGACACAACTCGATCATCGCGTTGCTGGCAACGGCGGTCGTCGTGCTGCTGGCCGGCCCGGTGAAGAACGCGATTCAAACGATGCTCGATCGTGTCTACTATCGGGACCGGTTCGACCACCGCCGTGCGTTCGTCGGCTTCGCGCGTGATCTCAACGCCGACCTCGACCTCGAACGCTTGAGTGAGCGGCTCGTGAATCGGGTGACCGAAACGCTGGGGGTCGAGCGGATGGCGCTGCTTCTGGGTCGCGACCTCACGGGTGACACGGGTCCGGCCCAGACCGGGGACTTCCGGCCCATCCGGTGGGTCGGTTTTGCGCCGCCACCACCGGCGCTGGTGCGCGACTCGAGCATCGGCGAGCGCCTGTCCGCGCGCCACACCGTGCTGCTGGATGATCCTGTCACCCGGCGCAAGGTCGCGACTCCGGACGCGGCGTACTGGCGCGACCGCGGCATCTACTACTTTGTGCCGTGCGTTGCCGAGGACGAGACGATCGCGGTGATGGCCCTCGGGCGCAAGGAGAGTGGTGAGCCGCTGAGCAGCGAGGACATGGCGTTGCTGGCGGCGGTTGCGGGTCAGGTCGCGACTGCACTCGAGAACGGTCGCCTCTACAGTCAGCTGCATGTCAAGGCCGGCGAGCTGGATCGGATGCGTCAGTTCAGCGAGAACATCGTCGAATCGCTGAGCGATGGGCTCGTTGTCCTCGATCTCGGTGATCAGGTGGTCCGGTGGAACGCCGGTCTCGAGCGCCTGTTCGGGGTGTCGCGCGAGGAAGCCGTCGGCCAGCGGCTCGACGACCTGTTCGATCCAGAGTTTGTCGGCCGGTTGCGGAAGGCCCGCGTCGAGAGGGTAACCGGCGCCGAGCTCTACCGCGTGCCGTTGATGTCCCGCCACGCGGACCCGAGGCGCTTGCTGGTGAACGCGGCGACGGCTCCGCTGCTGACACCGGACGGCGACACGAGCGGGACGATGGTCATCGTCGAGGACATCACGTCGCGCGTTCAGCTCGAGGAACAACTGCAGATCTCGGAGAAGATGGCCTCGATCGGCCTCCTCGCCGCAGGCGTTGCGCATGAGGTCAACACGCCGCTCACCGGTATCTCGAGCTTCACCCAGATGCTGCTCGAGGGAGCGGACCCAAACGATCCCAAGACACAACTGCTGGAGAAGATCGAGCGGCAGACGTTTCGCGCCGCGAAGATCATCAACGGGCTGCTGAACCTGGCGCGTCCCGGACGGTCAGACGTGTCCGGCCCGGTTGACGTCAACGTGGTCGTCAACGACGTCCTGGCGTTGCTCGAGCATCAACTGGATACAGGCAACGTTAAGGTGCGACGGGAACTGTCCGTCATCGCGCCGGTTGTGCAGGGGGTCGAGTTCAAGGTCCAGCAGGTGTTTCTCAACCTGTTCCTCAACGCACGCGATGCCATGCCAACCGGCGGATGGCTTACGGTGAGCAGCCGTGTCGATGATGAGCACGCGGTCGTCGAGATCGCTGATAACGGGGCGGGGATACGGTCCGAGCACCTCTCGCGCATCTACGATCCGTTTTTCACTACAAAAACCACCGGTCAGGGCACGGGGTTGGGTCTATCGGTGACCTACGGGGTGGTGCAGGAACACCACGGCACGATCGAATGCGAGAGCCAGTCCGGGCAGGGGACGCGATTCAGACTGACCCTCCCGCTCAGTGCGTCGGATCGGGAACACTCGAGCGAGGCGGTGACGACCGGATCCTAGTGGGCTGTTACAGTCACTAGAAGCACCGAGCATCAGGTTTATGCCACAGCACGCCTCCCTGCTGGTCGTTGACGACGAGGAGATCATGCGCGAGATCCTCGAGTCGCTCCTGACGAAGGAGGGCTATCTGGTGCGGTTGGTGACGACGGGCGAGGAGGGCGTCGAGGCGGCGAAGACGGGATCGTTCGACGCGGTCATCCTCGACATCATGATGCCGGGGATGAACGGTCTTGAGGCCCTCCAGGATATCAAACGGCTCGATGGCGACCTCCCAGTGATCATGATCACGGCATACGGTACATCGAGTAACACACGCGAGGCATTCAAGCACGGCGCGTTCGATTTTATAGAGAAGCCTTTCAAGAACGATGACGTACTCCTCGTCGTGCGCAACGCGGTGGAACAGCGTCAGCTCATCGCCGAGAATCGCGCGCTGCGGCAGAACCTCAGGGCCCACACCCACCGTTTCAGTAATCTGCTCGGTCGGAGCCCGCGGATGGCAAGCATCTTCGACCTCGTGGCCCAGGCGGCGCCCAGCCGCACCACGATCCTGGTCCAGGGAGAGAGCGGGACGGGCAAGGAGTTGGTCGCCCAAGCCATACACGCCAACTCACCCAGAGCCGGTCGGCCGTTCATCACGGTCAATTCTGGAAGCCTCCCGTCCGACCTACTGGAATCGAACTTGTTTGGGCACGTCAAGGGCGCGTTCACCGGCGCTGTAGCGCCAAAGAAGGGGCTCTTCGAGCTCGCGGACCGCGGCAGCATCTTCTTCGACGAGATTGGCACAGTGCCCCTGGAGACTCAGGCGAAGCTGCTGCGGGTGATGCAGGAACGCGAATTCATGCGATTGGGAGGGGTCGACACCATTAAAGTCGACGTGCGGATCATCGCAGCGACCAACGTCGATCTCCAGCGGATGGTGCAGGACGGCAGCTTTCGGGAGGACCTCTTCTATCGCCTGCACGTGATCACGGTCGAGTTGCCGCCGCTCCGTGAGCGGAAGGAGGACGTGCAGCTGCTGGTGCAGAGCTTCCTCGAGAAGTACGGGAAGGAGAACCACAAACCCGATCTCGATTTCGCACCGGAGGCGCTCGAGCTCTTAGAGAGCTACCACTGGCCGGGTAACGTACGCGAACTCGAGAACGTGATCGAGCGCGCGGTGGTGTTGACCTCGGGATCGGAAATAGGCGTCGACCTCATACGTGACGATATCCGCACCTCGCGCTCGTTCGACCTCCCCAACTTCGACATGCCGCCGGAGGGCATCCCGTTCAAGAAGATCGTCGAGGAGATGGAGACGCGGTTGATCGGGCGCGCGCTCGAGGCGGCGGGCGGCGTGCAGAAGCACGCCGCGGAGTTGTTGCAGATCAAGCCCACCACGTTGAACGAGATGATCAAGCGTTACGGGATCCGGCCGCGGCGCAAGCGGTCAGCCAGTGGCGCGTCCCCTCGGCCGCGTGGGGGCGCCATGCCGCCTAGCAGGGCGGGGCACGCCCGGGTGAGGTCGGGCTCCAGCGACGAGTCCGCCTCGGCGGCCGCTGAGATTGAAGGACTGATCGGTAAGCGGCTCACCCGCGTCGACTAGTGGCTTGTAATAGCCATTTGTGGAGTGAGGTTCGAGCCGAGACGCCCGGCTGGCAAGGCGCGATGAGGGAGCATACACACCGTATGTGAACCCGCTGACTCACGGGCAAGTGCCGCGCTGTGCGGGATGCATCGCCGGCCCACAGCAGCGCACCTTTATCTCGGGTTCCTGCCGCGCGTGCGGGGCCTGCCGCCACGTCCACGCTGCTTCGTGCCGCGCGTCGGCTTGTGTGCACGCCGGCCGGCAACGGCTGAGATCATTCGCTCGTATTTTTCGAGGATGACATCCCATCCGTAGTTGGCGTGCACATACGCGCGCCCATTACGGCCCAGCGCGTCGCGGACCTCTGCGTTCCCGACGAGGAGCTTTAGGCATTCCACGAATTCGTCACGATCGGCGTAGTAGAGACCGGCGTTGCTCCGCTGGCAATGGTCGGTTAAGACGTCGCTCCGAGCATTGGCCAGCACGGGTGTGCCGACGGCGAAGGCCTCGAGCGCGAGGAGCGACAAGCTCTCGTAGGGTGATGGCACCACGACCACGGTGGCGGCTTCGAGGGCCTCGAGGCGCTCCGTCTCCGAGAGCATCCCGGCGAACCGAATGAACGGCTCGTCGGGGATCGGCATCAGCTTGATGCCCATTAGCGCGAGTGTGGCGTCCCCGTGCTCCGTTGCATAGGTGCCAAAGTACTCGACCAATTCCTCGCACCCTTTGCCCGGGTCGATCCGACCGCCATACAGCGCAAACGGACCGTAGAGTCGATGGCGCCTCCGAAAGATGGCGCCCGCCGACGGTGGCGCGTCGCGCTCGTACTCATCGTCGGCCTCGCCCATGCCGGGCGGGTCGTCGCCGGCACCGTTGGTGGGGTAGCCGAGATGCGGGGGAAGGTCGACACCGCATCCGACGACTTCCTCGCTCTTGGCACGGAGATCGAAACGCGATCGGAGGAAGCCTCGCTCCACGCCGGTATTGAAGGCGATGGCCGCTGGTGAGCGGAACACGTCACGATACAGATCGAGGCCGATGGCGGGTTCGTCGTGCGCGGTGGGCACGAGGATACTCCGGCTCGGATCGACACGCAGGCCGAGCACCGTCGGCGCGTAAAGGTAGGTGAAGAAGATCAGCGCATCGTAGGTCGCGTGGCGCTGCTCGAGGTACTCGATCAGGGCTGGGCACCATGGTCCCTGCTGCGTCAACCAGGCCAGTTCGTCATCAGCCGTGTGCGGGTTGGCGAAGATCCAATCCGAGTACTCGTTGAAGGTGGTGATGTCGCGCGTTCGCGCGTTCGCGAACCGCCTGACCGTGACGCCGCGGATGCGGTCGGGGCCCTCCGGATACTCGTTGGCCCAGGTCACGTAGTCGCGCGCGCACGTCGTTAGCACGTCGACGTGGTGACGCGTCGAGAGACGTTCGGCGATGAGACGGCAGTGGTACTCGGAGCCGCCAATGATCTCAGCGCCGTAGCGTTGAACGATAAGGGCGATCTTCACGCGGACAGGGTCTGTAGCATCGAATTGAGAGCGGCCTCGACCCGCGCGGGTGAAAAATCGGCCAGGCGCCGCCTCTGGCCAGCGATGACCTTGACTCTCAACCGGTCATCGTACACCAGGAGACCGAGCAGTTCGGCGGCGTACTCGAGATCCTTCGGCGTGAAGCAGATCCCGGCGCCACCCAGCGTTTCGGGAACCGCACCTGCGCAATACGCTAGTACCGGCACGTCGGCGGCCATCGCTTCGAGCAGCGGCACGCAAAACCCTTCGTGCTCGCTGAGCGATACATAGACATCAGCGTGCCGGTAGAAGGTGGCGAGCTCGTGTTCGGGCACGGGACCGGTGAACAGAAACCGGTCCGGCGGCATCTCGTACTTCGCAATTAGAGCGCGCAGCATCGCGTAGTACCGCGGCACGACGTCCGTGCGGCCGACGAAGATGAAGCGGTAGTCTGTGTCGACATACCGCTTGTAATGCTCGGCGAGCCTGAGGTGGTCTTCTAGTGTCTTGTTCGGCGCCACGCGCCCAACGAACAGGATGTTGGCGAGGCCATCGTCCAACAGGTCGTCGAGCGCCGGTTGGCGCGGTCCGCGGACGATACGGTCTGTGTCGACAAAAATCGGCATCACGCCCGTGCGCTCGAAGCCCAGGGTCTCGAGCTCTTGCCGGTTGTACTCGGAGTCGCCCATCGCGAGGTCTACCTTGTTGACGAGAGTGGACAGCTCCTGGCGGCCGAGCGCGGCGATGCGAAAGACGCTCGGATCGTAGGACGCGAAGTAGCGGGCCGGCGTGATGTTGTGGTACTGCACGACACGTCGTCCGCGGAGTGTCGGAAGGGCGTCGGTCATCGGCGATGGCACCGCGAAGTGGAGTACCGTGATGTCGCCGCGGCGCGCGGCGGGGTCGTCGAAGGGGTGCACCTCGCTCCGGAGGTCGTCGTCAACGGACAGCGCGAACAGGTCGGCTGTATGGCCGCGGTGGCGAAGGAGGTCGCGCACGCGACGCGCGCTGTCCCCGACCGCATCCCCCCGATGCGCGGCAGGCAGCCATTGGTTGATGATCACTCGGACATCGCTCGATGGGGGCGCGCCGCCACGGCGCTCACGCAGATCCACCCAGTATGGGCCTGACCTCACCAGTCAAATCCAAAGCTCTCTCCTCTCACCCGTGGCTCCTTTGGCAACGCTTGATAGGCTGACGGACGGTATTCCCGCAGCTCCTCCAGCGCCTCGGACTGGTTGAACTGGTGCCAGAAGTCCGAGGCGACGTCGGGGGGAGACGCGCGTGGGCCGCGCCGCACCTGGTCGACGAACCGCCGCAGCGTCGCTTCGAAGTCCTTCTGGCGCAGCCGGGCAAGCGCAGCGTCCTGTGCCCGCACGATCTCGTCTGTGAGGTCTCGGTCCGAAAGCACAGTGTGCATGAGCGAAGCCACGTGGCGTGGGTCCTTGCGGTCGTACAACACGCCGCCACCGTCCATGGTGGCCGGAACCGCGGCGGCGTCGAACGCGATGACGGGGATCTGCTTGGAGAACGCCTCGACGAGCGGTACACAAAAGCCCTCGTGCTCACTCGCCGAGAGGAAGAGGTCGGCGACGTCGTAGAGCGCGGTCAACTCTTCGTTCGACACGTGTCCGATGAAATGCACATCCGGTGTTCGCAGCCGCTGGATCTGGCTGGCTAGCGACGCGAGGTAGTCTTCGAACCCGCGAAACGATCCAACCAGCAGCAGCCGCGCGCACGGGTTGTACTTCAGCCGATACGCATGAAAGAAACGCACAAGATCCTCGATGCGCTTGTTCGGGATCAGTCGGCCGACGAACAGGATGTTGGTCCATGCGTCATCGAAGTCGCGTGCGACCAGCGGGTTCGGCGCCAACTCGAGGTGGGCGAAGCCGGGCACGACCGGCAACACGGCGGTCCGCGGGAATCCCATCTGTTCGAGCTCCGCCCGGTTGAACTCGGAGTCGCCGAGCGCCAGGTCGCAGCGCGGCGCGTAGGCGCGGAGCTCGCGCCGGCCGGTGTAGCACTGCTTTACGAGCGTGGGGTTGACCCCTACGAAATACTCGGGCGGGGTGATGTTGTGGTACACCAGGACCATCCGAGCGGGGAGGGCGAACGCCAGTCGTGATGCCCTCGAACCGATCGAGAAATGATGGATCAGGATGTCGTCGGGGCGGCTGTCGGCGACGAGGTCCCGGTAATCGACGGTAAGGTGATCGAGACGTGATTCGCACGTTTGGGAGTAGATGTTCGACGCATAGCCCGCATCCCGCAGCACTTTTGCGATCCCGAGCACCTCGTTCCCGATGGCGTCGCCGTAGCCCAGCGTGGCCAGGACCTGGTGGACGGCGATGTCGGATGTTGCCATCGTCGTCACGCGTGCGGCGTCGTGTTCCCGCCCGAGGGATCGAGCACGGGACCCGGGGGGAGGCCGTCGACGATCGTACGTGCTGGTGCCCGGTCGCGCCGCCGCCGGGTCATCCACCCCGGCAGGCGCTCTAGCCGCGTTGGTACGCCGCCCCGGTCTTCCTCCTGGAGACGGTCGATCATCGAGAGATACTTGCGCTCGATGGTGTCCCAGGTGTAATGCCGCTCGAAATACGCTTGACCATTGGCCGACAGCGCGGCGCGCAGGTCCGGGTTGGTCTCGAGCGCCTGCAGTGTTTCCACGAACTCGGCGTACGTCTCGTAATAGAGTCCCGCCTTGGCCCGCGTCACCTGGCCGCGCAGCACGTCGCAGCCCCCGTTCACCAGCACCGGTAGGCCCATCGCCCACGCCTCGAGGGTGACCATCGACAGGCTCTCGTAGTAGGAAGGCATAACGAGCAGATCGGCGGCGGACATCGCGTCGAACTTCTCCTCGTCGGTGACGAAGCCGAGGTGGTGGATCCGCGGCTGCGACGGGATGGGCATGACCGGGGTGCCGATGAGGACCAGCTGCATCCGACTCGACACGTGGCGCGCGTAGCGGCCAAAGAACTCGAACAGCTCGCCGCATCCCTTGTTCTCGTCAATACGTCCGACGTACAGCGTGAAGCGTCCCCGAATGCCGGTTCGCGCGCGGAAGCGGCGCGAGCTCGCACTGGGCGGCACCTCGGACCCGACCCCCACGATGACTCCTGGCACGTCGTGGTTGTTCGACACGCCCTGGATGATCGCGCGCTCTTCATGCGAGTTGTACATGAGGGCCCGGACCCCGCGGAACATAGGAGCGAAGATGGCGAGACCAAGCGCCGGATCGCGCTCCGCCGTGGGCACGAGGATGGCGCGGGCGGCTGCTGCTCGGATGCCATGATACGAGTGGTAATAGCGGTAACTGAAGAAGACGTAGTAGTCATAGCTCGCGATGAAGCGCCGCATATGGCTGACCAGCGCCGGGCTGGTTGGACCCTCCGATTGCAGCCAGCCGAGTTCGTCGGCGAGCGAGTGCGTCCGGTCGAACACGTGCTCGGAACGGCGGCCGAAGTCGTGAGGATCGCGCTCGCGTCGCACGGGAAATCGATGCACCGGGATCCCGTTGACGTCGTCGATCCCTGAAGGTAGTTCGTTACGCCACGTGATGTAGTCACGCGCGCAAGTCGTCAAGACCTCGACGTCGGCCCGCCGGCTGAGGAGCTCGGCGACGTACCGCGCATGCAACTCGGCGCCGCCGTTGAGGTCCGCGCCATAGCGCTGAACGACGATCGCCAGCTTCACTGATCAGGCGGGCCGTCGGGGGTGCCGGGTGGCCGACCCGCGTCCTCGGGGGGGGACTCTGCCGCCCCGGCGGAGTCGTTCGACGTCTGGCTGGCGGCCGTTGATGCTGCGGTCGCCGACCCGGCCTCGACGTCCGGTGCGATGGGTTCTGACGCCGTCGGTTCCGTGGTCTCTGCCGACGACGGGAGCTTCGCGGTCTGTGCCTCACCGGCTTCGGATCCGCTGGGCTCGGCGGTAGATGCATCCGTCGCGACGCCGGTCCCCGAGCGACGTCGTCCGCGTCGTCGCCGCCGGCGCCGCTTCTCGGGGCTAGCTAGGTCACCGCTGCTGGCTGCGTCGGCGGAGATCGTGGTGGCGCGGCGCTCACCGGGCGCCCGGGACTGGACGATGTCTTCCAGGGCTCGCGCGCGCCGTTCATCGAAGT
Organism: uncultured Vicinamibacteraceae bacterium; assembly: GCA_964646815.1. GTDB lineage: Bacteria > Acidobacteriota > Vicinamibacteria > Vicinamibacterales > UBA8438 > CAZYFH01. Next base: position 63,394 of record CAZYFH010000004.1, on the reverse strand, counting down.
CGAGGCGACCCGCGATCGACTCGACGCGCATCTTGTGATTCTTCAAGTCAATCGACAGCCGAGTCATCTCCACCACGAGGTTGTTCAACAGCTCGTACGTGAGTGCGTCGAGTTCAGCACGGGCCGATAGCTTTGCCGCGATCCGATCGAATCGTTGAATGAGTTCCACGTTGGTCTGCACCATCCAGTTGATCTGTGCGATCTGTTGTTCGTTGATCTGGCGCTGCACGGTCAGCGCGTGCACGATTGGTGTTGGATTGAAGAAGAACTTGAGAAGTGGATTGAGTAGGTGCCGGATGGCACGCAATATACGTCCGGCCATCCCTCGCGACGACCGGTAGATGGTGTCGTCGTCGAACTCGAACGACGGCGGTTCATGCGGCGCCTCAGGATGCGTCAGGGGTTCGACGGGCTTGTCGCTGCGCTTCTGATAGTGCGCGAGTAAGTCCGAGCGCACGTTCTGTGGATCGAGAAAGCGCTCGAGCTTGACCCCGGCGATGTCTCGGATCTGTTCCTCGGTATAGTCCGTTCCACGCTTGTCGCGGATCCGGGTCCGGATCTGCTCCATGATCTGCTCGACGTCCACCGATTCGGAATGAATATTGAACTCGGACATGATGGTGTTGTCCCGCTCTAGTGTCTCAGCGCGCGCTAATAGCGCATGAACAGTCGACCCCACTCCGTGTCGAGGAACTGCCGGATGCGCGCGCGACCGATCGTCGGATACCAGACCCAGTCATGGTAGACGTTCGAGGCAAACGGTGCCCACACAACAAGCGGTGAGTGCAACAACAGGCGCTCGAGGGGTCGAAGAAAGCCCTTACGAATCAACTGGTCTCCCCATATGACCAGGGATTTTCGTGTTTGAAAGTGAAAGTTGACGTCGGCGACGTCCTCTCCGACGATCTCGATGTCGGCGAGGTTCGCGACGCCCAGTTCTCGTTCGTGCGCCATGCGCAGATACGGGATCGTCGCCGGGTCGTATCCCATCATTCGTGCGGCGACGGCGTCGATTGCCACCGAGTCCGATGAGGCGAGGATGTAGTTGTGCACGCGAGGAATCATCGTCCTCGGGCCTGCTCCATCCCCACACACCGTGCCGTCCATGACCGCAAATCGAGCCGGGTGGAGCTCGCGCTCGATGTAGAGCAGGTCGACGAGCACCTCGTGCATGTACTTGTGCGCGTAATGTCGGACCTCTTTGAGCAAGCCGCCGAACGCATTCTTCACGGCGCCCGTCGTCACCGCATGACCGTGGGTCTTGACGGTCGGCAGGTGGACGATCTGCTTGCCAGGGTACAGCGCGGGGATCTCGATACCCTCCGGGAAGATCTCATTGAGCTTCAGCAGGGGACTGGTAAAGCGATGCACCTTCCACTCGACGTCCGGCAGAGCGGTAAAGCCGAGGCCGAGCCGATCGAGCACCGGTGTCCAGCGGTTGTTGCGGCAGCCCTGATGTGGATCGGTCACGACGGTTTTGTTCTCGAGCGGGATGATTCGCTCCCGCGCCATGCCACCGTCGAGCAGCGCGCGGAGCGCGCCCTCCAGCTGCCACGGCTGTGATGAGCAAGCCGGGAAGTACTTCGTCCACGACAGGTTGAGCTTGATGATGGTGTCGTGTGTGATGTCGAGACAGTCGCGCCACCCCGCGGCGACCATCACGCGCGCGTAGTCGTCGATCACCGTTTCGGGGCGCGTCTTGACGACGGCAACCTTAGCGGTCGTCGAGGTCGCGGGTGGCGCGCGGCGCCGCGTCGGCGTGTCGATGACGGTGGTCATGGTCTAGGCACGGCTGGCGTGGCAGTTCCTAGCTCCAGAATGGCTGATAGATGATGAGGACGACCGTAGCCGCCCAGAGCATCACGCAGCCGAGAAGTGGACGATCGCGCCACAATATCTCGGACGGGTTCCCGCCCCCGTCCCGGTAATGCACGAGATAGAGATACCGGAAGACACCGTAGACGGGAAATGGCAGCGTCAAGGTCAGCAAGCTGGTCCCGAACTTCTCGACGGTGTCAGGTCCCATCGTGTAGAACGCGTAGCTGACCAACGTCGCCGCTGCGACGATGGAGATCAGCTGGTCGAGCATCAGCGGGCTGTACTCCGCCAGGATTCGTCGGTGACCGATGGCATCCGGGCCCAGCAAGGTGAGCTCCTGCCGTCGCTTGCTCAATCCCAGAAACAACGCCCCGAGTAACGTGCAGACGAGCAACCACTGGCTGATGGGCACCGAGATCGCCACGGCCCCGGCGACGGCGCGCAGCACGAATGACCCGGCGATCGTCAGGACGTCGAGGATGACCAGATGCTTGAGCGTGCGAGTGTAGGCGAGCAGCAAGGCGACGAACCCTGCACTCACGATGCCGAACGGCCCGCTTAGCCAGAACGCCCCAGCGAGCGCTGCACCGCCCAGCACCGAGGCCCCGACGATGGCCGTCCTCGCGGACAGATGACCAGCGGCGATAGGTCGTCGCGACTTGTCGGGGTGTCGCTGGTCGTCCTCGCGGTCGACCACATCGTTGACGAGATACATCGCGCTCGACAGCGCGCAGAAGATGACGACCGCGGTGGCTGAAATGGCGAGGGCACGGGGTTCGGTGAGTTGCTGGCCGAAAATGAGTCCAGCGAACACCACCAAGTTCTTCGTCCACTGGTCGGGTCGAAGCGCGACAAAGAAGTGGCCGGCGACCGATCCCGCAGGCCGCTCGTGGGGCAACGACGACTCGGCCGCAGTCGAATCGGGAACGGGGTCGCACGCCATGCCGCGCGTGTCGGGGAACACCCGGCGATCAGGAGAAGCTCTGTAGCGCCTCTTGCTCCGTTTCGAAGACGTCGAATACCTGTAGCAGCTTGGTGATCGTCAGCAAGTCCTTAATTCGCTTCGTGAGATGCAGGAGCTTGAGGCTGCCGCCCTGTCTGCTGACGGTGGTGTAGGTGCGAACGATCTCGCCCAGCCCGGCGCTGTCCACGTACGGCACGCCCTCGAGGTTCATGACCAGCTTCTTGTGGCCCTGTTGGATCAGGCTGTTGATCTTGTCCTTGAGCAACAAGTCGCCTTCCCCGATCGTCAACTTACCCTTGAGATCCAGGATCATCACGTCACCGGTCGCGCGCTCTTCGATCTGCATCGCTTCAGTCCTCCGCTTCCCGGCGGCCGCTGCTTCCTGACGCCTCGCCGCGAGGACGCACGTTATCCACATTCAGGGACCCGTCACCGTACCATGCTCTTTTCGCGAGTGTCAAGACGACGGGGGGCGATTAGGCCCTTTAAAACGGCCCTTTTTCTCACTAGGCCACCTCCGCGATGGGCGCCCAGCGCGCGACGACATCGCGGGTGAACTTGTCGGACAGGCCGTTGATCTTGTCGTGCGGGATCGCGATCCCCGTGTTCGCAACGGAGAACCGTGAGGTGCGTGTGGTTTCTTCCTGGTCGACCCGCTCAACGTCCACGGGGATGTGACCCTCGTTGGTGAAATTGATAGCGTTGCCGAGCAGGCTGGTCAGGACCTGCCGGATGCGGCTCGGGTCACCAAGCAGACAGATGGTGCGGGGCTCCGCGCCTGAGAATAGACGATGGTCATAATCTCAAAGAGGTTGACCGTCAGGAACACGTCGTTCAGCCGAACGATGTGGATAGAAGTGGTGCAGCGCCAGCCACGACAGTAGCGAATAGGTGAGCACGCCACCGGAAACCGCCAGGAAGACTGGCACTGAGAACGACCGCAGACTGAGAATGCTGTGGGCCGCCATCAGCAAGAGGAGCAGTCCGTAGCCGAGCACCCGGAGCGAAGGGCGGTCCCGAACCTGCAGTCGCCGGTCGTGTGCGGCTTTCTTCTCTCGCGCAAGGTCAGGGTTGAGATCGATGGCGTGCTGGCCGTTCAGGTCTGCTCGGCCTGTGCGCCCGGTCATAGACACAAGAAAAGGCCATGCCCAACCAGCGGGCATGGCCTATCCGAAACCGGTGCCGTCAGTCCGATTCGCGACGCATCTTCTTGCGCGACCGTTTGCGCGCCAACGCCTGTTTCGCGCGCCGCTTGTCGCCAGGCTTCAGGAAGTAGGAGTGCTTCTTGATGTCCTTGATGATGTCTTCTTGCTGGACCTTGCGCTTGAAGCGGCGCAGCGCGCTTTCGATCGATTCACTCTCTTGGATTCTGACTTCTGCCACGACCTGCTGTTCACCCCCCTCGCCGATCCGGGAGCCACCGGAACGTGTTTGTCCTGGAAACCGGTGTGCTACGCTAGGGCCCTTCGGCCGCCTCGAATCTTCCATTTTAGGTCGAAAGTGGGCGTTGGTCAAACCAGCCCGTCGGCTGGCCGTTCGAGCCTACGCCCGCGGTCTTTCGTCGTAACCTATTGATAGTGAGCGCGATAACGAGATGAAGCTGCTGGTGGTCGGGAGCGGTGCGCGCGAGCACGCGCTTGTCGGCAAGCTCGCCGCCGAGTCGGGTGTCGATGAGGTCGTTTGTGCTCCGGGCAACGCCGGCATAGGCCGGGAGCCGGCCACACGATGCGTGCCCGTCGACGTCAGCGCCCCGGCGGCGGTGCTTCAGCTCGCGACCAGCGAATCGGTCGACCTCACGGTGGTGGGGCCGGAGGTGCCTCTCGCGCACGGTGTCGCCGACATATTCGCGGACGCCGGTCGTCTGCTGTTCGGCCCCTCACGTGCAGCGGCGCAGCTCGAGTCGAGCAAATCCTTCGCTAAGGCGTTCATGGCGCGGCACGGCGTGCCGACCGCGCGGTCTCGCGTATGCGGCACCGAGCACGATGCGCTCAACGCGGTTAGTGGGGATGCCTTTGGCTTTCCGGTCGTGGTGAAAGCGGACGGCCTGGCGGGTGGCAAGGGAGTGACGGTTGCGCCAGACCGTGCCGCCGCCGAGACGGCCGTCCGCGAGGCGATGGTGGACAGACGGTTCGGCGACGCCGGAGCGCAGGTCGTCATCGAGGAGTACCTCGCCGGTCCCGAGGTCTCGTACTTCGTCATTGCCGACGGCCGCCGAGGATTGGTCCTCCCATCGGCCCAGGATCACAAGCGGGTGTTCGACGGCGACGCCGGGCCCAATACGGGTGGCATGGGCGCGTTTGCGCCAAGCCCGATCTTAACCGCGGCGCTCGAGCAGCAGGTGATGCGTGAGATCGTGACGCCCACGATCGACGGGCTGCGGGCCGAGGGGCACCAATACCGCGGCGTGCTATATGTCGGCCTGATGCTGACCGCGGATGGGCCGAAGGTGATCGAGTATAACGTGCGCTTCGGCGATCCGGAGGCCCAGGTCGTGCTGCCGATGCTCGACTCGGATCTGGCGCCGGTGCTGCTCGCTGCGGCGCAGGGCGAACTGGGCGACGCGTCCTGGCGCGTCACAACCGATCCGCATGTCGGGATCGTGCTTGCGTCGGGCGGCTATCCGGGGCCGTACACCACGGGTGTTTTTATCGACGGGCTCGATGACGCGGCGTCCGTGCCGGGTGTTCGCATCAATCACGCGGGAACCGCACAGCGCGGCGACGCCGTCGTGACGGCCGGGGGGCGTGTGCTGACCGTCGTCGGGCGCGGGCGTTCATTTGAGGACGCGATCGCGAGCGCCTACGAGGCCGTCGACCGCATCTCGTTCGACGGCTGCCACGTGAGAACCGATATCGGAAAGAAGGCGCTGGAGGCGATTGCGGCCGGCGCGCAGGGAAGGTAGAGAGTAATGGCTGATCGACAGGTCCAGATACTGATCGGATCAGATTCCGACGCGCCGATCATGCGCACGGCGGTCGACTTGCTCGACGAGCTCGGCGTGTCGTCCCACCTGACCGTAGCCTCGGCGCACCGGTCGCCTGATCGCGTGCGGCGCCTGATCGATGAGGCTCCGGCCAACGGCGTCAGGGTTTTCATCGTTGGAGCCGGTGCGGCGGCTCATCTCGCGGGCGTCGTGGCGGCCCACTCGACGCGGCCGGTCATCGGCGTCCCGATCGACTCGTCGCCGCTCACCGGCTGGGACGCCCTGCTGGCGACGGTCCAGATGCCGCCTGGCGTGCCGGTCGCCACAGTGTCCGTGGGGAAGGCAGGCGCGGTCAACGCAGCCGTTCTCGCGGCGCAGATCCTGGCGCTATCCGATGAGCGGATCGCTGGGGCGCTCGAGAGCTACAAGACGACGCTCGCGGCGAAGGTGGAACGGGCAGCCGCGAAGGTGGAAGGTGGCGGCGGATAGGTCGTGTGCGACTACGGGACCGGGACGCGCTCCTGCCCCCCGGTCATCAACGTATAGCTCCGCTTCCTCGAGACCGTAGACACTGGCGATGTTGGGATGGCTAAGGGACGCGAGGACCTTGGCTTGCCGCTGGAAGCTCCCGAGCCGATCGGGGTCGTTTGCGAACAGATCGGCAGGACGTTGAGCGCCACGTCGCGGTCGAGATTGGTGTCGCGTGGGCGGTACAACTCACCCATCCTGCCGGCGCCCGATGGCGTCGACGATCTCTCACGCAACGAGACGGGTGCCCGGACTGAGCGACATGAGATGCTTGATTGTCGGCAGCGGGAACTGACGCGGCAATCAGCGACAGTACGGCCCACCGGACGCGTCAAACGATCGAACGCAGCGCGGCCTGTGCGTGCAACCGCTTAACTAACGCGTGCGTTGACCCGCTTGCTCAGGGAGGCGACATGGGCAGCGAGAGGGCCGTATCGACGGCGCTCCTGTTTCTCGCCCTTGGCGCCGGGTTGGCCAGCCGCCCCAGGCCTCCGTACCGAGCACGGTAGCAGGGACCGACCACACATGGAGCATCGCTTCGAGGACGCGGCGCAGTACGCCCAGACGTTCGACGACCCCGCGCGCGACGCGTCGCAGATGCCGGAGCGGGTCATCGAGGCGCTCGGTATCCCGCCGGGCAAAGCGGTGGGCGATATCGGGGCTGGCACCGGCTACTTCACGGTGGGGCTGGCGGAGACGCCTCTCGCCAGCACGATGTTTTCCGTGGGCTTCGAGCTCTCGATGGTGGACTACGTGACGATTCGTGCCGAAGCGGCGTGGTTGGACAACATCGTCACCCTCCTGTCGGGCAGCGACCGCACGAACCTGCCGGAACCGGTCGATCTGTTGCTCATCGTCGACGCCTGCCATCACCTGCCGGACCGCGTGGCCTACTTCACCCGTCTTCGCGAGGACCTGCGACCCTCGGGCCGACTGGGGATCATCGATTTCAGCAAGGACTCACCGTCGGGTCGCCTGTCGAGTTCCGGTTCACGCCGGAGCAGATCACCGGCGATCTGGAACGCGCCGGTTTCACGCTCGTCGAGCAGTACGGCTTCCTGCCGCGCCAGATGTTCCTCGCGTGCGAGGCCACTTGAGACAGCGAGCTTCGGATCGAACCCGCTTGCCAGGTCTAACCCCTGAGCTCACGTGTGTGGCTATCTGTAGCATTTGGTCCGTACGGGGCTCTAGGCTTCAGCTTGGCCCGCAGAGGTGAAGGCCTGCGCAACGTACGCAACACAAGTGAGTTCGGGGATGAATGCGCGGCTGCCTTCGCAATTAGTCTTCGAACAACATCAAGAGCAGTGCCTTCTGCGTGTGCAGCCGGTTCTCCGCTTGGTCGAAGACCGCCGATGCGGCGCCGTCCATGACCGAATCGGTTACTTCTTCACCGCGATGCGCCGGCAAGCAGTGGAGGAAGCACGCGTCCGGCTTCGCATGGGCCATCAGATCGTCGTTGACCTGGTAGGGACCAAACAGGCGGCGGCGCATCGCCACTTCCGCTTCTCGACCCATCGACGTCCACGCGTCCGTGTAAACCGCGTCGACGTTGCGCACCGCGGCGACCGGGTCGTGAAACCGCCTGAGTTCGGCCCCGCGGCGCGCCACCTGCGCGACGTCGGCGTCGACCGAAGCGGGGAGCTCGAATCCTTCCGGGGACGCGATGTGGACGCTGATGCCGAGCATCGTGACCGCCTGCGCGAGCGAAGTGGCCACGTTGTTGCCGTCGCCGACGAAGGCGAGTGTTCGGCCGTCGGGCTCACCCCAGCGTTCCTGCAGCGTCAGGCAGTCTGCGAGCGCCTGGCAGGGATGCTCCTCGTTGCTGAGCGCGTTGATGACGCGAAAGCTCGTGGTCGCGAGCGCCAGATCCCGAAGCCGGGTCTGCTCGTAGGTGCGGACGACGGCGCCCGACACCCACCGCTCAAGGCTGCGGCCGACGTCGGCGAGCGACTCGCGCTTGCCGAGCGCAACGTCCGCATCAGGGTCGATGAAATCGCCGCCAAGCTCGCGGATGGCGATCTCGAACGTCGATCGTGTCCGCAACGACGGCTTTTCAAATAGCAGCGCGACATAGGTGCCTTCGAGCGCGGCCGATGTGGCGGCTTCCTTCCCGAGGTGCCGATCGCGTTTCAGCGCGGCCGCCAACGACAGGTTGTGCTCGAGGTCGGCCGGCTGGAAGTCGAGCACCGATAGGAAACACCGCCCCTCGAGTCCACCCCTGCTGCCAGTCTGGATGCCCGTCGTTGTATCGGTGCGAGGGTGCTTCATCCTCGTGTCTCCAGCCGCGCGCCCTACGTCCTGTAGTCCGCGTTGATATGGACGTAGTCCGGACTGAAATCACACGTCCAGACGGTCGCGGTTCCGCGCCCGCCCGTCCCGAGGTCGACGGTCACCTCGACCTCTTCGCCGGCGAGATACTCGGCCGCGGCAGGCTCCCTGTCCGCGAACATCGTGGCATCCGCGAACAGGACGACGGGTCCGATTCTGACCGCGGCGCGCATCTGGTTAAATGCCACGCCGGCGCGTCCGGCGACCGCGACGAGACGACCCCAGTTCGGATCGCCGCCGTGGAGCGCTGTCTTGACGAGCGGCGAGTTGGCCATGAGACGCGCGGCACGCTTCGCCTCGGTGGCGGTCTGCGCGCCCGTCACGTGGACGGTCACGAGCTTGGTCGCGCCCTCGCCCCCACGCACGATGTCCCGCGCCAGCCCTCCGCAGAGGTCGTGGAGCCCGGCGACGAAGACGGGAAAGGCTCGCTCGTCCACTCGCACGCCACTTGCGCCGCTGGCCAGCATGAACACCGTGTCGTTCGTCGACGATTCACCGTCGACCGTGATGGCGTTGAACGTCTGGTCGGTGACCTCGACCAGCGCGCGACGCAGCATCGTCGGGTCGATCACGGCGTCTGTCGTTACGAACCCGAGCATAGTCGCCATGAGCGGCTCGATCATCCCTGCGCCTTTTACCATGCCACCAATGGTGCACGCGCCGGCCGGGGTGGTTACGCGAACGGCGGCCTCCTTGGGCGCGCGGTCGGTCGTCATGATGGCTTCGGCCGCCGACCGGTGCGACTGTCGGCTGAGCGTCCCGGCTGCGGCCCGGATGCCTCGGGCGACCTTGTCCGAGTCCAGACGCAGCCCGATGACGCCGGTGGAGGCGACGAGTACGTGCGCGAAGTCGCAGCCGAGTGCCTCGGCCGTCACGGCCGCCATGTCTCGCGCCGCTGCCATGCCGGCGTCGCCAGTGCATGCGTTGGCGCACTTACTGTTGACCACGATGGCCCGGGCGCGCCCGGCCGATCGCTCGAGCTGTTGTTTCGACAACACGACCGGTGCGGCGACGGCCTTGTTCGTTGTGAACACGCCGGCCGCGCTGGCGACCTCGTCGGAGACAATCAGCGCCAGATCGAGTCCGGAGGGTTTGAGGCCGCAGGCGAAGGCCGCCGACAAGAACCCGCCAGGGGCCGTAATGCCGCCACCAATCGGCGTTGACGATGAGGACGTCGCCGGCGCGCTCATCGTGTCGTCGCGCGTCTCGTCGCCTCCGAGACGTGCAGGAGGACCGCGTACTGTCCGCACCGCCGGAACCACTCGCAGCGGTGACAGTCGGTGGCGATCTTGTCGGGCACCCATGGGTGCGGCACGATCGAGAATCCGGCCTTGACGAACGGACGAGCCTGATGGGTAAAGGCGCACATCGTGGGAATACCCCTCCGGGTGGCCTCGTCGATGAGCGCGACCAGGAGGCGCCGACCGATCCCAGAGCCGCGGCGGGTCGAGGCGACGACTAGTGATCGCACCTCGGCCACCGTCTGGCTGAGCCGCGCCAGCTCGCCGCAGCCGACGACGTGGTCGTCGGCTGCGGCGATGAGGAACCGTGGGACGTGCTGCTGGACCTCGACCAGCGGTCGCGCCAGCAGATGGCCAGCGACGACGTTCTCCATGATGAGTCCGTGGATGTGGGTCGCGTCTCCGGCCGTGGCGGCGCGAACGACGAGCTCGTCGCTGGGGTCGTTGACGGTCGGCGTCGGCAGGTAGGCCTCGACCATGGTTCTTCCCGGTTCCGCCATCAGCTCGAGGCTCCGGCGCTCGCGCCGGCGTCATCGAACGCGTGACGCAGACGGGCTAGCGCCTCGTCGATCTCGGCGTCGCTGATCGTCAGCGGCGGCAACAGGCGAACCACAGTCCCGGCCGTGCGATTGACCAGCAGCCCGCGTCGGAGCGCCGAATCGACCATCTTGTCTGCAACGCGGGGCGCCACCTCGAGACCCCACATCAGCCCGGCGCCACGGACTTCCGTGATGCCCTCGTTCGCCTCCGCCAGAGCCTCGAGCCCGCGCTCCAGACGGGCGCCGGCGGCCGCGACACGTTCCACCAATCCGCCCTCCAGCGCATCGAGAAACAGCAGCGCCGCCCGGCAGGCCAGCAGGTTGCCGCCATAGGTGCTGCCGTGATCGCCAAACGCGACCGTTTCAGCGACGCGCTCGCTCACCAGTGCTGCACCGACCGGCACGCCCGCTCCCAAGGACTTACCCAACGGCATCAAGTCCGGTGTCAGCCCGAGCGCGCCCGCGTAGAACAGACGGCCGGTCCGGCCAAGGCCGCACTGCACCTCGTCCGCGATCAGAAGCGTACCCGTCGACGCGCACCGCTCGGCGAGAACCGCGGCCGTAGAGGCCGGGATCGGTCGGACACCGCCTTCGCCCTGTATCGGCTCGACAATAACGGCGGCGGTTCGTGAGGTGATCGCGGTCGCGAGCGCCGCCGGATCCCGCGGGGAGACGAACGAGACGCCTGGCACGAGCGGCTGAAAAGGCGTCCGGTAACTGGAGCCAGAGGTCACCGACAGCGAGCCAAACGTTCGGCCATGAAACGATCCGTCGAAGGCGACGATCTCCGTCCGCTCGGTCTTACCCCGGGCGTGCCAGTAGCGACGCGCGAACTTCAGACACGCTTCGACGGCCTCGGTGCCGCTATTGCAGAAGAACGTGCGAGCGAGCCCGGAGAGGCGTGAGAGCCGCTCGGCGACCTCGCCCTGGAGTGGGTGGAAGTAGAGATTCGACGTGTGGAGCAGCTCGCGTGCCTGTGCGGCAATGACGTCGGCAAGCCCGGCGTGTGCGTGACCGAGCGACGCCACCCCGATGCCCGACAGCAGATCGAGGTATTCTCGGCCGTCGGCGTCGACGACGCGGGAGCCTGTGCCGCTGACCAGCACGACGCGGATGCGCTTGTAGACCTGCAGGACGTGGCGTGCCTCGGCGGCGAACACATCGTCAGCACGTGTCGTCATTACCTCACTCCGCCGCTATCGGCGCCTCACAGCGATGGCCGTGCCGCCGGATGGATCCAACTTTGCACGGCGACCATCGACGATCGCGACCGCCTCCACGCCGCCACGTCGAGCCGCGCGACACGCCAGGAGTTTCGCGATCATGCCCGCGCTTGCATGCCCGCCGGCAATTAACGCGTCGATTGCGGTGCTGTCGACCGACGGAATCGTCCGGCCCGCGGCGTCTAGGACGCCTGCCGTGGCGCCGGCGATGATGAGGTGCTTGGCGTCCAGCCGGGTCGCAAGATCGCCCGCGAGCGTGTCGGCGTTCACGTTGAACAGCTGGCCGGTCGCGCTGGCGCCGATACTCGCGACGACCGGCACGTGCCCGGCGGCGCAGAGCTGGGTGAGGAGCGCCGGGCGCCCGTTCCCGACCGGCTGACCCACGAAGCCGAGGTCGACGCGCTCGCCATTCGCGGCGCGGTAGTGTCGCTGCCGCCGGACCCGCACCAGCCGGCCGTCGGCCCCCGTCAACCCCACGGCGCTCGTCCCGGCGGCGCCGAGCGCCGCGACCACTCGCGTATTCACGCGTCCTGCCAAGATGCCGACGACGACGTCGAGCGTCGCGGCGTCGGTGATTCGCAGGCCGTCGACCGACTGCTTCTGGATTCTGAGGCGCGCCAAATCGGCGTCGACCTCGCGCCCGCCCCCATGCACGACTACGAGCGGTTCGCGCGCCGCCATGCGCCCAAGACATCGGGCTATGCGTCGAAGCTCCGCCGGTTCCTCAAGCAGCTCACCGCCCAGCTTGACCACCACGGGACGCGGCCGCCGGCGCGCCGGCACTAGACCAAGCCCTCCCGCTCGTCCAGGCCAAAGGCGACGTTGAAGCACTGCAACGCCTGCCCTGCCGCGCCCTTGACGAGGTTGTCGAGGCAGGCCACCAGCACCAGTCTATGCCCGTCGACGTGCCAGCCGATGTCACAGAAATTCGTGTGGGCGACATGCTTAATCTCGGGCAGCCGGTTGCCGGTGAGCCGGACGAACGGCGCCCCACCGTACACGGCTTCGAACGCCGACTGGATCGTTGCGGTCGTCGTCCCCGGCCGAACGCGTGTGTAGATGGTCTCGAGGATGCCGCGGTCGAGCGGAACCAGGTGCGGAACGAATGTGACCGGGCGCGCGAGCTCCTGCTCGATCTCCGCCGCATGCCTGTGCGCGAACACGCTATACGCGGCGATGTTGCCGTGAATCTCTGAGAAGTGGGTGCGCTCGCTCGGCTTCTTGCCAGCGCCGGAGACGCCTGACTTCGCGTCGATATAGATGTCGACATCCTCACCTTCGCGGGCGACAATGCCGGCGGCGACGAGCGGCTTGAGGGCCAGGAGCGCTGCCGTCGGATAACAGCCGGGACAGGCGACGAAGGGCGCCGTTTCCAGCGCCTCCCGATTCCACTCCGGCAGACCGTACTCGGCCGGGGTGTCGAGCGCGGGCGACGCTGGGTACCAGCGCTGGCGCGCCGCGGGGTCCTGAAGACGGAACGCGCCCGACAGGTCGAAGACGCGCGCGCCCCGAGCGACGAGCGCCGGTCCAATCTCCGCGCTTGCCGAGTCGGGGAGGCAGAGAAAGACGACGTTGGCTGCGTTGGCCAACACGTCCAGGGAGAAGGGCTCGATCTGCCCGTCCCAGACGCCGTTCAGGGCCGGCAGCTCCGGGGTCCCGTCGCTCGATCCCGAGGCCATCGCGACCGCCGTGTCGGCATGCTGGTGTCGAGCCGCCAATCGCAGCAGCTCTTGCCCACCGTAGCCCGTCGCCCCGGCGATACCGATGCTGAATCTAGGCATGTATGAAAATTCTTACAGTAGTATATTTATACATATTCGACGTGTGTTCGTCAACGAAAGATGACCGGACACGAAGGGCGAACACCAAATAATTGTAGGTTTTGTCCGTTGCGGGGCGTGTCTCGAGGATGTATTATAATTCATTCTAAATGGATAGATATGAAACACTACCGGCAGTCGGCCATCCTCGAGCTCGTCGCACATCAGGAGATCTGCAGTCAGGATGACCTCGGCCATCGTCTTCGTGCGCGGGGATTCCACGCGACGCAGGCAACGATTTCCCGCGACATCAAGGATTTGCAGCTCGTCAAGCGCGCGGTCGACGGAGCCTATGAACGCCCGGGCGCCACGTTTAGTGGACGTGAGCGCGCAGATGTTGCGGTCAGGCGCGCCATCGGCGAGTACCTACAGCGCGTCGATCAGGTGCAGCAGTTGCTCGTGCTGAGAACCGACCCGGGACAGGCGCAACCGCTGGCGCTGGCGATTGATCGAGCGGAGTTGCCGGAGGTCGTCGGCACGGTCGCCGGTGACGACACTATCCTGCTCATCACGCGCCATGCGCGCGCTGGTCGCGAAGTGACGCGGCTGTTCGAGGGATGGGCGCGGAGCGCGTCGTGAGCGCGCCGGTGGGGCGGACTAGGAAACCGACTGCGATGGGGAGACGACGATGGAACGCATCGTGTTGGCGTATTCGGGCGGGCTCGACACGTCGGTAGCGGTCAAGTGGCTTGCGGACAAGTACGCAGCCGAGATCGTGGCCGTGACGATGGACCTCGGACAGGGGAAGGAGCTCGATGACGTACGAGAGCGCGCCCTGGCCGTCGGCGCGGTCCGCGCCCACGTTGTCGACGTCCGCGAAGAGTTCGCACGCGACTACATCCTGCCGGCGCTGCAGGCCGGTGCCATGTACGAAGAAAAGTATCCGCTGGCGACCGCGCTCGGACGGCCGCTGATTGCCAAGAAGCTAGTCGAGATCGCCGAGATCGAGGACGCCACCATGATCGCGCACGGGTGCACCGGCAAGGGCAACGACCAGGTGCGGATGGATGTGTCAGCGCGCGCGCTGAATCCGTCGCTCATCGTGGTTGCTCCGGCACGCATCTGGGGCATGACCCGGCCTGAAGAGATCGACTACGCGCATACACACGGCATCGCTGTGCCCGCGTCCGTCGAGAGTCCCTATAGCACCGATGCCAACCTGTGGGGGCGGTCGATCGAGTGCGGTGTGCTAGAGGACCCCTGGACGGAACCGCCGGAGGACATTTATGCCTTGACCAAGTCGCCGGCCGACGCGCCCGATGTGCCCGCCTACGTCGAGGTGGAGTTCGATCACGGCGTGCCGTCCAAGGTTAACGGCGTCGCGATGCCGCTCACCGAGCTCATTAACTCGCTCGAGACAATCGCAGGCGCACACGGCGTGGGACGCATCGACATGGTCGAGAATCGACTCGTCGGCATCAAGTCCCGCGAGATCTATGAAGCCCCGGCGGCCATCGTGCTTCACACCGCACATCGTGAGCTCGAGGCGCTCGTCCTCCCCCGCGATCTCGAACGCCTCAAGACCGACCTTGGTCGGACCTACGCCGATCTGGTCTACAACGGTCTCTGGTTCACGCCGATCCGGGAGGCCCTCGACGCTTTCACTGCCAACGTTCAGGAACGGGTGACCGGAACGGTGCGCGTCAAGCTGTTCAAGGGGGATTGCCCGGTCGTCGGTCGCAAGTCGCCGGCGGCGCTCTACGACACCTCGCTGGCGACCTACGACGAGGGAGACCGCTTCGACCACCAGGCGGCCGAGGGCTTTATCAAGCTCTGGGGCCTGCCTGTGGAGACGGCGGCGCGTACGCGGCCGCCGATCGTGTCGAGTTCTGCGGCTGTGCCCGCGACGTCAGCGGGTGACGGCGGGTCGCACGACGGATGACGCGGCCCACGTCATGACCGACGAGCAGCATCTCTGGTCCGGGCGGTTTGCGGACGCGCCCGACGAGGAGGTCTTCCGGTTTCAGGCCTCGCTGGCGTTCGACCGGCAGCTCTTCGAGGACGATGTTGAGGGCAGCCTGGCCTGGGCGGATGCGCTCGCGGCTGCTGGGGTGCTGTCCGCAGATGAGGCGAAGGCGATCGGCGCGGCGTTGCGCGACATCCGTGAGCGCGGTCGCCGCGAACCAGGCTTCGTTGGCGGCGCCGATGAAGATGTGCACGCATTCGTTGAGCGCCAGCTCGTTGAGCGCCTGGGTGACGCCGGACGGCGCCTGCACACCGGGCGGTCGCGGAACGAACAGGTGTCGCTTGACCTGCGGCTCTACCTGCGGCGGCGAGTGCCGGTGCTCCAGCAGGCTGTGGTCGAGTTGGTGAACGCGCTCGCCCATCAGGCCACCGCGGCCGGTTCGGCGCTGATGCCCGCGTACACTCACCTGCGGCGAGCCCAGCCCGTGCTGGCGGCGCATTTTTTCCTGGCGCATGCGACCGCGCTGCGACGCGACCACGCGCGCTTCACTGCGGCCATGGACGAGGCCGACGCGCTCCCGCTCGGTTCCGGCGCTATCGCCGGCACGAGCTACGACATCGACACCTCTGCGCTCGCGCGTCGGCTCGGCTTTTCGCGGGTCGTGGCGAACAGCATTGACGCCGCCTCCGATCGCGACTTCGTTTCGACGCTCCTGCACGCGTCCGCCCTGACCATGGTGCATCTGAGTCGGCTGGCCGAGGATGTCATCGTCTTCAGCAGCGAAGAATTCGGCTTGTTCGAACTGGCCGATCGCGTGGCCACCGGGAGCAGCCTCATGCCACAGAAGAAGAACCCTGATCCCGTCGAGCTCGTGCGCGGGAAGGCGGGTCGAACCATCGGACATCTCACCGGGTGGCTCGTCACGATGAAAGGGTTGCCGGTTGGCTACAACAAGGATCTGCAGGAAGATAAGGAAGCGGTGTTCGACGCCGAGCGCACCGTGCTGTCCTCGACGGAGGCGTCGACCGCCGTCATCGAGAGTCTCCACCTGATCTCCGCGCGGAGCGAGGCAGCGGCGACCGGGATGCTCCTCGCAACTGACGTGGCCGACTATCTGGTGGGACGGGGCGTACCGTTCCGTCGGGCGCATGTCGTCGTTGGCCGCATCGTCCGCGATCTCATCGCCACGGGCCGAGATTTCGCGTCGCTCAACGCCGAGGAGTGGCGCGGGTACGACACGCGGTTCGAACCCGATACCGGCGCGCGCATCACCGGCCGGCGGTCAACCGAGGCACGCCGGACGCCGCAATCCACTCACCCCGACGCCGTCGCGGCCGCACGTCGCGAGGTCGACGCATGGGTCGCCGCGCACCGATGATGCCGCGAGGTCTCGTCATCCGCCGCGTTTGGCTCGTCGTGGTCCTGCTGCTGGCGGCCTGGCGTCTCGATGCCCAGAACGATCTGGCGTTCGATCTGATTGTCCGCGGTGGGCGGATCGTCGACGGGGCGGGCAATCCTTGGTTCACCGCCGACCTCGGGGTCCGGGGCGACCGCATCGCCCGCATTGGCGACCTCTCCAAAGCGTCGGCGCCACGCGTCATCGCCGCTGAGGGGTTGGTGGTCGCGCCGGGATTCATCGATCCACACACGCACGCGAGACGAGGTATCGCCCGTGTCCCGACGGCGGACAACGCGTTACTGCAGGGTGTTACGACGCTGACGGAAGGCAACGATGGGAGTTCCCCGTATCCGATCGGTGAGCACCTCCGGCAGATGGCCAATCTGGCGATCAGCCCCAACTGGGCAGTCTATGTGGGCCATGGAACGATCCGATCGCGTGTCGTCGGCGACGACGATCGTGAGGCGACGCCGGCTGAACTGTTGGAGATGTCTGCGCTGGTCGGTCAAGCGATGGAGGAGGGTGCGCTGGGTCTGTCGACGGGGTTGTTCTATGTGCCAGGCGCGTTCTCCAGCACCGAAGAGGTGATCGTACTGGCGCGCGCGGCAGCCGCACACCGTGGCATCTACATCTCGCACATGCGCGACGAGGCGCAGGGGCTACTGGACTCCGTCCGAGAGACGATCCGCATCGGGGAAGAGGCCGGGCTCCCCGTGCAGATGACGCATCACAAGGCCGTGGGCCGTGACGCCTGGGGGCTCAGCGCTGAGAGCCTAGCGCTGGTCGAGAGGGCGCGGGAGCGGGGCGTCGATGTGACGATCGACCAGTATCCGTATACGGCATCACAGACGTCGATCACCGCCGTCGTTCCGGCGTGGGCTCAGGACGGCGGGCGGTCGGAGTTGGTCGCGCGGCTGCGGAATCCGGAGACGCGCCGGCGGATCAAGACCGAGATCGTCTACCGAATTGAGCGTGACCGGGGCGGCGGTGATCCCCGCAACATCGTCATTGGGTTGTGCGAATGGGACCCGTCGCTCGAAGGCCAATCGCTGGCCGATATCGTGGTCGGCCGCGGGCTCAAGCCGACGCTGTCCAATGCCGCGGATCTCGTGATGGAGATCGTCGAGCGCGGAGGCGCGCGGGCGATCTATCACGCGATGACCGAAGAGGACGTCGAGCGCATCATGCGCCACCCCGTCACCGCCATTGGGTCCGACGGCGGGGTGTCAGTGCTGGGCGACGGTGTCCCGCATCCCCGCGAATACGGGACGTTTGCTCGTGTGCTTGGCCGCTACGTGCGCGAGCGCGGCGTGCTCACCCTGGAGGACGCAGTGCGCAAGATGTCGAGCGCGACCGCGCAACGGCTCGGGCTCGCCGAGCGTGGCCTGCTTCGAGCCGGGTACTTCGCTGACGTCGTGATTCTGGATGCCGAGCGAATTCTCGACCGCGCCACGTTTGAGGATCCGCATCAGTACGCGCAAGGGGTGTCGCACGTTTTGGTCAACGGCGTCCTCGTGGTGGATGATAGCCGACATACCGGCGCGCTTCCCGGTCGTGTCCTCTTCGGCCCCGGCACTCGCGATGGTCCGTGACCCTGATGAAAAAGTGTTGGCCGCTGCGGGATTCATCGGTCCGAGGCCTGCGGGAGGAGAGCGGTTGCCTCTCGTGTACGGGCTCTGCTATGCTCAGACCTCCTACGCGGCTACGTAATTTGGTCCCGCCTCAAGTGCCGGCGTAGACACACGTACCGATCGTTCGGGAGACCTTGATGCAGCAGCGCCGGGCTCGCGTGGGCGACACTCTGGACGACTATTGTTCGTGTGACGCTGAAGTGACAGCACACACCGTGGTCGCCGTCGACTCCGACAGCGACGCCGTCAGCGTGACGCGCTGTCAGACCTGCCAGACCGAGCATCCGCACCCCGGGACTCCGAGCAAGGCGGAGTCGGTTTCCACTGAGCGGCCCGGCGGCGGTGATGGACCGGTACGGCGCCCGCTGATCCGGGCCACGTTGACACACCCGGCTGGGACACCACCACTACCGCGCGAGCCACCGGTATTCACGATGCACGAGCAACAGCGGGGCGGTCAGGCCCGTGGAAAGTCCGGCTCCCGCGAGTTCGCCGGCAACGGTCATGGGCGCGCCCGGGACGGCTTCGGAACGAAGAAGGGAGGTCGTCGGGGAGGCCAGTCGCGGTCGTTCAAGGACGGGCAGTCTGCTGGCGGCCAGCCGGGGTCAAACGGGCGCTCGGGCAACCAGGCGCACCCGGACGGACGCTCAGCAGGGAGGTCGCGGACGTCCTCCTCGCGCCGCGGCCGCTCACGATAGTTGTTCTGCATGGGTGACCTCGCAGGCGCGCACGGCCTGGTGGTTGGCGTCGCGAACAAGTGGTCGCTGGCGTGGGCCATTGCCAAGGCTGCCGATGCGGCGGGTGCTCGTCTGACGCTGAGCTACGCCACCGAGCGCTTCGAGCGGAACACGCGCGCGCTCGCCGAGACCCTGACCCGGCCCTGCCACATCGCGCCGTGCGACGTGACCAAGGACGACGAGATCTCTGCCCTGATGTCGCGCGTTGGGAACGAGCACGAGGGTCTCGACTTCTTCATCCATGCCGTTGCCTTCGCGTCCCGCGAGGCGATGTCAGAGCCCTTCCTCCGCACCTCGCGTGACGACTTCGCACTCTCGATGAACATCAGCGCGTACTCGTTGATCGCGCTCGCGCGTGGCGTGGCCCCGCTCATGGAGCAGCGGGGCGGCGGGAGCATCCTCACGCTAACCCACCTCGGCAGCGAGCGGGTGTTTCCGCACTACAACCTCATGGGGGTCTCGAAGGCCGCGCTCGAGGCCACGGTGCGATACCTTGCCGTCGATATGGGGCCAGCCAACATCCGGGTCAACGCGCTCTCGGCGGGGCCCATCAAGACGCTGGCCGCCTCTGGGATCCCCGGGTTCACGCGCATCCTGCAACACCATCGTGAACGTGCCCCGCTCGGTCGCGCAGTCGACGCGGGTGAGGTTGCCGACGCCGCCACGTTTCTGCTCGGTTCGGGGGCCCGAGGCGTGACTGGCGAAATTCTCCAGGTCGACGGTGGATACAGCGTCACCGGAATGTAGGCGACGGCACGTGGACCGGAGAGGCAGCCACGTCGTTGCGTGGGTCAATCCTCGTCGTCGTGGCTGTCGCCTCGACCGCCACGTGTGGTCGCTCGATTCGGGAAGGGACAGGCGATGGCACCACCACGGCGCTCGTCAACGACCTCGAAGTCGTTCGGTTTCGCATCGAGGTTGACACCTTCGACGGCGTCGTCATGTTTGTCTGGCGAAGTCGATTCCGCCATCGCCGCAATCCGTGCTGTGACGCTCGTCCGTGCGGTCGACGACGTCCGCAACGTGCGATCGACGATTCGGGTCGTGCCGTAGCCGCCCGTCCGCTTACCTGCCAGGGTCGATCCAGTCCGGACGGCGTCCGCCGACCGCGATGACCATCAGCGCCACGCCGGTCGCGCCGAGCACGAGCGCAAGGCCGTCCGACATCCAGCTCTCCCACGCGTAGTCCGCGATCGTGAGCCACCCCGCTGGGCCGCTCAGCACAAGACCCGCGGCGAGCGCGTGGCGACGGCTGAACGCGAACCGGAGAAGGGCGCCGCGGGCGTGGCGGATGGTCACTACAACACCCCGGAGGCCGAGTCGCTCAACTCCTCATCGGTATACGTTTTGTCATCCAGCAAGCGGAGCCCAGCAGCGCGCTGTTTCTGCCGCCTCTTGTGCTGATACATGCGGCGGTCTGCCGCGGCCAGCAATGTCTCGTACGTGTTCCCGTCGGCCGGGTATATACCCACACCGACGCTGGCACTCAGTCGCAGGTTCGAGTCCGGTCCGGTGCCGATCGTGATCTCGCCAATCGCGAGCTGGAGGTCCCGTCGCTTGCGTTCGGCCTCGTCGTCCGAGCAGCCTGACAGCACCAGAATGAACTCGTCACCCGCGTAGCGAACGCAGATGTCGTACGGCCGGATCGTGGAACGAAGCACGCGTGCGACCTCACACAGCGCACGGTCGCCGCGATGGTGTCCGTAGCGGTCGTTGATCAGCTTGAAATGGTCGAGGTCGACAACCAAGAGGGCGAGATGCGCGCGTAGCCGCTTCGACCGCGCCAGCTCACGGGTCAGGTGCATGAACAGCGAGCGGGTGTTCGGAAGCGCTGTGAGCGGATCGGTCAGTGAGTCCTCCTGCGCTCGATCGAACAGCAGGGAGTTCGCAATGACCGCGGCGATCTGGCCGGCAACCCGCTCGGCTAGGTGACTGTGCGCATCGGTGTAGAAATTGTTCTTCCCGTGATAGAGCGCCAGCGTCCCTATGAACCGGTTGCGGAACATCAGCGGCGTCACGAGGGCCGATCGCAGTGACGTCGCGGCCGGCGCATCTAGCTGCGGGCTGGCGTTGACCAGGGGTTTGCGCGCCCAGGCGACCCACCCGGAAAGCCCCTCACCGACCTCCAGGGTGACCTGCTGGATGACGCTCGCGTCGGCACCGGAGACAAAGCGGCACCGCAGGCGCTCACCGTCGGCGTCTTGCAGGTACAGCGCGCAGCACGAGTACGGCACGAGCCGCTTCAGCTTTGCCGCGATCAGCGTCATGCTCTCGGAGACCCCGAGACTGGTACCGAGTGAGCGCGCGAGCTCGTAGAGTGCCGACACTTCCTGGTGCGCCTCGGTGATTGCTCCGTAGACGGGTGCGCCGGCCGGAGATTCCAGCCGCTTGTCCGCTGGCGGACGCGCCACATGACTGCCGGCGGCACGCGGGTCGATCGTCGGTAGAATCTGTACGAACCGCTCGACGAGCGACGGGTCGATCCCACTGCCGGCTTCCTGCTGGAGCAGCTGGACTGCCGCCTCCCGAGACATCGCCTTACGATACGGCCTGTCGCTGGTCAGCGCGTCGTACACCTCGGCCATGCCCACGATCCGCGCGGTGACCGGAATCGCGTCGCCGATCAATTCGTCTGGGTAGCCGCGGCCGTCCCAGCGCTCATGGTGGCTGCGGACCAAGGACGCCACCGGCTGCGGGAATGGGACGTCGCGTAGCAGGTCGGCGCCGACCTGGGGATGCCGACGCACCGTCTCGAACTCGGCGTCCGTCAAGGGCGCCGGTTTCGACAAGATGTGCTCGGGCACTGCGAGCATGCCGATATCGTGAAGCAGCGCGCCGAGCCGCACGGCCTTCACGTCGGCCTCGCTCAGCCCGACGGCTTCCGCCAGCGCCACTGCATACGCTTGCACCCGTCGGGCGTGGCCCGGCGTCGCGTCCTCGCGTGCTTCGATCGCCATCGCGAGCGCTTCGATCGTGGCGAGGTGGGGATCCACTGGCTCTGCGAGGTCGGCGGCGGCGCGGCGTCGGATGTAGCGGGGTCCGAGCACGCCGAGCAGCGTGAGTAACAAGGTCACGGCCGCCAGCCCGAACCCAGACGCGCTGGCCGAGGGGGCGAGGAGCGCCCACATCGCACCGAGGATCAGCAGCGCGGCGACCACCAGCGCGGTCGTCACTAGTGGGCGGCCCCGTCCCTACGAGGAGGCGCCTCCGCGCGGGCGGGCGCGCCGTCGCCGGGCTCGAGACCGTACTCGAAGATCTTGCGATACAACGTTCCCTGGCTGATCTCCAGCACCTTGGCCGCCTGATTGTGGAAAAATCGGATCAGTCTCTCTCGAAGCGGCGAGAGCATGAGCGTCCAAAAGCTCGTGTGTAGCTCGGATTCCTCCGGTGTCGTGTCGCGTGGCCTGGCCAAGGGTGACAGTCCTAACCTGGAGAGTTCAGCGAATACTCAATGGGCCGACGGTGACTTGTCTCGACATGAGTCACTGTCAGCATCGTAACCCGAAAAATCTGTGTCAAAAAAAGCACACGGTATAGGCCCATCGTGTTACGTCACGCACTCGTTGAGTGGGTGTTAGAGTAGCGTCACCCAGTGCCGCATCGAAGCCAGGGAGCCCCAGGTCACGATGACCCCGGCTTTCTTACCGGCGAGCCGATCCGCTACTACCGGCCGCGCGGGAGCGCCGACGTCAGGCGTCTCGTCGACGAGGGCTTCCAGGCCTTCAACGCGGGGCGTCTCTCCGAGGCCTGCCGCGTCTTCAGCGATCGCATGCTCGACCCGTCGCACGAGACGACCATTGGGCTGACGATGGCAGGCGCGTTGACGCCCGCAGGTCTCGGCGGCTGTGTCATCGAGTTGATGGATCGCGGGCTGATCGACTTCGTCATCAGCACCGGCGCGAACCTGTATCACGACCTGCACTACGCGCTGAACTTCACGTTGCATCGCGGTTCACCGTTCCTCGATGACGTGAAGCTCTACGATGCGGGCGTCATCCGGATCTACGACGTGCTGTTTCCCGCGACCGTGTTACTCGAGACCGACGCCTACATACGGGAGTTCCTCGTTCGGGCGAAGCCCGATGGCCCGATGTCGAGCGCCGAGTTTCACTACCGGCTGGGGTGCGACCTACTGGATCAGAAGCCTGGCTGTGATGAGCACTCCGTTGTCGCCAAGGCGGCCTCGGCCGGTGTCCCGATCTACACGTCATCGCCCGGCGATAGCTCAATCGGCATGAACGTCGCCTATCACGCGCTGATCAACGGAAGTCGATTCATGATCGATCCCAACCGGGACGTCAACGAGGTCTGCGCCATCGTGCTGGCGGGCGATAAGAACGGGTGTGTCATTCTGGGCGGCGGCTCCCCCAAGAACTTCTACCTGCAGGGGCAGCCCACGCTGTGGGAGGTCTACGGCATTCCCAAGGGTGGCAACGACTTCTTTATCCAGATCACCACCGATCAGGTCGTCTGGGGCGGGCTCTCGGGCGCGACGCCGGCGGAGGCCGTCAGTTGGGGCAAGGTGAAGCCGGGCGTCTTGTCGGATACCGTCGTTGCGTACTGTGATTCGACGATCGCGTTTCCTTTGTTCTGCGAGTACGCCGTTGGCTGCGACCATGGCCGGCGTGAACGAAAGGGGTTGGTACACCGCCGCGGCGAGCTGCTTGCGGAGCTCGAGCGCCAGGCACGCGAGGCGACGCGCGAGAAAGGACGTTCGAGAGGTACGCCAGGGACCGATGGGGACGCTGGCCTCGGAGCTCGGCCCGCACGCTGACCGGCTCACCGGGGAGCGGCGCATCTACGCCGCCGCCAACGTGCCGGCCGGCGTAGTTCGGTTCATGCGCTAGCGGCTGCATTGGAACGTGCTTGCCGTCGTCGAGCATGATGAGCTTCGGCGCGCGGCCGACACCGAGCATTACGCGCTTGCGCGCCGGCTCCATCGGACGCTGATCAACCTGACCGCGATTTCTTCGATGAGTCTCGATTCCCGATGGTCGAGAGCGGCGGCGTGATCATCCTCGCGGCCCCCGACGAGCGCGGGCTCACCAGTGAGCTCGCTCGCGTCGATCGGGCGTTCTTCAGGACCGGCGGCCGCCGAACGGACCGCGGCAGCGGCGCTGCCCCGCTCGCCGGGCGAAAGTTCGACGTCCACCCTGACTGGTCTCCGCCCGGCGCGTCCGGTCCGCAGGAGCCAACCCGCCACCGATAGGGCCGGCGGTCGCCCGGAACCACGGCGGGGCGGGCTTCGTCTAACCCCGGAGTTCACTAAATGAACTCCGGGGTTCGGGTGCGTGGCGCCGTACGCACCCGCGGAGGTGACATGGGAAGGATCCCGAGAGTACTGACCGTTGCGCTCGTCGCCTGCCTCGCGGCAGCACTGACCGGATGCGTGATCGATGTCGAAGAATTCGAGGCGCGACCGACGGGGACGAGCGAGTGTTCTCCGTGAGTGGCGCCCCAGACGTCGAGTTCTCGACTTTTGAAGGCCCGATCGAGGTGGAGGGGTGGGACCGCCCGGAGGTGCGGGTGGTGATCGAGAAACGCGGAGCGAACGCCGATATGCCTTCTGGTGCTGTGCGGGGGTGTGTGTGCTCAGGCGCCGGTTCGCGCATCCTGCGGCCTGAACGCGTAGAGCGCTGGATCCGCTAACCCTGCGGCGTCGAACGCCTGCAGGCGCTCGCGGCACTTGCTGCAACGCCCGCAGTGCGCCGCCCCTTGGCGTTGGTGCGGCACCGGGTTCATGCAGGATATCGTGAGCTCGAACGGCACGCCTAACGTGCGACCCAGCGTCACGACATCGGCCTTCCCGAGCGTGCCGAACGGCGCCACGATCCGGATCTCGCGAGCGAGCCCTAGCGACAGGGCGTGTTCCATGGCGTCGAAAAACTCCGAGCTCGCATCCGGAAACGGATTGCCCGCCAGCGGGCCCAGCGCGATGCGCGTAACGCCGTTGATCGCGCAATAGGCCGAGACCTTTGCCAGCAGCAGGACGTTACGTCCGACCAGGTAGACGTCCTCATCAGGTGTGTCGTATGCGGGCGCGTCGCCGCGCAGCGCCCAGTGCGTGGCCGGATACGCATCGGCGACCGGGCACTCGAGGTAGGCGAGGGGCCTGACGCCAGCGAACGCCGGAGACGACAGCAACAGGGCCAACGTTTCGCGCTCGCACGCCTCCCACGCCATACCGCTGCTGACGTAGATAGGCTGAACATGTCCTGCCGCGTCGACGCGCGTCCGCTCGCTTGCGACTAGGACCGCGCTGTCGAGTCCAC
Organism: uncultured Vicinamibacteraceae bacterium; assembly: GCA_964646815.1. GTDB lineage: Bacteria > Acidobacteriota > Vicinamibacteria > Vicinamibacterales > UBA8438 > CAZYFH01. Next base: position 38,065 of record CAZYFH010000004.1, on the reverse strand, counting down.
CCGAGCAGAGAACCGCGGTGGCCGCCGCATCTTGACCGGTTTTCGAAGCGTCGACTACCATCGGAAGATCGTAATGTAAGCTGAGCTCAGGGCTCACTTCTGTTGCCTCTGTACGGCGAGGCTTCAGCCTCGCAGGCCTGAAGGCCTGCGCTACGAGTGCCACGCAAGTGAGCTTTGAGGCTAAGCCCAGAGCCGGAACCATCGTCAGATGTATTCCGTAACCAAGCGCATCGACTTCTGTTATGGTCATCGGCTGCTCGATTACGACGGGATCTGCAAGCACCCGCACGGACACAACGCGGTCGCGGAGGTTGAGGTGCGGGCGGAGGCGCTGGACGATCGGCAGATGGTCTGTGATTTCGGAGAGATCAAGCGCGTCATCAAGGGATGGATCGACCGGGAGCTCGACCACCGGATGATCCTGCGGCGCGACGACCCGTTGCTGGAACCGCTCCGTGCGCTCGGCGAACCGGTGTTCGTCAGCGACCACAATCCGACCGTGGAGCACATTGCCCAGCTGATCTTCGAGCATTCGCAGGCCGCAGGGTTCCCCGTCGTCCGCGTCACGGTCTGGGAAACGCCGACGTCCTTCGCCACATACGGACCCGCCACGGGGGACTCGGGACGCGGCGAGCCGACCCGACCCCTCCCGGCAACGGCTGACCCCTAGCCAGCCCGAGCTGGGAATCCCGCTGCATTCCGCGCTGGCCAGCGATGGACTATGAATCAGCGGGTTCCAATACTGGGCGTATTCTCCCCCCTTGTGCCTTGCCATGGCGGCCTGATGCGTTCGGATCCAGCAGGGTCTCGGGTGTGACGCTGGACCGTCACCACGGTCTGCTAGCCACCTGCCCACCGCGGGGACCGCTGGCGTACGGCGCGCGTTCCGGGCTTGACAGCCGTCCAGTAATTTTGAATAATCAAAATGTAAATATGCTTTACGAGAAAGGGCGACTTCTAGTCAACAAAACAATGGTGGCCCTTCTTTTCTGTAGCGGGGCCAGTGTGTTCGGCCAGGACGGGGTCACCTCCGGCTCCACTACGGGGTTCGTGATCGCGGCGCCCAACACAGAGCGCCCCCGGTGGACGGACCGGGTGCGCCAGATCCGGGACGCTTGGCGACTTGCCGCGCGCGCGGTGCCGGCACCTGCGGCGTCGCGTCCCTCCGGTCGTCAGATCGGCGACGCGTGTTCCGCTCGGTTAGATCGGGCATGTCTGCCGCGCGGGACAGCTACCGTGCGGCTCCCATCTGAATTCCGCCCGCCGCGTGACCCGTCGCGCGCCCTCACCGAGGTGCGGTCGGCTCAATCGGCGGGCGCGCCGGCCGCTCCGCCGCGGACCGGTCCGATCTCTGGCTACATGGACTTCCATATCAACAAGGCGCAGCACGGCGACGCTGTGCTCGACTTTCATCGGTTCGTGCTGTTGTTTGCCCACAGCTTCTCCGATCGCATCCGTTTCGTATCGGAGCTGGAGCTTGAGCACGCGGTCGTCTCGAGTGAGACCGACGGCGAGCTGGAGCTCGAGCAGGCCTACGTCGATTTCCTGATCAGCCGGCCCTTCAACGCGCGCGCCGGCATGATTCTGGCCCCCATCGGCATCATCAACGAGCGCCACGAACCGCCGGTCTTTCACGGTGTCGAGCGTCCCGCTGTCGATACGGTCATCATTCCGACGACTTGGTTCGGTGCGGGCGCTGGCGTGCACGGGGAGGTCGGGGGCGGGTTGCGCTACCGCGCCTACGCCATGGAGACCCTCGACGCTTCTGGGTTCAGCGCCGAGGAGGGGTTGCGCGCCGGCCGGCAGAAGGGTGCCGAGTCGAACGCCAGGAACATCGCCGGCACGGGGCGGCTCGAGTACGTCGGCACCCCCGGTCTCGTGCTGGGCGCGAGCTTCTGGAGTGGTGACACGGGCTTCGGCTTTCCGCGGGTCGACTCGAGCGTCACGCTGGCCGAGGTCGACGGTCGCTATCGCCACGGCGAGATTGGCATCCGCGGCCAGTACGCGCATGTCTTTCTCGACGGCATGGGTGAGTTGAACCGCGCCGTGCTGCGTACCGTGGGCGTCAGCCCGAACACCGCCGAGCAGATGCGCGGGTTTTATCTCGAGGGCTCGTACTTCGTCATGCCGCGGCCGGCCCCGCGCGAGGTGGCGGTGTTCGTAAGGTACGAGAACTTCGACACCCAGTACCGCATGCCGGAGGGTTTTCAACCGCTCCCCGAGTTCGATCGCGATGCGTGGATCGTCGGCGTGACCTACTTCCCAGATCCCGACGTCGCCGTCAAGATCGATTACACGGTCCTCCGCAACCAAAGCAACGTCATCGTGGCGCCCAACTCGCTCAATCTCGGCCTGGGGTGGTGGTTCTGATGCCGATGCTCATCCGGCACCGTCCGGCCTTCTCCGTGGCACGTTGCGCCGCCGTTGCCTTCGTCCTCGTCGCAATGGGCGCGAGCGTCGGCTCAAGAGTGACGGCGCAGGACCGGGAGCGGGAGGTCGTGTCGATCCTCGCCGAGCGCTTCAGCTTCACCCCATCCGAAGTGCGTGTGCCCGTCGGCACCACGGTCGAGCTGCGTGTGCGCAGCGACGACACCATGCATGGCTTCCGGATCGTTGGTGGCGGGATCGACATCGCGGTGCCGAAGCGGCGGAAGGGCGAGGCCATTGTCACGTTCGAAGCCCGCGAGACCGGGCGCTACGAGTTCGAATGCTCACGGCTGTGCGGTGCGGGCCACAACTTCATGCGCGGCGCCATCGTCGTCGTCGGCGCCGGGGAGTAATCGCATGACGCTACCTCCGCGCGCTCGGTTGCTCGGGCCGCTAGCCGCCATCGCGACAACGGTGGCGCTCGTGGCCCCTGCGCTCCTGACGGCGCAGCGGTCGGTTGTTCCCGGCGAGCCACTCCCCGGCCTCACACCGGCCGAGTTCGAAGAGTTCGTGCTCGGCCTCGAGGATTTTCTCGAGGTCGAGGACGCGGAGGAGGGGCTGGGCCCAGCCTACAACAACACGAGCTGCGCGGGGTGTCACAACGTCCCGGCCATCGGTGGGATCGCCCCTGTGACCACGGTCCGAGCGGGGATACGCGACCCGGACGGCTCGTTCCGGGACATCGATTCGTCCCGCGGGTCATTGTTTCAGCTCTTCTCGATTCCGACGCACGGCTGCCAGTCGGTCATTCCGCCGGAGGCCAACGTTATCGCGCGACGGGTGCCCATCCCGCTATTCGGCGCGGGTCTTGTCGAGGCGATCACAGACGAGACCCTGCTGGCGCTCGCCGATCCGCTCGACCTCGACCGCGACGGCATCAGTGGGCGAGCGCCGATTGTCGTCGACCGCGCAACTGGCGACGAGCGCGTGGGGCGATTCGGCTGGAAGGGGCAGGTTGCGACGCTGCTCGACTTCAGCGGCGACGCCTATCGTAACGAGATGGGGATCACGAACGACCTCTTTCCAGAGGAGCTGACGTTCGACATCCCGGAAGAGCTGCTGCGGCTGTGTGACGCGGTCGCTGACCCCGAAGACATCTCCGATCTCGGGACGGGGCGTCGCGGCATCGACAACTTTGAATCGTTCATGAAGTTGCTCGCGCCACCGGCGCGCGGGCCGATCACGCCGGAGGTTACCGTCGGGGAGCAGGTGTTCGCGGCGATCGGGTGCGCGGCTTGCCACTTCCCGTCGTTGGTCACCGGGCCGAGCGTGAACCCGCTTTTCGACCGGCGGCCGGTGCCGCTGTTCTCCGACCTGCTCCTCCACGACGCCGGCACCGGAGATGGCATTCGGCAAGCGGACGGAGAGCCGGAGGAGATGCGTACGCCGGCGCTCTGGGGTCTGCGGCATCGCCGGCCGCTACTGCACGACGGCAGCGCGCCGACCGTCGCCGAGGCCGTCCGCCGGCACGGGGGCGAGGCCGCGCCGGCACGGAACGGCTTTGACGTGTTGTCACCCGACGACCATGCAGCCCTGATCGCGTTTCTCGACTCGCTCTAGAACGAGATGGGGCTTCGCCCCAAGCCCCCGCGACCGCTACACGGGGACCCGGCTGCAGCTCCGCGGTCGCGAGGCGCAGTGTGCCTTACTGCTTTCAGCAAGATTTCGCACAGGTTGCCGGCAGTCGAGACAGCTAGGCCGGCGCGACGAGCAACTTGGCAGCCGCTCGCATCCCGATCACGATCGTCCGATCGTCTTTCCCGCGCACGAGCACGTGGTCCGCCGCCGAGTCGCGTGTCTCGACACGGATGGCCTGTCCGGGCTTTAGGTCGCTGTTCTCGAGGAAGCGCAGGAACTCGGTGTCCTGGTCGGCCACACGGGTCAATACGACCGGGGTATCGAGTGGGCAGGTGAGAAGCGTCTGGTAGCGTGGCGTGACTACCGCCCCGTCAGGGTCGGGGATGGGATCACCGTGGGGGTCGACAGACGGCCGCCCTAGCATGGCGTCGATGCGGTCGATTAACTGGTCCGAGGCGGCGTGCTCCAGACGCTCGGCCTCGTCGTGGACCTCTGCCCAGCTCATCCCGACCACCTTCACCAAGAACAGCTCCATCAGACGATGGCGACGGAGCACCAACGCGGCGAGCTTCTCTCCGGCAGCGGTGAGCCTGACCCCGGCGTAGGGTTCGTACTTCACGAGCCCGGACTCGGAGAGCGCCTTCACCATGGTCGTCGCTGTTCCCGGCACGACATGCAGCGCGCTTGCGAGCTGGCCCATCGGGACCAGCTGCACTCCGTCCTCATCGGCCATCTGTACCTGGTAGATGGCTTTGAGATAGTTCTCAACCGTGCTGGAGTGCAGCATCCTGTCGGCGTCTCTTGACTTCCACCAGGGCGTCAGTATAACTGCGTCGCTAACTGTGGCGTCTTCCTTGCGCACGGCGTTCGACACTCCGGAATCTAAGCGTCGATACGTCCGCCGGTTGTTCGCGACGATCGCGACCCGGTACGACCTGATCACGCGCTTGCTGTCGTTCGGACGTGACCGCCATTGGAAGGCCGCGCTCGCGGATCTCGCTTGTCAGCAGACCGCCGGCGCACGGAGGACGTCGGTCAAGGCGCTCGATCTCGCGTGCGGCACCGGCGACATCGCCTATGCGTTGGCGGTGCGAGGAGCATCGGTCGTCGGACTCGATGTTGTGTCACAGATGATCGAGCTCGCGTGCGGCAAACGGCAGCCCCTGGGCTCGGGTTCGATCCCCGGTTTTGTTGTCGGCGACATGATGAGCCTTCCGATCACGGCGGCGACGTTCGATATCGTGACGACGGGATACGGGCTCCGAAACGTGCCGGTGCTCGATGTGGCGCTCGAAGAGGCGTGGCGGGTCCTCCGCCCCGGCGGGCGCCTACTGTCGCTGGACTTCGACCGCCCGGCCAACGGCGTCATCCGGCGCTTCTACCTGACTTATCTGGCCGTCGTTGGATCGGTCCTCGGTCTTCTCCTGCACGGTGACCCGGACACCTACCGGTACATCTCGGCCTCCCTCCAGCGGTATCCGGGTGGGCGCGGTGTCGCCGACCGGATGCGCGCACTTGGTTTCACCGACGTGGGGCAGGTGCCACTCCTCGGTGGGCTGATGGCGATCACCTACGGCATGCGGTCACCCGGCCGCTAAGATAGGATCCATCGCGCGATGGAGATCGATCGCGAGCGCTGGTCAGGCGAGGGCGACTTCACGCAGCAGCTCGTCGACTGGTTTTCGGGTCAGGCGACCATCAGCCTCCTGCGCGTCGAGGACGCCCCGTCGGCCAAATCCGAAGTCGAGTACAACTTCATCAGCAACGAGATCTACCTGGGGTTCGCCACGCGCCACCGGTTGAAGCGCTGGCGACTGTGGGGGTTCATCCCGATCCGACGGACCGTGGCGGAGAAGCTGATGACACTCGAACGGCTCGAGGCCGACCTGGCCGCGGACGCGGATCTCGGGCCTCCTGATTACGCGGACGAGGGGATGATCCAGTACCTGCACACCGAGCGCATCGTTCCGCCGTATCAGACCCGTGGCTACAAGCTGATTGAGCTGGTGCGGATCTACGAAGCTGGCACGGCGCCTCGCGAGTCGTCCTAGTGGCCTGTGTCGGGTGAGTCAATAGCGGTCACCGGGCGCGGCTCCCGCGATGGACGGCGGTGGACCATACGTCAGCGCGGTCACATACAGTGTGTCTGCTCTCTCGTCGCGCTTGGTCAGCCGGGCACCGCGCGCCGGTGAATGCTATTGACTCACCCGAGACGGGCCACTAGTCTGGATTACCCGCAGCTTCGGCCACGCGGGCCCCGCCGAGCATGTTGGGCATCGCGTAGTTCCCTTCGTGGCACGCATACTCGAACAGCGTGCCGTCGAACCGGTTCAGTGGGATCGCGGCAGTCCACGCGTCCGTGAACGTCGTCAGGTCCTGCACCGTGAACCGGTAGTCGATCGTGTCCTCATTCACGCGCGTGAAGCGTTCGATCAGGCGAAGGGTGTTCCCCGTGCTGAAGACCGTGGGGATGAACAGGCCACGCTCGGTCACCTTGTCGTTGAAGTTGGTCGTCTCCACGACCAGTGTATTGCCCTCCCAGTGACCACGTGAATCGCCCAGCCATTGACGGACCTCTGGTGAGACGTGGGGACGCCCGTCCAGTGGGATGATCCGGACGTCGTGAATCATCTCGACGAGGATGACGACATATCCTGGCGTCTGGACGATGTGGTAGTTGTGATTGTAGAAGCCCGGCATCATGGCTCCCGGCAGCCCTCGCGTGATGCACCGGTCGTACACGCCTAGATCGAGATAGGTGGTGGGCGAGTCTGAGGTCGCACCTCGGTGCGCGGCGAGCGCTGCTCGCTCCCGCTCTCCCTCTGGCGTCAGTTCCGGCAGCTTGCCGTCCGCCGGCTCGATGATCAGCGACGAGCGGTTCGTGTCCAGGCCGTATTCGAACCAGAACTCGTTGTAGAAGCCAGTGTTGTCTTCACGAGGCGCGAACAACGTATCGGATCGTGTTTGGCGTCGGGCAGCCACCTCTTCATCCGTCAGCGTGGTCCTGCCCTCGACCGCCTCGGGCCGCTCGAGCGGCACATTCGTATTGTTGTTCCACACACCCTGCAGATCCGGATGACCCCATGCGGTCGTCGCGGGCGGCGTGCCGGTGGCCTGCTGGCCAGCAGCCGCGACCGGTGCCAGCGTCAAAAACATCACTACCGCGAACGGAGGCAGCATCCCCGGAGTGCGTATTGCCGTCACTTCACCCTCCCCGTTTTTCTCGCGTCAACATCGGCACGCGCTGTCCACTGTCCCCTCGAGGGCAACAATCAGCTTGACGTATTCTAGTTCTAGCAATCCGCGGTGAAAGCCCCGCGTCGCACCGAGACCCCGCTGGATCCGAGGCGCGTCTGGCCATGGCAAGGCACGAGGAGGGAGAATAAGCTCAGTATTGGTACCCGCTGATTCATGGTCCATCACCGGCCATCGCGGGATGCAGCGCCGGTCGAATGCAGCGGGACTGTCAGCTCGGACTGCTAGTGGACTGTAATAGCCCTTCGTAGAGCGATTTCCGGCCGCGACGCACCGCCTGCCAGCGGTGTTCCTCGGTCACATATACGGAAACGGAATATGCCCCCTCGTCACGCCTTGCTAGCCGGGCGTCGCGGCTCGGACCGCACTCCGGAAATGACTGTTACAGTCCACTAGCAGTCCGAGGCTTTCCACACGACTCGAATGAGATGAATGTTGCGGACATCCGGCGACGGGTAAAACGCGCCATCGCTGAGGCGCGCGATGCGGCCGTTGCGCACCGGCGGCTGGTGGCGTCGGCCGAGGACGAGGCCGCCGCCGTCTTGTCGGGAGTGGCGGCACCGTTGTGCAAGACGGTGGTCGCGGCGCTCAAGGCCGAGGGGTTCGAGTTTCGTCTGTCGACACCGCCAGACGCCGTGCGGATCTCCCGGGTGACCTCTGGCGATGACTACGTCGAGCTGGCGCTCGACGCCACGCGGACGCCACCGGCGATGATGGGCCGAGTGGGCCGCACGTGGGGTCGGCACGTGCTGGCCGACGAGCAGGTCGTCGCGGAGCATCCCGTAATCGGTAAGCTCGACGATGCGACGCTGCTCGAGTTCGTCGTGCGTGCGTTGGCGCCGTTCATCGAGCGGTGATCGCCAGATACAGGTCGCTAGATGGCCCCCTCGGCCTCGAATCGCGCGATGTCTTCGCTCGTGATCCCGAGCTCACCTAGCACTTGTGACGTGTGCTGTCCAAGCGTCGGTGGCGGCGTGCGGACGGTTCCTGGCGTGCCGCTCAGCTTCACCGGGACCCCGAGCACGCTGATTGCGCCGGCAATGGGGTGCTGGAGTGCCACCACCATCGCACGCTCGATGATCTGTGGATCGGTGAACACCTGCTCCAGGTCGCGAACACCGCCGCACGGGACGCCGGCGGCCGTCAACCGCTCGAGCCAGTGTGCGGCGGGGCGTGTGCGGAGCCGCTCGACGAGTAACGGCCGAAGCACGTCGTGCGCGGTGACCCGGTCCTTGTTGGTGGCGAAGCGCGAATCGTCAACCAGCTCACCGAGATCGAGCACCGCACAGAAGGTACGCCAGAGCTGGTCGTTGCCGACCGCGACGACGAGTGCGCCGTCGGCCGCCTCGAGCGTTTCGTACGGCACGATGGTCGGGTGCCGGTTGCCGAGTCGTCCTGGTGCGGTCTCGGTGGCGAAGTAGATTCCGGCCTGGTAGGTCAGCAACGCGGCCACCGCGTCGAGCATCCCGACATCGATCAGTTGGCCCCGTCCCGAGCGATGGCGGGCGAGCAGTGCCATGGCAACCCCGTACGCGGCAAACATGCCAGAGGTGACGTCGGCGATCGCCACCCCGAGCCGATACGCCGGCCCGTCGACCGCGCCGGTAATGCTCATCAGGCCGCCCTCACCCTGCATCACCGCGTCGTAGCCAGGCTCCCGCCGCCGCGGACCGGTCTGACCGAAGCCCGAGATGGAGCAGTAGATGAGCGTGGGTCGCCTCGCAGACAGCTCGGTGTACCCGAGCCCCATCCGATCCAGGGTGCCCGGGCGGAAGTTCTCGACGAGCACGTCGGCGCGGTCGATGAGCGCATCGAGCACCCGCCGTCCCTCGGGATGCTTCAGGTTGAGCGTCACGCTCTCCTTGTTCCGATTGATGCTGAGGAAATAGGCGCTCTCACCGTGCTGAAACGGCGGTCCCCAGGCGCGAGTGTCGTCCCCCTTTCCGGGCTGCTCGATCTTGATCACCCGGGCGCCCATGTCTGCCAGCATCATCGTGCAGTAGGGACCAGAGAGGATACGGGTTAGGTCGAGCACGGTCACGCCGTCGAGCGCGCCTGGGGTGGCAGTTGCCGAGTCGGTCGGTCGGTCGGTCATGTGTCCGTTCGGGGTATTCGTTGAATCGAGATGAGATCCGCGAGCAGGGCGTACGCGGTATGGGCGATATGCGATGAGGTCTTGCTGATGACGATCGGCCCGAGCCGGTCTGTATCGAGCACCAGGCCCTTTGCTGTTGCGGAAAGGCGCGCGAGCGGATCATCGGCCTGCAGTGACGTTGGACCGACCGTCGCGCGAACCCGGCCGTAGCGACGATGCGCCGCGGCGACCAGCTTGACGGCGCCCCCGCGCGCATGTGCGGCGCGAACGGTCGCCGGATCAACCGCACGTAGCCCCTCGCGCTCCACGTCGTGGGGCGTCATGTCGGCGTCGAGTACGACGTTGGCGACGACCGCCACCTTGGCGGCGGCGTCCCACCCGTCGATGTCGCTCGAGGGGTCTTTCTCGGCGATGCCGGCGTCCTGCATGTCCCGGACCGCGTCGTCGAGCGACCGGCCGACTGCCATCGCGGACAGCACGTGGTTCGTCGTGGTGTTCAGGACGCCACGCACGCCGCGGATAGCAACTGTAGGAAGCGTCTCGCGTATCAGGCTGAACAGAGGGAGCCCGTCGAGGACCGCTCCTTCGAAGCGGAACGCGACACCGGCAGCCGACGCACGGTCCCGAAGCTCCCGATACGCGAAAGCGGCCGGTCCCTTGTTGGCCGTGATCACGTCGGCACCGACGTCGATGGCCGCACGCACATGGTCGACGCCAGGCTGACCGCCGTCCAGCCCGAGCGGGGTGTTCTCGATCACGATCAGCCGCCGGCCGTCATGGCCGGCGGTTCGAAGGCGGGCGAGGCGCTCGAGGAGATCGAGCGCGCTGGCCGGCGGTGGTCCGCTCGTCCGATCGTGACGCGTGGTCAGCGATGCGGGCCCAGCCGGCGTATTCGCGGTCGCGGGATCGAGCCCGTCCGGCGCGAGCGCGCAGCCATGGTGCGCGGTGGCGACACCGATGACACGTGCCGCGCACGGAAGCCGATGCCGTTCATCGTTCAGCGTCCGCCAGAAGTGTCTGGCCACGCTCCCGAGACCAAGCAGCACCAGGTCCGCGCCGTCAGTCGCGTCCATGAACCGATGCGGTCGTTCGTGAGCGAGCCAGCAGCCGACCAACACGGTCGAGCCCGGTTCGCAGCGCGTCCGGTGCGTGGCCGAACCCGATTCGCAAATAGCCTTCGATCCCGAAGTGGGCCCCGGGCGCGACGAGCACACTTTGGGTATCACGCAGCCGCTCCGCCAACTCCATCGATCCGGTGGTCCGTGCATAGCCCACGAAGGCGATGGCGCCCGCTTCCGGTGGCACGTGCGTCACCTGGTCTTCCATGCGGGCGACCCAGTCGGACACGATGGGGTAGTTGTCGGCGATGCGGCGCTGTGCGCGCGCGAGCAGGCGAGCTCGGCGGTTTGGGGCGAGGGCCACGCGCGCCAGGCGATCACCGAGCGCCGCCGGGGCGATCGTCGTGAAGTCTCGATAGCTCCAGAGCATTCGACAAAGCGCCGCGGGCGCGACTGCCCAGCCGATTCGGAGGCCGGGCAGCCCGTAGGCCTTTGACAGCCCGGATGTAACGACGACCCGCTCGTACCGACCCCAGGTCGAGGCTGTCGAACCGCCGTCGCGCTCGACGCCCCGGTAGATCTCGTCCGATAGCACCCAGGCGCCGTGCTGGCTCGCCACGGCACACACGTCATCCATCTCCGTGTCAGTCAGTCGCGCGCCGGTTGGATTGTTCGGATTGCACACCACTATGAGTTTCGTCCGCTCCGTTACGAGCGCTGCGAGCTCGTCGAGATCGGGAGCCCAGCGCGGCGCACCACCCAGCGCTTGGGCTCGCAGCCGCCACGGGATCACGCGCGCGCCGAATGCTGTTGCCAACCGCTCGGTCTGCAGATAGTTCGGATGCATCATCACGACGTCGTCACCGCGCTCCACCAGACACCAACACGAGAGGAAGTTCGCCTCGGCCCCGCCGCTGGTGACGAGGACGTCCTCCGACGATGCGTCCGCATAGAGTGACGCGATCGCGGTGCGAAGCTCGACCGTGCCGTTGGTCTGGGTATACCCGAGGGGTTGGCTCAGCACGTCCTCGACGTCGTGCGCGCCGAGGAGCTCGCTCACGCGCAACGGATCAACGCCGCTCTCCGACAGGTTGATTTCGACGTGATGTTCGTGAGCTGACTGCCAGCGTTCGAGCCCGAATGGGGCGATCTTCATGAGCGTTCTGGACGCCGTCGCCGAAGTGCGTGGACGTCGAAGGCGCCACTCTGCTACTGGTAATGCGGTCGGACCCGTGCGTGGGTGACGGAGCCTCGTATGTTAACGCAGGCGTCTCTGCCCAGGATGGTGCGGCTCCCTCCCGGGCTTTTCACGATGGGGTCGGGCAGTGGCGCTGCCGACGAATATCCGGCTCACGTCGTTGAGCTCGATGCGTTTCACCTACGTGCCCACGAGATCACCAACGCGCTATACGAAGTGTTCGTCCAGGACACCAACCATTAGGTGCCCGAGCTTCCGCTCATCGCCACGTTAGGTGGCCGCGACGGTGAGCCGGCGTTTCGGCGGATGTGCGCGGGCTACGTCTGGTCCGACGGCCGGTCGCCGAACCAGCGTTCGACCCATCCGGTCATGCTCGTCCGCTGGAACGACGCCGAGGTGTTCTGCCAATGACTGGCCGAGGGACCGGGTGCCCGGTGCACCTGCCGACCGAGGCAGGATGGGAGCGGGCGGCCCGCGGCACCGTGACGGCCGAGTACCCGACTGGAGACGATATCGACACGACGCGCGCCAACTATCCCGAAACTGACCATCCGGTCGCACCGCCAATCCTCAACCCGACCGCGAGCGCTACGAGCACCCACACCAACTCCACGCCGACGATGTGAACGGTCCGCTATGTCAGGTGAGGTCACTGGGCGCGCGACAGGCGAAGCGGGGTGTTCCAGCCCGGAACGAGAGACGGCCAGGGCGCGCACGCAGGGTGGGGGCACTCGGAGTCCTCGCGGAGCGGCCGCGTCGGGTTCGGGGCGGAACCCCGACTGATATAGGATCGAAGAGGATGGACGTTCATGCCCTGCGCGTGTACGACTCAATTCTTGGGCTCCTCTCGAGCGCCGACAACCCGACGCCCCTGGTACGCCTTAATCGGGTGACCCCCTTCCGTGACACGCGGGTCTACGCCAAGCTCGAGTGGTACAACCCATTTGGGGCGGTCAAGGACCGCGTGGCGGCTAATCTGGTGGCCGATGGCGAGGCGCGTCGAACCGTCCAAGCAGATCAGCAACTGGTCGAGCCGACGTCGGGGAACACAGGGATGGCCCTGGCGATGATCGCCAACGCGAAGGGCTACTCGCTCATGACCCCGCTCTCGAACGCGATCCCGCTCGAGAAGCGCACCATGCTCAGGTTCTTCGGCGCCGACGTGCTGGAGCTCGACGACACCCTCTGCCCAGCGCCCGGAGCGCCGGAGGGGGCCATCGCGAAAGCGATGGAAATCAGCGATCGGCCCGGGTTCCACATGCTGAACCAGTACGCCAACGAGGCGAACCCCGCGTCACACTACAAGACGACCGGTCCCGAGATCTGGCGGCAGACGGAGGGCAAGGTCACGCATTTCGTCGCCGGCCTTGGCACTTGTGGCACCATCACCGGAACGGGGCGTTTTCTCAAGGAGCAGCGCAAGGCCGTGCAGGTGCTCGGTGTGCACCCGAGCGAGGGGCATGACATCCCCGGGGTGCGCAGCCTCCGTCAGCTTCAGCAGACGCAGCTGTTCGTGCCCGACGAGTACGACGGACTGGTGGAGGTCCAGAACCAGGACGCATTCGAGCTGTGCCTCCGTCTGAATCGGGAAGAGAGCATCATCGCCGGTCCGAGCTCGGCCATGGCCCTCCGGGGGGCGTTCGAGCTCGTACCCGACGAGCCGGGCAATCTGGTCATCGTGATCTTCCCGGACAGCGCCTTCAAGTACGCATCGTCGGTGGTGAAGCATCTACAGGGCCTCACCGCGGGACCGGCGAAGGCGCCGCGCAACGCGTTGCTCGATCAGATGGTGGCGAACGTCCGGGGCAATGCCGACCTCACTATCGACGTCGACGCGGCCCACGCCCAGCTGCAGAACGGCAAGCTGTTCCTGATGGACGTGCGCTCGAGGGACGAATACGAAGAGGCCCACATCCCTGGGGCCGTCAACATGCCGCTCGCGGAACTCGGGGACGACCACTCCGCGCTGCCCGCCGACCGTGGCACGCCGATACTCAGCGTGTGCCAGCGCGGCAACGCTTCACTCTCCGGCGTGCTTTTTCTCAAGTCGCTCGGGTATCGCGACGTGCGGAGCATCACCGGTGGGACGCTCGACTGGCGAGCCAAGGGATATGACACCGACGAAGGGTAGGGGCGAGACGACGCCATGTTGACGCTGCGAGCCGAGGCCGAGGGCGGCATTCGGCAACATGGCCGGGAGACCTACCCGTATGAATGCTGTGGAGCACTCATCGGACGGGACGGGTTAGTGATCGAGGCGATGGCGCTGCCGAATACCACCAAGGACAGGCCCCGGCGCCGGTTCCTGGTAAGCCCGGCGGACTACCGGGCCGCTGAGCGGCGGGCGATTGAGACGGCTGCCCATCTGCTGGGCTTCTATCACTCGCACCCTGACCATCCGGCGCGTCCGTCCCGGCACGATCTCGACCACGCGTGGCCGACGTTCGCGTATGTCATCGTCGCCGTAAACGACGGCGAACCGGGCGCGATGACCTCGTGGCGCCTGCGCGAGAATCGGTCGAAGTTCGACGAAGAGTCTGTCGCGATTGAGCCACGGCACGGGGTGGCCGGCGCGGACCGGCGCGTCCCGGTTTAACGAGACATCATGGCAACCAAGATTCTGATTCCGACGCCACTGCGCGCCTATGCAGGCAAGCAGGACGTCGTCGAAGCCGAGGGCGGCACGGTGGGCGAGCTGCTGGCGAACATGACGACGGAATATGGCGACCTGCGCAAGCACCTCTATACCGAAGACGGCAAGCTTCGGCACTTCGTCAACATCTATGTCAACGACGACGACATTCGCTATCTGGAGAAGGAAGAGACGCCGGTGAAGCCGGGCGACACGGTCAGCATCGTTCCATCGGTGGCCGGGGGAAGGCGAGGATGACGACCGTGACGACGCCGGACGCGCTCTCCAATCAGGAGGTCGCTCGTTACAGCCGCCATCTGATCATGCCGGAGGTCGGCATGGAAGGGCAGCTGAAGCTGAAGGCCGCCAGTGTGCTCTGCATCGGCGCCGGCGGGCTTGGCTCGCCGGTCGCCATGTATCTGGCCGCCGCCGGTGTCGGACGGATTGGCATCGTCGATTTCGATGTCGTCGACTTTAGCAACCTCCAACGGCAGATCATTCACGGCACGACGGATGTGGGGCGGCCCAAGCTTGAGTCGGCGCGCGACAGCCTCGCCGAGATCAACCCCGAGGTTCAGGTCGAGCTGCACGATGCGGAGCTCTCGTCCCAGAACGCGCTCGATCTGCTCGGTGGGTACGACATCATCGTCGACGGCACCGACAACTTTCCGACGCGCTACCTCGTCAACGACGCCTGCGTGATCCTCGGCAAACCGAACGCCTACGGCAGCATCTTCCGCTTCGAGGGTCAGGTGTCGGTCTTTGCGACCGCGGACGGTCCCTGCTACCGGTGTATGTTCCCGGAGCCGCCGCCGCCCGGATTGGTGCCGAGCTGTGCCGAGGGCGGTGTGCTGGGTATCTTGCCCGGCGTGGTGGGCACCCTGCAGGCCACCGAGGCGATCAAGCTTATCCTCGGCGCCGGCGAGCCGCTCATCGGCCGCTTTGTCATCTTCGACGGCCTCAAGGGACGGTTCCGCGAGCTGAAGGTTCGGCGTGACCCTGATTGCCCGGTCTGCGGCGATCACCCGACGGTGACCGCGCTGATCGACTACGAGCAATTTTGCGGCGTCGTGCCGGCCACCGTGATGGAAGAGCTGGCGGACGGCACCGAGGTGACCGTCGAAGAGCTCAAGGCACGGCTCGACGAGCAGGGCGGTGTGTTTATCCTCGACGTGCGCGACCCACCGGAATACGAGATCTGTCGCATCCCCGGCTCGACGCTGATCCCGCTCGGTGACCTTCCCACGCGTCTCCAGGAGCTGGAAGGACGCGATGAGATGGTCGTTCACTGCAAATCGGGCGTCCGCAGCGCGAAGGCGGTCAGGCTCCTCCACGACGCCGGGTTCAAGAATGCCAGGAACCTGCGGGGCGGGATGCTCCGCTGGATCGATCGAATCGATCCGACGCTGCCGAAGTACTAACCAACCGAATGGTTCCAGGTTCCCGGTTTCAAGGGGCTGTGTGTTCCCACGGACGGCGCCCCGCCCTGTCTCTGGGACGTTGAACCCTGAGTGAGCCGGCGGCTATACTGGCCAGTGGTCGTGCTGATCAACGACGGCGGTAGGTAGGCGCATGCTCCGACTCTCCAAGAAGGCCGACTACGCGCTGATCGCCCTCAAGGACCTTGCGTCCCGCCCGGAAGGCGACGCATCGAGTGCCCGCGAGATCGCCGAGCGCTACGCCATCCCGGTCGAGCTGATGGCAAAGGTGCTGCAGTGCCTCGCCAAGAGGGGTATCGTCGCGTCTCACCAAGGTACGCGAGGTGGCTACCATCTGGCTCGCGCCGCGACGCAGATCTCGGTCGCTGACGTCATCCAAGTCATCGACGGGCCGGTGCTCGTGACCGCGTGCTCGGACGAGGACGAGAGCTGCGAGCAGTACGACACGTGCAACGTGCGCGATCCCCTCTGGCGGCTCAAGGATCGCATCGTGCAGGCGCTCGCCGCGTTCACCGTCAACGAGCTCGTGAGCGACGACGCGCTTGAACGGTACCCCGTGTCGGTCACGCGCGGACCCGATGTCTCGATACTCGCGTCGACGGCGGACCACTAGACCCCCACGCCGGCCGGTCGCCGGCAGTGGGTCACCCTAGCTGTCTTGACTGCCCCGGATCTTGCGCGAATGAGTCGAGGTTACTGAAGACAGCAGGCCTGCACGGCGCGTCTTGCGGCCGCCGAGCGTGGTACTCGGGGTATGCGCGCAGCGTTCGCGCGAGCTTCGGGCGAAGCCCCATCTAGATCAAAATGCCTCGCCTGCCCATCTACATGGACCATCACGCGACGACGCCGGCGACCCGCGCGTCGTGGAGGAGATGGCGCCGGTCTTCGGCGAGCACTTCGGCAACGCCGAAAGCCGACATCACTCGTTCCGGTGGTCCGCGCGTGACGCGGTCGACCGTGCACGCCGCCAGGTCGCCGCGCTCATTGGGGCTGACGCGCCAGAGATCATTTTCACGAGCGGCGCAACCGAGTCGAACAACCTCGCGATCAGAGGGATCGTCAACGCTCACGAGGGCCGCCCAGCCTACATCCTGACGATGAGCACCGAGCACCGAGCACCGAGCACCGTGCTGTGCTCGACCCGTGCCGGCGGTTGGAGCGCGGCGGCGTCGACGTCACCTGCCTGGGGCCTCGACCCGATGGGCGGCTCGACGTTGCAGCTGTCGAGCGCGCGTTTAACGACCAGACGGTACTCGTCAGCGTCATGGCGGCCAACAACGAGATCGGCGTGATCCAACCATTGGCGGCGCCGGTCGTGCTCACTCGGAACCGCAACATCCTGCTCCATACCGACGCCGGGCAGGCCGCGGGTGCCGTTCCACTCGACGTCGACGCCCTCGGTATCGATCTCGCGCTCGCCGAGCGCGCACAAGATGTACGGCCCGAAGGGCGTGGGCGCACTCTACGTGCGTCGACGCCGCCCACGCCTGTCGTTGCGGCCGCTAATCGAGGGCGGCGGGCATCAGCGCGGGTTACGATCCGGCACGCTCAACGTGCCTGGTGTGGTCGGGTTCGGTCGGGCTGCGGCCATCTGCCAGGTCGAGATGGATGACGAGGCGGCCGCGCGTCGGTCGGCTCCGCGATCGGCTCTTGGCCGGGCTTGAGGAGCGTTTGACGGGTATCGGCGTCAACGGCACGATGCGCGACCGGCTGCCGCACAATCTCAACATGAGCTTCAGCGGGCTTGAGGGGGAATCGCTGCTCGTCGGGCTCGATGAGGTCGCGATCTCCTCGGGTGCGGCATGCACGTCCGCCGAACCAGAGCCGTCGCACGTGCTCCGGGCCCTCGGCCTGCCTGACGATCTCGCGGGGGCCTCCATCCGATTCGGGCTCGGGCGTTCGACCACGTCGGCCGAGGTGGACTACGTCGTCGAGAAGGTCAGCAGTCTGGTGACCCGCCTTCGCGAGCTGTCGCCGCTCGCGACGATGCCCTCACGACGGGCACGAGGCTGATCAAGTACACTGAAAGTGAAAGCGGTCCCCGAACCATGATCGAAGTGACCGAAGCGGCCGTCAAGCGGATTCGTGAGGCGATGACCGACGAGGGCATCGCGGACGGCGGGCTGCGCGTTGGCGTGAAAGCGGGCGGCTGCTCCGGTTTCAGCTACATCTTTCGCTGGGAGACCACGCCCAGGCCGGATGATGAAGTATTCGAGGCCGGTGCTGGCATGAAGATCTTCGTCGACCCGAAGAGCTACCAATATCTCCGGGGAACCGTCCTGGACGCCGACGCGAACATGCTCGGGCAGTCCTTGATCTTCCGCAACCCGAACGCGAAGAGCGAATGCGGGTGCGGGTTATCGTTTGACGTCTAGTCGACTGTCCCGTTCACTCGCGCACCGCCGGCGACCGTATCGTCCTGGACAGGACGTGGCGCGACTGTCCCTCAACCGTCATGGCGACGCCCGATCCGACCGATGACGGCACCGGCGCCCGCCCTCACCGGCCGCTGGTTGTCGTGTCCAATCGCGAGCCGTATCAACATACCTATGAGGCGGACCGATCGATCCGGTGGTCGCCGACAACGGGTGGCGTGGCGATCGCGCTCGACGCGCTTATGCGTGATCGGGGCGGCGTCTGGATTGCGCACGGAGCGGGTGATGCCGACCGGGAGGTCGTCGATAAGGACGACCGCCTGCTGGTGCCACCGGACAACCCGCGATACGCGCTGCGTCGCCTCTGGCTGACCGCCGACCAGGCGTCGCATTACTACGAGGGTTTCGCCAACGAGGCGCTCTGGCCGCTCTGCCACGAGGCGCACGTTCGGCCGATCTTTCGCGCCACGGACTGGGCGCATTATCAGGAGGTCAACACCCGGTTCGCCGAGGTCATCGAGGAGGAGCTCCAGGACCCGTCGGCACCGGTGTTCATCCAGGACTATCACCTGGCGCTGGTGGCGGCCAAGTTGCGCCGGCAGTGCCCGGGGGTCAAGACCGCGCTCTTCTGGCACGTTCCTTGGCCGCACCCCGACCGGCTTCGCATCTGCCCGTGGCGCCGGGAGTTGCTTACCGGCTTACTTGGCAACGATCTGATCGCGTTTCAGCTCGACCGTGACCGGCGGAACTTTGTGACGGCGGCCCGCGCCGAGCTCGGGCTCGACGTCACCCGGAACACGGTGCGCATCGGCAACCGCATCATCGCCATCAAGGCGGTGCCGATCGGCGTCGACTACGACCGCATCCAGCAGATCACTCGCGACGCGTCAATTGATGCCGAGATGAAACGGCTACGCCAAGAGCTCAGGCTCGATGGTCGGTTGATCGGGATCGGCGTCGATCGGCTCGACTACACCAAAGGCGTGCTCGAACGGCTCGACGCCCTCGAGCGCCTCCTCGATCGGCGCGCCGACGTGCGCGAACGGATGACCGTTGTGCAGATTGGCGTC
Organism: uncultured Vicinamibacteraceae bacterium; assembly: GCA_964646815.1. GTDB lineage: Bacteria > Acidobacteriota > Vicinamibacteria > Vicinamibacterales > UBA8438 > CAZYFH01. The sequence continues at coordinate 18,938 of CAZYFH010000004.1, read as the reverse complement.
CCGTCGCGCTCGCGGCTCCGGAGTTACGTCGACGTGGTCGACGCGATCGACAAGCGGATCGCCGATATCAACGCGCGTTACGGGTCGGGTGGTGGCGCGATCCGATATCGCAAGTCGGCATATCGAATCAAACGGCTCGTCGCGCTCTACCGGCTCGCGAGCTTCTGCATCGTCAGCTCGCTGCACGACGGCATGAACCTGGTCGCGAAGGAGTTCGTCGCGGCGCGTGATGACGACGATGGGGTTCTAGTGCTCAGCGAGATGGCCGGTTCGGCGCAGCAGCTGCATGACGCGCTCATCATCAACCCGTATGACGTCGAGGGCTTCGCAGACGCGCTCGAGCGCGCGATCGACATGCCTGCCGACGAGCGGAAGCGCCGGATGCGCGCCATGCGGCGCATCGTCGCCGGCCGAAACATCTTCGGGTGGGCGTCGGATATTCTCGAAGACCTTGAGCGCCTCAATCCGCGGGCGCTGCCGCCGGTCCCCGGCCGCGCACAGCTGGGTCCCGAGCGTGCCCATGCGAAGCGCGCGCGCTCGCCGGTCGACGCCAAACCGTCGTAGGTCGACGGAGGTCGCGCCGACCACGGGGTTCCAGGTTCCGGGTTCAAGAGATCACAGGTCCAGTGTTCGGGTTCTGCCGGAGCGGTTCCGGGCCCGTGCTATGCTGGCCGCCTATGTCACTGCGCGACGGCGTGGGTCGCGCGCTTGCGCACAGCATGCGCGCGTACTACATGCCGCTCGGTTCCGGCGCGGCTCTCACCACCAGCGCCTTCATGCCGTGGATGCTGATGGGGGAGCAGGAGCTGGGTGGCGTGCCGGACATCGCCGGTCTGTGGGTGCTCGGCCTCGGCATCCTGGCGGTGGTTCTGGCCGCGCTCAGTGTCATGACGCGAAAGAACTCGCGGCATCCGCTGCTGCTCGTCGGACTCGCGGCGTTGGCCATCGTGCTGCTCACCGAGCAGCTGATGGAGCGGTCGGCGGCTGACCAGGCGTGGGCTCGCTCCGAGGCCAAGGCCATCGTGCGTGGCGGGTCGGCCGAAGCGCAACCGAGCCCGACGATGGCGCCGGGGGGGTATCTCGCCCTGGCGGCAGCCACGGTCATTACCGTATTCGGGCTGACGATGGTTGTCCGTCGGGTTGCCAGCCCCTACGCCGTGCCTGACGACGACGACGGTTGAACCATGCGCATCACCGTCGCCCACAGTCCCGACTCTGACGACGCATTCATGTTCTACGGATTCGCCTCCGGCGCCGTTGCCGCGGATGGCTTCGAAGTCGATCAGGTGCTCGCCGACATTGAGAGCCTCAACCGCGCTGCGTTCGACGGCACCTACGAGGTGACCGCCGTTTCGTTCCATGCCTACGCCCACCTCCACGACCGCTATGCGCTGTTGCCGCACGGGGCGAGCATGGGCGATCGCTATGGTCCGATTGTGGTGACGCGGGCCGATGGTCCCACGACGCTCGACGGCGTCACGGTGGCAATCCCGGGGACACTGACGACGGCGTATCTCATATTGCAGCTCTATCATCCGGGAGTGGCCTACGAAGTGGTCCCGTTCGACGACATCCAGGCAGCGGTCCGCGACGGCCGCGTCGATGCCGGTTTGCTGATTCACGAGGGCCAGCTCACCTACGCCGATGACGGCCTTCGTAATCTCGTCGACCTCGGGCGTTGGTGGTCGGATCGCACCGATGCCTTGCCATTGCCGCTCGGGTGCAACGTCATTCGCCGCGACCTGGGCGACGGAATGATACGCGAGGTGTCCCGGCTGCTTCGGGCCAGCATCGCCTACGCGTTGGACAACCGCCCGAAGGCGATCGAGTACGCGCTCAAGTTTGGTCGTGGCCTCGATCCGGACCGCACGGACCAATTCGTCGGGATGTACGTGAACGAGTTGACGCTGGATTACGGCGAACGCGGCCGTGCGGCCGTGGCGCGGCTCTACCGGGACGCCTACGACCGAAAGCTCATTCCGGGGCAGGTTCCCCTGGACTATGTTCGCTAATAGCCAGGGGTTCAGGGTTCCCGGTTCCATGTTCAGGGACCGGGGTTCGCCATCGTCCGAGGCTCGGATTGCAGAATCAAAACCGAGCGACCCGTGGCACTCTGAACCCCGAGCGGTGTACCCCTAAAACGCCTCAGGATGGAGCGCGCGTGCCAGGCGCTCGGTCCCCCCGGCAACCCGCGGCCCGGGAACGATGAGGTCGTTCCCTGTAAGGACTACCACACGACGGTCGCGAACCGCCGGGATGGTCGAGAGCGGTCGCCAGACGTCGCGCTGGTGCGCCGCCTCGGCGGGCGCGAGGAGGCCCTCGGCCCGGATCTCGAGGATAACGTCTGGAGCCGCGGCGAGGATGCCCTCGGACGAAGGCTGGACCGCCTCTCGAGCGATGTGCGCGAAGACATTGTCCCCGCCCGCCGCCACAACCATGTCGTGGAGGAACCCGCGCCCGCCGCTGGCGTAGACGTTCCGGATCGCATCGGGGTCGCGTCCCATCACGAGCAGGACGCGCGGACGTGGGCGCCCGACGACTCTCTCGCGGACTGCGGTCACGGCCGCCTCGATGCTCGCTGCCGCGCGATTCGCCGCCGCCGCGTAACCGGTCTCGCGGCCGAGGCGACGCATGGTCTCGATGATATCGGTGAGACCGCCGTGCCGGTACGCGAACACCCGCACGCTTGCCCGCGTCATCTGCTCGACCACATCGACCTGGCTGCCGTACAACACCACGAAGTCCGGTCTGAGCGAGAGCATGCCCTCGACGTCGGGGTCGAGCAGCGCGCCGACGCGAGGTAGCGTGTTCACCGCCGGCGGAAACCGTGCGAAGCTGCTAACGCCAACCACGCGGGGCGCGGCACCAATGGCGAACAGCATTTCGGTGACCGCCGGCACCACCGAGATGATGCGCTGCGGAACGGTATCCGGCTGAGCGCGCACCGGCACCGTGGCGAGCGCAAGCGGAAGCGCGAACACAGCGATGAACCGGGAACCTGGAACCTGGAACCTGGAACCCCGAGTCATGAAGCTCATTTCTTCCTCGCCAGCAACCAAAGAAAGAACGGGCCGCCGAGCATCGACGTGATGACCCCGACCGGTAGCTCGAGCGGTGCCATCAGGGTCCGTGCGGCGACATCGCACGTCACCAGAAAGGCGGCGCCGAAGCAGGCCGACGCCGGCAGCACGAGCCGGTGGTCCGATCCAACCAGGAGCCGCACCATGTGGGGCACGATGATGCCGACGAAGCCGATGGGACCGCCAAGGGAGACGGCAGCGCCGGTGGCAAGCGACGCGCTCAGGAACGCCGCACGTTGCGCGCGCACGACGTCGACGCCGCGGGCGGCCGCGCCGTCCGCCCCCATTGTGAGCAGATTGAGGGATCGTGGCAGCCAGGCGAACGTCGCAGCGGCGGCGAACAGCAGCGGCAGCGCCCACAGGATCGGTCTGTAGCTGCTGACGTCGAGGTTGCCCATGAGGTAGCGAATGGCCTGGAAGCTCTGCGTGTAGTCGGCGAGGTACTGCACGAACATGATGATGGCCGAGAACAACGAGTTGAGCGTGACCCCGGCCAGCAGCAAGACCGCCGTCGAGAGCCCGCGCCGGCGGAGACGCGCAAGCGCGTACACGATGCTGATCGCACCGAGCGCGCCGGCGAAGCTGGCGAGTGGGACGGCCGGCACGCCGACGACCGACAACGGCATGCCGAGAATGATGACGAGGATGGCGCCCAGCGATGCCCCTGCCGACACACCCAGAGTGAACGGTGTTGCCAGCGGGTTGCGAAGCAGCGCCTGGAGCACGACGCCGGCCGACGCTAGCGCCGCGCCGACGAGTGCGCCGGCCAGCGCTCGTGGGAGACGCGCGATGAAGAAGATCTGCGCGTCGACGTTGTCGGCGAACGGTATGGCGCGGTCGAACACAGCGCTCAGCCGGACCGGTGTCGGGCCAATGAGCGGCGCGGCGAGGCAGACCACCAACGCGACGGCGCCAAACAGCAGCTGCACCATCACCACCCGCCGCCGCAGGGTGGGTTGGCCCTCGGTCACCGTCTATCCTCTCGAGACGCATTGTCCACGGTGCGCCAGACGGGCACAACCGTGAGTCGACCGGTGGCCGCGTGGCGCGCCACGTCGACCTCGACGCCATACAGCGCGCGCACGTTGGCCGCGGTTAGCACGCGGTCCGTTGGTCCGCTGGCGATGACGCGACCGGCCCGTAACAGCACGAGCTCGCTGCACACCGCAACGGCGAAGTTCAGGTCATGCGTCGACACAACCAGGGTGATCCGGCGCCGCTCGCTGAGCGACTGCAGCATCGTCGCGATCTCGAGCTGGTAGCCGAGGTCGAGCGACGCGGTCGGCTCGTCGAGCAGCAGCACGACATCGCCGGGCGGGGCCTGCAGATCAGGGACCGCTATTAGCTGTGCCAGCGCGCTCGCAATGACGACACGCTGTTTCTCGCCACCGCTCAGCGTCGTGAACTGGCGCGCCTCGAGATGGACGGTGCCGGTTGCCCGGAGCGCGTCGCGGGCGATGGCCAGGTCGTCGGGGCCTTCGAGCTCGAATGCGCCAAGGTGCGGGTGGCGCCCCATGAGCGCGATCTCGAGCACCGAGTAGTCGAACGCGAGTTGTGTCTCCTGCGGCACCATCGCCATTCGCCTCGCAACCCTCGTCCGCGCCAGGTGCTGCATTGGCGCGTCCGCGAGGCGCACCTCGCCGGTCGTTGGCTCGAGCAGTCCCGCGAGCAGATGGAGCAGCGTCGTCTTCCCGGAGCCGTTCGGTCCGATGATGCCGAGCCGCTGGCGACCTCCGGCCTCGACGGACACGTCCTTGAGCACCAGCGACCGGCCGTAGGCGAACGACACGGCATCAGCGCGAAGCAACCGGTCCTCCTCCCGTGACGACGCGGGAGCGAATCAACGCGCGGGGACACCTCGGGCCCATCGACCGGCGGCCGTGGCGGGTGCGGGTTTCCGTGGTGAGCGTGTCGCGCGACCGTCGCCGAGTCATCGGGCGGTCGCGGATCGCGGTACGACCAGACATGAGACCTCGCGTCGGCGTGACCACGCGCCGACCGCCCGCGCCCGGTGGTGACCGGAGCGGGGAAGAGGCCGCCCAACGATTAGGTGTCCTGACTTGCGGCTCGCCGTGGAGCAGCAGCGTCTTCCCACGCTCGACGGAGCGCAGTGACGGGTGCCCGTGGCACCAGCGCCGCCCCACTCCCCGCTTACAGTGGCGGGACCGTGTGGGACTTTCACCCACTTCCCAGGATCATCGGGAAGCGTCGAACTGTGGACTGAGTATAGCAGCCCGCGGTCCATAGCTCGTGCCTGCCAGCGGTGCGGGGACACGGAAGACCGAATGAGATAGGGTACAAACCGATCGGGCAGGGCGTCTGCTCCGCCCATGTGGCGAAATACCAATGCGCGCTCGCCTCACTGCCGGCGGACTCCACGACATTGCGGCCAAGCTCGACGCCGAGATCCGTCTCGACCTCGATGACGGCATTCGCCTGTTCGAGTGTCCCGACCTGCTGGCTGTCGGATGGCTGGCGAACCGGGCGCGCGAGCGGCGGCACGGCGATCGAACCTTCTTCAATCACAATATCCGGCTGGAGGCCACCAACGTGTGTGTCGCCAGTTGTCTTTTCTGCGCCTTCGCTCGGCTACGACCCGGCGATACCGGCGCCTACACGATGAGCCTGGAGCAGGCCTGGGACAAGCTGCGCGAGCGATCCGATCAGGCGCTGACCGAGGTGCATGTGGTCAACGGGTTGCATCCCGATCTGCCGTGGGACTACTACCTCGACCTGCTCCGCGGCTTCAAGCGGATCAGGCCGGATATCCGCCTGAAGTGCTTCACCGCGGTTGAGATCGCGTTCTTTGCCGAGCTCTACGGCAAGACTGACGGGCAGATCCTGCGCGAGTTGATGGACGCTGGCCTCGACTCGCTGCCCGGCGGCGGTGCAGAGGTGTTCTCCGAGCGGGTGCGTCGGAAGATCTGTCACGACAAGGCGGACGCCGACCGCTACCTTGCGATCCACCGTCTCGCACATCGTATGGGGATGCGGTCCAACGTCACGATGCTCTACGGCCACATCGAGACCGACGCCGAGCGGGTCGACCATATGCTGCGCGCGCGCACGCTGCAGGACGAGACCTCCGGCTTTCAGGCCTTCATCCCGCTCGCGTTCCACCCCGATAACAACCAGATGCGCAAACTTCCCGCGCCGACCGCCGCCGAGACGTTGCGCGTCCACGCCGTCTCGCGGCTGATGCTTGACAACGTCCCGCACGTCAAGGCGTTCTGGATCGCGACTGGCGTCGAGGTCGCGCAAACGGCGTTGTGGTTCGGAGTCGACGATCTGGACGGGACGGTGCAGGAGGAGCGGATCTACCACATGGCCGGGGCGCCCACGCCCGAGGCGATGACACCGGACGAGCTCACCCGGCTTATCCGCGCCGCTGGACGGGAGCCGGTCGAGCGCGACACCTTCTACAACGTCGTGGCACAGCCCGCCTGACTCCCGCTGGTCAGTAGCGTGATACCATACACGTAACGTCAGGTCTCCACGTGGGGTCTGAACATTTTTTTTGCCCCAGACTTGAGAAACGTTTCACAAGCTTGGATCTTGACCATCCCGCGCAGACTCCGGAAGAGGGAGTTCGCGCTTTTTGTTGTCCTTGGCTTGAGAAATGTTTCACAAACTGAATCTTCTCCAAAGGGCCCGATGAGTGTCGATGTCCTGAGTCGGTTCGCGCAGAACGAGATTGGTGGGCGCCAGCCACTTCCCGACCGCTACCTGGGGCTGACCGACGCCGAGATGGATGATCGGATCGCGGCGGCCAGGGCGGCGCTTGGCCCTCGCGTGCTCATCCTGGGTCATCACTATCAGCGCGACGAGGTGATCAAGTTCGCCGACTACACGGGTGATTCGTTCCGCCTGGCCGGGCACGCGGTGGAGCGTGACGGCGCCGACTACATCGTGTTCTGCGGCGTGCATTTCATGGCGGAGAGCGCGGATGTGCTGAGCGGGTCACACCAACAGGTCATCCTTCCGGATCTCGCCGCCGGCTGCTCGATGGCCGACATGGCGGCGGCCGACCAGCTTGAGGCATGCTGGACGGATCTGCGGGGGATGGGAGCGACGCGCATCGTCCCGGTGACCTACATAAACTCCGCAGCATCGATCAAGGCCTTCTGCGGTGAGCGGGGCGGTGTGGTCTGCACGTCGGGCAACGCCGAGGCCATCTTGCAGTGGGCGTGGGAGCGTGGCGATCAGATCCTCTTCTTGCCCGACCAGCACCTCGGCCGGAACACGGCGTACAGCATGGATGTGCCGCTTGAGCAGATGGTGGTCTGGGATCCGGATCTGGCTAACGGGGGTCTGAGGTCGGACGAGTTGGGCAGCGCGCGCATTATCCTCTGGAAAGGGCACTGCTCCGTCCACACCCGGTTCACCGTTCCCCAGGTGACGCACGTGCGGCGAATCCATCCGAACGTGCGCGTCATCGTGCACCCCGAATGTACGTGGGACGTGGTGCAGGCCGCCGATGACAGCGGATCGACGGAGGCCATCATCAACGCGGTCACGACCAGCCAAGCTGGCTCGGTGTGGGCGGTCGGCACGGAGGTGCACCTCGTCAATCGGCTTGCCGATGCTGTCGCACCCGCACGGACGGTGATGACGCTCGACCCGATCGGTTGTCTCTGCTCGACAATGTTTCGCGTGTCGCCCAACCACCTGCTCTGGGTGCTTGAGGGCCTCGTGGACGGTCATGTCCACAACCGGATCGCCGTACCCGAACACCAGACGCACTGGACGCGGGTGGCCCTCGACCGCATGTTGGCGATCCACTAGACTCCTTGGTTGCACGTCGTCCCGGCCTCCGGCGGAGGCGAGTTCGCGCCGCCGAGAGGCTGTGAACCACAGCCCCGACTCAGCGGGGCGATTCGATATCGAAGGAGAACGTTCCATGGCCCATGAGCTTCCCCCGCTGCCCTACGATTTCAACGCGCTTGAGCCGCACGTCGACGAGCAGACGATGCGCATCCACCACGGGAAGCACCACGCGACCTATGTGACGAAGCTCAACGCCGCGCTCGAGGCGCATCCCGATCTCGCCGGCAAGAGCGTGGACGAGTTGATCGGCGACCTCGGCAGCGTGCCCGAGGGGATTCGGACCGCGGTGCGCAACAACGGCGGCGGCCATTCCAACCACACGATGTTTTGGCAACTCATGGGTCCGAACGGCGGCGGAGCTCCGACGGGGAACGCCGCGAACGCCATCAACGCGTCGTTTGGATCGTACGATGCGCTCAAGGAGCAGATCGCCGGCGCCGGCGCGGCGCGCTTTGGGAGTGGCTGGGCGTGGGTGATCAACACGGGGGGCACGCTGAGCGTCGAGAGTACGCCCAATCAGGACAGCCCCCTGATGGAGGGGAAGACGCCCATCCTCGGCATCGACGTCTGGGAGCACGCCTACTACCTGAAGTATCAGAACCGGAGACCGGACTACATCGCTGCCTGGTTCAACACGATCAATTGGGATGAGGTGAACCGGCGCTTGGGTTAGCGGCTACCTCCGCTCGATGTCCGCCGTCCTCTTTCTCTTCTTGGCGCATCTGGGCGTCGGCATCGCCGGCTCGCTCCTGCTCGTGTCCCGTGCAGCAGGCGTGGGGTTCTTTCGGTTCAATGCCGGCCTCGGGTCGTTTCTCCTGCTGACCGCGCTTGCGGTGAGACCCGCGTTGCCCGATGCCGCGCTGCCGGACCGTATTGCGCTGATCGCGCTGGTTCTCGCTACCGGCGCCCTGCTCGTCTACTGGGCCACGATCGGGAGGGTCCTGGCCCGGCTCCGTCCGCTGTGGCTCGGTCTGGCGGTCGCCGGCGGCGCCACGACGCTCGTTGCGCAGGCGACGATCTGGTCGGCGGCCGAGATGGGACCGCCGGCGCTGGCGCTCACCCTCGCCAGCTTCGTCTCATCGGCGGCGCTGCTCGGAGGAACCTGCACCGCGATGATCCTCGGCCACTGGTACCTCGTCTTGCCGTCGATGGACGTGGGGTTGCTGAAGCGTGTCGTGAGGTTTCACTTCGGCTCGGCGCTGCTGCGCATCGTCGTCGTGGGTCTGGTCGTGGCGGCCGCGCTAGCGAGCTGGCAATCGCCGGGCGGCGTCGGGTTCGATCGCTACGCGTTGTCGATTGAAGGTGTGTTTCTCTGGCAGCGTGTCCTCTTCGGGCTCGCCGGACCGGTCGTGCTCGCGTATCTCACATGGGAGACGGCTAAGATCCAGTCGACCCAGTCCGCCACCGGCATCCTCTACGTGGATTTCTTCGCCGTGATCGTCGGCGAGATGCTGGCGAAGTACCTATTGGTGTCCCAACGCGTCCCGCTGTGAGCCGATGCAGCTCACGATCATCTGCCCCGACTGCGAGAGCCGACTACCGGTCTCGGCTGCCGACGCGCCGATGGCGATTCAGTGCGGCCGATGCGATCGCGCGATTGCGTTGGCCGTGAGCGATGCACTCCGCGCAGACACTGGAGTCGACCGCTGTCCGGTGTGCGAAGGGCGCGAGTTCTATCTTCGGAAGGACTTCGACCCAGCGCTTGGTCTCGCGGTGATCATTACCGGCGCACTGGTCAGCGCGGGGTTCTACTGGTACGGGATGGACCTCATCGCCTACGGTGTGCTTGGCGGGGCGACGTTGCTCGACCTGTTCGTCTACGGCCGTCTCAAGGATCTCTCCGTCTGCTATCGGTGTCACAACGAATTCCGCGGCGCCTACCTACGCACCGCGGCGGCCTTCGATCTCCACACGGCGGACGAGCTGGAGCTGGAGTGGGCGCGGAAGCTCGGCAAGCGCTAGGCGTCATAGGCTGTTCTGCGGCCCGAACGAGGATTGTGTACTCGTTACGGACTGTCGGAAACGGCCAGGGTGCGCACGGCGCGCCTCGAGGGCGCGGAGCGGGGCGACCAGACCATGGTGCAGGTAGCGCTGCATTCGACCGCCGATGCATCCCATCGCGCTGCGTTGCTCGTCGGTCACATACACCCAGTATCCTCGCGCCTCGCGCGGCGGGCGCCTCGACGTTCTCGGTGCGCCACTGAGGCGCACCAAGGACTGGTCGGGGTCCCCGCTGAGCCGCCCGCGGCGGTTCGGGACGAGGCCCCGTCTAGACTAGAAGAGCTTCACCTCCACCGACTCGCCCTTCTCGACGATATCGGTCTGCGCCGGAATCTCGATGTAACCGTCGGCCATCGACATGCTCGTGATGTCGCCCGACGCCTTGAATGCACCTACTGCCGCGCCGTCGACCACCCGCACGGTGTAGAACTGGTGGCGGCCCGTCGTCGAGACGAACCGCTGCGCCGCCGGCACCGTGACGGTCCGCACGTGATGCGACGGCAGGTGCGCCAATCGCCGCAGCAGCGGGAGCAGCAGCATATACGCGTTCGAGAGACACGACGTCGGATAGCCGGGCATGCCGAGGACCGGTGTCGTGCCGATCCGTCCGAAGACGGTCGGCTTCCCCGGCTTGACGGCGATGCCGTGGAACACCACCTCGCCCTTTTGCCGGAGCACGTCGAGCGTCAGATCGCGTTCGCCGACCGAACTTCCGCCGGAGAAGACCAGCACGTCGTCGCCAAGGCATCGGTCGACCGCGGCGCCAAGCGCGTCGAGCGAGTCGGGGACGGTCGGGTATCTGACGGCCGTGCAGCCGTGCTCGGCGATCACGGCGCCGAGTGTGAATCTGTTGACGTCGTAAATCTGTCCAGGCGCCAGTGGCTGTCCCGGGTCGACGATCTCGTTGCCGGTCGATAGGATGCCGACCCTCGGCTGGTCGTACACCTCGACGTCGGCGATGCCGAGCGCGGCGACCGCGCCGATCCGGCTCGGGGTCAGCACGTTGCCCGGTTGCAGCACAGTCTGGCCCGTCGTGATGTCGGCGCCCCGATGCCCGACATGCTGCCGGGGGTAGACGGGGGTAAAGACCTGCACGGCGCTGTCGTCCCCTTTGTCTGTTTCTTCCACGATCACGACGGCATCGGCGCCGTCGGGCATCGGCGCCCCAGTGGCGATCTCCGTGCACTCACCTCGTTCGAGCCGCCGAGACGGCATCACACCGGTGTGCACAGTCTCGACGCAACGCAAGGTCAGCGCGTGCTGGCGGCTGGCGCCGAACGTGTCCTCAGCCACGACCGCGTAGCCGTCCATCGCCGCTCGGTCGAACGGCGGCACGTCGCGCGTGGCCACGATCTCCGCGGCCAGCACGCGACTGATGGCCTCATCGAGCGGTAGCAGCGCCGTCCTCGTGATCGGCACCGCGCTCTCGACGACGAGGGCGAGCGCCTCATCAAGTGGGATCGTGTCCCGAATTGGCCGCATCGTCGCCTATCGCGTGTCCTTGGTCCGGGTCACCGCGTCGCCTCGCGCACGAGGTGGCCGAGCTCAGGCAGCACCAGCTTGGTCATTGCGAGCCGGACCGCGTGCTCGGACCCGGGGACGCTGATCACGATCGTCCTGCGCGCCAGACCGGCGCACGCCCGGCTCAGCATCGCGGCGGGGCCGATCTCCTCGTAGCTCAATGCCCGGAACAACTCGCCGAAGCCATCGATTCGCTTCTCGAGGAGTCCGCTCACGACCTCGTAGGTCCCGTCGCGCCGGCTGATGCCGGTGCCGCCGGTCGTGATGACAGCATCGACGGTGGGGTCGGCCAGTTGTGTCTCCAGGGCTCGGCGGACCCGCTCCGGATCGTCCGGCACGATGGTCTTGCCGAGCACCTCGTGCCCATCACCCGCGAGCAGATCGACGACTGCGCGCCCGCCGGCATCGGTGGCGTTCGTCCTCGTATCACTGATGGTGAGGACGACACAGCGCGTCGTGGCCGGGGACGCGGCGCGATGAGCGACATGACTCACGCCAGCGATTATAGCGACCGCGGGGCACCAGACTATGATTGCGCGCCAGCCACCGAGCCTTTACGATGCGTCTCGTGTCTCGGAGCCTCCCGCGGCTGCGGGCGACGGTCACGGCGTTGTCGCTCGGCACGCTCTGCCTCGCGAGTCTCGCCGCCCAGGACGTGCTCGACCCGGAGGCTCGTCAATGGGTGGAGGACACCCTCGCGCGCATGACGCTCGACGAAAAGGTCGGCCAGCTGATCCTGCCATCATTTCGGTCGGTGTACACCAGCAGCGACAGCGAGACGTACGACGAGTTGGTGAGACTCGTCCACGAACAGCATGTCGGTGGTGTGCATCTGTTTGGCGCGCGTCAGGCGGCGCCCGACGTGCTGTTGAACCCCACCTATGCGCGTACCGGTCTCGGGCAACCGCTTGCGGCGGCGTCTCTGATCAACCGCCTCCAGGCCATCGCGCCAACGCCGCTCCTCGTCACGGCCGATTTTGAAACCGGAGTCGGGTTCCGGATCGCCGGGGCCACGACGTTTCCGCGGGCGATGGCGTTCGGGGCGGCTGGGGATCCTCGGCTTGCGCGGGAGTCCGGACGGATCACCGCGGCCGAGGCCCGAGCGATCGGCGTGCACGTCAACTTCGCGCCGGTGGTCGACGTCAACAACAACGCGCGCAATCCCGTCATCAATACCCGGTCGTTCGGCGAGGATCCCGCGCGTGTGAGCACGCTCGCCGCGGCCTATGTCGAGGGTCTCAAGGCGGGCGGGATGCTCGCCTCGGTGAAGCATTTTCCGGGACACGGCGACACCGATCTCGACTCCCATCTTGGTATGCCAATCATCAGGCACGCTAGGGCGCGGCTCGATCAGATCGAGCTCGCGCCGTTTCGGGCGAGCATCGACGCCGGCACGGACGCCGTCATGACCGCGCACATCGAGCTGCCGGCGCTCGAGCCGACCACCGGGCGGCCGACGACGTTCAGCCGTCGCATCGTGACGTCGCTCCTACGCGAGGAACTCGGATTCGACGGCCTCGTCTTCACCGATTCGATGCGGATGCGCGCCGTGAGCGAGCTGATGCCGGCCGGCGAGGCCGCGGCGCGTGCCGTGGCGGCGGGACACGATATCGTGCTGCACTCGCCGGATGACCAGGCGGCGTTCGACGGGGTCAGGGCGGCAGTCGCGGACGGCACGGTCAGCAAGGGGCAGCTCGACGTCTCGGTGCGGCGCATCCTCACCGCGAAGGCGCGGCTCGGCCTCCATCGGTCGAGCCGGGTCAGCCTCGACACCCTCCCACTCGTCGTCGGCGGCCGCGCGCACCGGGCGGTCGCGCGCGAGGTGAGCGAGCAATCGATCACGCTCATCAAGGATTCCCACGAGCAAGTGCCGCTTCGGATGCCCCGGTCTGGGTCGATCCTGTATCTGTCGGTGCTCGACTACCCCTCCGGGTGGGGCCTTGGCGCCCCGAGTCGGCGGGTCATTCCAGAGCTCGAGGCGCGGTGGCCTAACGTCACCGCGGTCGAGCTCTCCGACCGCTCGTCGCGGTCCGAGATCGAGCTCGTGCGCGAGACCGCCGGTCGCTACGACGCAATCGTCGCCGGCGTCTTCGTACGCACCGCGGCGTTCAGCGGCCGGATGGATCTGGCGGACGCATTGACGGATCTCCTTCAGGCGCTTGCGCGCGACGCCGCTCGCTCGGAGCAGCCGTTCGTGACGACATTCTTCGGCAACCCCTACGCGGCCACGTTTCTTCGCGAGCTGCCCGCCATGCTTCTCACGTACGACTATCGCGACCTGGCCGAGGAATCGGCGGTTAAGGCGCTCGCCGGAGAGATTGCCATCGGCGGTCGCCTACCGATTTCGATGGGCGATACGTGGCCGGTGGGTCACGGCCTCACGCGCGGACGCGCACGGTAAACGCGCACGCGCAGCGCAGGGCGCCCTCGCGGTCGTGCGATATAATCGCCGTTCGACGTCTTACCGAGCACGCGCCCTTAGCTCAGCTGGATAGAGCGTCTGGCTACGAACCAGGAGGCCGCAGGTTCGAATCCTGCAGGGCGCGCCATTCTTTCACGAATCATTCGAGAAACTGCGTGTTAGGGCGTCCGTCCTGGCCCGTCAGGACCCACCGGAAACCGTCAATTTCCGTGTGGGAGGCCGCGTGGCAGGGGTAATCGCGTGGCATAGCGCATGGCACCGTTTAGGCCTGGTCAGAACCCATCGCCTGAGGTGTCACGAACCTCCGTCACGGCCCCCCCGGCTACCAAACAACCAGGGCCAACCACTTGTTGCCTCCTCATGGTCCAACTGCGGTCGTCCAAGCTGTCCTTGCACGCGGTTACGTCCACGTCCATCATGGGGGTTACTCGGATTAGCGCCAGAAGGGCCGAGGAGGAGGACCAGATGAGCGGTCGATATCTTGCTGCGGCGTTTACAGTGACCGCGGTCGTGTCGCTGTCAGGCATTCCTGTCGCGGCCCAGATTGCTCCCCGAACGCCGTGGGGAGCGCCAGACTTGGGAGGCGTGTGGGATTTCCGGACCATCACGCCGCTCGAGCGTCCGGACGAATTCGCTGGCCAAGATGTGCTGACGGCGGAAGAGTCGGCCGCGCGCGAGGCACTCGCGATCGAGCGGAATGTCGATCGCCCCCCTCCACCTGGAAGCACCGGCGGCTACAACCGGTTCTGGGTCGACACACCGAGCTTTGTTGACAATACGCGGACATCGCTTATCGAGGACCCGCCGGACGGGAAACTCCCGTCGCTCGTGCCCGGCGCCTCGGAGCAGCGTGGTTCACGGGAGCCCGATCCGTCGGCGATCCGTCCCATTCGCTATCGCGTGGGCGGGAGCGGCGTCGACGGTCCGGAAGACAGAGGTCTGGCCGAGCGGTGCATTCTTGGATTCGCACACGGGCCACCGCTGTTGCCCGGAGGTATTACCGGAGGGTATAACCAGAACATCCAGCTGTTTCAGACCCCCGACCACGTGGTCATCCTCAACGAGATGGTTCACGACCCGCGCATCGTGCCGCTCGACGGACGGGCGCACCTGCCCGAACGTGTGCCGCAGTGGAACGGCGACGCGCGCGGCCACTGGGAGGGCGACACCCTTGTCGTCGAGAGCACGAACTTCAGCGACAAGCGGGAGAGCTTCAGTCCGACCGTGGGGAGCGCGGTGGGCAGCGGCGCCACGCTGCATCTGACGGAGCGCCTGACGAGGGTGAGTGGCGACACACTCCGGTACGAGTACACCGTCCGGGACCCAGCGACGTTCAGCCAGCCATTCACGGCGGCTATTCCGCTGCGCTTATCCGAAGTTCCCGTCTTCGAGTACGCGTGTCACGAGGGAAACTACGGCCTGCTGAACATCCTGACCGGGGCGCGGGCAGACGAGAGGGCCGCTGCAGAAGGGTCCCGTTAGGTTGGAGCGCCCCTCGCTCCAGGACACAGCGGAAGTATTAACCGCCGACCTCGGTAAAACGGGGTTGGTCTTCTTTCTGTGGAAGACGGGCGCGCGAGCTCAAGAACCGATCCTGGACAAACGGTGCTAAAAATAGGCGATCCAACCCTATAAACGCTGCCTCTGTGGCGCTTCGTGGGTGGCGTCACCTGTATCGATACGGTACCCCTCGTACCCTCTCCCCCGGTCGGCGGTCGCATCTGAGCAGCGTTCCATACCATCACTCGGTGAGATCCGTGGCGGACGGTGTGGGCCCCGTCTCGCACCCCAGATAGCCCCCTTCGCCCTGACTTTTTGGCCCCGGCTCAAAAATTGGCATGACCCGTTGAACCAGCCGCCGCCCCGCGGTAGGCTAGCCATCTCGCCGTTCGTCGTCGTGGTTGGAGCACGCCGATGACCAGACGCTACGCATGCCTCGTCGCGGTCGTCATTGCCATCATGGCATGTAGTGCGCCGATCTCCGCCCAACAGAGTCGCTTGGCCTCAGGCAACTGGACTCGTGGACTGGCTGGGGGTTGGGGGCACTCTTGGACACCGGGTTACGGCAAGACCACGAGCGATGTGCAGTTCGTCGCCTTTCATCCTCAGCTCGGGCGGTTTGTTTCTGACCATCTGGAACTCTATGGAGAGGGCACGCTGTTCCTCTACCACCAACCGAGTGTTGCCATCGGCGGTGGTTTGGCCGGTATTGGCGGGCGCTACCACCTTTGGAACGACCGCAGATGGACGCCCTATGTCGTTGGGATCGCCGGATTGATCTGGACTGCCCTCGACATCCCTGAACTGGACCGAGTCTTCAATTTTCAGTTAATCCATGGCCTTGGTCTCCGGGTGGTACCGCCGCGCGGACCAGGATGGATCGTTGAAATTCGTAATCACCACATCTCGAACGCGGGTACGGCGGGCAAGAATCTCGGCGTGAATGCCGCAACTATCGTCACCGGGGTGCAGTGGGTTCTGCGGTAATGGGTACGCAGAAGGCCGACGTCTTGTCTGTCGCTTAGGGATGGAGAATGCGACGTGTGATACCGCGTGCCCGCGTAACTAATCTCCGGCCCAGTTGCACTGCCCACCGCCTCAACCATATATGTCTAACTGACAAAAGCATAGACTCGTTAAGACGCGGAAATCGACAGGAGGAGTGATGCAGCGCAGAGGAATTCTGATCGTAACCATCGTCGTTATTGTTAGCGT
>CAZYFH010000004.1:0-2362 GCA_964646815.1 uncultured Vicinamibacteraceae bacterium | reverse complement strand
GGGTGCAGTGGGTTCTGCGGTAATGGGTAAGCAAAAGCCCAACGCCTTGCCCGCGAATCGGGCGCTGCGCATCCGCGTAAATCAGCCCCGTCCCCATTGAACCGCCCACTGTCCCACTGACGTATTGAGCCGCCGCGTCTTGTTGTGACCTTTGGCGTCCAACTCTTTGCCCCGAGGCATTACTGCCTCTACAGCGCCATCAGCGGCTCGTCCAAACCGACCTGACCGCTGGCGCCTCATTCGACTTGGTCAATCATCAGTGTCGTTTAGACATCCATCGCCGCCTCTTGAACGAGACTTGGTCAAGCCAGGCGACCAACCAACGCGGTTGAGGCGTGAGGCTGCGGGCAACTTCTTTCATGGCTAGAGTGCCATCCAAAAGGACAATGTTCGGCTGTTTGTAGGTGCCGAACACGAGATCGGCGACTGGGATACCAAAGAATCCCGCCACGTTTAGGTTGCACCGATAGTTCGTGTGATGACCTTGATGAAACCCGAACGCCTTGCGCCACAGTCTTCCGACTATTCGATTGTTCAGTCTGTGTTTCCACCAGGTCTCGTATGGTTGGTGATGCATAACATGTATCGTTTCGTACAAAAAGAGGGCGATCGCAATCGCCGTGTATCCACTAATGAGAATTGGGATTTCTGGGAATGAGAATGCGATCGGTGCAAAGAAGGGAGTGAAGGCTGCAAACGTTGGTATCAGGGCCCAGGGGGGAAACGTGGCCTGATCGTCTTGCGCCGCATTACGAATGGAATACTTACTGTGGGTTGTCTTCGTCGCATCATCAAACCAGATTGAGGTGAGCTTGTGGTGTGTGAGGTGACTCGTGGTGAAGAAGCGAAGAAACCTCACGGTCTCAAGATGGAGTAAATAGCGGTGGAAGAAATATTCTCCGAAGCAGATAACGAAATTACAGATGAGGCATGTGAGGATGATTGCCCAGATTCCAGAGGACACATGTTGGCTCCAGGTCGATGGGAAGAAATACCGAATACATACGAGTACAACAGTCAGTTGCAGGCCGATGAACAACGCGAATGACAGGACCGGGGCCAGTTGTTTGGTTCGGTTCTCATACGAGAGATAATTCAGGTACGTTAAATCCACTACCGTAACTGTGACTCGGATGGGACAAAGTGACAACCCGCGTCCCCGTTGACCAGCCATTTGTGGAGCGGGATCCAACCCTCGGTCACCGCCACGCGCATTGCATCCGCAGTCTGCGAGCGGGGGGTGGTGCGTCCTCTACGCGGTGCATCCGAGCCGTCCCCGTTGGACCGCCCGCTAAGAATTGACAGCTCAAGTGACAGCTTAACGGATGGACGCTAGTGTGTTTGGTGGACCATCCTGGAATACGATTCATCAAATTATCTAAGGAATAAAGCTCGGCGGACGTATCAGGACAGCAGTCTGTAGAACTGGGGTCAGGGGGTCGCTAGTTCAAATCCAGTCATCCCGACCATTTTTCCCTAAGCAAATAGGCAGAACGCGGGGCTGCTGCACGTACCCCCCTCACCCCACAATGCCGATACGGTCCAATGTCGGGATTTCCGCTGCGGGTTGCTTTGGGACTTTCGCCTATCTGCTTTAGGCGTTGGTCTGGGACGTGTGTGTGTGACGTGAAACGTGGCACAAAGTGCCACACGCGTAAGATCCGCGATCCTGCCACCCCCGCCTCATTGAACCGCCTGACAGCCAGCGGTAGGATCGGTGTTTAGAGTGTCAAGCGCCTTGTCGTGAAAAGTAGGCGACGGGGACATGCCATCGCCATCAATGCGACCATTCCGTATAGGTCTGCCATATGCATATGTTTCGTTTTGTTCACGCAGCCGACCTGCATTTGGATAGCCCTTTTACGGGCATTCGGAACACACATCCGGACGTAGGAGAGATCCTGCGCCAAGCGACGTTCGTCGCCTACGAGAATCTGATCAAACTTTGCATTAACCGGGAGGTCGACGCGTTACTGGTTGCCGGGGACGTGTTTGATGGCGCGGACCATAGTCTCGTCGGGCAGATCAAGTTTATGAAGGGACTCGAACGACTTCACGAACATGGTATCCGAACGTTCATTTGCCATGGCAATCACGACCCGCTTGACAGCTGGGATGCTGGGTTACGAACACCTGGCAACGTGTATCGTTTCGGCGGCGAGCCAGAGCGTGTGCCTGTCTATCCGGACTCTGCAACCAGTCCGGTTGTTTGCGGAGTGAGCTATCCGACCCGAGAAGTTCGGGAGACATTGCTTGGGGGCTTCCCTTCCCGTGATTCGACGCGCTTCACGATCGGGCTGTTGCATGCAAACGTCGGGGCCGACTCGGTGCATGCCTCGTACGCACCGTGCACGCTCGAGGA